>CANJJD010000054.1 GCA_947474645.1 Alphaproteobacteria bacterium | reverse complement strand
CCGCACTCATCCCTGGGATATCGGCCACCCGCACCGCTGGCATTCAGCCCTGTCCCACCACCTCTGGATCAGGCGGCGGCGATGCAATAGTCTCTCTATGCCGGTGGTACAAAATATCCGTCAGGTCACTAAAGGCGGCGCACTCCACATGGCCTGAACCGTTTTTCCCGCGCGTCCGGTCAATGTCCGGTTCATTTGCCCCTAATCAAAACCTGTTTCATGGCAGGCACTGTAAGACACTGATTTCAGGGGGGAAAGTGGTGGGTGATGTAGGGATCGAACCTACGACAAGCTGATTAAGAGTCAGCTGCTCTACCAACTGAGCTAATCACCCATACACCGTCCGAAAGGCTTGGTTTTCCTTCCGGGGAGCGGCCTCATAGCAGAGGGATAACCCCTGTGTCCAGAAACCTCGCGGGAACCTCTGTGGGTGGATTTTCCGGGCATTTTGGGCCGTAAAACCGGCCTAGATGATGCCGCCGGAATGGCGCGGGATTTCCACCTGGCGGTGGATATGCACGCTCATCAGCAGCCCGAATCCGAACATCACCGTCAGCATGGCGCTGCCGCCATAGGACAAAAGTGGCATGGGAATGCCCACCACCGGGATCAGGCCCATCACCATCAGGCCGTTGATCATGATGTAGAAGAAGAAGTTCAGGATCACGCCCATGGCCAGAAGGCGGCCGAACTGGCTGCGGGCGCTCATCGCCGTCTGCACGCCATAGAAGATGATCACCGCGAACAGCACCAGCAAGGCCAGCGCCCCGACAAAGCCGAATTCCTCGCAGAAGCTGGTCCAGATGAAGTCGGTCTGCTTTTCGGGCAGGAAGTTCAGCCGGCTCTGGGTGCCCTGGGTGAAGCCCTTGCCTGCCACCCCGCCCGAGCCGATGGCGATCTTGGCCTGGGTGATGTTCCAGCCCTTGCCCAGCGCGTCGGAGCCCGGGTCCAGGAAGGTTTCCACCCGCGCCTTCTGGTAATCATGCAGCACAAAGCGCCAGGCCAGCGGCACCGATGCCACCGCGGCGCCGAAGGTCGGCGCGATCCACCACCAGGACAGGCCGGCCAGGAACAGCATCGAACAGCCATCGGCGACGATGATCAGGGTGGTGCCCAGGTTGGGCTGCAGCACCACGAAGATGGCCGGAATGCCGATCATCGCCAGGGCGATGGCCAGCGGGATCGGCCGGGAGACATCTTCGGTACTCTTGCCATGGAGAAAGCGGGCCAGCGCCAGTATCAGACCGATCTTCATCAGCTCCGACGGCTGCAGGTCCAGCGGTCCCAGCGAAATCCAACGCTGGGCGCCCATCCCCACATGCCCCGCCACGTCCACCACCACCAGCAAGGCCAGCGCCACGGCGTAAGCCGGGTAGGCCAGGCTCATCCACACCCGAATGTCGATCACCGCCGCGGCCAGCAGCACGAACAGCCCCAGCAGGAAATGGCCCATCTGGCGCAGCGCCCAGGGCTGGAAATGGGAGTTGGCCACCGAATAGAGCATGGCGATGCCGGCCAGCCCGATCATGCAAATCAGAAGGACCAGCCCCCAATTCACTTCCAGCAGCTTGTCGGCGAAGGACAAGGTGCGCTTGGCAGCGGCATAGGGACGAAGCGCCATCAGCCGCCTGCCTTGAGGACTTGCGGCGGCACTGGTTCGGCGGCGCCCTGTACCCTGGGCGGCGCGGCGCTGGCGGCATTGGTCAGCGGCCAGGCGGCGGGCATCCGGGACGGATCGCGCTGCTGGCACAGCAGCATCACAGCGCTGGCGGTGGAGACATGCGGATGCGCCGGCACCGCGCCATGCTCGATGATGCTGACAATGGCGTATTTGGGATCATGCGCCGGGGCATAGCCGACGAACAGCGCATGGTCGCGCATCTTCCAGTCCAGATGCTCGTTCTTGGTCACGCCGCGGGCATGTTCCTCGCGGGTATAGACACGCACCTGGGCCGTGCCGGTCTTGCCGGCCATCTCGAAACCCGGCTCGTTGATGCGCCAGGAAAAGCCGGTGCCGCCCGGCTCGTTCATCACCTTGAACATGCCGTCGCGCAGCACCTGCAGCGCTTCGGGGCTGAAATCCAGCGGCGGCGCCGCGGGCCGCGGCATCACGCGCCCACCGATGGAATGGACCATGCGAGGGCTGACCGCCTTGCCGCTGGCAACGCGCGCCGCCATCTGGACCAATTGCAGCGGCGTGGTGGTGACATAGCCCTGCCCGATGCTGACACTGAGTGTATCGCCCTGCTGCCAGGCCCAGTTGTAAGTCTTCTGCTTCCATTCGCGGCTGGGAATCAATCCGCCGCGTTCGCCCGGCAGTTCGATGCCGGTGGGCGCGCCCAGGCCCAGCTTGCGCGCCGCCGCCTCGATCTTGTCGATGCCCAGCCGCCGCGCCGTCTCGTAGAAGAAGACGTCGCAGGAGTGCTGGACCGCGCCCTGGATGTTCAAGGTGCCGTGGCCGCGCTTCTTCCAGCAATGGAAGGCATGGCCGCCGAAATTGTACACGCCGCCGCAGGTGACGTGATAGTCGGGCGTGGCGATGCCCGCCTCCACCGCCGCCAGCGTCAAGGCCAGCTTGAAGGTGGAGCCCGGCGGATAGGTGCCGCCCATCACCTTGTTCAACAGCGGCTTGTATTCGTTGGTGGTAAGGTCTTTCCACTGGGCGTTTGACAGGCCGACATTGAACCAGTTGGAGTCAAAGCCCGGCGTGGACGCCAGGGCGATGACATCGCCGGTGTGCACGTCCATCACCACCACCGCGGCGCTTTCCTCGCCCAGCTTCTGGGCGGCCAGCGCCTGCACCTGGCGGTCCAGGGTGAGATAGATATCCTCGCCCGGCGCGCCGGCATCCTTGCCCAGCTCGCGGATGATGCGGCCATAGGCATTGACCTCGACGCGGGACGCGCCCGCCTGGCCGCGGATTTCCTTGTCGAACTGCTTTTCAATGCCGCGCTTGCCGATGCGCATGCCCGGCAGGCTCATCAGCGGATCGCCGTCTTTTTCCTGGTCCTGTGGCGACACCGAGGCGACATAGCCCAGTGCATGCACCAGCTCTTTGCCGAAGGGATAATCGCGGGTCTCGCCCACATCGCACTGCACGCCTGGCAGGTAGGGCAGATGCAGGTTGACGCGGGAGAATTCGTCCCAGGTGAGATTTTCCGCCACCGGCACCGGCACGAACTTCTTGTTCATGGCGATGTCGTGCAAAACCTTCTTCTTCTGCTGGTCGCTGAGCAGGATCACCTTGCCGATCGTCTCCAGCGCCGCCTTGACGCCTTCGGTGGCCTGTTCGCTCACCAGCAGCACGCGGTAATTGCGCCGGCTGTTGGCCAGCTCGACGCCGAAACGGTCCATGATGCGGCCGCGCGGCGGCGCGATCAGGCGCTCGGAGACACGGTTGTCCTCGGCCTCGACCATGTATTGGTCGCCGTCGCGGATCTGGAGCTGGTAGAGGCGCCCCGCCAGCACCGCGAACACCGCCGTCATGCCGGCGCCCATGCCCACCGAACGGCGGGTGAAGGTGGCGTAGCGGCTTTTGTCCTTTTTATCGAACAGCGGCATCAGATGTCGCCTCTGGAGGCGCCGACCATCTTATGATGCACCCAGCCCACCACCAAGGCGGTGGGAACATAGAACAGCACCGTCATCACAAGCTCGCCCACGATGGGCGCCAGGGGCGGCAAATGCAGGCCCGGCGTCAGGAAGGCCAAGGACGCCACCGTGATCCAAGCCACGGCGCAGGCAAAGGCACAGGCCCCGGCAAAGCCCAGCACCGCAGCCAGGCCGGAAAGGCCGGCAAAGCTGTCGCGCTGGCGCGCCACCAGGGCATAGGTCAGCACAAAGGCCAGGGTCCAGACCCCCGGCGGGCCGCCCGACATCAGGTCTTCGGCAAAGCCGATCACCAGCGCGGCGGCCGGGGTCATCAGGTCGGGTCTTACAAGGCACCAGAAATAGACCGGCACCAGCGCCAACAGCGGCGACGGCACCAGCCCGGCCAGCAGCGAGACGGGAATGTTGGCGATGAAGACGCAGATCAGCCCGCACAACAACGGCACCAGGGCGGCCAGGAAGCGCAGGCGGGGGGCTGAACTGGCGCGTTCCAGGCTGACCATGGCTAGCGGTCCAGATCTTCTTCGGCCGGCACCGCCGCATCGGGCGCGGCGGCGACAGGCTTGGGCGCTACCGGCCTGGGCGGCGCAGGTGCCGCGATCACCGGCGCAGGCACGGTGCTGACGGGCGGCTGCAAGGGCTGGGGCTTGAGGCCGGCGGCTTCCATCGGCAATTGCGCGGCGGCGGGCGGGATTTCCGGCGGCGTGGAGAAGTTCAGGATCTCGACATCCTGGCTGGCGCCGGCATCGGCCAAAAGCGCCACATGCCAGCCGCCGGCGCCATCGCTGACCACGGTGCCGATGGGCAGGCCGGACGGCAACAAGCCGCCATCGCCGGAACTGGTGACCTGGTCGCCGTCATGCAGGACGACGGTATGGGACACCATGTTCAGGACGGGATAGGCGCTGTTGTCGCCGGTCATCATCGCCTGGACATTGCCGTTGTTGCCCGCCGAGGCGGAAATGGTGACCGGAATGCGGCTGTTGATGTCGGTGAGCAGGATCACCCAACTGGTGCGGGCGCCCGTGAGATAAATGCGCCCGATCATGCCGCGCGCATCCATCACCGCCTGGCCCGGCAAGGCGTGGTGCTGGCGCCCCGCATCCAGGATCATGGTCTGCAGGAAGGGACGGTTGGCCCGGCCGATAACCCGCGCCAGCACCGCGTTCATCTTGGGATCGGGCACCGCATGCAGAAGCGTCTGGTAGCGTGTCACCCGCCCCTGCAGCACGACGGCCACGTTGCGCCATTGGCGCAGGCGGGCATTTTCTTCCTTCAGCTTGAGATTCTGTTCATAGACCGAGAAAATCTCGGTGACCGAGCCCATCCAGCGGTCAAAGCCCGCCACGGGGGCGCGCGCCGTTTGCAGCAGGGGCGCCATCATGTCGGTGATATGGACGCGGGCCTTGTCGAACAGCCCGCTCTGCGCCTTGCCCAGCAGCACCAGGACGATCGCGAGCGCGATGACGATGACCAGCGGAAGCTGGGCATTGCTCTTGCGTGCGATCTTCCAGGCATTCGCCATGTGAACGCGGCCCCTGCCCGCGCTGAATTAGAAAGCGGTGGACAGGACGTGCCGCATGCCCTTGCTGTTTTCCAGCACCCGGCCCGTGCCCAGCGCGACGCAGGACAGAGGATCGTCGGCGATGGAAACCGGCAGGCCCGTCTCATCGCGCAGCACCTGGTCGAGATTGGCCAGCAGCGAGCCGCCGCCGGTCAGCACAATGCCCTTGTCCACGATGTCTGCGGCCAGTTCCGGCGGGGTGGCTTCCAGCGCCACCTTCACCGCTTCCACGATCGCGCCCACCGGCTCGGCCAGGGCTTCGGCGATATGGCGCTGGGTGATGGTGATTTCCTTCGGCACGCCGTTCAGAAGATCGCGGCCCCTGATTTCCATGGTCACGCCATTGCCATCCATCGGCAACGCAGCAGATCCGATTTCCTTCTTGATGCGCTCGGATGAAGCTTCGCCGATCAGCAGATTCTGGTGGCGGCGGATATAGGCGATGATCGCCTCGTCCATCTTGTCGCCGCCCACGCGCACGCTGCGCGAATAGACGATGCCGCCCAGCGAAAGCACCGCCACTTCGGTGGTGCCGCCGCCGATGTCCACCACCATCGAGCCGGTGGGTTCGGAAACGGGCAGGCCTGCACCGATCGCGGCGGCCATGGGTTCCTCGATCAAAAAGACGCGGCGGGCGCCGGCCGACAAGGCCGATTCCTGAATGGCGCGGCGTTCCACGGCAGTGGAGCCGGACGGCACGCAGACGATGATCATGGGATTGGCGAAGGAGCGGCGGTTATGCACCTTGCGGATGAAGTGCTTGATCATCTCCTCGGCGACTTCGAAGTCGGCGATGACGCCGTCGCGCATCGGGCGGATGGCCTCGATGTTGCCGGGGGTGCGCCCCAGCATCATCTTGGCGTCGTTGCCGACCGCGCGAACCGATTTCTTGCCGTTGCGGCCGGAGATGGTCGCCACCACCGAGGGTTCATTGAGGACGATGCCCCGGCCTTTGACATAGACCAGCGTGTTCGCCGTACCAAGATCGATGGCCATATCGCTCGAAAGCGCGCCAAGAAGACTGCCGAACATGCTTAATTCCTGTCCCTAACCTGGAAAGCCGATTCCAAAACCTGCAAGCGCCGTTCCTTTAAAAGCCGGCCCCGGGACGCTTTTCCGGGGCCGGCCGTCTTATTTCAGTACAACAAGCATCATCGCGCGACAGACAGGGCTTCGGGCGCCTGCTTCTCGCGCTTCACCAACAGCTTGTTCAACGCATTCACATAGGCATAGGCCGCAGCCACCATGGTGTCGGTGTCCGACGCCTTGCCGGTAACAGTGCGGCCATTTTCCTCCAGCCTCACGCTGACCTGGGCCTGGGCATCGGTGCCCTCGGTGACGGCGCTGATCTGGAACAATTGCAAGGTGGCGGTGTGGGGATAGGCCTCGCGGATCGCCATGAAGATGGCGTCCACCGGACCGTCGCCGCTCACCGTCACGCTCTTGACCACGCCGGCCGCATCCAGGGTCAGCGAGGCCACCGGGATGATCCCGGTCCCCGATTCCACCCTGAGCGCCTTGATCGAGATCGTGTCCTGGCCGCGGCTCATCTCGTCGTCCACCAGGGCAGCGATATCCTCGTCGAACACGTGCTTTTTCTTGTCGGCCAGGTCCTTGAAGCGCTTGAAGGCGTCCTCGAACGCCTCGGCTTCCAGCACATAGCCCATGCTTTCCAGCTTGTCCTTGAAGGCATGGCGGCCCGACAGCTTGCCCAGCATCAGGGAGGTGGCGTTCACCCCCACATCCTCGGGCCGCATGATTTCGTAGGTCTCGACATTCTTCAGCATGCCGTCCTGGTGGATGCCGGACTCATGGCTGAAGGCGTTCTTGCCCACGATGG
>CANJJD010000053.1 GCA_947474645.1 Alphaproteobacteria bacterium | reverse complement strand
TCGCGGGTGAGCTGGCCGGTGGCGACCGGGTCCTGGCCCTTGATGCCCTTGGCGACGTCTTCGTCGGCGATGCCTTTCACTTCCAGCGGATGCAGGCCGCAAAAGTCCGCGATCTGTTCAAAGGACAGACCGGTATTGTCCACCAGCCAGACGGCGGTGGCCTTGGGCATCAGGGGCTTTTGTTCGACGGCCATGATAATTCTCTCCCGTTGAGCGGGGGCCGTATCCGGGCCCGCCGCCCCTCGTCAGGTTAATCCTTTCGAGGAATGCGGTCTTTTAGCGAAGCCGCCCCGGGACCGCAAAGGCTTTCACGCCATCTGGAGAAGAATTTTGCCGATATGGCCGGTTTTGGCCATGAATTGGTGGGCTTCTTGCGCCTCGGCCAAGGGGAAGGTGCGGGCGATCACCGGCTTGATCCGGGTTCCAACCAGGGGCCAGACCTCGCCCAGCAGCGCATCGCGGATGGCGCGCTTTTGCTCTGGTGTGCGACCACGCAAGGTGGTGGCCGCCAAGGTGAGGCGCCTGGTCAGGACGGCTGCAAAATCCACTTCGGTCTTGAAGCCATTCTGGTAGGCGATATTGACGATGCGGCCCCAAGGCGCGGCAGCCGCGATGTTGCGCTGGATATAATCGCCGCCGACCATGTCCAGGATCACGTCCATGCCCTTGCCCTTTGTCTCGGCCTTGATGACTTCGACAAAATCTTCTTTGCGGTAATTGATAGCCCGCGCCGCGCCGAAGCCGCGCGCCGCCTGGCATTTTTCGTCACTGCCGGCGGTGGTGAAGATGGTGTGCCCGCGCGCGGCGAAAATCTGGATGGCGAGGCTGCCGATGCCGCTGGTGCCGCCATGGATCAGCAGCGTTTCGCCCGGCGCCAACCGCCCGGTATCCATGATGTTGGTCCAGGCGGTGAAAGCCGCTTCGGGCAAACCCGCCGCTTCGATCAGGTTGACGCTGCCGGGCACCGGCAGCAACGAACCTGAATCGGTCAGCGCATATTCGCTATAGCCGCCGCCCGGCAGCAGCGCGCAAACCTCTTCGCCCTTATTCCAGCCGCTGACCCCAGCGCCCAGTTCCGCAATCGTGCCGGACACTTCCATGCCCAGGATGGGGGATGCGCCCGGCGGCGGCGGATAAAGCCCACGCCCCTGCAACAGGTCGGCATTGTTCAGCCCCGCGGCCGCCACCTGGATCAACACCTGACCGGGACCGGGCACCGGACGTTGTTCCTGACCCAATGTCAGCCGGTACTCTCGGCCCGGATTTTCAACATGAACAACGTTCATCGCTTGCGCCGTTTTCCCGCGGGGCACAGACTAAACGGGAAACGAAGGTTAGCGCCATGGACCTGGACGAGCCCCGCAAGAAGCTTCCCGACATCGTGCTGGGCGAGGATATTTCCACCTTGTCGGCGCATGAGCTGGAAAAGCGCATTGCCCGGCTGGAGGAGGAAATCGCCCGCTGCGCGGCGGCGGTAAAGGCCCGCAACGCCACCAAAAGCGCGGCGGAAAGCTTTTTCAAAAAGTGAATGTGTTAATTTGCACAGCAGGAATAAGCATAAGCCCCGATATCGGGGCCGTTTACCAACCAATCTGCTTTGCGGCTGCGCCTGAGCTTGCTAGCGTCCCGCCACAAATTCAAAAAACGCGCTGTGCGGGGACCAAATGCTGAGCAACCAGACAGAACCGGAGTCCTTCACCGACTCGGCCATGTTCGACAAGACCTTCGATGAAGGCATGGCGCTGGTGGAAGAAACCGCGCGCTATCTGGACGGCAAGGGCCGCGAGGAAGCCCGCGTCCTGCCGCGCAAGGCGGCGATGCTGTATGCCGGCGAAAGCATGCGCGTCACCACCCGCCTGATGCAGGCGGCAAGCTGGCTCCTGGTGCAGCGCGCGGTGCGCGACGGCGACATGGAACGCGATGATGCCCTGAATGACCGCTACCGCCTGGGCAGCCGCGAAATCTGCCTGGGGAGCTGCGCCGAAGACGTCGCGCCGTTGCCAACCGAATTGAAGGATCTTCTGTCGCGCAGCGACAGCCTTTATCGCCGTATCGCCCGGCTGGACGATATTTTGTTTGGCGAGGGCGAAGCGCCTTCCTCCGGCGCGCGCGGCCAGATGGACGCGCTCGCCCAGGCCTTCGGCGGCAAGTAGAAACAAAAACGCCGCCGGAAACCGGCGGCGTTTTGGTATTCGGTCGAAAGACCCTTAGGCCTTCACGAATCCAGCGAACTTCTTGTTGGTCGCTAGCGACAGCGTAGCGACGGTCAGGCGTACAGTTACGCCTTAACGAAGCCAGCGAATTTCTTGTTGAAACGGGTAAGTCTGCCGCCGCGGTCCATCAGCTTGGCGTCGCCACCGGTCCAGGCCGGATGGGTGGTGGGGTCGATGTCCAGGGTCACCTTCTGGCCCGCGGTGCCATAGGTGGTGCGCGTCTTGTAGGTGGTGCCGTCGTTCAACTGAACTTCGACAAAGTGGTAGTCCGGGTGGATGCCCTTTTTCATGACGCGTACCTTCTGTTCGGGCGCGGCCCATTTCCGACGGGCGCGCGAGGCGGGGCTTATACGAAAGGGTTCCGGCCCAGACAAGCGGAACTCGCGGCAATAGTTCCTTTGGCGGCGGCCCGGTGCCCCTATATACAGCCGGGGGTTAACAAAAAGGCGGCCCGCATTGGCCAGGGGTGACAGCGATTTTTCCAAGGAAACCGCCCGCGTGGCGGCGGGCAGGCCCAAAGCCAAGTCCTTAGGCCCGCTCCGGGCCCTGGCGCCCTTCCTGCGGCCCTATCGGGGGCGAATCCTGGTGGCCGTGCTGGCCCTGGTCACCTCCTCGGCTGCCACCCTGATCCTGCCCCAGTTCGCCCGGGGCCTGATTGATGCCCGGGGCTTCTCCGCCACCCAGGCCCATGCCCTGACCGGCTTCTATGCCGCCTTCATCATTGCCGCCGCCGTGCTGGGCCTGGCCTCGGCCACCCGCTTCTATGCCGTCACCTGGCTGGGCGAGCGGGTGGTGGCCGATGTCCGCAAGGCGGTGTTCGACAATGTGCTGGGCTTGTCGCCCCAATTCTTCGAAGTCACCCGCACCGGCGAAGTCCTGTCGCGCATGACCGCGGACACGACCCTGATCCAGACGGTGGTGGGTTCGTCCGCCTCCATGGCGCTGCGCAACCTGGTCACCCTGACGGGCGGGCTGGCGCTGATGTTCTTCACCAGCGTGAAGCTGACGCTTTTGGTGGTGGGCGCGGTGGTGGTTGTGTTGCTGCCGCTGCTGCTGTTCGGCCGCTGGGTGCGAAAGCTTTCCCGCGCCAGCCAGGATTCCATCGCCGACACTGCCGCCCGCGGCGCCGAGACCTTGAACGCCGTATCCACGGTGCAGGCTTTCACCCAGGAAAATTACGAGCGCCGCGCCTTCGGTGAAGCGGTGGAGCGCGCCTTCGATTACGCCAAGAGTCGCACCCTGGCGCGCGCCATCCTCACCGCCATCGCCATCTTCACGGCTTTTGCTGGGCTCGCAACCGTCGGGCTGATCGGGCTGCACGATTTCATCGGCGGGCATGTTTCGGCGGGCCAGTTGGTGGCCTTCATCTTCTATGGCGTCCTGACCGGCGGCGGCGTCGGCGCCCTGTCGGAAGTGTGGGGCGACCTGCAGCGCGCCGCCGGCGCATCCGAGCGGCTGATGGAATTGCTGCACGAAGTGCCGGCGATCCGCCCGCCCGCCAGTCCGCTGCAACTGCCGGCAAAAGCCAGCGGCGCGGTGCGGTTCGAGGACGTCACTTTCCGCTATCCCACCCGGCCTGACTTCAAGGCGCTGAACGGTTTTTCGCTGGATGTGGCGGGCGGCGAGGCGGTGGCGCTGGTGGGCCCCAGCGGCGCGGGCAAGTCCACCGTCTTTCAGTTGATGCTGCGCTTTTTCGATGCCCAGGGCGGCGGCATCCGTTTCGACGGCGTGGACATCACCCAGCTCGATCCGGTGGCATTGCGCCAGAAGATCGCCGTGGTGTCACAGGAGCCGGTGATCTTCTCCGGCAGCATCGCCGCCAATATCCGCTATGGCCGCGAGGAGGCCACCGACGAACAGCTACGCGCCGCCGCCGATGCCGCCGCCGCCAGCGAGTTCATAGACAAGCTGCCGCAAGGTTTCGACACGCTGGTGGGCGAGCGCGGCGTGACCCTGTCCGGCGGCCAGCGCCAGCGTTTGGCGATCGCCCGCGCCATCCTGCGCGATGCCCCGCTATTGCTGCTGGACGAGGCGACATCCGCGCTGGATGCGGAAAATGAACGGCTGGTGCAGACCGCGCTGGCCAACCTGATGGTGGGCCGCACCACCCTGGTGATCGCGCATCGCTTTTCCACCATCCAGCGCCTGAAGCGCATTGTGGTGATGGACGAGGGCAAGGTGGTGGCGCAAGGCAGCCATGCCGAGTTGATGGCCGGCGGCGGGCTTTATGCGCGCCTGGCCTCGCTGCAATTCGCGCAAACGCCATGAGGCTTCAGCGGCCCCGGCGCATCGGCAGGGCCCTGGGCATGCTGGCCTTTGTCGCCCTGGTCAGCGCGTTGGTGCGCGGTGTCTGGTCCAATGGCGTGTTTTCCTCGGTCAACACGGGCTTTGCTGGTGTCTGCAAAGTCGCCGCTACGGTGCCCGGGGTGCAGGACATCGAGACCGCGAACGGCATGGCCTTTGTTTCGGTGGCCAGTTCGCGCGGGCCCGGCGCGGCGGATGGCATCTATGCCTTGCCGCTGGCGGGCGGGACTTTGCGCAAGCTCACCGGAGCGCCGCGCGATTTTCATCCGCGTGGGCTGGGGCTTTACCACTCGCCGGACGGCACGGGCCTGTTCCTGATGGCGGTGAACCGGCGCGGAACGGGCAAGTTCAGCATCGACAGTTTTGAAGTGACCGACCCGGCGGGTACGCCCGCGCTGGTGGCGCAGGGCACCATCGCGGGCGGCATGCTGATCAACCCGCAGGACGTGGCGGTGGCCAGTCCGGTCAGCTTCTATGTCGCCAACGGTACGGCGGGCAAGAACCCGCTGCTCCACATTCCCCAGACCTACGGCATCATTCCGGGCGGCAACGTGCTGTATTTCAATGGCACGGTGTTCAAGGAAGTGGCGGACGGGCTTTACGGCACCCGCAGCCTGATCCTGACCGGCGGCGGCACCCATCTGGTGGTGGGGGGCGTACTCAGCCGTTCGCTCACCACCTTTACCCGCGAAATCTTCAGCGGCGACCTGACCGAGGACGGCAACCTGTTGCTGGGCACGGGCCCGGAAAAACTCAGCCTGGATGGCCAAGGCCAGTTGTTGGTGGCGGGCCATGCCAATCTGATGGACTGGCGCGCCTTCGCGGCCGATCCGGCGAAGCGCACCACGTCGCAGATCTTCCGCGTCAGCCTGCTCAACGGCGTGCCGCAGCAGGTTGCCCAGGTCTATGCCAATAACGGCAGCGAGATGGCGGGCGCCAGTGTGGGCGTCTCTGTCGGACGGCGGCTGCTGATCGGCTCCAGCCTGGACGGCAAGCTGCTGGATTGCACGCAGTAGAATAAAAAAGGCGCCCGAGGGCGCCTTTTTCCATTCAAACCCAAATCGCTTAAGCGACCTGGACGATTTCCTCGCCATTGGGATCGCGCAGCACATAGCCGCGGCCCCAGACGGTTTCAATGTAATTGGCGCCTTCGGTGGCGGCGGCCAGCTTCTTGCGCAGCTTGCAGATGAAGACGTCGATGATCTTCAACTCGGGCTCGTCCATGCCGCCATAAAGATGATTGAGGAACATTTCCTTGGTCAGGGTGGTGCCCTTGCGGAGCGAAAGCAGCTCCAGCATCTGGTATTCCTTGCCCGTCAGGTGGACGCGGGCGCCGTCCACTTCCACGGTCTTGGCGTCCAGGTTGACGGTGAGCTTGCCGGTGGTGATGACCGACTGGCTGTGGCCCTTGGAACGGCGGACCACGGCCTGGATGCGGGCGACCAGCTCGTCCTTGTGGAAGGGCTTGGTCATGTAATCGTCGGCGCCGAAGCCCAGCGCCTTGACCTTGGCTTCGACAATGGCGTTGCCGGACAGGATCAGCACCGGCGTCTGCACCTTGGCGACGCGCAGGGCCTTGAGGACTTCGAAGCCCGACATGTCGGGAAGCTGCAGGTCCAGCACGATGATGTCGTAATCATAGAGCTTGCCCAGATCGATCCCTTCTTCGCCGAGATCGGTGGTGTAGACGTTAAGGCCTTCGCTGCGGAGCATCAGTTCGATGCTGCGCGCCATGGCGCTGTCGTCTTCGATCAGGAGTACGCGCATGTCAGGCCCCTCTCTTAACGTTCCGGACGGCCCCGCATGGTGCAGGGACGGTTAACCAGTTACCGGACGGTAAGCTCAAATAGTTAACAGCAGCTTTAACAACCGGCCCCGGTTTCAGTCCTTCCTCATCCCGGATTAAGGGCGGGAAAGGACCTGGGACCCGGCTAAGGCCCTTGATTCGCTTTGTTAAGTTTACCGCCATTTAAATCCTTGGCCTCAAGATGGGCGCACGGAAGGGCAGAAAGCCCTTCGAAATATGTCCCGGGTCTCGAAAAAAGCCCTAAAACACAGGCTTTCATGCGCGCTCTGCTCAAGAAAATCGAAGCCATTCCCACCCTGACCCGCTTTGGCCGGCTCGAGGGGCTGGCGGTGGAGGTGACGGGGGCCCAAGGCGCCGTCAGCCTGGGCGGCCAGTGCCGCATAAGTATCGGAAAAGGCAAGGTTATTCCCTGCGAAGTGATCGGCTTTCGCGACGGCCGCGCCCTGGTCATGCCGCTGGGCCCGCTGGACGGAATCACCCTGGGCGCCCGCGCCGATTTCGAGGACCGTCCGGTATCCATCTATCCTTCGACGGCCTGGCTGGGCCGGGTGATTGACGGCTTCGGCCAGCCGATGGACGGCAAGGGCCCGCTGGCCATGGGCATGACGCCCTATGCCGTGAAGGCCGCGCCGCCGCCGGCCACGCGCCGCGGCCGCGTCGGCAAGAAACTGGATCTGGGCGTGCGCGCCCTCAACGCCTTCGCCACCTGCTGCGCCGGCCAGCGCATGGGAATTTTCTCCGGCTCCGTGACCTGACGGATATTTTGTACCACCGGCATAGAGAGACTATTGCATCGCCGCCGCCTGATCCAGAGGTGGTGGGACAGGGCTGAATGCCAGCGGTGCGGGTGGCCGATATCCCAGGGATGAGTGCGGCCGGACGGTGTTGTAGTG
>CANJJD010000052.1 GCA_947474645.1 Alphaproteobacteria bacterium | reverse complement strand
GCCACCGGCCAGCTCACCCGCGAGCAGATCGCCGACGCGGAAAAGGATCCCAAGAAGCGCCTGAAGATGGCGGCGCCCAAGCACAAGATGCCGAACGTGCGCCAGAAGCGCGCCCCGCGTTATACGCCGGTGTCCAAGCGCCAGGACAAGCCCGATGCGGTGTACTGGATCATCCGCAACCATCCGGAATTTTCCGACAGCGACATCATCAAGCTGATCGGCACCACCAAGGCGACCATCGCCAAGATCCGCGAGCGTTCGCACTGGAACGCAGCCAACATCAAGGCGGTGGATCCGGTGACCCTGGGGCTGTGCTCGCAGTTGGAACTGGACCTGGCGGTCAGCCGCGTCAACGCCAAGCGCGAACGCGCCGAGAAGCGCGCCGCCCGCAAGGGCGCCTCGCTGAAGAGCATTTCGGAAACCACCGGCGCCGCAGCCGCTGTCACTGAGTCTGCGGGCGAACCGGCCGAAACGCCCACCGAACTGCCGCCGCACGAAGACCCGCCGTCGCAGGGCGAACCCGCGCCGGACGACTACGCGCTGTCGAGCGAGCTCGAACAGGACTGATCAGAACAGGTATTTGACCGCGACGATTCCGGCGACAACCACCGCCAGGAAGGTCAGGAGCGTGGCTTCCAGCCGCTTCTCGATGAAGCGGCGCGCCACATCGCCTTTCCAGTAGAGCAGGCCCGCGACCAGGAAGTAGCGGCCGCCGCGGGTGAGCACCGACAGGATCATGAACATCGCAAAGCTGTAATGGGCAAAGCCCGATGCGATGGTCACCAGCTTGTAGGGAAGCGGACTGAACCCTTTGGCGATGATCACCCAGGCGCCGTAGGTCGCATACCATTGCTGGAACTGGGCGAGGTCGTCGCCCATGTGATAAAGGCCGATCAGCCACTGGCCCAGGGAATCAAACAGCAGGGCGCCGATGGCATAGCCGGCCGCGCCGCCCAGCACCGACCACAGGGTGCACCAGGCCGCCAGCGCCCATGCCCGTTTGCGGTCCGCCATCACCATGGGGATCAGCATGATGTCGGTGGGAATCGGGAAGAAGGATGCTTCGGCGAAGGTGAGGCCGCCCAGCGCCGCCCAGGCATTACGCCCGGTGGCATTGCGCATCATCCAGTCATACACCGTCCGGATGAGGCCGCGCTTTTCCGGTTTGTCCACGAACGTCATAAGAATCCTGCTTGGAAAGCCGGGCCTTCTAGCATCGTCTCCGCTTGCCGCCAAATCCGGCTTTCTCTAGCGTGCCGGGCATGGCCGCCAAAAAAACCAAAAGCAAACCCGCGCGCAAAATCGTCACAAAGCCGTTTGAAGCGGGGCTGGAGCGCGGGCGCGCCAATTTCCAGCCCCTGACGCCGCTGTCCTTCCTGGAGCGCGCCGCCAGGACCTTTCCCAAGCACACCGCCATCATCCATGGCCGGCAGCGCACAGACTACGCCACCTTTTATGCCCGCAGCCGCCGCCTGGCTTCGGCACTGGCCAAACAGGGCATCCGCAAAGGCGACACGGTGGCGGTGATGCTGGCCAACACCCCGCCCATGCTGGAGGCCCATTATGGCGTCCCCATGCTGGGGGCGGTGCTGAACGCCCTCAACACGCGACTGGACCCGGCGGCATTGGCCTTCATGCTGGAACATAGCGGGGCCAAGATCCTGATCACCGACCGCGAATTTTCCGCAACCGTCAAAGAGGCATTGTCACGGCTAAAGAAAAAACCGCTGGTGATTGACTATGACGACAAGGAGTTTGCCCAAACCGGCGCGCGGCTGGGCAAGATCGATTACGAGAAATTCCTTAAGAGCGGCGATCCGGAATTTGTCTGGCGCATGCCGGACGATGAATGGGACGCCATCGCCCTGAACTATACCTCCGGCACAACGGGAAACCCCAAGGGCGTGGTCTATCACCATCGTGGCGCCGCCCTGATGTGCTACGGCAATGCCCTGGCCGGCACCATGGTCGAGCATCCCGTGCTGCTCTGGACCTTGCCCATGTTCCATTGCAACGGCTGGTGCATGCCCTGGTCGCTGTCGGCGGTGGCGGGCACCCATGTCTGCCTGCGCTGGGTGCGGGCGGGCGCCATCTTCGAGGCGCTGGCCGAACATGGCGTCACCCATCTGTGCGGCGCGCCCGTTGTGATGAGCACCCTGGTCAATGCCTCAGACAGCGAGCGCAAAAGCTTTCCGCAGAAAGTGCGCTTCATGGCCGCGGCCGCGCCGCCGCCCGAAGCGGTGCTGGCGGCGATGGCCGATGCCGGTTTCGAGGTGGTGCATGTCTATGGCCTGACCGAGGTCTATGGCCCCGCCGTGGTCAATGAATGGCACGAGGAATGGAATGCGCTGAGCGCGCCGGCCCGCGCCACCAAGAAAGCGCGCCAGGGCGTGCGCTATGCCCCGCTGGAAGAGCTGGCGGTGCTGAACCCCAAGACCATGAAACCGGTGCCCGCCGACGGGGCGACCATCGGCGAGGTGATGTTCCGCGGCAATATCGTGATGAAGGGTTATCTGAAGAACCCTACGGCCACCAAGGACGCGCTGAAAGGCGGCTGGTTTCATTCCGGTGACCTGGGGGTGATGTATCCGGACGGCTATATCCAGCTCAAGGATCGCAGCAAGGACATCATCATTTCCGGCGGCGAAAATATTTCCTCCATCGAAGTGGAAGACGCCATCGCCAAGCATCCGGCCGTGATGTTCGTGGCGGTGGTGGCGCGGCCCGACACAAAATGGGGCGAGCATCCTTGCGCCTTTGTCGAACTGCGCCCCGGCGCCAAGGTCAGCGAAACGGACATCGCCGATTTCGCGAAGCAGCGGCTGGCGAAATTCAAGCTGCCGCGCACCATCGTGTTTTCGGAGCTGCCGAAAACCTCGACGGGCAAGATTCAGAAGTTCCTGCTGCGCGAAATGGCGAAAAAATTGTGAGCGATCCCCCGGCCGCGCCTGGCGCGGCCGGCTGGGGACGCTAGCGGCTCAGTGAACGGCGCTTCTCAGCCGTTCGAGCTCGTCCTTGATTCGAAGCTTTTGCTTTTTCAGCGCCACGACCCGGATCTCGTCCCAGTCGGGATTGGACATCTCGTTCTCGATGATGTCCTGGATTTTTTTATGCTGGTTGGACAGATGATTAATGTGTCCTTGTAGCGCCATGCATGCACCTCATCATTGGATTTCGGTCGGCTGGCGCTACCACTTGGCTCGCGCCTGGCCCGAAAAGTGAAGCACCAAACGCCCAGCCTGTCATCCCCAAAAGGGGTGGGAACCGAAACTCTTTGTGCTTGCCTTAAGAAGTGGTAACGGGTGGCCCATGAGCAGGAACGGGAACCCAAAAGACAAAGCGGAACGGCTGGTTATTGGCCTGTCGGGTGCCTCTGGCGTGGCCTATGGAATCCGCCTGCTGGAAGCGGTGCGGGAGTTGGGGATAGAATCGCATCTGGTTATGACCAAGCCCGCGGAAATGACCATCGGCTACGAAACAAAATTGTCGCCCCGCCAAGTCGCCGCCAAGGCGGATTACAGTTACGCAATCGGCGACATCGCCGCGCCCATCGCCAGCGGCAGCTTCAAGACCAAGGGCATGATCGTGGCGCCGTGCAGCGTGCGCACCATGAGCGAGATCGCCACCGGCGTGACCACCAGTCTTTTGACCCGCGCCGCCGACGTGATGCTGAAGGAACGCCGGCCGCTGGTGTTGATGGTGCGCGAGACGCCGCTGCATCTGGGGCACCTGCGCACCATGACGGCGCTGGCGGAAATGGGCGCCATTATCCTGCCGCCCGTCCCAGCCTTCTATGCCGAACCGAAAACGCTTTCCGATCTGGTGGACCAGATGGTGGGGCGCTGCCTGGACCTGTTCGGCCATGACTGGCCGGATGTGAAGCGCTGGGGCGAGGAATTGGCCAAGGGCCGCCGAAAGAAGAAATCATGACCGGCGTTGTCGGCCCCAATGAAGTCGCCGCGCGCGCCAAGCTGACCCAGCTCACCCAGGAGCATCGCGACCTGGACACGGCCATCGACGCCATGACGCAATCGGACAATGCCGACCCCATGGCGCTGGCGCGGCTGAAGAAGCGCAAGCTTCAGTTGAAAGACGAAATCACCGAGATCAACAACGGACTGCTGCCGGACATTATCGCTTAAGCCTTTTTGTCATGCCCGCGAAAGCGGGCATCCATGGTTGGGCTTGGTGCGCGCGGCGAAATGGATTCCCGCTTGCGAGGGAATGACAATGGGTCAAGCCGGCGCGAGTTCGCCCAGCTTCTTCTTGATCGCGTCCAGCGCTGCTTGCGGATTGCCATTGTCCGGCCCGCCCGCCTGCGCCATGTCAGGACGGCCACCGCCGCCCTTGCCGCCCAGGGCCTCCGCCGCCACCCGTACCAGGTCCACCGCGCTGATGCGCGATGTCAGGTCGTCGGTGACGCCGGCCACGATGGACACCTTGCCGTCCGCCACGGCGACAAAGGCCACCACGCCGGAACCGATCTGCTGCTTGGCGCCATCGGCCAGGCTTTTGAGATCCTTGGGGCTGACTCCTTCGACCAGCTTGAGCACGGCGTTGACGCCCGAAATGGTTTCGGAGGTATCGCCGCCCGATTGCGCCGGACCCGCCAGAGCGAGTTGTTTCTTGGCTTCCGCCAGTTCGCGTTCCAGCTTGCGGCGTTCTTCCGAAAGCTGCGTCACCCGCGCCGACAATTCGCCGATGGGGGTCTTGATGGCGGACGCCGCCTCGCGGGCGATGCCCGCCTGGCCCGACAGATAGCGGCGGGCATGTTCGGATGTCAGCGCCTCGATGCGCCGCACCCCGGCGGCCACGGCGCTTTCGCCCAGGATGGTGAAAAGACCGATATCGCCCAGGCGGTGGACATGGGTGCCACCGCACAATTCCACCGAATAAGATTTGCCGGCGCCGAGGTCGGTGCCCATGCTCAACACCCGCACTTCATCGCCGTATTTCTCGCCGAACAAAGCTTCGGCGCCGGCCGCGATCGCCTGGTCGGTCGGCAGGAGGCGGGTGGAGGTGTCGGAATTCTGGCGGATCACTTCGTTCACTTGCGCCTCGATGCGCTCCAGTTCCTCCGGCGACACCGGCTTGGGATGGGAGAAGTCAAAGCGCAGCCGCTCGGCATTCACCAGCGAGCCCTTCTGGCTGACATGGCTGCCCAGGACGCGCTTGAGCGCGGCATGCAGCAGATGCGTGGCGCTGTGATTGGCGCGGGTGGCGCGGCGCCGTTCGGTATCCACTTTCAAGTCGACCGCATCGCCCGGCGCAATGCTGCCTTCGGTCAGACGCACATTATGGATATGCAGCGCGCCCAATTTCTTCTGGGTGTCAGTGACCTGACCCTTGGCCTTGGCGGACTGGATATGGCCGCTGTCGCCGGCCTGGCCACCGGATTCGCCATAAAAGGGTGTCTGGTTGGTGACGATCTCCACCGCCTCGCCGGCGGCAGCGCCCATCACCCGGCCGCCATCCTTGAAGATGGCCAGCACCACGCCTTCGGCTTCCTCGGTGTCATAGCCCAGAAATTCCGTGCGGCCGACTTCATCCAGCACCGCGAACCATTTGGCTTCGCTGGCGGCGTCGGCATTGCCGGTCCAGGAGGCGCGGGCTTCCTGTTTCTGCTTCTGCATGGCGGCCGAGAAACCATCGGTGTCCACACTGACGCCGCGGGCGCGCAAGGATTCCTCGGTCAGGTCCAGCGGAAAGCCGTAAGTGTCGTAAAGCTTGAAGGCGACATCGCCCTTGAGCTGGTCGCCCTTGTTCAGGCCGGTGCTGGCTTCGTCGAGCAGCTTGAGGCCGCGCGCCAGGGTCTCGCGGAAGCGAATTTCTTCCAGCTTCAGGGTTTCGGCGATCAGGGGCTCGCTGCGCTTGAGTTCGGGATAGGCCGAGCCCATCTCGCCCACCAGCGCCGGCACCAGCCGGTGCATCAGGGGGTCCTTGGTGCCCAGCAGATGCGCGTGGCGCATGCCGCGGCGCATGATCCGGCGCAGCACATAGCCGCGGCCTTCGTTGGAGGGCAGCACGCCATCGGCGATCAGGAAGGAAGTGGCGCGCAGGTGATCGGAAATGATGCGGTGGCTGAAAGTGGCCTCGCCGGTGCTGGCCACGCCGCTGGCCGATTCCGAAGCCGCGATCAGGTGGCGGAACAGGTCCACATCATAGTTGTTGGTGACCCCCTGCAGGATGGCGGCGATGCGCTCCAGCCCCATGCCGGTATCGATGGAGGGCTTGGGCAGGTCCAGGCGGGTGTTCTCGTCCACCTGCTCGAACTGCATGAAGACGAGATTCCAGAATTCCAGGAAGCGGTCGCCGTCTTCTTCCGGGCTGCCCGGCGGGCCGCCGGCCACGGACGAGCCCTGGTCGTAGAAGATTTCCGAGCAATAGCCGCACGGCCCGGTGGGGCCCATGGCCCAGAGATTGCTCTCATGGCCGATAATCCTGTCGTCGGAAAAGCCGGCGATCTTTTTCCACAACTGCCGTGCCTGGTCGTCGGTGGGATAGACCGTGACCAGCAGCTTGTCCTTGGGCAGGCCCACGACTTTGGAAGTGAAATCCCAGGCGAACTTGATCGCCTCTTCCTTGAAGTAATCGCCGAAGGAGAAATTCCCCAGCATCTCGAAGAAGGTGTGATGCCGGGCGGTGTAGCCGACATTGTCCAGGTCATTATGCTTGCCGCCGGCCCGGACGCATTTCTGCACCGTGGTGGCGCGGCTGTAGGGGCGCTTTTCGGCGCCGGTGAACAGGTTCTTGAACTGGACCATGCCCGCATTGGTGAACAGCAGGGTGGGGTCGTTGCGCGGCACCAGCGGCGAGGACGGGACCACGGTGTGGCCGCGCTCGGCGAAGAAATCGAGGAATCCGCTGCGGACGTCGGAAAGGCTTTTCATGAGGCTAGGTTGTAACGGCTCCAAAAAACCTTGTCACCCTTGGCTTTTTGGGGCCCGCCCATGCCTTTTTGGAGATCACTGCCCCTCACCCTTCGACATGCTCAGGGTGAGGAATTGAGCAAAGTCCTCATGCCGAGCTTGTCGAAGCACGAGGGGTGCAAAAACAGAAGGCGCCCCGCATTCACACGGGACGCCTTCTGCAGAGGAGCTGAAGGCCCCCATGGCTAGGGGCTTGTCCAGCTTAGGTTCAGGCCTATGCGGCCTATTCTTCTTCCGGCTCCGCCTTTTCCGAGGCGTCCAGAACCAGGTTCTGGCCGATCTGGCCGGCATTGGCGCGGATGGCGAGCTCGATTTTCTCGGCGATGTCGGCGTTTTCGGTCAGGAAGGTCTTGGCGGATTCCCGGCCCTGGCCGATGCGGCTGCCGTCATACGAGTACCAGGAGCCCGACTTCTCCACGATGCCGGCCTTGACGCCCAGGTCGACCAATTCGCCGACCTTGGAAATGCCCACGCCATACATGATGTCGAACTCGACCTGCTTGAAGGGCGGGGCCACCTTGTTCTTGACCACCTTCACGCGGGTCTGGTTGCCCACCACTTCATCCTTGTCCTTGATGGCGCCGATGCGGCGAATATCAAGACGAACGGACGAA
>CANJJD010000051.1 GCA_947474645.1 Alphaproteobacteria bacterium | reverse complement strand
GCGCATCAAGGGCATGGAAGAACTGGCGATCTACCTCGTCAAGGAAATCCAGGACGTCTATCGCCTGCAGGGCGTGAAGATCAACGACAAGCATATCGAAGTGATCTGCCGCCAGATGATGCAGAAGCTGGAAATCACCGACGGCGGCGAAACCACGCTGATCGCCGGCGAACATGTCGATGCCCTGGAACTGGAGACCGCCAACAAGAAGGCCGCCGAAGACGGGCACAAGCCCGCCGAAGGCCGCGCCATCCTCTTGGGCATCACCAAGGCGTCGCTGCAGACCCGTTCGGTGTTCTCGGCCGCCTCCTTCCAGGAAACCACGCGCGTCCTCACCGACGCCGCGGTCAATGGCAAGGTCGACATGCTGGAAGGCCTGAAGGAAAACGTGATCGTGGGCCGGTTGATCCCGGCTGGCACCGGCGGCGCCATCGCCCGCTTGCGCCACATCGCCACCGAACGCGACAAGGCGATCCAGGAAGAGCAGGCTGCCCAGCAGCCCGTGGCTCAACTGGAAGCGCCGCAGCCGGCCGCTGAATAAGGCGGTTTTCTGCGAAAGAATCGGGGCCGTCCGCGAGGGCGGCCCTTTTTCTTTGGGGATGTGCAGGGCGGACGGGCCGGTCCGGCCGCTCGCCCAAGCTCGCGGCGTTCGGAACTCAAATCGGTCCACTGGACCGATTTGGCCGGTTGTACCGGCCGTTCCTCACCCCACATTCAACGGGTGAATTGGGAGGCGGGGCTTTCGGAGCCGCGCTAAGGTCCGGTCATGAAATACCCTGAACCCATGTCCTGGGACCGCGCCGAAGCGAGGCTGGGCAAGTTCGACGGCAAGTTCATCCTGGGGGTGATGACCACCGGGATTTATTGCCTGCCGTCCTGCGCCGCCCGGCCGCCCAAACCGCAGAATGTGCGCCTGTTCACCAGCGAAGCCGAAGCCAAGGCGGCAGGCCTGCGCGCCTGCAAGCGCTGCCGCCCCGATCTTTATTACAAGGGCGAAGATGAAAACGGCGCCCTGTTCCAGGGCCTGGCGGAGCGTGTCGCCGCGGCGCCGGAAAATTTCGCCGACGCCTCGGCGCTGGCAAAAGCGGCGGGTGTCAGCCTGACCAAGCTGGGCGACCTGTATCGCGATCACGCTCACCTGGCGCCGGTGCAGTGGCTGCGCCGCAGCCGCGTCAGGCGCGCGGCTGCCGAACTGCTGGCGGGCCGGGACAGGATCGCCGAGGTCGGCTTCGGGGCAGGCTTTGAATCGGAATCGGTGTTCCATCGCCAGTTCCTGGCCCAGACGCGCATGACCCCGGGCGCCTATCGCGCCCTGGACGGCGCGCAGATCTTCATGCTGCACCTGCCGGCCGGTTATCGCGCCAAGGAAATATTGGGCTATCACGCCCGCGATCCGGAAGGCCTCAGCGAACGCAGCGAAGGCAATCGGATCTGGAAGGCGCTGCATACCCAGGATGGGTCTGCGGCGCTGGAAATCAGCATCGAGCCGGGCCAGGCCTGGGTGAAGGTCCATGCGGAAAACAAGCTGGGCCGCGAGGCGATGGCGGCGCTGCATGGCGCGGCGCTGAAAATCCTGGCGCTGACCAACGATGTCACCCAGTTCGAGACCCGTCATGCCGGCTTTGTCGCGCCCCGCCGGGGCCTGCGCATGCCGTTATTACCCACCGGCTTCGATGCCCTGTGCTGGGGCATCATCGGCCAGCAGATCAACGTCAAATTCGCCACCGCCTTGCGGCGCGACCTGGTGGAACTGGCGGGCGAGAAGATCGGCGACATGCGCGCCCATCCCACGCCGCAGGCCGTCGCCAACATGGATATCGAGGCGTTGGCATCGCGCCGTTATTCGCGCTCCAAGGCGCGCTACCTGATTGACGCCGCCGCCGCCATCGCAGGCGGCACGCTGGATATCGAAAATCTGGGCGAAGGTTCCGCCATCGCGGCGGAAAAGGCGCTCACTGCCCAGCGTGGCATCGGCATCTGGACGGCGCGCTATGTGCTGATGCGCGGCGGCTTCGCCGATGCGGCCCCGGTGGGCGACAGCGCGCTGGCGACCGCCTTGCAGAAGCTGCACAAGCTGCCGGAACGTCCCGATACCGACCAGACTGCGCGGCTGATGAGCGTCTTCGCACCCCATCGCAGCCTCGCCACCATGCACCTATGGACCTATCTGAAAGAAGCCGCATGAAAAAATATTGGAGCCTGATCGAATCCCCGTTCCAGAAATTCGCCGCCTGGGTGGACGAAGACGGCCGCGTGCTGCGCTTCAACCTGCGCGCCACCGGCGCTGCGAAGGTGGACCCGGAGGCGGAGAATAATTCGCGCAAGCTGGCCGACGTGCAGCGCCAAGTAAATCAATACGCCCAGGGCAAGCGCCGCGACTTCGAATTCGAGCTGGCGGCGGAAGGGCCGGAGTTCGACAAGAAGGTCTGGAAGGCGTTGATGGATATCCCCTTCGGCACCACCACCAGCTATGGCGTTGTCGCCAAGCGCATCGGCTATCCCACCGCGGCGCGCGCCGTGGGCAAGGCCAATGGCGCCAATCCCATCTCTTTGATCGTGCCTTGCCACCGCGTGATCGGCGCCGACGGCTCGCTCACCGGCTATGGCGGCGGGTTGCCGCTGAAGCGCAAGCTGCTGGAGCACGAGGCGCGGGTCTGCGGCACCAAGCTTGATCTTTTTGGTTGAACCCCCTCCGGTTTCAGCTTTCGCTCGGCTGCTCAGGCTTTCGCCTTCGCACATGCCTCGCCCGCTGAAACCACCTCCCCCTTTCCATGCTTCGCATGAAGGGGGATGCGGGTCTGAGCTTTCTCAGCCTGTCGTGTAACGCAGCGCCAGCCGGATATTGCGGCCCGGCATGATCACCACATCCTTGTTCAGGGAGGCGGGGTTGCGCACCACTTCATCCGCCAGATTGTGCCCGATCAGGTCAATCTCGATGTCGCGATCGGTGAAGGGCCGCCAGGCGACATGGGCATCCAGCGAGACATAACCGGGGGTGGAGGTGTCGAACCTGCCAGGGCTGTTCTGGTCACCCACGCGCAGAACCTGAAATCCGCCATCCAAACTCTCGCCTTCCCAGTTGAGGCCGCCGCCCGCCCGCCAGGCCGGGATGCGCGGCACATTCACGCCGCCGGACAGGGTGGCGCGCACATAATCGCCCAACGCGGTTGCCTGCAGCACGCCGTGCTGGGTGTGCCAGAGGTCATAGGTCGCCTTGCCTTCCAGCCCGCGGAAATTCGCGCTCTGCTGCACATAATTCAGTTCGCGCAGTTCATCGGCCGTGCCGAAGCCGCAAACACCGGCTTCATCGCAATTGCGCCCGGTCAGCGCGCCATAGATATAATTGTCGAAGGACGTGACATAGGCGGCGCCGTCGAAGGTGAATTCCTCAAGCCGCAGCCGCACGGTGCCTTCCAGCGAATTGGCGCGCTCCATCCGCAAGGTGGGATTGCCGGTTTCGAAGGTCAGCGGCCCGTCATGCGGTCCGCGGGAAAACAGTTCGGTCTGGCCGGGCGCCCGGGCGGTGCTGGAACCGGTGACACCGAGCTTTATCGTGTCGGTCAGGTCGAACAGCGCGCCGACCGCGCCGCTGACGGGCGTGAAGTTGCGGACGGTATGAGCGCCGGTGAAGGGTGTGCCGCCGGTCTTGACGGCCTCGACCCTGCCTGCGCCCTGCAGATGCAGCCTCTTGCCCAGCGGCAGTTCGGTGAACAGGAAGCCGGCATAATTTTCGGTCAGGGTGGGCAACAGATAATTGGCGCCATCGCCAAGCGCCTGGAACTGGCGGTTCTGTACTTCTATGCCGATGGCGGAACTGGTGAGTGGCCCGATGGCGCCCAGCAGCGCTTCGGCGCGGCCGTCGAATTCCTTGTTCTTGAAAGTGGAGTTGATGGCGCTGGTGGCGGGATCGACTTCCTCATGGGAATAATTGCCATAGGAGCCGTTGAGATTCAGCGTCTTGAACAGGCCGTCGCCCAGCGCCAGCGAAGAGCCGGTCAGCAACTTGGTCTGGCGCATGTTGATATAGGTCGTGTCGCTGGGAATGCCGTATTTGGCGTCGTAGTGAACCAGCGCCGCCCCGGCCCGGCTGTCCTTGCCGAAGAAATAGGAACTGCCCAGCGAAAAACCGTCGCCGCGAAAAAAGGAATTGGCCTGCGGTCCCAGCGGCGTGTCGTAATTGTCGGTGTGGCGGTAAAAGCCGTCGGCATGAAAGGCGAACTTTCCGATGGCGAGGTCGCCCAACGCGGCGCCCTGGCCGGCGTCGGACACCGAATCGAAAGCGCCCTGGATTTCTCCCGACGGCTTTTCCGGCAAGGTCAGGGGAATGCGGTTGTTGATGGCGTTGACCACCCCGCCGATCGCCTGGCTGCCATAGCGCAAGGTGCCGGCGCCGCGCACGACCTCGATGCTGCGCGCGGAAATCGGATCAATGGGCACACCGTGATCGGGGCCGATGTCGGAGGCATCCGAACTGGACGTGCCGTCTTCCAGGATGCGCACCCGGTTGGCGTCCATGCCACGGATGACAGGGCGGCTGGAGCCGGCCGCAAAGCCGGTGCCCGAAACGCCCGGTATGCCGGCCAGCGCATCGGCAAGGCTGCTGCCGCCTTGCCGCAGGATCTGATTGGAATCCACCTTGGCGGGAACGGAGGCGAGGTTGCCTCCGCTCAGGGGCGTGGCGGTGACCACCACGCTTTCGATCGCGGGGGCATGCGGCTGGGCTGATGCGGGTGCAAAGGCGGCGATAAGGGCGGCGCAGGTGGTGCTGCCAAGAAGAATGGGACGAAACATGACGGACTCCGAATGGAGAAATGCACGCCGGGGCGTGCTGGAGCGGCGCAAAAAGGCCGCACGCGAATATCGTGGGAGTTAGTGGCGCGGCGGGGCGCGGCTCTGCCAGCCAAAGGCTGTGGCGGAGCGGGGACGAAAGGCGGGCAGGGCGGCATACACCGCCATCGCAAAGCTCAGGCTGATCGCGGCGGCGGAGGCCGAAGGCCCGACATAGACGCCGGCATGGGCCAGTTCCTGGCACAGCCGGCACTGGTCAATCGGATCCTGTGCCTTGAGCGGCACAGGGTCGGGCAGCGAAGCGGCCTTGATCGCCAGGGTTTGGCCGGCCAGCGGCGCATGGACATGGCTCTGGACCGCGAAACCCTGAAGGAAGAAGGCCAGCAACGCGAGCGCCGTCACCCACCGTTTGACAACGGACGTCTTCAGGGCGGGGATGGCAGTCGTGCGGGCCATGGTCCTTCGCGGGTGGGTTCGCGCCCGTAAAATAGGCCCATCATCCTCCGGGTACAACCGGGGCGCTTTCCATCTCGCGCCGGGCAAAGGCCCGGATAGCGCAGCGCGGATGCCGGGCCAGGCATTCCAGCATGGTGCGGCGGGCGGGTGGCGGCGCCTCGCCGATGCCGCGGGCAAACCAGTGCAGGGCGCCGGCGATGCAGCCTTCGGCGGCCAGGACGCAGGCATGGTTATGGGCGCCGCGATAATCGCCAAGTTCCGCCGCCTCGCGGTAGCAGGCCCGCGCCGCGTTACGGTCGATCCCCACGCCCCAGCCATTTTCGTAACACCGGCCGAGCAGGTTGCGGGCTTCGGCATTGCCGGCGGCGGCGGCGGTCAGGAAACAGGCAAAGGCGGCGCGCCGGTCCAGGGGAAAGCCTTCCCCCGTCAGCAGCATCCGGCCCAACCGTAGTTGGGCTTGCACCAGGCCGCAGCCGGCCGCGGCCTCCAGCCATTCAGCGGCGTCTTCGCCGTCAAAGGCGTGGCTCATGTCGGCCGGGGTCATGGCGACCAGGGCCTGGGCCCGCCAAGGCCGGGTGGGAAGGACATGAATATTGGTCATGGCGTCTCGATACTGATAATCATTCGCAATTCAGCCTAGGCCGGGATGAGAGGGCAGGTCAATGAGAATCGTTCGCAAATAAGCCGCCGCACAAAGGCCCGGAAATCCCGCATTCCGGCGCGCTTGACCCCTCCGGGCACGGTGGGTATAAGCCGCCACCTTCCAGGGCAGGCCGTCTCGCGGAATTCCGCGAAAAACGCTGTTGGGAAGCCAGTTTAAGAGCTTAAGACGCGCGACTCAGGGTTTTCCCTCAGTCCTCCGCAAGCTTCGGACGCGAGAAAATTCGCGCGTCCGGTTTTTGTTTTTCATCGCCCCGGCTGATCACCGGGTCGAAAAAAGGGAAGTGGGAATGCCGACAGTCAACCAGCTCATTCGCAAGCCGCGCGGCGTCAAGGCCAAGCGCAACAAGGTTCCGGCCCTGCAACAGTGCCCGCAAAAGCGCGCCGTCTGCACCCGCGTCTACACCACGACGCCGAAGAAGCCGAACTCCGCGCTGCGCAAGGTCGCCAAGGTGCGCCTGACCAACGGCTTCGAAGCGCTGACCTACATTCCCGGCGAAGGCCATAACCTGCAGGAACACAGCGTCGTGCTGATCCGCGGCGGCCGCGTGAAGGATCTTCCCGGCGTGCGCTACCACATCATCCGCGGCGTGCTGGACACCCAGGGCGTCAAGGACCGCAAGAAGCGCCGCTCGCTCTATGGCGCCAAGCGTCCGAAGTAAGGAGATATAGATGTCCCGCCGCCACCGCGCCGAACGCCGCGAAATCACCCCGGACGCCAAGTTTGGCGACCTCGTGCTCGCCAAGTTCATGAACTCCCTGATGTATGACGGCAAGAAGTCCGCCGCCGAAGGCATCATCTACGGCGCTTTCGATACCATCGCCGCCAAGACCAAGCAGGATCCCATCCAGGTCTTCCACGATGCGCTGAAGAATGTTTCGCCCGCGCTTGAAGTCCGCTCGCGCCGCGTCGGCGGCGCCACCTACCAGGTGCCGGTCGAAGTGCGCACGGACCGCAGCCGCGCCCTGGCCATCCGCTGGCTGATCACCGCCGCGCGCGCCCGCAATGAACCCACCATGACCGGCCGCCTGTCGGGCGAACTGATGGACGCCGCCAACAATCGCGGCAGCGCCGTCAAGAAGCGCGAAGACACCCACAAGATGGCCGACGCCAACCGCGCCTTCTCGCACTATCGCTGGTAACCGGAACACACAATGGCCCGCACCACTCCGCTCAACATGTATCGCAACATCGGCATTGCCGCGCACATCGATGCCGGCAAGACGACGACGACTGAGCGCATCCTTTATTACACCGGCAAGAGCCACAAGATCGGCGAAGTCCATGACGGCGCCGCCACCATGGATTTCATGGAGCAGGAACAGGAGCGCGGCATCACCATCACGTCCGCCGCGACGACCTGCTACTGGAAAGAACACCGCATCAATATCATCGACACGCCCGGTCACGTGGACTTCACCATTGAAGTCGAGCGTTCGATGCGCGTGCTGGACGGCGCTGTCGCCGTGTTCGACGCCGTCGCCGGCGTGGAGCCCCAGTCCGAAACTGTTTGGCGCCAGGCCGACAAGTATCACGTGCCGCGCATCTGTTTCGTCAACAAGATGGACCGCACCGGCGCCGATTTTCAGCGCTGCGTCGACATGATGATCGATCGCCTGGGCACCCGCCCGATGATCATCACCTGGCCTATCGGCTCGGAAGGCGAGTTCAAGGGCATCATCGACATCGTCAAGATGAAGGCGCTGGTCTGGCAGGATGAACAGCTGGGCGCGAAGTTCGACGAACTCGATATTCCAGCCGAATATGCCGACAAGTGCGCCGAGCTGCGTGCAGCGCTGGTCGAGATGGCCGTCGAGGAAGACGACAGCCTGATGGAAGCCTATCTCGAAAAGGGCCAGGAGCCGTCGGTCGAGGATTTGCAGAAGTGCATCCGCAAGGGCACCAACACCTTCCATTTCGTGCCGGTGATGTGCGGCTCGGCCTTCAAGAACAAGGGCGTGCAGCCCTTGCTCGACGCCGTGGTCGCCTACCTGCCGTCCCCGCTGGACATTCCGCCGCTGACCGGCATCGTTCCGGGCACCGAAAAGGAAGTGCCGCGTCCGCCGGATGACAAGGCGCCCTTCGCGGGCCTGGCCTTTAAGATCATGGACGACCCCTTTGTCGGCTCGATCACCTTTGTGCGCGTCTATTCGGGCACCGTCACCTCGGGCACCGGCGTGTTGAATTCGGTGAAGGACAAGACCGAACGCGTCGGCCGCATGCTCCTGATGCATGCGAACAGCCGCGAAGACGTCAAGGAAGCCAATGCCGGCGACATCGTCGCGTTCGCGGGCCTCAAGCTGACCACCACGGGCGAGACCCTGTGCGATCCCAACGATCCGGTGATCCTGGAAAAGATGGAATTCCCCGATCCGGTCATCGAAGTCGCCATCGAACCCAAGACCAAGGCCGACCAGGAAAAGATGGGCATGGCGCTGGT
>CANJJD010000050.1 GCA_947474645.1 Alphaproteobacteria bacterium | reverse complement strand
TTCCTGGACCTGCGCATCTGGCGCGACGGCAAGGAACATTACATGCAGTTCCGCCACGGCGACCGCGTGGCGCCGCTGAAGGAAATGGGACCGTCCGACGGCAAGAAGGGCACCGAAGTCACTTTCCTGCCCTCGACCGGCACCTTCACCAAGACCGAATTCGATTTCGGCACCCTGGAACACCGCTTGCGCGAGCTGGCCTTCCTGAATTCCGGCGTCTCCATCACCCTGACCGACAAGCGCGGCGTCGAGCCCAAGGAAATCACCCTGCATTACGAAGGCGGGTTGAAGGCGTTCGTGGAGTATCTGGACCGCGCCAAGCAGCAGTTGATCCCCGCCCCCATGATGATCGTGTCGGAAAAGGACGGCGTCACGGTGGAAATCGCCATGACCTGGAACGACAGCTATCACGAGAGCACGCTGGCCTTCACCAACAACATCCCCCAGCGCGACGGTGGCACCCATGTCGCCGGCTTCCGCGCCGGTCTGACGCGCGTGGTGACCAAGTATGCCGAGGACATGCCCCAGTCCAAGAAAGACAAGACGGCGCTGACCGGCGATGATTGCCGCGAAGGCCTGACCTGCGTCCTGTCGGTGAAAGTGCCGGACCCGAAATTCTCCTCCCAGACCAAGGACAAGCTGGTCTCATCGGAAGTGCGCCCCATTGTGGAAGGCGCCATCATCGACCAGTTGGGCGCCTGGTTCGAACAGCATCCGTCGGAAGCCAAAGCCATCGTCGGCAAGGTGGTGGAAGCCGCCGCCGCCCGCGAGGCCGCCCGCAAGGCGCGCGAACTCACCCGCCGCAAGGGCGCGCTGGATTCCAACTCCCTGCCCGGCAAGCTGGCTGACTGCCAGGAACGCGATCCCGCCAAGTGCGAAATCTTCATCGTCGAGGGTGACTCGGCGGGTGGCAGCGCCAAGCAGGGCCGTAACCGCGCCAACCAGGCGGTGCTGCCCCTGCGCGGCAAGATCCTGAACATCGAGCGCGCCCGCTTCGACAAGATGCTGTCCAGCGAGGCGATCGTGAACCTGATCACGGCGCTGGGCACCGGCATCGGGCGCGAGGAATTCAACGCCGACAAGCTGCGCTATCACAAGATCATCATCATGACAGACGCCGACGTGGACGGCGCCCATATCCGGACCCTGCTGCTGACCTTCTTCTACCGCCAGATGCCGGAGCTGATCGACCGCGGCCATATCTACATCGCCCAGCCGCCGCTCTACAAAGCCGCCCGCGGCAAGTCCGAGCTTTATCTCAAGGACGAGCCAGAGCTGCAGGACCATCTGGTGGCCGAAGGCGCCAATGGCGCAGGTCTGACCCTGCATTCGGGCGAGACCATCACCGGCGCGCATCTGGACGAGCTGATCGCCCATGCCCGCACCGCCGTGGCGGCCCTGAACAACTTCCCCCGCCATTATCCCCGCTTTGTGCTGGAGCAGGCCGCCATTTCCGGCGCCATGAACCCCGACATCCTGTCGGACGCCACCAAGGCGGCGGAAGCGGCCAAGTATATCGCCCTGCGCCTGGACACATTGAGCGAGGAATTCGAGCGTGGCTGGCATGGCGAGCCCACCGAAGACGGGGGCCTGAAATTCTGGCGCGAGGTGCGCGGGGTGCGCGAGGCCGTGGCGATTGACGGAGCGCTGATCGGCTCCACAGACGCCCGGCGCCTGGACAAGATGGCGACCGAGCTGCAGGCGACCTACCTCAAGGCCGGCACCCTGCGGCGCAAGGACGAGACGCGGGAAATCCGCTCCCCCTCCGAACTGCTGAACGCCATCTTCGAATGGGGCCGCAAGGGCCTGTCCCTGCAGCGCTACAAGGGGCTGGGCGAGATGAACCCCGAACAATTGTGGGAGACCACCCTGGACGAGAATGCCCGCTCCCTGCTGCAGGTGAAGGTCCAGCATGCCGACGAGGCCGGCGAGCTGTTCGCCAAGCTGATGGGCGATGTGGTGGAGCCCCGCCGCGAGTTCATCCAGGACAACGCCCTTTATGCGGCGGTGGACATCTAAATGCTGAAGGGCGTTCGCTGGCAGAAGCGGATCTCCATCATCCCCGGCCTGCTGCGCATCAACCTGTCCAAGAGCGGCGTCTCGGTCAGCGCCGGCCCGGAAGGGGCCGACGTCAATATCGGCAAGGACGGCATTACCACCAATGCGGGTATTCCCGGCACCGGCCTGTCCTATCGCAAGAAGGTGGGCAAAGGCGGCAAGGTCGGCTGGCTGGCCATCCTGGCGCTGGTCGGCGGGCTGGCCTTCTGGGCCTTCCAGCACCAGGCCAAGATCGCCAAGTTCTTCCATGCCGTGAGCCCGGCGCCGGTCGCCGCGACCGCGCCGGCGGGTCCCGCGCCTAGGGCTGCGGCCAAGAGTGCGCCTGTCAACACTGCGGCCTCGCCGCTGCGTTATGTCCGCCGCCAAGGCGCGATTCTGCGCGATGAACCAAAGGCTTCCGGGAAGATCCTCAAGCGAAGCGCGAAGGGCGATATCGTCACCCTGGTCGCCCAGAGCGACGGCTGGGCCAACGTCACCGATGGCACCGTGACGGGCTGGATGCGCGCCTCCACCATCGGCACAGAACCGCCCAAGTAGCTAAGCGCGAGCCGCCACCAGCCAGCAGGCGATGCGGCAGGTGATGGCCCCGTCCGTCTTGGGATAGTTGCGGAAGGCGTCCGTCACCGCCGCCACAACCCTGGCGCGCACGCCCTCTTCCATCTTGGCCAGGGCCCGCGCCGTCGGACCCAGGCTGGTGGCCTGGATGCCCGCCTCCTCCGCCGTGGCGCCCATGCGCATGATCCCGTCCAGCGGGTTGATGGTGATGCCGGTAAACCCCGCCCCCGCCAGGATGCCGCGCAGCCGGTCCGGATCGGACAAGGCGAACGGTCCCGGCGCATGCGGATCGGCCGGCGGCAAGGCCGGCATCAGCGGCTTGGCGACCGCAAAGGGCATGGCGGCGTATTCGTTTTCCTCGACCGGCCGCCAGCAGACAAAGGCAAGCCGGCCACCCGGCGCCGCCGCCCGGTGCAGGTTGGCGAAGGCGGCCGCAGGATCGTCGAAGAACATCACCCCGAAGCGGGAAATCAGCAGGTCATGTTCGGGGGCAAAAGCGTGGGTGGCGGCGTCCGCCTCGATGAAACGGACATTGGCGCGGCCGTTCGCGCGTTGCCGCGCCAGCGCCAGAAGCGGCTTGGAGATATCGGCGCCGGTCACCTGCCCGCCCGCGCCCACCGCGTCTGCGGCCAGCAGGCTGGTCTGGCCGGAGCCGCAGCCGATATCCAGGACCCGCTCGCCGGGCCGGATGTTGGCCAGCGGCAGCAGGGCCGCGGTGGCATCCGCCAGGCTGGTGTCCATCACCGCCTGGTTGCGCACCCATTTCTCGCCGGCCGGGCCGTTCCAGTATTCGAGCTGACCCGCGTTGGCGGTCACTTCGCGTTGCGTTTGCGCATCGCCAGGGTGCGAAGGCGCAGGGCGTTGAGCTTGATGAAGCCTGCCGCGTCCTTCTGGTCATAGGCGCCCTGGTCGTCCTCGAAAGTGACCAGCTTTTCGCTGTAGAGCGAATAAGGCGAGGAGCGGCCCACCACATCGGTGTTGCCCTTGTAGAGCTTGAGCCGCACCGAACCGGTGACGAATTCCTGGCTCTTGTCGATCAGGGCCTGCAGCATCTCGCGCTCAGGCGAGAACCAGAAGCCGTTATAGATCATCTCGGCATAACGCGGCATCAGCTCATCCTTTAGATGCGCCGCACCGCGGTCCAGCGTGATGCTTTCGATGCCTCTGTGGGCGGCCAGCAGGATGGTGCCGCCGGGGGTCTCGTAAACGCCGCGCGACTTCATGCCGACAAAGCGGTTTTCCACCAGGTCGAGCCGGCCGATGCCGTTGGCCTTGCCCAGGCCATTCAGTTTGGCCAGCAGCGATGCGGGCGACAGCTTCTCGCCGTCAATGCTCACCGCATCGCCCTTGTCGAAACCGATCTCGACATAGGTGGCCTTGTCCGGCGCTTCCTCCGGCGAAATGGTGCGCTGATAGACGATGCTGTCGGCTTCCTGGGAAGGGTCTTCCAGCACTTTGCCTTCCGAGGAGGAATGCAGAAGATTGGCGTCCACCGAGAAAGGCGCCTCGCCGCGCTTGTCCTTGGCAATCGGGATCTGGTTCTTTTCGGCGAATTCCAGCAGCTTGGTGCGGCTGGTCAGGTCCCATTCCCGCCAGGGCGCGATCACCTTGATGCCGGGCTGCAGCGCGTAATAGCCCAGCTCGAAACGCACCTGGTCGTTGCCCTTGCCGGTGGCGCCATGACAGACGGCATCGGCGCCGACCTTCTGGGCGATCTCGATCTGCTTCTGGGCGATCAGCGGCCGGGCGATGGAGGTGCCCAGCAGGTAGACGCCCTCATACAGCGCATTGGCGCGGAACATGGGAAAGACGAAATCCCGCACGAATTCCTCGCGCAGATCTTCGATGAAGATGTTCTCGGGCTTGATGCCTAAGGTGATGGCCTTCTGCCTCGCCGGCTCGATCTCCTCGCCCTGGCCCAGGTCGGCGGTGAAGGTGACGACTTCTGCGCCATATTCGGTCTGCAGCCATTTCAAGATGACAGACGTGTCCAGCCCGCCCGAATAGGCGAGGACGACCTTCTTGATGTCTTTCTTGGCCACGGCTGGAACCCTGTAAAATCGCCGGGACTATAGGGATTTAGGCCCCGAAATCTAGTGCGGCATCCGGGCCAATTGGCCGGATTGGGCCGCCGCCATGCGTTCCGACGCCCGCAGTTTGACGCTCTCGCTCTTGAGCTGGCCGCAGGCCGCCATGATGTCCCGGCCTCTGGGAGTGCGGACCGGCGAGGCATAGCCGGCCTTGTTGACGATCTCGGCGAACTTCTCGATCTGGCTCCAGTCCGAGCATTCATAGGGCGCGCCCGGCCAGGCATTGAAGGGGATCAGATTGATCTTGGCGGGAATGCCCGCCACCAGCTTCACCAGCGCCCGCGCATCAGCCAGCGAGTCATTCACGCCCTTCAGCATCACATATTCGAAAGTGATGCGCCGGGCGTTCGACGCCCCCGGATAGGTGCGGCAGGCCTCAAGCAATTCGGCGAGAGGATATTTCTTGTTGATCGGCACGATCTGGTCGCGGATCTCGTCGGTCACCGCATGCAGCGAAATCGCCAGGCTGGAGCCGATCTCGCTGCCGGCGCGGCTGATCATCGGCACCACGCCCGCGGTGGACAGGGTGACGCGGCGCTTGCTCAGCGCCAAGGCATCGCCGTCCATCACAATGGCCAGCGCCGCTTTGACGTTATCGAAATTGTAGAGCGGCTCGCCCATCCCCATCATCACGATGTTGGTGACTTTCCGGCCCGGCGCCGTACTGGGCCAATCGTCCAGCGCATCCTTGGCGATCAGCAGTTGGCCCAGTATTTCGTCGGGGTTGAGGTTGCGCACCAGCTTCTGGGTGCCGGTGTGGCAGAAGCGGCAGGTCAGGGTGCAACCCACCTGGGACGACACGCACAAGGTGCCGCGGTCGGCCTCCGGGATATAGACCGTCTCGAACTCGATACCGGCGCCGGTTTTCAGCAGCCATTTGCGGGTGCCGTCCTCCGACACTTGCGCCGTGACGATTTCAGGCCGCTGCAGGGTGAAGTTCTGTTCCAGCAACTGGCGAAAGTCTTTCGCCAGGTTGGTCATGGCGGCGAAGTCTTTCGCGCCATGGACATAGATCCAGTTCCACACCTGGTTGAGGCGCATGGAAAGGGATTTTGGCGGCACACCCGCCGCAGCCAATGCGGTCTTCAGCGCCTCCCGGTCGAGACCAATCAGGGAAACGCGGCTCTCCATCACATCTGGCAGGCAGCGTGGGCCCTGGCCATGGCGTCATTGAAGCCGGCCAGGCTGTAGGTGTCGCTGGTCTTGGTGTTGCGCGCGCTGATGCCGCTGGCCACCGCCGACACGCCGGCGCTCATGGCCGAGATCAGGCGGGAATTGTCGGTCAGTTGCTGCAGCCAGGCGCTGCCTTCCTTGCCGCTGTTGCGGATGAAGAAGGAGAACTTGTCCCCGCCCACGCCCAGCGCGGCGGCGCCGCCTTCCTTGGCCAGATAGCCATAAACGATCTGCGGTTCCGCCTTCACCTTGCGGCTGGGCCAGTCCGACACCATCAGGTAGATTGAGCCGCGCTTGGCGGCCCTGGGCTGGGTGGCGCGGGGCTTGGACAGGGCATAGCAGGTCAGGCTGGCACCGGAACCCGATGAATAGGCCGACCAGTTGGAGAATACGCCCAGCAGGTTGGCGGGTTCCGCCATGGCGGAGGCCCCCGCGCCGAAGCAAAGGGCGGCGGCGGTGAAAAGTCCCAGCATTCTATTCATATTTGGCCTGTTCATGACGGCTCCGGCTAGGGTCATCCGGGCGCAAAATCGCAGCGGAATCGGGCGTTTGTGTGATGGTGCGGGAAGATACCGGTTTGTACCCTGCCCCCGCAACTATTCCCTGAGGCCGTAGCCTTTGGCGTACATCCGCCACACGGTGATGCTCAGCACCGCCAGGCTCAGCAAAGTCAGCCCGACGCCAAGACCCGGCGGTGTTTCATCCACGCCGATCATGGCGCCGCGGATACCGTTGATGAAATAGAAAAAGGGATTGGCCCAGGCGGTCCAGCGCAGCCAATCGGGCAGCATCTCCACCGTGTTGAACACCCCGCCCACCATCGACAGTGGCGTCAGGAAAAACACCACCGGCATGTTGAGCTGCTCGAAGCTCTTGGACCACAGGCCGACAATGATGCCGAGCAGGCCGAACACCGCCGAGACGCTGACCACCCAGAACAGGAACAGCGGAAAGGACTGGATCTGCACTGCGTGAAAAAACAGGCCCATGATCAGGATGCCCACGCCGGTAATGGAGGCACGCAGCACCACCACCGACAGGCTGCCCGCGATCATCTCCCAATAGGAGAGCGGCGACACCAGTATCTCTTCGATGAACTTGATGAAGCGAGAAAAATAGATGGCGGACGACGACTGCAGGAAGGCGGCATTGACGACGTTCATCATCAGGATGCCGGGCAGCACGAATTCCAGGTAGCGCACCCCGCCGATGGTGGCGATGCGTCCGCCCACCACGAAACCGAAGATGAAGATGAACAGCAGCGCCGAGATCCAGGGGGCGATGAAGGCCTGGATCGGCACGCGCATCATGCGCGACACTTCCCGGCGCACGATGGTGCCCAGGCCGATCCAGTTGACGCCCATCTTCGGTAAAAGTGTTGGTTTGCGCGTGTCCTGCATTATTGGCCCGCCACGTGATCGGGCTCGGCGCCGGTGGCCGCCAGATAGGCGTTCTCCAGCCCGCCGGGGCCGCCGGAAATCTCGTCCTTGGTGCCCTGGCGCACGATCTTGCCGTTGTTGACGATGGCGACGTCGCGGCACAGCCGTTCGACTTCTTCCAGATAATGCGAGGTCAACAGGATGGTGCGGCCGTCGCCATTGATCTCCTGCAGGTAGCGCCACAACACGCGGCGCAGCTCCACGTCCACGCCGGCGGTGGGCTCGTCCAGGATCAAGAGCTTGGGATCATTGACAAGGGCGCGCGCCAGGATCACGCGGCGCTTGAGGCCGCCGGACAATTCGCGGAACGATTTCTTCTCATGGGGGCCCAGCTCGAAGCGCTCCATCAGGTAATCGATGCGCGCCTTGCGCTCGGCCCGGCCCATGCCGAAATAGCCGCCCATCCAGTCCACGATCTGGCGGCCGGTGGCGAAGGGATCGACATTGAATTCCTGGGTGCACAGGCCGACCAGGCGGCGGGCCTCGCGATAATTCTTCACCGCATCCAGCCCGAAAATCTCGATGGAGCCGCTGGTCGGCTCGGCGATGCCGGTGATGCAGTGAATGGTGGTGGACTTGCCCGCGCCGTTGGGACCCAGGAAGCCGAAGAAATCGCCCTCCTCCACCGTCAGCGACAGGTCGTCCACCGCGACATTGCCGCGGCGATAGACCTTGCGCAGGTTGGAGATTTTCAGGGCCGGTGTGGGCATGAAGCCTTATATGGAAACGAAGCGCGGATTTCCAAGCTAATAATCCCGGGGCTTCGACTTTGGTGCGCCCCAACTATGCGCGGGCGGAATGTCCACATCTTCCCCGCCCGGCGTCACCGGCCGGCCGCCATAGCCGCCCAAATTCACCAGGCGGTCATACAGCACGATGGCGCCCGCCATGCCGACATTGATGGAAAAGCGGGTGGGGATTTTCACCACGAACTCGCACAGGGACAGCATCTGGGGCGACAGCGAATAGCGCTCGGCCCCGAAGACATAGGCGGCGCGATTGGGGTGGCGGAAGCGCGGCAGCTCCACCGCGTCGTCGGTAATCTCCACCCCCACCAGCCGGCAGCCCAGCGGCAGGCGAAAGTCGGCCGGATGGTCGTAGGAATAGAAGGGCAATACCCCTTCGGCGTTGCTGGTATCGCTGTTGGCCTTGGCCAGGTTCAGCCGGGGCGCGACGGAAAAGAAGAAGCTGGCGTCAAAGGCATGGGCGATCCGCACCAAATTGCCCAGGTTCATGGGCTTGGACACGCCTTCCACGCCGACGGCAAAATAGCCACGCATGCCGCTTGCCTACCCGATTCAGCGGCAGACGCCAATCCGCCCAAAAAAACGGGCCGGGCTTCTCCATTTGTGCTGCCCATGCATTCTACACCAAGGCGGTTTTCCGCTTCGCTCCGGCCGCCTCATATTGCAAGGTTGCGCATGTCCAAGACCAAGCCCGACCTGCGCACGCGGGTGCACGCCGCCCCCTGACCGGCCCCCACTGAGTGGTCCAGTTTCAATGTTAGTTTAGTGACGGGGTTTGCGCTAGCTGGCCGTCTGCGGACTGTCCCGGCGGCCAACAGATTGCTTCTGGTGCTGGCGGACGATATCCCAGCGATGAGTGCGGCCTGAC
>CANJJD010000049.1 GCA_947474645.1 Alphaproteobacteria bacterium | reverse complement strand
CCACTACAACACCGTCCGGCCGCACTCATCCCTGGGATATCGGCCACCCGCACCGCTGGCATTCAGCCCTGTCCCACCACCTCTGGATCAGGCGGCGGCGATGCAATAGTCTCTCTATGCCGGTGGTACAAAATATCCGTCAGGTCAGGTCTTGGCCGCCGCGTCCGCGCGGCTGAAAATCTGTCAGTTCTGGGAAATGTAATTCGGGATCAATCGCGGGTCATGCTGTTGCCACTCGGTCACAGGGTACGATCAAAACCTTGAAAAGAGGCCGCTTACCTGCCGCAAAGCAGCATATCACATGGAGACTTATCGGGGGTTCATCGTTATAAGCGCTACATTGGTTCTTCGACGTTGACGGGGGCGTTCCTGTCGGTCGGTATTTTCAAGCGAGGGTAGAAAAATGAAGCTCCGTATGCTCGCCATGGCGACTGTTGCCGCCGCGGCTCTCAGCACACCTGCAATGGCCGGCGACGGTTGGTATCTGGGTATCGGTGGCGGCTGGGACAACCAGCTTGGCTACAATGCCCGCTCCAACGGCGCGACCACGGGTGCTGCGACCAAGATCAATTCCAAGGACAGCGCCATCGGCATGCTCTCCATCGGCTACAAGTGGGCCGAAGGCTGGCGCCTTGAGAACGAACTGGCCTTCACCCAGCACGACACCTCGCTGGGCGGCACCGGTGCCTTCAATGCCACCGGCGGCAACCAGATCACCTCCGACATGATCAACCTGACCTACGACTTCCCGCTGGGCGACATGTGGAAGCTCACCGTGGGCGGCGGCGTCGGCATCGGCGGCTATCGCGGCTCGCTGCGCTCCGTCGGCACCACCTTCGACCTGTACCGCGGCGGCCAGAGCGCCTTCCAGTGGCAGGCGATCGCCGGTTTGGCCGTTTCGATCGCGCCGGATGTGGATCTGTTCGGCGAATACCGCTATCGCGAGAATGAAGGCAACTTCACTCTGGCGTCCTCCTACACCACCCTGACGCCCGTCCGTCTGGGTTCGATCCACGAGAACGTGGCGGTGTTCGGCCTGCGTTGGTTCCTGTCGCCTCCGCCCCCGCCGCCCCCGCCTCCCCCGCCGCCGCCGCCTCCGCCTCCGCCGCCTCCCCCGCCGCCTCCGCCGGCGCCGGCGAAGACGTACATCGTGTTCTTCGACTTCGATAAGTCGAACCTCACGGCGGAAGCGCAGAGCACCGTTACCGAGGCTGTGTCCGCTGCCAAGACTCTGGGCTCCGTCCGGATCATGGTCACCGGTCACACCGACACCGTCGGCTCGGATCGCTACAACCAGGCGCTCTCGATCCGTCGTGCCAATTCCGTCAAGGAAGAAATGGTCCGTCAGGGCCTTGGCAACGACTCGATCGCGATCGAAGGCAAGAGCTTCCACGATCCGCTGGTTCCGACCGGTCCGGGCGTGCGCGAGCCCAAGAACCGCCGTGCGGTCATCGACCTCGGTGGCTAAGCGACAGGTTCAAACCTGAAAGTAAAAAGGCCGGTCGAAAGACCGGCCTTTTTCTTTGGTGCCATGTTCTTCGTCGCCTGACGAACAAAGAAAAACGGCGCGGCTCGTGGGAGCCGCGCCGTCTTTTCATTTCCGCTTCGTTAGCGCCTGAGCGCAGGTCCGACCGCAGGCTGCTGCTGGTCAGGGAACGGCAGGGAGTTTGCGCTGGCCTCGCCGGGAAGGTCCGGGCGCGGCATGGGCACGATATCGGGACCGGCATGAACGCCCTGCAGCGCCACCGCCACCTTGATATCGCAACTGTCCACCGGATTGGCTTCGTTCACCGGCATGCCCGAGACGAAATCTTCCAGCACCGGCTTGTCCGGCGCCAGGGCCGCGGCAAACACCACTTCCGCCGTACGGCAGAAATTGTCATGGGCGCCAGGCTTGGTGCGGCGCTGCTCGGCATGGGCGATGGTGCGGGTCTTGAAGGAATCATAGGCGGCGTCGCCGGCACGGTTGCCGTTCAGGCGCTTGAACATCTTGAGCATGGTGGCGTCGGAGCGGCGCAGCTCCTTGCTAAATGTGGTCTGGAACCGGTTGAACAACGACACCGCCTTGGGACCGCAGGCCAGCGCGGCATCGGTCAATTCCTGATGCACCGCCGCCACCTGGATGGCGGAGATTTCCGCCGCATTGGCGCAGGCCGCCATGACGCGGGCCTCTGCGACCGGCATGCCGGCCAGGCTGAGGGCCGCCACACCGGCGGCCAACTTCATATATTTCATCTGAACCCTCTTCGACTGTCCCAGCCCGGGGACCTTAAACTGAACCGCGCGCGCCCGCCAAGCCCTTGGAAACAGGGAACTTTCAAGACTCGCGCCGGCAATATGCAACAGCAAGCCTTTTTAAGCGTTCTTACTGCATGCGCTCTTCTGTGCTCCTCGCTGGTGCTTTTTCGGCCCTGATCGCTGGATCAGCGACCGCTTGGGCGTTTCCGGGCCCGGAAATCAACAAGCCCTGGCCTACCGAGCATCAGAAAGACCTGCGCACGTTGGCGAGCCAGCCTTCCTCACCCTACGCCATGAATTATACCGACGAGGCGGCCCAGACCTTGGGTCTCACCAACGGTAAATGGGAGGCGTTTTCCCCCACCCATCCCCTGATGCCCCGCATCCATGGTGGTTTGGAAGGCGGCCGGCCCATGGTCCGGCTGCAATGGCAGCCCGGCCAGTAAAGGCCGCTTCCCCCCACTGCCGCATTTTAGTATTGCTGCCGCCCATAAAGGCGGGTGCGCATGGCCTATAAAATCGCGGTGATCGGGGCGACAGGCAATGTCGGCCGGGAAATGCTCAAAGTCCTCGCCCAGCGCGAATTTCCCATCAGTGAAGTGGTTGCGCTGGCCTCGCCCCGCTCGATCGGCCAGCAGGTCTCGTTCGGTGACCATGTCCTGAAGGTCAAGGCGATGGACTATTACGACTTCAGGGGCACCGATATCGCCCTGATGAGCGCCGGCGGCGCCATCGCCAAGGAATGGGCGCCCAAGATCGCCGCCCAGGGCTGCCTGGTGATCGACAATTCCAGCGCCTGGCGCATGGACCGGCAGGTGCCGCTGGTTGTGCCCGAGGTCAATCCCGAGGCGCTGAACGACATTCCCAAAGGCATCATCGCCAATCCCAATTGCTCCACCGCCCAGTTGGTGGTGGCGCTCAAGCCGCTGCACGACCTGTTCACCATCAAGCGCGTGGTGGTGTCGACTTATCAATCGGTGTCCGGCGCCGGCAAGGATGCGATGGACGAGCTGTTCCGCCAGACCCGCGCCGTGTTCGTCACCGATCCGGTGGTGGTGGAGCATTTCACCAAGCAGATCGCCTTCAACGTCATCCCGCAGATCGACGTCTTCCTGGATTCCGGCGTCACCAAGGAAGAATGGAAGATGTCGGCCGAGACGCAGAAGATCCTGGATCCCGACATCCAGCTCACCGCCACCTGCGTGCGGGTGCCGGTGTTCCGCGGCCATAGCGAATCGGTGAACATCGAGTTTGAAAAGCCTGTCAGCGCCGAACAGGCCCGCGCCGCGCTGCGCGCCGCGCCCGGCATCATGGTGGTGGATAAGCGCGAAGACGGCGGTTACGTCACCCCCATCGAATGCGCCGGCGAGGACGCCACTTTTGTCAGCCGCATCCGCAAGGATCCCACGGTCGAGAACGGCCTCAACATGTGGATCGTGTCCGACAATCTTCTCAAGGGCGCCGCGCTGAATGCGGTGCAGATCGCCGAACTGCTCGTCAAACGCAACCTGCTCAAAGCCGCATAAACGCGGCACTTTTCGAGGAGAACGCCTGATGCCGAAAGCCTATTGGATCGCACGTGTCGACGTGCATGATCCCGAAACCTACAAACTCTATGTCGAGACGGCCAAGCCGGCCTTCGCCCGTTATAACGCCAATTTCCTGGCGCGCGGCGGCAAGACCGAGGTGCTGGAAGGCGCGGCCCGGGCCCGCAATGTGGTGATCGAGTTCGCATCGCTGCAGGACGCGCACGACTGCTACCATTCGCCCGAATACACCAAGGCCCGCGAATATCGCGACAAGGCTGGCCAGGGCGAATTTCTTCTTGTCGAAGGCGTATAGGGCCCGGCGTACCGCGCTGTACGTGCCCGCTTCCAATGCGCGGGCACTGGAGAAGGCGCGCACCCTGGACGCCGATGTGGTGATCCTGGACCTGGAGGACGCCGTCGCGGCGGAAGACAAGGCGCGGGCACGCGCCACGGCGGCGGCGATGCGCCACGAGCTTGCCCCGCGCGAGGCGGTGGTGCGGGTCAATTCCGCAGCCACCGAATGGCATGACGCGGACATGGCGGCGATGGCACAGGCCCGGCCCGACGCCATCCTGCTGCCCAAGATTTCCGGCCCCGAGGACATTGAAGCCGCCAAGGCCAAATGCGGCGGGGTGCCGCTTTGGGCAATGATCGAAACCCCGCGCGCCGTGTTCAATGCGTTGGCGATCGCCGACGCCGGGGCGGACTGTTTGATCTTCGGGGTCAATGACCTGGTCAGCACCATGGTGGGCCGCCACCGCACCGACCGCGCCAATCTTCATGCCGCCATGTCGCTGACCGTGCTGGCAGCGCGCGCCGCCGGCATCACCGCCCTGGACGGGGTGCACAATGACCTGGACGACATGACCGGCTTCGCCAAGGCTTGCGCCGAATCGCGCGACTTCGGCTTTGACGGCAAGAGCGTCATCCACCCCAGTCAGATCGCGCCGGCCAAGGCCGCCTTCTCGCCTTCGCTGGAGGAAGTCGCCTATGCCCGGCGGGTGCTGGCGGCCTTTGCTGCCCAGCCCGGCGCCAGTGTGGTGACCCTGGACCGGCGCATGCTGGAGGCGCTGGATGCGCAAAGCGCCCGGCGCACGCTCGCGCGCGCGGGTCTCTGAATGATTCAGGCATCGTATCGCGAGGCCTTGGCCAGGGGCGAACTCAAGCCCGACGCGGCGCAGGAAAATGCCGTGGCCCGGCTGGACGAACTGGCCCAAGCGCTGGCGCAAAAGCCGGCCTTTTGGCCGTTCGGCAAAAAGGCTGAACCGCCGCGCGGCCTTTACATCTGGGGCGATGTCGGGCGCGGCAAGACCCTGCTGATGGACCTGTTCTTTGCGCAGGCGCGGGTGACCAAAAAACGCCGCGCCCATTTCAACCGCTTCATGGTGGATGTGCATGCTCGCATCCATGCGATCCGCCAGCGCGCCGGCGCCAGCGATCCCATCCCGGTGGTGGCCCGCGACCTGGCGGCGGAAGCGCGGCTGCTGTGCTTTGACGAATTCCAGGTCACTGACGTGGCCGATGCCATGATTCTGGGCCGGCTGTTCGACCGGCTGTTCGCCGAGGGTGTCACCATCGTCGCCACCTCCAACACCCCGCCGGACCGGCTGTATGAGGGCGGGCTAAACCGGCAGTTGTTCCTGCCCTTCATTGCCGAGATCAAGCAGCGGCTGGAAGTAGTCGAGCTGAACGGTCCCACCGATTACCGGCTGCAGCGCATCTCCGGCATCAATGTCTATATGACACCGCTGGGGCGCGAGGCAGACGCGGCGATGGATGCGGCCTGGCAGCGGCTGACCGACACCGCGCGCGGCAAGCCCACCAGCCTGCCGGTGCTGGGGCGCAATGTCCCGGTGCCGCAGGCGGCTAGCCACGTGGCGCGCTTCGAATTCCGCGACCTTTGCGCCCAACCCCTGGCGGCGGCAGACTTCCTGGCGGTGGCGCAGGAATTCCATACCGTGTTGCTGGACCATATTCCCGAACTGTCGCCGGACAACCGCAACGAAGCGCGGCGCTTCATCCTGTTGATCGACACATTATATGACGAGGGCGTGAAGCTGGTCTGCTCCGCGGCCGCAGCCCCGGACGGCCTGTATCCCAGCGGCGACGGAGCGGAAGCTTTTCGCCGCACCGCCTCGCGCCTTGCCGAGATGCGATGCGAAGACTATCTAAAGCGCGGTCACGGCATTCACGGGCTGGCGCAATGACAAATGTGTATTGGGCATGCGCTTTTGTGCTGGGTTGCATTGGCTTTTACCGTTTCGGCCTGCCCTGGCTGAAACGTTTCGATGCGGCCAATGTCGCACGCATCGCCCAGCAGGAACAGGACAAGGCCGATACCAATGCCCATTTCCGCCACGCCATAGACGTGGCCAATGAGCAGGTGGAAGAGGTGCAGGAAATCCGCACCGGAGCGGTGACTCACTATCTGTTCGAAGCCCAGGTCTTTGCCAGCCGCGAAGAGGCCGAGGAAATGCGCGCCACCCGCGTGGGCGTGGTGGCGCGGCGCTTCTATGACGAGCTGCCCGCCGCCCTGGCCGGCGCGGCGGAACGCGGCCGCATGTCGGCGCGCGAACGGGCGTCACAGAGATGGAAGCGGACTGTCCACTGACTGTCATTCCCGGCCGAGCTTTGCGTCAGCAAAGCGAGGGGAAGGGAATCCAGGTGGGTAACCCTAGCCAAGTCTTTCCACCTGGACCCCCTTCCCTCGCGCTTCGCGCTCGCCGGGGATGACATGGAGTTAGGCCGCTTCGCCCTTCATGAGTCTTGGCAGCTTGCCGATATCGCCGCCGGCATGACGCATGAAGAAGCGCCGCGCGGGGCCGATGGAGTCCACAATACCAAGCCCCAGATCGCGCAGGTGGCGCAGCGGCGCGATGTCGTTGGAGAACAGACGGTTGAGTGCGTCGGTGGACGCAGCCAACGCGAATGAGTCGAAGCGCCGCCAGCGTTCATAACGCTTCAAGGTATCCAGCGCCCCGATATCGCGGCCCAGCCGCCCGGCATCCAGCAGCACTTCCGCCAATGCGGCGGCATCCTTCAGCCCCAGATTCAGCCCCTGCCCCGCGATGGGGTGGATGCCATGGGCGCAATCGCCGGCCAGGGCAAAGCGCGGCCGCACGAAATCGCGCGCCAGATGGAAGGACAAAGGATAGGACCAGCGCGGCCCCGCCGATTTGGTCTGCCCCAGATGCGAGCCGAAGCGGCGCGACAATTCGGCGTTGAAACCGTCTTCGTCCAGCGCCAGCAAGCCCGGCGCTTTCTTCTTGTCTTCGGTCCATACCAGCGAAGACCGGTTGCCGGTCATGGGCAGGATGGCGAACGGTCCCGACGGCAGGAAATGCTCGTAGGCGACGCCATTGTGCGGGTGCTCATGTTCCACCGTGGCGACGATGCCGGTTTGCGGATACGACCAGCCGATCACAGCCACGCCCATCTGCCCGCGCAGCGGTGAATCCCGGCCATCGGCGGCGATCACCAGCGCGGCGGTAATTTCCTCACCGCTTGCCAGCCGCGCCACGGCATGACCGGCTTCCACCGCCAGCGACTTGACCGATGCCGGCGCCAGCAGTTCGAGATTGGATTGCCGCGCCACCGCGTCATGCAGGGCGGCGCGGATATGGCGGTTCTCGGCGATATAGCCCAGCGCTTCGCTTCCCACTTCCTGGGCGTCGAAATGCAGCGAAAAGGGCGAGGCCGGTTTGCTTGGCCGGCCGTCGGTGACCAGGATCTCGCGGATCGGCTGGGCATGGGGTGATAGCTGCTCCCACACCCCCAGCGCCGTCAGCATCCGCACACTGGCATAGGCCAGGGCCGAGACCCGGCCATCGAATGCGGGGTCCAGCGCGCGGGCCGGCGGGGCGGCATCAGCGATCACCACCTTCAAGCCGCCCTGCGCCAGCGCCAGCCCCAGCGGCAGGCCCACCATGCCGCCGCCGCTGATCAAAATATCGGCCTGCTTCACCGCATTAATCCTCTGCACAATTTATAAGCAAAAACCGGGTTTTGCGTAATTATCAGGCAAAACACCTTGCCTGTTTTTGAGTCATTTTCGGGCCGTTTTTCGAAAAAAACCATTCTATATCAACAGCTTGCTGCAAAGCCGCAAAACTGGCCCGCTTCTTGATAATTCGTTAAAGCCGGGCGCTCGTCCGGCGCTGGCAATAACACGGAAGGACGGCAGATGAAGCTTATTACGGCGATCATCAAACCCTTCAAGCTCGATGAAGTGCGCGAGTCTCTCTCGGCGCTCGGCGTTCAGGGCATGACGGTGACTGAGGTCAAAGGTTACGGGCGTCAAAAGGGGCATACGGAAATCTATCGCGGTGCGGAATACGCCGTGAGCTTCCTGCCCAAGCTCAAAATTGAAGTGGCGGTGAAGAGCGAGATGCTCGACGCGGTGGTCGATGCGATCACTTCGAAGGCAAAGACCGGCCAGATCGGCGACGGAAAGATTTTCGTCACGCCGCTCGAGCAGGTCGTGCGTATCCGCACCGGCGAAACGGATGGCGACGCGCTGTAGCCCGCAAGGCTTGCAGCCGTCCACAAAGGGGACTGAACATGAGAATTGAAAGTTTGAAAAAAGCGGGCCTCGCGGCGCTTGCCGGTCTTGGCACGCTGGCGATGTCCGCGGGTGCGGCCTTCGCCGCGACCGCGCCGGTACCGGACAAGGGGGACACGGCATGGATGCTCGTCTCCACCATCCTGGTGCTGCTGATGATCGTGCCGGGCCTGGCCCTGTTCTATGGCGGCCTGGTTCGTACCAAGAACATGCTGTCGGTGCTGACCCAGACTCTGGTCATCACCTGCATCGTGATGGTGGTCTGGGCCCTGTGGGGTTACTCCGAAGCCTTTACCGACGGCGGCGGCCTCAATTCCTATGTCGGCGGCTTCTCCAAGGCCTTCCTGAAGGGCGTTGATACCTCCACCGTCGTCGAGACCTTCTCGCGCGGCGTGGTCATTCCGGAAATCGTCTTCGTGGCGTTCCAGATGACCTTCGCGGCGATCACCACCGCGCTGGTGATCGGCGGCTTTGCCGAACGCATGAAGTTCTCCGCCATCTGCGTCTTCTCGGTGCTGTGGCCCACCCTGGTCTACTTCCCCATGGCCCACATGGTTTGGTGGTGGCCTGGACCGGAGTTCGCCTCGACCAATCCGGCCGATGCGACCGTCGCGGGCGCCGGCATGATCTGGGCTTTCGGCGCGCTTGACTTCGCCGGCGGCACCGTCGTGCACATCAATGCCGGTATCGCGGCGCTGGTTGGCGCGATCCTGTGCGGCAAGCGCCTGGGCTACAAGTCGGAGCCGATGGCCCCGCACTCGCTGACCCTGACGATGGTCGGCGCCGCGTTGCTGTGGGTTGGCTGGTTCGGCTTCAATGCCGGCTCCAACCTGGAAGCCAACGGCTATGCGGGTCTGGCCATGCTGAACACCTTCCTGGCCACCGCGGCTGCCGGCATCGCCTGGCCTGCCCTGGAATGGATCCTGAAGGGCAAGCCCAGCCTGCTGGGTGCGGCCTCCGGTGTCGTGGCCGGTCTGGTTGCGATTACGCCTGCGGCCGGCTTTGCCGGTCCGATGGGCGCCATCGTGCTGGGCCTG
>CANJJD010000048.1 GCA_947474645.1 Alphaproteobacteria bacterium | reverse complement strand
ACAGCACGATGGTGTTGGACTTGGAAATGCTGCCCGTCAGCTTGCGCAGCGCCTGGCTCATCAGCCGGGCCTGCAGGCCGGGCAGGGAATCGCCCATCTCGCCTTCCAGTTCAGCCTTGGGCGTCAAAGCGGCGACCGAGTCGATCACCACGATATCCACGCCGCCCGAGCGCACCAGGGTGTCGGTGATTTCCAGGGCCTGTTCGCCGGTATCGGGCTGGGAGATCAGCAACTCGTCAATGTCCACGCCCAGCTTCTTGGCATAGACCGGGTCCAGGGCATGTTCGGCGTCCACAAAGGCGGCGGTGCCGCCCTTCTTCTGGATCTCGGCCACCACATGCAGCGCCAAGGTGGTCTTGCCCGAAGATTCGGGACCATAGACTTCGATGACACGGCCGCGGGGCAGCCCGCCGATGCCCAGGGCGATGTCCAGGCCCAGGGAGCCGGTGGAGACGGCATCGGTCGCCAGCCCCAGGTCGCGGCTGCCCAGCTTCATCACCGAGCCCTTGCCGAAGGCACGGTCGATCTGGCTCAGCGCCGCTTCAAGCGCGCGTTTCCGATCCGAATTCTGTTCCTTGCCAACCACTCGCAAAGCCGCCTGTGACATGAGAAGTCTCCCGTTTATTCCACGGCGCCCGCTGATCCCCAAGCGAATCCCACGGCGACGAGAAGCCGCAAATGTACATGGTTTGTTCTCTTTGACAAGATACTGTCTAAAGCATTGAAATAACGTACAAATACTACATCTTGTTCTCACAGCGTTCTTGTGGTGTTCATTGTGGGTTTCCAACCCCCTGCCCCGGCAGATAGATTCGCCGCCAACAGACATGTTTGGGGGATGGCGATGGGCAGGATTCGGGGTTTGGCGCTGGGCCTGATGGCCTGCCTATGCCTTTGTTTTTCCTTGGCCGCGCCGGCGCAGGCCAAAATCGAAAAGGCCTCCTGGGGCGAGACCGCCGATCACCAGAAGGTGGACATCTACACCCTGACCAATGCGCGCGGCATGAGCGCGCGCATCACCAATTACGGCGCCTTCCTGGTCAGCCTCAACGTGCCCGACCGCAAGGGCAAGATGGCAGACGTGGTGCTGGGTTATGACAAGCTGGAGGACTACACCCACGGCACCACCTATGGCGCGGTGATCGGCCGTTTTGCCAACCGCATCGGCGGGGCCCAGTTCGCGCTGGACGGCAAGACCTATCGCCTGAAAGCCAATGCGGGGCCCAACAACATTCATGGCGGACCGGTGGGCTTTTCCTATCACGTCTACAACGCCACCCCGATGGACGGAAAATCGCCCAGCCTGATTTTGCAGATGGTGTCGCCCGACGGTGACCAGGGCTTTCCCGGCAACCTGAACTTCACGGTGATCTATACCCTGACCGCCAACAACACGCTGCGCATCGACTATCGCGCCACCACCGACAAGCCGACGGTGCTGAACCCCACCAACCATTCCTATTTCAACCTCAAGGGCGCCGGCAAAGGCGATGTGCTGAAGCACCGGCTGCAGGTCTTCTCCGATGCCGTCACCCCCACCGATGCCAACCACATGGCCACCGGCGAAGTGATGAAGGTGTCGGGCACTGGCTTTGACTTCACCAAGCCCAAAGCGCTGGGCAAGGACATCAACGGTCCTGATCCGGCCATCGTGGCCACGCCGGGCTATGACATCAACTTCATCGTGCGCGGCAAGCCCGGCACCTTGCGCCCCGCCGCCCATGTGGTGGAGCCGGAATCGGGCCGGGTGATGGATGTGTGGACCACCCAGCCGGGCATCCAGCTTTACCTGCCCAACAATGACAAGCCGATCACCGGCAAGGGCGGGGCGCAATATATCAAGCGCGGCGCCTTCTGCCTGGAGACCCAGCATTTCGCCAATGCGCCCAACATCCCGGCCTTTCCCAGCACCGTGCTGAAGCCGGGACAGATTTTCTACCAGGTGACATCGTTCCGGTTCAGCACCGCCAAGTGAGCGAACGCTTTTTCTCCTACGGCACGCTTCAGCAAACCGAGGTTCAACAGGCTTCCTTCGGCCGCCTGCTGAAGGGCGCGCCGGATGCGCTGCTGGGCTGGCGGCAGGAGATGGTGGAGATCACCGATCCGGACGTGCTGGCCAAGAGCGGCAAGCGCCATCATCCCATTATGGTGCCGGGCGCCGCAGACGACCGCGTGCCGGGCATGGTGTTCGAGGTCACCGCCGAAGAACTGGCCGCCGCGGACCGCTATGAAGTCGCCGATTACAGGCGCGTGGCGGCCACACTCGTGTCCGGCCTTACCGCCTGGGTCTATGTGAAGGCATAAAAAAGGCGCCGCGGATGCGGCGCCTTTTTCCATTCATGTGCTGAGAACTACTTCTTGGCCGCCCAGGGGCCGACTTCTGGCTTGCCTTGCGTGTTCCAGTGCTTGCCCAGCTCTTCCTTCACGCCGCGGGCGATGGCGCCGGTTTCGCCGCCGGCCTGGAAGCAGGTGAAGTCTGCCCGGTCGATCCAGGCGATGGGCCCGCACAGCTTGATCCCCGCCTTGATGGCGGCGTCATGGACGATGTTGATCTCGCGCTCATAATCCGGATCGTTCTGCTTGAAGCCGGAATGATTGCCCAAGTCGCCGGAGGCCGCGAACAGCGCGGTGACGCCGGGGATCTTGGCGATGCGGTCAGCATCCTTCAGCCCGTCCAGGGTCTCGATCATCAGCACCAGGACCAGATTGTCGTTGAAGGTGGCGCGATAGCCACCCGGCACGCTGTTGTACATGGCAAAGGCCTGGCCGCCGCCGTTAGAACGCCGTCCCAACGGGGGGAAATAGGCCCAGTCGCGCGCCTTGATGGCTTCTTCATAGGAACGCACCGTCGGCACCACCAGCACCATGGCGCCGGCGTCCAGCGCATGCTGTTCCTCGCGCTCGTCGGTATAGGCGACGCGCACACCAGGTACCGCCTTGGCATTGGGGCAGTTGGCCCACATGCGCGCCGTCGTCTTCCAATCGCGCGCGTCATGCTGATGTTCGACCCAGATGAAGTCGTGGCCGGCATTGGCGAAGGCGCAGTAGATTTCCGGATCGGTGGCGGTGAACAGGGTGCCCCCCGTGACCTTCTCGCCATTCATCATTTTCAGCTTGACCGGATTCCAGATCTTGGCGCCGGGCGGCGGCTCCCAGGCCTTGCCGAACTTCCAGGTCTTGTTGTCGAACTTGCCCTGGTTGACGGCGCCGGGCAGGCCCCGGTCGATGGCATGGCTGTCCTCGCCGGCCTTGGCGGCCAGGGGATATTTCGCCATGCGGGCGGCCACATCATCTTCATTGGCCTGGCCGAAGGCGCCAACGGCGCCAAGACCGGCGGCCGCAAGAATCGCGGCCGTGAACATCAAGCGTTTCATGAAATCCCTCCCCTTCGGACCGCATCCTGCCGCCCGGTTTGGCGTGATATGACAGCACATCGTCAGAAGGGTCAAACCGCGCAACGCCGCACTTCGCGTATGCAATATGGCGCTGCCGCAAGCCGCTTTGTAGTCTTGCCCCTCAAGGAGAAGCCGCATGAAAACCCTTTGGCTTGCCGCCGCGCTGCTGGCGCTGACCCTGCCGGCAAACGCCGCCATTACCGCCCAACCCTGGGGCGAGGTGGACGGCAAAACTGTGGAGCTTTTCACCCTGACCAACCGCAACGGGATGGAAGCCAAAATCACGAATTACGGCGGTGTAATCACCGTCATCCGGGTGCCGGACCGGAACGGAACCATGGCCAATGTGACGCAAGGCTTCGACCGCCTGAGCGATTATACCGACAAGGATTACAAGGGCCGCTTCGGCGCCCTGATCGGCCGCTATGCCAACCGCATCAATGACAACAGCTTTGCCATCAACGGCGTGACCTACCATGTCGGCCGCGACACGACGCAAGCCGAGGGCAAGCCCTATGACGAGCGGGTGTGGAGCGCCCGGACGCGCGGCGGCGCCGAACCGCAACTGATCCTGTCGCTGCTGGACAAGGACGGCACCATGGGCTTTCCCGGCACCTTGCGGGTGACGGTGACCTATACGCTGACGAAAAATAACATCCTGCGCATCGCCTACGCCGCCGTCAGCGACAAGGACACGGTGCTCAGCCTGACCAACCATGCCTATTTCAACATGGCGGGCGACCTGTCAGGTCCGGTGCTGGACCAGTTGCTGACGGTGAATGCCGACACCATCACGGCGGGCGACGACAAGAATGTCCCCACCGGCGAACTGCTGCCCGTCGCCGGCACGGCGTTCGATTTCCGCAAGCCCACGCCGATCGGCGCGCATATCAACGATCCCGATCCGGTACTCCAGCGCACCAAGGGCTTTGACCAGAATTACGCCATCAACGGCACACCCGGCACCTTGCGCCTGGCGGCGCGGCTGGAAGATCCCAAATCCGGACGGGTGCTGGAGGAATGGACCACGCAAGCCGGCCTGCAGGTCTATAGCGCCAATTATTCGCCGCCGCCGGTGGGACTGGCCAAAGGATACAAGGTCCACAGTTCGGTGGCGCTGGAGGCGCAGGCATTTCCCAACGCGCCCAACATTCCCAGCTTTCCCACCGCGCTGCTCAAGGCGGGCGCGCAATTCCGCGAAGTGGCGGAGTACCGCTTCAGCGTCGCGCCCTGAACTAGCGCGTATAGATGGTCAAACATTGCGCGTAGCTCTGCCTAAGCACGCGCTGCTGGGTCGCCGGATCATAGGCGTTGCTGGTGGCGTCCTGGGTCGCCACGCCCTTGCAGAAGTCATCGTTGGAGGGTGCGGCGGGCGAGGCCATGACAGGCTGCGCCGCGGTGGCGGGACGCGCGGGCGGAACCACAGTCTCCACCTCATCACCGCCGCCATAATTGACCATGCGGTTCCAGTCGGCATCGGTGCAGCCGGCCAGGACCAGGCAGGCAATCAGGCAGAGGGTTTTTTTCATGGCGCGCGACCATAGCCGCGCGGGCCCAGTTTGCAAGCGTCAACCGCCCGCAGGCTTATTTTGCCTCAACCGCCGGCGGGCTGTCCCGCCAGCACTTCCTTGACCTTGGCGGCCAGTTGCTTGAGCCCGAAGGGCTTGGGCAGGAAGTGGATATCCTCGGAATTCTGGTCATTGCGGCGGAAGGCTTCCTCGGCATAGCCGGACATGAAGATCACCGGCAGCTCGGGATTCAGCGCCTTCACATGGCGCACCATGGTGGGTCCGTCCATGTTGGGCATCACCACATCGGTGATGATCAGATCGATCTTGTTGTCGGCGCTCTTGACGATTTCCAGCGCCTCTTCGCCGCCGCCGGCTTCCAGCACATTGTAGCCGCGCATGCGCAAGGCCCGCGCCGCAAAGGCGCGCACCGCTTCCTCGTCTTCCACCAACAGGATTGTGTCCTGGCCGGTGACGTCGCGCGCCGCTTGCGGCGCGGCTTCCACCGGCGCGGCATCAGCCGCTTCGATCATCCGGCGCGGCAGATAGATGTTGAAGCTGGTGCCGCGGCCCACTTCGCTGTCCACGTCGATGAAGCCGCCCGACTGCTTGACGATGCCATAGACGGTGGCAAGGCCAAGCCCGGTACCCTGGCCCACCGGCTTGGTGGTAAAGAAGGGATCGAAGATCTTGCTCTGGATTTCCTTGGACATGCCGGTGCCGGTGTCGGTCACCTCGATGCGCACATAATCGCCCGCCGGCATCATGGCGGTGCCCAGCGCCTTGGCATTCACGCTTTGATTGGAGGTGTGGATGGTGACGGTGCCGCCCGACGGCATGGCGTCGCGGGCATTCACCACCAGGTTAATGATGGCGTTGCCCAGTTGCGCTTCGTCGGCATGCACGGCCCACAGGTCCGGCTCGCGCTCCACATTCAAGGTGATGCCTTCGCCCACCAGGCGGCGCAGCATCTGGGCCAGCTCGCCCACCACATCGCCCAGCGCCAGCACCTTGGGCTGCATGGTCTGCTTGCGGCTGAAGGCGAGAAGCTGGCTCACCAGGGCGGCGGCGCGCAGCGCGTTCTGGTGAACCTCGTTGATCTCTTTAAAGGACGGATCGCCCGCCTGGTGGCGCATCAGCAGGAATTCGCAATTGCCGATGATGACGGTGAGCAAATTGTTGAAGTCATGCGCCACGCCGCCGGCCAACTGGCCCACCGCCTGCATCTTCTGGGACTGGGCGAACTTGGTCTCCAGCGCCTTCTGCTCGGAAACGTCCACCAGATAAAGGATCGCCTTGCCGTCGGGCATGGGGCTGGCGAACAGTTCGGCCATGCGCTCTTCGCCATTGGCGGATTTGGCGCCGCGCAATTCCACCGCCTTGGAGCCTGCTTCGCCGGTGGCGGTGCGCGCGATCAGCGCCATCACCTGGGCGCGGTCGCTTGCATCCACCAGGGCGCCGAAATCCCGGCCCACCAGCGAACCGGACGTACCGAAGAACTTGGCCAGGGCGGCATTGGCGTCGCTGACCACGCCCTTGGCGTCGGCGAACGCCACACCCATGGGCGCATCGCGGAACAGGTCGCCGATATTCTGGATGGGCGCGATGGCGGCCGGCGCCGGCGCGGACACGACCGGCGCGGGCGCCACCGCGGCGGCGCGGCTGAGAACAGGTTGCGGAGAGCCGCTGGCCGCCAGCCTGGGTGTGAACCACCAGGCGGCCTGGCGGTCGGGCAAGGGGCGCACGGCGGCGACGATCTCAAGACCCGGCACAACCGCGAAAGTCTCCTCGCGGGCGCGCCCCTCGGCGGCGTCGCGCGACAGGCGGTAGAGCACGGCAGCGGATGGTTCGCCCGCCAGCGCCAGTTCGGGCGGCGGCGGCGATTCCAGTTCGCCCACCCCGGCCATGCGGCGATAGACGGGATTGCAGTCCAGCACCGCGCCATCTTCGCCGGTAATCGCCCAGGCGATGTTGGCCTTGCCGGCGGCTTCCGCGACGCGCAGCGCATCCTGAGTGGCGCGGCCGGTGCGCGGCCACACCGCAAAGAGAAACAGGACGGCCACCACGGCGATGCCGCCGAGCAGGGCATACCCGGCCAGGCCCGACACTTGCGGCACGGCCAAGGTCAGCCCGGCAGCCCCCAGGGCGAGCAGGACAAAGCCCAAGGCGGCCCAGCGCCAGGCGCCGGTAGGCACCCCGATCTGGCTCGTGGAAAGGGATCTGGAAGCGTTCATTAACGCCACAATACAAGATTTGGTTAACCAAACGTTTCCGGCCACCAAATGTCTGATTTTGTTAACGAATTTTGCACGGTTCTGAACGCTGTTCGGTGCCGCGCGGACAGAAAGTTAACGCTGTCGAATCAGGGTCGCCCGGACTTCACGCCCTTACCCGGATAGGCGGTCTTCGCCACCTCGCCATGATCCACCACCGGGACACCGCCGACAATCACATAGGGAATACCGGTCGAGGGCGTGACCGGCTCGGCATAGGTGGCGTGGTCACTCACGGTGGCGGGATCAAACAGGGTCAGGTCGGCATCGGCGCCCACTTTCACCCGTCCTTTGTGGCGCATGGCCGGTGAAATCGCTTCCAGGCGGCGCGCCGGCAGCAAGGTCATCTTGCCCAGCGCTTCCATCAGCGGCAGCGCACGCTTCTCGCGCACATAGACACCCAGCACACGGGCAAAAGTGCCGGTGCCGCGCGGATGACCCTTGCCATTGACATAGGGTACCGCATCGGAGGCGATCATCACGCCGGGATGGCCGATCGCCAGGGTCACGCTGGCATCCGGGATGACGTGGAGGATGACATAGGTACCGGGCGATTCTTTCCGGTAGCGGGCGAAACTCTCGGCGGTGAGCCGCTCATTGGTGGCGGGCCATTCAATGTCCCGAAAGTCCGCGCCAAAATGCTCGCGCCAGCCGTCATTGAGCAGCGCGCTGCCGATGGGCGTGCTGCCGGCGTCATAGGGATAGGCTTCGGTGGTGACATCGACGCCGCGCTTTGCCGCTCCGTCGATCATCTCCAGGATCATGGCAATGGCCGACAGGCCCTTGGAGCCGATATGGCAGATATGCAACGGCGCACCGGTGGCCGCGGCGTCGGCGATCAGTTCCTGCATCGGCGCCAACAGGCTGTCGGCATCGGCATGATCGGCCGCCCGGGCGTGAACGAAGATCGGCTTTCTGATTTTCGTGCCGTTCCTGATCATCGACATGGCGGTGGCCTCGATCCTGATGAGCATGGGCATGATGATGCTGCCGCCGGTAATCATCTCCCTGCCCTTCAAGCTGATCTTCTTTGTGCTGGTGGATGGCTGGCGGCTTATCGCCGGCTCCCTCGTTCAAAGTTATATGCACAGCCCCCCGCCGACCTGAGGCCGTTAACCGGCCCTGACGCCAGCGGCGCGGGAACCCTTTTTGAAAATCGGCTAGCGATTTTAACCCGCCAAGGCGCTACACTGGCGGCATGGCGCACGACCATTCATTACATTCTCATGGGCACACCCATGTGCATGACCACGGCCACGATCATGCCGAGGCGCGCGAACACGACCATGGCATCTGGACGCGCGATCACGTCTTTTTGGGTCACGGCCATTCCAGCGCCGAGACGCGCGCCAAATGGGCCGCCATCGTCACCGCCTTGTTCATGGTGGTGGAGGTGGTTTGCGGCCTTGCCTATCACTCCATGGCGCTCCTGGCCGACGGCGCCCATATGGCGACCCATGTGGGGGCGCTGGGCCTGGCGGCCGGCGCCTATTGGCTGGCGCGGCGTCATTCGGGCAGCGGGCGCTTCACCTTCGGTTCGGGAAAGTTCGGCGACCTGGCCGCCTTTGCCAGCGCCATCCTGCTGGGCGTCACGGCACTGGCGGTGGCGGTGGAATCGGTCCAGCGCATCGTCACGCCGATCGGCGTGCAATATGGCGATGCCCTGCTGATCGCCTGTATCGGTCTTGGCGTGAACCTGGTCAGCGCCCTGATCCTCAAAGGCAACCACAGTCACGAGCATGGTCACAGCCATGACAACAACATGCGCGCGGCCTATGTCCATGTGCTGGCCGACGCCGCCACATCGGTATTAGCGATCGTGGCGCTGGCCGCCGGCTATTACTTTGGCCTCGGAATTCTCGATCCTCTCTGTGGCCTGGTCGGCGCCCTTGTCATCGCCTCCTGGTCCTATGGCCTGATCCGCGACAGCGCCATGGTGCTGCTCGATGCCGATGCCGATCCCAAACAGTCCGACGACATCCGCGCCTTCCTGGAAAGCGAGCTCAAGGCGCGCATTCCCGACCTGCATCTGTGGCGGCTGGGTCCGGGACATCGCGGCCTGATCGTGTCGCTGATCTCGCCCGATGCGATCAGCGCCGAAACCGTCAAGGCCACCTTGCGCCGCCAGTATCCCGACCTGTCCCATGTCACGGTCGAAGTCGCGGTCTGTGACGGCTGCACATGAAGTTCTGGCGGAAAAAACGCGCCCAGGTCGAGCAGGCAGTGGACGAAGTGGCGATCACCGCCACCGACCTGGCCGGAAAGACCCTGACCATCGGGGCCGGCGGCGTGCTGTTGATGCTGGGCGCCGCGGCGGTGGGGGTGGCGGCGGCCTATGTCGTCAACCAGCAGCACCAAAAGAAAAAGGCCGCCCAAAAGGCGGCCTCTTCGAAATCCGAGTAATCCGGTTAGCGGGGGATCAGGCCTTCGCGCTGCATGCGCTTGCGCTGCAGCTTGCGATAGCGGCGCACGGCTTCGGCGCGCTCGCGGGCGCGCTTTTCGCTGGGCTTCTCATAGGCGCCGCGCAGCTTCATCTCCCGGAAGATGCCTTCGCGCTGCATCTTCTTCTTCAGCGCCTTGAGCGCCTGGTCGATGTT
>CANJJD010000047.1 GCA_947474645.1 Alphaproteobacteria bacterium | reverse complement strand
GGCGGATTGTCGGACGCCGACATCCAGAAGATGGTCAAGGAAGCCGAAAGCCATGCCGCGGACGACAAGAAGCGCCGCGAACTGGTGGAAGCCAAGAACCAGGCCGACGCGCTGATCCATTCGACCGAAAAGGCGATGGGCGAGCATGGCGACAAGGTCGGCCCGGAAGAGAAGACCGCCATCGAAGCGGCGCTCGCCTCGCTGAAGGACGCGATCACCGGCGAAGACGGCGAAGCCATCAAGGAAAAGACCAATACCCTGGCCCAGGCCTCGATGAAGCTGGGCGAGGCCATGTACAAGGCCCAACAGAGCGAAAGCGCGGCGGGTGATGCCGCCGCCGACGGCGCCGGCAACAAGCCGGATGAAAATGTCGTGGACGCCGACTTCGAGGAAGTGGACGACAAGAAGGCCTAAATCAGTCCCGGCCCTTCGCGCGCAGGCGCGGAGGGCCGTTTTGTTTCATCATCGGGGGATGAGTTGGGTTCTGGGGCATGAGCAAGCGCTGTTACTACGAATGCCTGGAAGTCGAACGCGGCGCGAACGGCGACATCCTCAAATCCGCCTATCGCAAGCTGGCGATGCGCTTTCACCCCGACAAGAATCCCGGCGACCACACCGCGGAAGTCAAATTCAAGGAAATCAGCGAAGCCTATGACGTCCTGAAGGACGATCAGAAGCGCGCCGCCTATGACCGCTTCGGTCATGCCGCCTTTGAAGGCGGCATGGGCGCGGCGGCGGGTGCGCGCGGCGGCAATCCGTTCGGCGACTTCGGCAGCTTCGGCGATGTGTTCGAGGACATTTTCGGCCAGATGATGGGCGGGGCGTCGCGCGCCAAGCGCCAGAATCGCGGCCAGGACCTGCGCTACAATCTGGAAATCAGCCTGGAGGAAGCCGCGCGCGGCCGCGCCGCCGAGATCCGGGTGCCCACCATGGTCGCCTGTGATGTCTGTTCGGGCTCGGGCGCCGAAGCCGGACACCAGGCCGAGACATGTCCCACCTGCCAGGGCCACGGCAAGGTGCGCGCCACGCAAGGCTTCTTCACCATCGAGCGCAGTTGCTCGGCCTGCCGCGGCTCAGGCAAGATCATCCGCAATCCCTGCAAGAGCTGCCGCGGCGCCGGCGTGGTGCAGAAGGAGCGCACGCTCAATGTCGATGTGCCGCCCGGTGTGGAAGAAGGCACCCGCATCCGGCTTTCGGGCGAAGGCGCGGCCGGCGCCAATGGCGGGCCGTCCGGCGATCTTTATATTTTCCTCTCCGTCGCCGAGCATCCCATCTTCCAGCGTGACGGCCATGACTTGCATTGCCGCGCGCCGGTGTCGTTCGTCACCGCCGCCATGGGCGGCGCCATCGAAGTGCCCACCCTGGATGGCGGCCGCGCCAAGGTGGTGATCCCCGAAGGCACTCAGCCGGGGCGGCAATTCCGCCTGAAGGGCAAGGGCATGCCGGTGCTGCGCAGCGCCCAGAAGGGCGATCTGTATGTCGAGCTGGCGGTGGAAACGCCGGTCAAGCTGACCAAGCGGCAGAAGGAACTGCTGCGCGAATTCGATGGCGAAAGCCAGGCCGGCACCCATCCGGAGGCTGAAGGCTTCCTGGCGCGGCTGAAAGAGTTTTGGCAGGGCGGCGAATAGCCTTAGAGTGAGGCACATAAACAGGCGAGGCCGATCCGTGACCACGACGCTGACCTCTGCCTTTGCCGATAATCTGCGTTTTCTGCGCGCCCTGATCACCAATCCCAAAAGCGTCGGCGCGATATTTCCCTCCGGTCCCGCCCTGGCCCAGGCCGTCGCCCGCCAGATCGATCCGGCCGCAGGGCCGGTGCTGGAGATCGGACCGGGCACCGGCGTGATCAGCGAGGCCATCCTGGCGCGTGGTGTTGCGCCCCAGGATCTGACCCTTTTGGAATATGACGAGGAATTCGCCCGCCATCTGGCCGCCCGCTTTGCCGGCGTCCATGTGGTGCAGGGCGACGCTTTCGATCTGGACCGCAGCCTGGGCGCGCGCGCGCCCTTTGGCGCCATCGTGTCGGGACTGCCGCTGCTCAATTATCCGGTGGCCCAGCGCCTGGCCTTCACGGACAGCCTGGCCCGCCGCATGCGGCCGGGCGCGCCGCTGATCCAGTTCTCTTATGGCCTGCATGCCCCGGTGGTGCCGCCCGATGGCTTTACCGTCACCTGCGCCGCTTCGGTGCTGGCCAACCTGCCCCCCGCCAAGGTCTGGGTTTACCGGCAAGGCTGACGTTTTTGCTGCAGTTTATGCTGCAGCAAAGGGTGCAACATGAGCCGTTTTGCTGCACCTCTATGCTGCGCGGTAAGTATATGAAAATGCTCAATTTTATAGGTCATGGGCCGCGCGCCTGCCCGCAGGGCAGGTTTGCGCTGCGAAACGGGCGACAAGCCACCGCTTTGGCCCTATGGAATCGCCATGCTGAACGATGACGAACTGGACCGCTATGCCCGCCATCTGGTGCTGCGGGAAGTGGGCGGGGTGGGCCAGGCCCGCATCCGCGCCGCCAAGGTGCTGATCGTGGGGGCCGGCGGCCTGGGCAGCCCGCTGGCGCTGTACCTGGCGGCGGCCGGCATTGGGCGTCTGGGCTTGGTGGACGACGATGCGGTCAGCCTGTCCAATCTCCAGCGCCAGATCCTGTTTCGCACCGACGATGTCGGCCGCGCCAAGGTGGAAGCCGGCGGTGAAGCGCTGAAAGCCTTGAATCCGGGGGTCCAGATTGATTGCCACCCCGTGCGCCTCACCACCGCCAACGCCATGGACTTGATCGCGCCGTACGACATCGTGGCCGACGGATCGGACAATTTCGCCACCCGCTTCCTCGTCAACGACGCCTGCTTCTTTGCCAAGAAGCCGCTGGTGTCGGCGGCGGTGACCGAGTTCGAAGGCCAGCTTGCCACCTACAAGGGCCATGAGCCGGGCCTGCCCTGCTATCGCTGCCTGTTCCCCGCGCCCCCGCCGCCCGGCACGGCGCCCAATTGCTCGGAGACCGGCGTGCTGGGTGCCGCGGCCGGGGTGATGGGTTCGCTGCAGGCCCTGGAAGTGCTGAAGGAAGCCGTCGGCCTGGGCGCCGGGCTGGCTGGAAAAGTGCTTATATACAAAGCACTTAGCACCGAATTTCACACGGCCAAGCTGGCCAAGGACCCCGCCTGCGCCTTGTGCGGGGCCGCACCGACAATCACCGGCCTTTCAGGTCACGCTTAACCGGCATTTAAAGCGCACCTGCCAACATCCGGCCATGGGACGGGAAATCCATTACGAGGTGTTCAAGCGCGTCGGCGCCAAGGGCGGCTGGACGATGCATGACGTGCGCAACGATCGCGACAGCGCGATCGCGATGGCGCAGGAATTGATGGCCGGTGAAAAGGCCACCGGCGTCAAGGTCGTCAAGGAAACCTATAACGACGATACCGGCGATTTCCTCACCCTCAAGATTTTTGAGGACGGCCACAACCAGATGAAGGTCACCCCGGCGCAGGAAGACGCGCCGCATGCCCTTCCCTGCTTCAAGCCCGAAGACCTCTATTCCTATCACGCCCGCCAGACCATGAGCCGGCTGCTGACCGACTTCCTGTCGCGAAATAAAATCACCATCACCGAGCTGATTCACCGCGCCGACATGCTGGAAAAGCTGGAAGCCACCGGCACGCTCTACCAGCACGCCATCCAGAAAGTGGCGGTGGCACAGGCCGCCAACACCACCGTCCCGGCGCAGCAGATCGTCAAGAGCCTGAACGAGTTGACCACCCAGGCCTTCAACCGTGTCTATCGCGACCAGCGCAAGGGGTTGTTCCCGGATCCCGCAGCCGATCAGTTCGGCACCCTGGCCGGCAAGCTGGCCGCCCAGGGCGACGGACCCTACATCTTCAACGGCGCGCTGGCGCGGCATCTGAAGGACGCCAAGGGCTGGGACGACAAGGTCCTGATGCTGATCACCGTCATGGAAAGCGCGCCCAAGGATGAAGCGCCGCGCAAGCTGGTGCTGTCATCGGTGGATGCCATCCTGGCGGAAATCCTCAACGGTTCGGCGGCGCTCCACGAGTTGATGGGCCCGGCGGAAAATCTGGGTGAGGCGTTGAACCAGTTGGTGACCCTGTTCCTGGGAAAAATGCCGGAAGACGGCAAGGCCGGCGGCGGCCTGGCGGCCCTGACGCATCACTTCGCCGCTGACGACCTGCCCGAGGCACGCACCGCCGTTGCCAATCGCGTGGTGGCCGAGTTCAAGAGCAACAAGCGGCTGTGCCCCGACTCCATGGTCGAGGAGCTCAAGACCCTGCGCTCCATGGCCAACCGCATCGTCATGGGCGTGGGCAAGTATCTTTCCCATGAAGACCTGATCGCCGCCTTCACCTTGCGCTCCAAGCGCCTGGTGGCGCAGGAGGCCTTGGGGACCCATATCGGCGAGGCCGGTCCCGAAGAGAAGATCGAGCGCATCCTGTTCGTCGAGGACAACATCATCGGTACGGAAAACAAGCGCCAGCTCTCCAGTTATATCATGCCGGTGCTGAATTCGGCGGCGTTCGAGAACCATTTCCAGAATCCCAAGGTGCCGCTGGTGCAGCGGCTGCAAAAGCTGGCGCAGCTACAGTCGCGGGTGCGCCGTTCGGGCTTCATTGACGTCACGCGCGAGGAAATCGCCGCGAAGATGGATGCGCTGGCCCTGGCGATGGAAGCGCGCGGCAAGCTGTTCGAATCCATCGAGGCGCGCACTCCCAATCCGGTGGAAAAGGCGCAGACCCTGCTGAAGCTGGCCAGCGGCGGCATCCTGACCGAGGGCCAATTGTCCAACAAGGCGCGCGAATTGATCCTGGGCTATATGTCCAAGCCCGGCTTCCTCACCGGCTATATGGCGGGCCAGTCCAAGGACGGCGCCGCGCCCGACACCGAAAAGGCCATGGCCGATCTGATGGAAACGCTGGGCAAAGCGGGCATCACGGCCGAGACAGGTCTGAAGTCGATTGCGGCTTAGGCCGCTGCGTCTGCCGGCTTTGCGGCCATTATGTCCAAAACCAAAAAGATAAAACCGGCCGAAATGAAAATGTCCGGCAGGTTGCAGACAAACAGCGGCAACCGGCCCAGGTGCAGGAACAGAAAATCAAACACCGCGCCTTCAAACCGGACCCGATCCATCAGATTTCCGATGGCGCCGCCCAATACCAGGCCATAGCCCGCTGCAGAAAGCGTACTGACGGCGCGCCAGGCCATAACCGCGACCACCGCCGCGACCACGCTCAAAAAGCCAATCAGCAGATAACGTCCGGTCTGGCTATCCTGGGCCATCAGGCCAAAGGAAATGCCGCGATTCCATGCCGGCTCGAGGTTCGCCAAGCCCCGTATCAGGATTTGGGCCTTCATGCCCATAAGGATTGGTTGGCTGATGACATTGGCCATGACGCAAGCAACCGCCAGTCCGATCGCCCAAGCGCGCCGGCTCAATGGGCGGCATCCCAGTTATCGGCGGCGCGGGCTTCGACCACCAGCGGCACGGAAATCTCGACGGCGGGCAGCGCCGCCTTTTCCATCACCAACTTGATCAGCTTGGCGGCCTTGTCCACTTCCTTGTCGGGCGCCTCAAAAATCAGTTCGTCATGCACCTGCAGCAGCATGGTGGCCTTGATGCCGGCATCGGCCAGCGCGCCCGGAAGCTGGACCATGGCGCGGCGGATCACGTCGGCGGCAGCGCCCTGGATGGGGGCATTGATGGCGGCGCGTTCGGCCCCGCCGCGGAAACCCTGGACCTTGGAATTGATCTCGCGGACATGGATGCGCCGCCCGAACAGGGTTTCGACATAGCCCTTTTCGCGCGCGAATTGCTTGGTCTCTTCCATGTAATCGCGGATGCCCGGAAAGCGGGCGAAGTATTTCTTGATGTAATCGGAGGCTTCGCTTTGCGGGATGCCGAGCTGGTTGGCCAGGCCGAAGCCGGAAATGCCGTAAACGATGCCGAAATTGATCGCCTTGGCCTTGCGGCGCACATCCGCCGGCATGTCCTTGACCGGCACGCCGAAGATTTCCGACGCCGTCATGGCATGGATGTCCAAGTTTTCGGCAAATGCCTTTTTCAGCTCGGGAATGTCGGCGATATGGGCCAGCAACCGCAGTTCGATCTGGCTGTAGTCGGCGCTGATCAGCTTGTTGCCTTTGGCGGCAATGAAGGCCTGGCGGATGCGGCGGCCCTCCTCGGTGCGCACCGGAATATTCTGCAGATTGGGATCGGTGGAGGCCAGCCGCCCGGTGGACGTCGAGGCCATGGCGTATGAGGTGTGCACCCGGCCCGTCTTGGCATTGACGTATGTGGGCAGCGCATCGGTATAGGTGCCGCGCAGCTTGGCCAGGCCGCGCCATTCCAGCACTTTCTTGGCGATGGGATGGCCTTGCGCCGCCACATCCTCCAGCACATCGCTGTCGGTGGACCAGGCGCCGGTCTTGGTCTTGCGGCCGCCTTCGATCTTCATGCGGTCGAACAGGATTTCGCCCAACTGCTTGGGCGAGCCGATGTTGAATTCGCTCTCCGCCAGCTTGTGAATTTCGCCTTCCAGCTTCACTTGCGTCTTGGCGAAATCGTTGGACAGCTTGCGCAGCATTTCGGGATCAATGGTGATGCCGGCCCGCTCCATATCGGCCAGCACCATCACCAGCGGCCGTTCCAGGGTTTCATAGACGCAACGCTTGGTTTTTTCGCGCAGTTGCGGCTTGAGCAGCATGTAAAGGCGCAAAGTAACGTCGGCGTCCTCGGCGGAATATTTGGTGGCTTCGGCCACCGGCACGCAATCAAAGGTGCGCTTGTCCTTGCCCTTGCCGGTCACTTCGCCGAAGGCGATGGGGGTGTGCGACAGGTGCAACTGGCTGAGCTCATCCATGCCATGGCCATGCAGCCCGCCTTCCAGCACATAGGAAATCAGCATCGTGTCGTCGATGGGATCGAGCCGGATGCCGCGCTGCAGGAACATCAGGGCGTCGTATTTCAGGTTCTGGCCGACCTTGAGCACACTGTCGTCTTCCAGCAGGGCTTTGAGCCCCTTCAGCACATCAGCTTCGACCATCTGGGTGATCGTCTCGCCGCCGTCCTGCGCCTGGGACAGGTCCAGCGACAGCCCGTCACCCTTGCGATGGCCGCAAGGGATATAGCAAGCCTCGCCCGGCGCCACCGCCAGCGACACGCCGCAAAGCCCGGCGGTCATGGCATCCAGCGAAGTGGTTTCGGTATCGACACAGACGATGCCCGCCGCATGGGCGCGCGCCACCCATTTTTCCAATTCCTTGGCTGTGGTGACCGTGACATAGGCATCGTGGTTGATCGGCGCGCGCAGGGCGGCGTCGGCGGCCGGCGATGCGGGCGCGGGCAATTGCGGCTCGCGCGGGATCACATTGGCGACCGTCGCCGCCGGCGTAATGGCGTCGAGGTCTTCGACATTGTAATGCGCCGCGACCCGCTTGGTGATGGAGGTGAACTCCATTGCCTTCAGGAAGGACAGCAAATCCTTGCAGTCGGGCTCATGCACCGCGAACTCGTCCGGCTTTTCCTTGAACGGCACATTCTGGTCCAGGGTCACCAGCTTGAGCGAAATGCGGGCATTCTCGGCATTTTCGATCAGGGTTTCGCGGCGCTTGTTCTGCTTGATCTCGCCGGCGCGTTTCAGCAGCGTTTCCAGGTCGCCATAGGTATTGATCAGCTCGGCCGCCGTCTTGATGCCGATCCCGCGCACACCGGGAACATTGTCGGTGGAATCGCCGGCCAGGGCCTGAATCTGGATCACCTTGTCGGGGGTGACGCCGAATTTCTCGAACACTTCGGCGCTGGCGATGCGCTTGTTCTTCATGGTGTCCAGCAATTCTATCTTGCCGTCTTCCACCAACTGCATCAGGTCCTTGTCGGAGGAGATGATGGTGCAGCGTGCGCCGGCCTCGCGCGCCAGCCGCGCATAGGTGGCGATCAGGTCGTCGGCCTCATAGCCTTTCATCTCCACGCAACTGACGCCGAAGGCGCGGGTGGCGTCGCGCACCAGCGGAAATTGCGGGATCAGGTCTTCGGGCGGCGGCGGGCGGTTGGCCTTGTATTCCTTGTAAATCGCGTTTCGGAAGGTCTTTTCGCTGGCGTCAAAGATCACCGCCAGGTGGGTGGGCTGTTCGGGGCCCTTCATGTCCTCCAAGAGCTTCCACAGCATGTTGCAGTAGCCGGACACCGCGCCCACCGGCAGGCCGTCGGACTTTCGCGTCAGGGGAGGAAGCGCGTGATAGGCGCGGAACAGATAGCCCGAACCGTCCACCAGGTAGAGATGATCACCCTTCTTGAGGGCGCTCAATGATGGACAGCCCCGGCTTTAAGCACGAAACGCTTGTCGCAATAGGGGCATTCCACGGCATTCTCGTCGCCCATTTCCAGGAAGACTTTGGGATGCCCCAGCGCGCCGCCGCCGCCATCGCAGGCAACGCGGGTGTTGTCGGATTCAACGATTTCGGGGGCCGGGGCGGACATGGAACAACCTAAAAGCGCGGGACGGGCGGGATCATACAAGTTAAGGTTTGAGGGGCAAGAGACAGATTTTCGCATGGTCACACTCAGCAAAATCTACACAAAAACCGGCGATTCCGGCCAAACCGGCCTGGGTGACGGCAGCCGCATTTCCAAAGGTTCGGCGCGCATCGCCGTGATCGGCGCTGTGGATGAAACCAACAGTGCCATCGGCGTGGCGCGGCTCGACGCGGATGGCGACAGCGATGCCATGCTGGCGCGCATCCAGAACGATTTGTTCGACCTGGGCGCCGATCTCTGCGCCCCAGAAGATGGCCGCAAAGCCGAAGGACGCTTGCGTATCGCGCCGGCGCAGGTGGAACGCCTGGAACGCGAGATAGACGCGATGAACGAAAAGCTCGCACCCCTGACATCGTTCGTGCTGCCGGGCGGCACAGCCTTGGCAGCGCATCTGCACCTGGCCCGCGCCATCACCCGTCGCGCCGAAGCCGCCATGGTCGTGCTGGCGCAGGACGAGAAGATCAACGAAGCGGCGTTGCGCTACATCAACCGGCTGTCCGACCATCTGTTTGTGATGGCCCGCACCGCCAATGATGGCGGCAAAGGTGACGTGCTTTGGGTGCCAGGCGGGAACCGCTGATTATTCAGGACCGATGCGGCGGCCGAACACAAAGGCGAGAATGACGCCAAGGACTCCGGTCGCGGCCCAGCCCGGCAACGCCAGGGACGAATAAACCGCCTGCGCCATGAAGGCGGCGTGGTTCTGAATCCAGCTTTTGAAGGCATCCAGGCTGTACTGGTGCAGGATGCCCCAGATGGTGCCCAGGCTGCGCACCGTCAGTTCGCCTTGACGTTCCAGCGAGCTGACCGCGTCCGCGCCCAGCAGCATCAGGGCGATGACGATCAGGACAAGGCTTATCAGGCGCATCAGCACAGCCATGGCGGACAGATAGCGCGGGCGCGAGGTTGCCACAAGCGCGGCTGAGTTCCGGGGGTGGCCACATGCGAAAAAGCCGCCCGCTTTCGCGGACGGCTTTCTCATTCGTAACGAAAAGGCTTAGGCCTGGGGCGCGTCGGCCGGCTTCTTGCCGATCTCTTCGCCGGTGGTCTGGTCCACCTGCTTCATGGACAGGCGCACCTTGCCGCGATCGTCGAAGCCCAACAGCTTGACCTTCACGGCCTGGCCTTCCTTGACCACGTCCTTGGGGTTCGCCACGCGGCTCGAGGCCAGTTCGGAAACATGCACCAGCCCGTCCTTGGGGCCGAAGAAGTTCACGAAGGCGCCGAAGTCCATCACCTTGACGATCTTGCCGTCATAGATCTGGCCGACTTCCGGTTCGGCGGTCAGGCCGCGGATCCACTTGATCGCCGCCTTGATCGCTTCATGGTCGCTGGAGGCGACCTTCACGGTGCCGTCATCCTCGACATTGATCTTGGCGCCGGTCTTTTCCACGATCTCGCGGATCACCTTG
>CANJJD010000046.1 GCA_947474645.1 Alphaproteobacteria bacterium | reverse complement strand
GCACCCTTGCCCTGAGAGATCAAAACTTCAATCTGGCGTAGCAAAATCACTATCTGCTCCGCGCTAAAACACTTCTTCGGCATAACTAAGGTCCTTTCCAAGTCAGTTTCTCTCAAACCGCTTGGTACAAAAAGACCCGGTCAGGTCAGTTGGTGGTGAAGCCGCAGACAAAGAAAGCGATGGCGAGCAGCCAGAAGGTGCGCGATCTGATGCCTTCGCCCAGCGCACTGAAGGCGGCTTTCAAGGGATTGGCGCGCTCGCGGATTTCCGGCGGATGATCGGGATCGGCGCCGAACGGCACGGCGCCCACATCGGCGGGCCATTCCGGCAGCAGGAAAAACACCAGCGGAATCAGCAGCGCCATGGCTATGGCGACGCAGATCACCACCGGCTGCCAGCCATGGCCCTGCGCGATCGCCGACAGGACGGGAATGAAGATCAACGTTCCGGTTGAGGTCGAAGCGGCGAACAGCCCCATCACCAGCCCGCGATTGGTGACGAACCAGCGATTGACGATCACGGCGGACAACACATTGGTGATGCAGCCCGATGCGATGCCAGACACCAGGCCCCAGCTCAGCACCAACTGCCAGCTCTGGGTCATGAACAGGCTGGCGGTGGAAGACAGGCCCATCATCGCCAGCGCCGCGATCACCGTGGCGCGAATGCCGAAGCGCTGCATGGCGGCGGCGGCGAAGGGGCCGGTCAGGCCGAACAGGAAAATGCCGACAGCCGCGGCGAAGCTGATCTGTTCGCGCGACCAGCCGAACGCCTCTTCCCAGGGCACCATCAGGACGCCGGGGGTGGAGCGCAATCCGGCAGCCGCCAGCAGCGCCACGAAGATGATGGCGACCACGGCCAGGGCGTAATGGCGCCCGAGGAAGCTGCGCTGCATGGCGTCTTTATAGGTCAAAATGGGCGGTGCGCCATGGCTGCGGGCGCAGCGCCGTCTTGCTCTGGGGGCATGGGAAGCCCTATTTTCCGCCTCGCTTTTGCTATCAAGGCCGCATGTCAGACCTGCCCGCTCCCCCCATTCCCACCTTTGTCGTCTGGGACAATGCCTTTACGCCGGACGAGCTGGACCGGCTCACTGCCTTTGGCGACGGGCTGGTGGCGGAGACGGCCACGATCAAATCCGGCGAGCCGGACGGCGGCGCCATACGCGGCGATATCCGCATCACCCAGACCGCCTGGATGCCGCCTTCGCCGCAAAGCCAGTGGATCTATGACCGCGTCCAGCGCGTCGCCCGCAACCTGAACGACAAGTCGTACGAGTTCGACTTGCGCGGCTTTTCCGAGAATTTCCAGTACACCATCTATCACGGCACCGAAGGCGGCCATTATGGCTGGCATGTGGATCACGGTCCGCTGAAGGTACAGCGCAAATTCTCCATCTCGGTTCAGCTCAGCGATGCGTCGGACTATGAAGGCTGCGACCTGGAATTCCAGGCCGGCAACAAGATCGAAACCGCCCCGCGCACCCGCGGCGCGGTGATCGCCTTTCCCTCCTATACGCTGCACCGGGTGACGCCCTGCACCAGGGGCACGCGCAAGGCGCTGGTGGCCTGGACCACCGGTCCCAAGCTGCGATGAGCAAGTCGGCGCCTGTCAATATCGGCGGCTACAAGGTGGCGGTGTGGAAAGACGCCTTCACTCCGGCAGAGCTGGACCGGATCGTGGCGCTGGGCGACGGGCTGGCGCCGATGCGGGCGCAACTGGAATATGGCCGCGACGCCGCTGATCACACGCGCATCACCCACGTCGCCTGGATAGAGCGCAACGCGAGCACCGAATGGCTGTTCGCCCGGCTGGAAGAAATCGTGCTGCGCCTCAACAACGAGATTTTTCACTACGAGCTTTTCGGCCTGTCGGAGTCGCTGCAATATACTGTCTATGAAGGCAGCGAAGGCGGCCATTACAACTGGCATGTGGACATGGGCGTCCACAACCTGGAACCGCGCAAGATTTCGCTCAGCCTGCAGCTTTCCGATTCCAGCGACTATGAAGGCGGCCGCCTGGTGCTGGAGGCCGGCGATGGCGCCTATCCGGCGGAAGCCGCCCGGGGAACTATCATCGCTTTTCCCTCCTATGTGCTGCACCGGGTGACGCCCACCGAATCGGGCGTGCGAAAGTCGCTGGTGATCTGGGTGGCAGGCCCGGAATTCCGCTAAACACATGGACAGCGCGCCCGCGGCTTCCTATTTTCGGCAAGCCCGCTTTGTTTTCAGGATAGTCCATGCCCACCGCTCTGCTTTGCATTCTGGACGGCTGGGGCTGGCGGCCCGATCCCGCGCCCGACAACGCCATCACCGCCGCATCCACGCCCAACTACACGCGACTGTTGGCGGAATGCCCGCATGCGCTGCTGGCGACGTCGGGCGGCGCGGTAGGACTGCCCAAGGGCCAGATGGGCAATTCCGAAGTCGGCCACATGAATATCGGCTCCGGCCGGGTGGTGGCGCAGGACCTGCCGCGCATCGACGTCGCTATCGAGGATGGCTCGCTGGCGCGGCGCCCGGTGCTGTTGTCCCTTATTGAGAAGGCCAGGTCGGCCAAGCGCGCCGTGCATGTGATGGGCCTGTTGTCGCCGGGCGGGGTGCATTCCCACCAGGATCACATCGCCGCCCTGGTGAAGATCATCAGTGCGGCCGGGGTGCCGGTGTTCGTGCATGCCTTCCTGGACGGCCGCGATACGCCGCCCAGAAGCGCGCAAGAATTCGTCGCCAAATTCTCAGGGGACATTCAGGGCCTGGCCGGTGTGCGCCTCGCCACTTTGTCAGGACGCTATTACGCCATGGACCGCGACAAGCGCTGGGACCGGGTGCAGCAATGTTACGAAGCCATCGTGGACGCCTCGGCGCGCCGCTTTGACGATGCTGCCGCGGCGATCGAGGCGTCCTATGAAGGCAATCTCACTGACGAGTTCGTGCTGCCTTGCGTGCTGGGCGATTATGCCGGTGTGGAAGACGGTGACGTGCTGTTGTTCGCCAATTTCCGCGCCGACCGGGCGCGGGAAATTTCCACCGCGCTGCTGAACCTGGACTTTGACGGATTTGTGCGCGCCCGCATGGCGGTGTTCGGCGCGGCGGCGGGCCTGACCGAATATTCCGAGGCGCTGAAGCCGCTGATGGGCGCGGTGTTTGCGCCCGAGGATGTGCGCGAAACCCTGGGCGAAGTGATCGCCGCCCATCACATGAAGCAGCTTCGCATCGCCGAGACCGAGAAATACGCCCATGTCACTTTCTTCCTGAATGGCGGACGCGAGGATGTGTTCGAAGGCGAAGACCGCATCCTGGTGCCCAGCCCCAAGGTGGCGACCTACGACCACAAGCCGGAAATGAGCGCCTATCAGGTGACGGACAAGCTGGAAGAGGCGATCCTGTCGGGCAAATACGACCTGATCGTCTGCAACTATGCCAATCCCGACATGGTGGGCCATACCGGCATCATGAGCGCCGCCATCAAGGCGGTGGACACGATTGACGAATGTTTGGGCCGCCTGCGCATCGCGCTGGAGAAGGTTGGCGGCGTGATGCTGCTCACCGCCGATCACGGCAATATCGAGATGATGCAGGACCCGCACACCCACGAACCTTATACCGCGCACACCATACTGGATGTGCCGGTGATCGCGTTTGGCGCGCCTGCGGGCGCGCGGCTGGAAAACGGGCGGCTGGCCGATGTCGCCCCCACCATGCTGGACCTGATGGGTCTGCCCAAGCCCGCGGTCATGACGGGACACTCGCTGCTGGTGCGCGGCGGGTGAGGGGCGCGCTGTTCCTGGCCTTGGCTCTCGCCGCTTCGCCGGTGATGGCGAAGACCGCCGCGAAGACGCCCAAGTATCCGCGCGTCAATATGATCGTGCCCACCCCGCGTCCGGCGCGTATCGCCACGCAGGCGCCCGAACCGGCGATGGATCTCAGCCATGCCTTGCCGGGCAAGGCGCTGGCGAAATTGCCGTCCAGCTCCCAGCAACTGCAAAGCCTGTCCTCGGAACTGAAACAGGGTCAGCCGCAACTCGCCAGCGCCAAGCAGAAAAGCGATACGCTGGCCGCCGAAGCCGCCGTACTGCGCCGCAAGCTGATCGCCACCGCCGCGCGCATCGGATCGCTGGAGCGCCGCCAGGTGGACAACAATGCGCGCATCGCGCAATTGACGGTGGAAGATGCGCGCCTCAGTGCCGGTTTCGCCAATGACCGGATTGCGGTGACCAAGCTGATCGGTGTGCTGGAAAGATTGCAGCATGACATGCCGCCGGCGCTGGCCATGCGCCCCGACGATGCCTTGGGCGCGGCGCGCGGCTCGATGCTGATCGGCGCGTCCCTGCCGCCGGTCTATGCCCAGGCCGCCCGCCTGTCGCGCCGGATCGATGCCTTGAAGCGCACCCGGCTGGCGCTGGAACAGGAACAGGCCCAGGCCGCCGATACCGCCGCGCGTCTGCTCATAGCGCGCCGGGAACTGGATGAACTCTTGCTCCAGAAGCAGCAGGAGGCGGCGGGCGCCGCCCAGAATTATGGAACCCTGAAAGCCCAGATGGAACGGGTGGCACGCCAGGCCGCCGATTTCCAGGCGCTGCTGGCGCGGGTCAAGGCGCTACGGCTCCAAGGCAATGGGGGCGCCGGCGGTGCCCCCGATCAAAGCACTGTCATGGTAACCGCGGAAAATGCCGGTTCCTTGGGCGGCTTGGGCAAGAACTCGCTGCTGGAACCGGTGGTCGGTTCGGTGGTGGGGGGAACCGACAGCGGCAATTCCGGGCTTTATTATGCCACCGGCCCCGGGGCCCAAGTCATTGCCCCGGCGGACGGAAAAGTTCTTTATGCCGGCCCTTACCATAAGGCCGGTCAAGTGTTGATCCTGGAGATAACCACCGGCTACGATGTGGTCTTGGCGGGACTGGGACGCGTAACGGTAAAGCCAAACGATCAGTTGCTGGCGGGCGAGCCGGTTGGAACCATGCCCACCACAGCAGCCGATGACCGGCTTTACTTTGAAGTGCGCCATGGCGGACATGGCCAGTCACCCGCGCCGTGGTTGAAGTTGAATTTACGCGCCAGTTTTGGAAAGGCGAACGGTACATGAAGAAGTTTGCGTTGGTCGGCCTGGGCCTGGTTGGCGGTTTCGCCGCGGCCATGCTTGCGTTGCCGGAAGCCCGGGGCGCCAACGACGCATCCGCCTATGGCCAGCTCGACCTGTTCAGCGACGCGTTCGAGCGCGTGCGCGCCAACTATGTGCGCCCGGTCAAGGACAGCGAACTGATTGATGCCGCCATCCAGGGCATGGTGTCCAATCTCGATCCCCATTCCAGCTACATGGACGCCAAGATGTATGGCGACATGCAGATCACCACCAAGGGCCAGTTCGGCGGCGTCGGCATCGAAGTCACCCAGGAAGACGGGCTGATCAAGGTGATCTCGCCGATCGACGGCACGCCCGCATCCCGCGCCGGCATCAAGACCGGCGACCGCATCGCCGGCATTGACGGCGGCTCCATCGCCGGACTTCAACTGAACGAAGCCATCGACAAGATGCGCGGCCCCGCCGGCAGCAAGATCACCCTGACCATCCTGCGCGAAGGCGAAAAGAAGCCGTTCGACGTGACTTTGGTGCGCGCCATTGTATCGGTGGATGCGGCGTCGTATCGCCGCGAAGGCGATATCGGCTATATCCGCATGCCCGGCTTTAACGAGCGGACCGCCGACGGGCTTGAGAAAGCCGTGCGCGATCTCAAGAAGCAGATCGGCCCCGGCATCAAGGGTTATGTGCTGGACCTGCGCAACAATCCCGGCGGCTTGCTGGACCAGGCGATCCAGGTGTCTGACGATTTCCTGGGCGCCGGCGAGATCGTTTCCACCCGCGGCCGTCATCCCGAAGATACCCAGCGTTATGACGCCAAGGGCGGCGACGTCACCGACGGCAAGCCGGTTGTGGTGCTGATCAATGGCGGCACCGCCTCGGCGTCGGAAATCGTGTCCGGCGCGCTGCAGGATCACAAGCGCGCCACCGTCATCGGCCTGACCAGCTTCGGCAAGGGCTCGGTGCAGACCATCATTCCGCTCGGCGATGGGCGCGGCGCGCTGCGCCTGACCACGGCGCGCTATTACACGCCGTCGGGTCATTCCATCCAGGCACAGGGAATTGTTCCCGACATCCTGGTGGCGCAAGGCGACGAGGCCAGTGTGCCCAAGCTGGCGCGTCCTTCCGAAGCCGATCTGCGCGGCCACCTGACCGGTGAGCCGGTCCCGACCAGGCGGGCCAATGCCCCGGTAATCAAGCCGGCGGCCGGCCAGAAGTATGACGACTTCCAATTGTCCTATGCCCTTGACCTGCTGCACGGCAAAATGACGGTGGCCTCGGCCACCGCCGCTGTGCCGCCCAAGAAGTCCGCGCAGTAGATCGGTCCAAAGAATCAAAAAGGGCCGCCCCAAAGGCGGGCTTTTTTGCTTCCTCCCCCTTCGTGCGAAGCACGGCAAGGGGGAGGTGGTTTCAGCGGTCGAGCCGGCGGAAAGCGTAGCTTTGCGCCGGCGAGATAAAGCTGAAACCGGAGGGGGTTGGGAGTGGTTTTAACACTTCTTAACTATCTCAATCCTTAATGGCGCCATGGCTGCTGCTGTCGATTCCGCGGAAGGCTTGCTTGCGTCCAAAGCCGGGCGCGCGCTGGCTTTCGCCTCGTCCTTCACCGTCTGCCTGCTGGCCGCGGGCACCCTGGCCATCACCCTGTTCGGCCGCCCGCACGGACCCACCATCCAGCTCGAGCTGACGCAAGCAGCCGAGAAGGTGGCCAAGCCGCCTGTCACCACCGCCTATTCCATCTCCGATGACGGCGCCGTGGTCGGCCCGGTGACCAAGCCGATTTATGCCGGCAAGGCGCTGTTGGCCGATCCCGCCTTGGTGGAGAACACGCCCCAGGGTCCCTTGCCGCGCATCGCCGATGACGGCCGCAAACCCATGACCGCCTATGCCGCGCCGGCGGCGACGGGCGCCAAGTTCAAGATCGCCATCGTGGTCAGCGGCCTGGGCCTTTCCGCCACCGCCACCAAGAGTGCGCTGGACAGCCTGCCCGGGCCCGTCACCCTGGCGTTCGCGCCCTATGCCGGCGATGTCGGCCAATGGGTGGCCGAAGCGCGCGGGCAAGGCCATGAGGTGCTGCTGGAAGTGCCGATGGAGCCGTATGATTTTCCCGACAGCGATCCGGGTCCCCACACCTTGCGCGCCGGCCAGGACGAGGACGCCAACATCCAGCGCCTGAGCTGGGCGCTGACCCGCTTCACCGGTTATGCCGGGGTGACCAATCTTCTGGGCCAGCGCTTCTTGTCGGACAGCGCGGCGCTGTCGCCCGCCCTGACGTATCTGAATCGCCGCGGGCTTTATTTCTTCGACAATGGCGCGGCCAGCCAGTCGGTGGTGCCGACCGTGGCCGGCCAGGTCGGCATCCCCGCGGTGCAAAGCGGGGCTGCTCTGGACAGCATCCAGACCGCGCTGGAAATCGACCGCCGCCTGTCGGAACTGGAAACCCTGGCCCGCGCCAACGGCAGCGCGGTGGGGTCGGCTTTCCTTTATCCCGTCTCCATCGCACGCATCGCCGCCTGGGCGCGGGGCCTTGAGGCGCGAGGCTTTGTGTTGGTGCCGGTTTCCGCCATAGTGACCGCGCCAAAACAATAACAAAGCGCGTCATGTCTTCTTCCTCCGATCTGCCCTACCGGCCTTGCGTCGGCATCATGCTGTTCAACCGGGACGGCCATGTCTTCGTGGGCAGGCGCATCGATCAAAGCGTGGAAGGCTGGCAGATGCCGCAAGGCGGCATCGACAAGGGCGAGACGCCCATCGAGGCGGCCAAGCGCGAGCTTCAGGAAGAAGCCGGTACGGACAAGGCGGAAATCATTGCCGAGATGGATGATTGGGTGACCTACGACTTGCCCGAACACCTGATCGGCGTGGCGTTTCACGGCAAGTATCGCGGCCAGCGCCAGAAATGGTTCGCCATGCGCTTCACCGGCCAGGATGCCGATATCGACCTGACCGCGCATGAGCCGGAATTTTCCGCCTTCCAGTGGGTCAGCCTGGAAGCGTTGCCGGACCTGATCGTGCCGTTCAAGCGCCAGACCTATAAGGCGGTGATCGCCGCCTTCCAAAGCTTGGCATGAGCAAACCCCCGATGGTGATGATCCATGGCGCCTTTTGCGGGCCATGGGCGCTGGACGGGTTGAAAGAAAAGTTCCAGGCGGCGGGCTATGCCGTCACCGCGCCGCCTCTGCGCTTCCACGACCAGAAACGCCCGCCCGCCGCGCTGGGCACCACCGGCCTTGGCGACTATGCCGACGACCTGGAACAGCACATCGAGACGTTGGGTGCTGCGCCCATCCTGCTGGGTCACTCCATGGGCTGGCTGTTGGCGCAAATGTTGGCGGCTCGGACACAGATCGCCGCAATCATTTGTTTGGCGCCTTCGGCGCCGTGGGGCGTTCCGCCCACCACCCTGTTCGAGATTAGCGCCGCCCAGGCGATGCATATGCAGCCCGGTTACTGGAACCAGATCCTGGAGCCCAACCGCCACGTCGCGGTGGCCCATTCCCTGGACCGGCTGCCGCGCGATATGCGCGATGCGGTCTATGACCGCTTTGTGCCGGAGTCCGGCCGCGCCACCTTCGAGATCATGAATTGGGCGCTGGATTTCAACCAAGGCAGCGCGGTGAAGGCCGATCAAGTGACGGCGCCGCTGCTGTTTCTCACCGGAGCTGAGGACAGGATCAATCCGCCCTCCACCGTGGCGCGCATCGCCGCCCTGTACGGGGATCGCGCCACCACCGAAGTGCTGGACGGGATGGGCCATTGGCTGATCGGCGAGCCGGGCTGGGAGAAGATTGTTAAGCGCGCTTTGACCTGGCTAAAGCAACAGAAGCTTTAGCTCTTGGCGCCGGACTTGCGCTTGGCAAAGTCCTTCATGAAGGTCTGCAGCGTATCCACCGAAGCGATCTTGGCGGCGGCCTCGCGGAAGGCCAAGCCATGCTGGTCGATATCGGACGACAGCACCGCGAACAGGCCCGCGTCCGGCGTGCCCTTCATCTTGGGGGCAAAGTGTTCGCGGATTCGCGCCAGGCTGGCTTCGTCATTGGCCAGGCTATAGGCCACGGCGGCGCGCATCACCTGGGCGCGGTCGCCAGTGCTGAGCGGAACGGTGTCGCTCCAGCGCACATCCAGAAGCTCTTCGGCCTTCTGGCCGGCAATCGCCCAGTTGCCGCTGTCCCAGTAAATGTCGGCGCGCAGCCGCCTTGTGTCCTCGGCCTGGTCCACCGCGATCAGGTCCAGGGCATTGTCCCATTGCTTGAGCCCGGCAAAGGCGCGCGCCTCCAGCAGCATGCGCTGGTGCATTTCCTCGTCGGGCAACCCGGTGATGTGCGAATCGCGGATCGCGGCCAGCGCCTTGTCGGCCTTGTGATCCATCAGATAGACGGCGGCCAGTCTTGTGGCGACCTGCGCCTTGGCGATGCCGTCCAGTCTTTTGTCCACCTGATAGGCCAGCAGATTGGCCGCCGGACCCAGCAGATCCACCGCCACCAGCCGGTCGGACATGCGCCGGATCATCTCGTCGCCGTCCGGCCCGATCGGGGTCAGGTCCAGATTGTCATAGAACAGCGCCAGCGCATCCACCGGCTTCATCTTGTCGGCGCCGTTGTTGAGGAACAGCTTCACGAAAGCGCCGCGCATATCGTCCTGGGCGACGCGCGCCGCATTCTGGCCGTTGAAATTCTGGGTCGCCACGCGAAGGGTCTTGAGGCTCTGGTGCCATTGGCCGCGGCCCATATACAGCGCCGCCAGCTTGCGCAAAGTCTTCAATTCCAGCGCATCGCCGCGCCAGCGGAAGCGCAAGCGTTCCAGTTGCTCGATGGCCTGGGTCTGGGTGAGGGCGCCGGCGTTCAGCGCCGCATTGGTATGATAAAAGATCGCCTGGGCCGCCAGCTTTTCGTCGCCGCTTTTTTCCACCGCGACGAAAAGGGCAGCGGCGCGGGCATAGCGGTTTTGCGCCTGACCTGACCGGGTCTTTTTGTACCAAGCGGTTTGAGAGAAACTGACTTGGAAAGGACCTTAGTTATGCCGAAGAAGTGTTTTAGCGCGGAGCAGATAGTGATTTTGCTACGCCAGATTGAAGTTTTGATCTCTCAGGGCAAGGGTG
>CANJJD010000045.1 GCA_947474645.1 Alphaproteobacteria bacterium | reverse complement strand
TCGACCGGCATGTCCTTGAGCAGGTTCTTGCCGCGCAGCACTTCCAGGATGTGCCAACTGATGGCCTCGCCCTCGCGGTCCGGGTCGGTGGCCAGGATCAGCTTGTCGGCGCCTTTCACGGCGGCGGCGATGTCCTTGATCTTGGAGGCGGCCCGGGCATCCACATCCCAGACCATGGAGAAGTCGTCGTCCGGCTTGACCGAGCCGTCCTTGGAGGGGAGGTCGCGGATATGCCCGAAGCTGGCCAGCACTTTATAATTGCTGCCCAGATACTTGTTGATGGCTTTGACCTTGCCGGGGGACTCGACGATCAGGACGTTCATTGAGGAAACTGAACCTGTTACGGGGTGAAAAGGGGCTTATCTGGGGCCTGAGGCGCATTTCGCAAAGAGCTGGGGTCCGGCAAACGGGCCGGGACATGACCCCCGCCGATGCTCGCTGTCAACGCGAGTGGGCCGAAATTGTAACTCTTGGTTGTATTTATGGCGAACGCGCGCATGAACATAACCTATAGTTGTACGCCGAACAGGCGCGAACTATGGTTAAGCGTCCAATCCTTACGAAATGATGATGAGGTTCCGCCGCCTTGCGCCCGGCAGGCGTGTTGGGGGCCGGCTAGTGGCCTGATTTCCCTCAGGAAACCAGGCCACCGCCAAATTATCAGCGTGAACCGACGGGAATGACCTCCCGGCCATAGGTCGCGTTGGTGACCAGGGCGAAGCTGCCATACATGGCCAGTGACCCGCAGAGGAGACCGACCCAGCCGCCGGCCGTGTGCAGGCCCGGATTGGGCAGAAGCGCGCCGAAGCCTAAGAGGAAGAAGGCGATCCAGAGGGTGGTGAAGATGGCGAACAGCAACTTGCTGAGCCGGAAGGTCGAAACCCATAGCCCCATGGTGAAGACACCCCACAGCAAGAGGCACACGCCGATGGCGCTGCCGGCGCTCGACAGATCCAGAATGTGATTGCTGCCCAGCAGGATCAGCAGCGCGAACCACCACCAGAAGGCGCCATAGGCGGTAAAGGCGGTGGCGCCGAACACATTGCCGGTCTTGAACTCCATGATACCGGCGATGATCTGGGCCGTGCCGCCGAACGCCATGGCCAGCGGGATCACCACCGGCTCGCCGGCCACCGGCAACAGGCCGGCATTGATGCTGCTCAAAAGGATTGTCGTCACTCCGAACCCGACCAAACCAAGCGGTGCGGGATTTGCCGTGTCTGCCATTCGTCTGCTCCCTTCAAATTGTTATTTTTGTGGGGGGAGCCTACCCGGATTCTACGCCCAACTCACCCGGTTTCCGGGATGGCGGAGGCAGCGGCCGGCCAGTTCCAGCTCCAAAAGGACGGTGAGGATCACGGGCGCGGGCGCCCCCAACTGGCGGATCAGCTCGTCCACTGCCACCGGGGCAGGGCCTAGCGCCTCCTCGATGCGGGCGCGAAAGGCGTCGGCTTCCGCTTCCAGGCCCGGCGCGGGCATGGCCGGCGGTGGGGCATCGGGCTCGGCAAAGCCGCCGCCCAGCATGGGCTTGAGCACCGACAAAATGTCGTCGGCGCTTTCGGTCAACACGGCGCCTTCCCGGATCAGGCGATTGGCGCCCCGGGCGCGCGGGTCCAGCGGCGAGCCCGGCACGGCAAACACCTCGCGGCCCTGGTCCACGGCGCATTGGGCGGTGATCAGAGAGCCGGATTTCTCGGCCGCTTCCACCACCACCACGCCGCGCGCCAGCCCGGAGATGATGCGGTTGCGGCGGGGAAAGTGGCGCGCCTGGGGCGCTTCGGAAAGGCGCATTTCCGAAACGATGACGCCCTGGTTCTTGATGGCGTTGAAGAGTTTCTGGTTTTCCGGCGGATAGACGATGTCCACCCCGCCCGCCACCACCGCCACCGTGCCCACCGCCAGGGATGCTTCATGGGCGGCGGCGTCAATGCCGCGCGCCAGGCCTGACACCACGACAATGCCGGCAAAGCCGAGATCGCGCGCCAGGGTGTCGGCGAATTTGCGCGCCAGGGCGGAGGCGTTGCGTGCGCCGACGATGCCGACCATCTCCTTTTGCAACAGGTGCGGATGGCCCAGCACGCTGAGGATGGGCGGCGGGGCTTCCAGTGCCGCAAGGCCTTGCGGATAATCCGCTTCGCAGGACGCGATCATTCGGCCGCCCAGCTTGGCCAGGGCTTCGATCTCCTGCGTGATGGCGCTTTCGTCCGGCAGGACGAAGGATTTTGCGCCGCCACGGCTGGCCATGCGCGGTACTTGCGCCAGTGCTTCTGACGCAGAGCCGAAGCGCGCGATCAGGTTGCGAAAGGTGACGGGGCCGATATTTTCGGTGCGCGCCAGGCGCAACCAGTCGCGGCGCGCTTTATCCGTGAGCACGGCTGCCCGCTCCGATACGCGGTTCGGTGCCGCGCAGCAGGCGGCGGATATTGTCGCGATGCATCCAGGTGATCAGCAGCGACAGCACCAGCGCCAGCAAGGCATAGGCTTCGTGATGCAGCAGCAGGAAATAGGCGCTGGACAGGGCGATGGCGATCAGCGCCGACAAGGAGGAGATGCGCCACACCAGGGCGGCGCCGATCCAGGTGGCGGCCACCGCCAGGCCCACCGGCCAATACAGCGCCAGGCAAAGGCCGACATAGGTCGCCACGCCCTTGCCACCCTTGAAGCGCAGCCAGAGAGGAAACATGTGTCCCAGCACCGCAGCAGCGGCGGCGAATATCTCGGCGCCCGGCGGCAGCAACAGCCGCGCCAGCAACACGGCGGCCGCGCCCTTGGCGCCGTCGCAGAACAGGGTAGAGGCGGCCGCCCATTTCTTGCCGGTGCGCAGCACATTGGTGGCGCCGATATTGCCGGAGCCGATCTTGCGCACATCGCCGGCCCCGGACAGCCAGGCGAAGAACAGGCCGAAGGGGATGGCCCCCAACAGATAGCCCAGCAATAGTGCTTGCAGCAGGATCATGGCCGGAACGATGCCAGCCCCGGACGCGAAAATCTAGCGCGCGTCAAACACGCATTCGCCGCCGACAAAGGTGGCCTTGGCGCGTCCCTGGAATTTGCGGCCCTCAAAGGCGCTATTGTGGGCGCGGGAGCGCAGCTTTCCGGCATCCACCACAAAGGGCTCATTCTCGTCCAGCAGCACCAGGTCGGCGGGCGCGCCCCGTGCCAGGGTGCCACCGGGCAGTCCGAAGATGCGCGCCGGTGCGGCGGTCAGGGCGGCAAGAATCTGAGACAGGCCCGCATCGCCATTGTGCGACAGCGACAAGGCGGCCGGAAGCAGGGTCTCCAGCCCCACCGTGCCGGCGGCGGCGGATGCGTATGGCTGGCGCTTGGTGTCGGCGCCTTGCGGCTCATGGCTGGAAACGATCACGTCGATCACGCCGCTGGCCACGCCTTCGACCATGGCGGCGCGGTCCGCTTCGCTGCGCAAAGGCGGGCGCATTTTGCGGAAGGTGTAATAGGCGCCGACATCCAGCTCGTTGAGGGTGAGGTGATGAGCGGCGACGCCGCAGGTGACAGGAAGCCCGCGCGCCTTGGCGGCGGCGATGGCCTCCAGCGCGGCGCGGGTGGAAATCTGCGCGAAGTGCAGGCGCGCGCCCGTTAGTTCGACCAGGCGGATGTCGCGCTCCACCATCATGGCTTCCGCGATGGCGGGCGCGGCGGGGATTCCCAGCCGGGTGGCGAATTCGCCTTCGGTGGCGCTGGCGCCCTTCACCAGCTCGGGATCCTCGGCATGGGAGATCACCAGGACATCGAAGGTGGCGGCATAGGATAGGGCGCGGCGGAACACCCGGGCATTGGCGACGGAGCGGTCGCCATCGGTGAAGGCGACGGCGCCGGCTTCTTTCAACAGGCCCATCTCGGTCATGGTCTCGCCCAGCAACCCCTTGGTCAGGGCGGCGGCGGGATGCACCCGCACCCGGGCGGTGGCGGCGGCGCGGCGCAGCAGGAAATCCACAAGCGACGGCTCGTCAATAACGGGATCGGTGTTGGGCATCACGATCATGCCGGTGACCCCGCCCGCGGCGGCGGCGGCGGATGCCGATTCCAGGCTTTCGCGATGTTCAGCGCCCGGCTCGCCGGTGAAGACGCGGGCGTCAATCAGCCCCGGCGCCAGTATCAGCCCGCGGCAGTCAATCACTTCGGGATCGTTCGGCTCGGCATCGTTGAACAGGCGCGGCCCGACATCGGCGATGCGGCCATTCTCCACAAGAAGTCCGCCCTTGGCGTCCAGGCCGGATGCCGGATCGATCAGCCGGGCGTTGCGGAAGGCGATGCGCTTCATGTCATCCCCCGCGACAGGGCATCGAGGATGGCCATGCGCAGCGCCACGCCCATCTCCACCTGTTCGGCGATCAGGCTGACCTGCACGTCGTCGGCGATGTCGGAGGCGATTTCCACGCCCCGGTTCATCGGGCCGGGATGCATGACCAGCGCGCCCGGCTTGGCCACGGACAGCTTTTCGCGGTCCAGGCCATAGAAGCGGAAATATTCGCGCGCCGAGGGCACGAAGGCGCCGCTCATGCGCTCAAGCTGCAGGCGCAGCATCATCACGATATCGGCGCCGGCAAGGCCGCTCTTCATGTCGGTATAGACTTCCACGCCGAACCGTTCCGCGTCGCAAGGCAGAAGCGTGCGCGGCGCCACCAGCCGCACTTGCGCGCCCATCATGGACAGCAGGCGCAGGTTGGAGCGGGCGACCCTGGAGTGCAGCACGTCGCCGCAGATGGCGACCACCAAGCCTTCAAAACTGCCGCGATGACGGCGGATGGTCAGCGCATCCAGCAGCGCCTGGGTGGGATGTTCATGGGCGCCGTCGCCGGCATTGATCACGCTGCAATCCAGCTTGCGCGACAGCAGCTCGGCGGCGCCGGCGTCCTGGTGGCGCACCACCAGAATGTCGGGGCGCATGGCGTTGAGGGTGGAGGCGGTGTCGATCAGGGTCTCGCCCTTGGACACGGACGAGGTCTTGACCGACATGTTCATCACATCGGCGCCCAGCCTTTTGCCCGCCAGCTCGAAAGACGACTGGGTGCGGGTGCTGGATTCAAAGAACAGGTTGATCAGGGTGCGGCCACGCAGAAGCGCGGTCTTCTTGTCGCTGGCGCGGCCCTGGACCACATAGGTCTCGGCCAGGTCCAGAAGCGCGACGATGTCGAGGGGAGAAAGCCCGTCTATTCCAAGCAGATGCTTGGAGCGCAGGATGGGCGAATGGTCCGCGGATGTCATTAAAGCCCGGCTTATAGAGAGGGTTTTCGGGGCCCGCAAGCGGGCAGTCAGTTAACGCTGGAAGTCTTGTCCTGCGAGATCCGGCTGCCCCGGTTGATGCAGCCATAATCCTTGATGCCGGCGGCATTGATCTGGGAGGGCAGGGGGCAGAGTTCGAAGGTGCCGGCAATGCGGGTGCGTATCGAGCCGGTCTTTGTTTGCCAGTAAAGCCAGTTCTGCATCACCGGCGGCGCGATGTCGGCATTGCTGTCGGGAGGCGCCTTGATCAGGACCCGGGTGCCGTCCTCGGTCACCAGGTTGACGCCCAGGCCGGGGGTCAGACCCAGGCTGCCTTTTACCATGCGGCACTGGCCGGTCAGGGCGGGACTTCTCTTGCAGGTGATCTCCGCGCCCAGCGCGGACGCGGGCAAAAGCATCATCACAAGAACAAGCGTCCTAACCACCGCTCATCTCCTCCAGCGTCTTTCCCGCCGGCTCGGGCAGGAACAGGATGGCGATGAGTGTAATCGGAATGGTCGCCAGCAGCCACTGGATCGCGGGGCCATGGGCGTGGAAATAGTCGTATAGATGCCCCTCCAGCATCAGCGCCAGGGCGCCCATGCTGATTTCCACCAGATAGCGCAGCCCCGACACCGTGGCGCGATAATGGGTGGGCACGATCTCCAGCGCAAAGCCGGCGACCAGCACGTCGCCGGAGAAGAAGCCGAAAAAGGCCAGGGTCCACAGGATCGGCATCGCCCAGGCAGGCGCCCCGCCGTAGAAAAGATAAAAACAGATGCCGCACAAGGTGACTATGGCAATCGCCATGGGCTTCCTGCCCACCTTGTCCGACAGGCGGCCGGCGGCGATCGCCAGGCCCAGCCCGATCAGGCCGCCGGGAACAAACAGCGCGGTGGTCTGCCAGGGCTCATAATGATAGTCCGACTGCAGCACCTTGGACGCCAGCAAGGTCGCCGCCGAGATGGCGAACCCCCAGGCTGACACGGCGATGAAGATGGCCGTCAGCCGCCCGGGATACTCGCGCACCATGTCCCGCAGCATGTCTTTGGTCTCGGCGAATTTTGATTTGGTCTTGGCGCCATGCTCCTGCGCGGCGAAGCGTGCGGTTTCCGGCAGTTGGCGGCGCATGAAAGCAACCAGGAACAGCGGCACCGCGCCGATGACATAGAGGGCGCGCCAGCCGCCGGGCAGGATCGTGACGGCGGCAAAGATCAGGCTGGCGACCCCAGCGCCCACGAAATCCATCGAAGTCAGGGTGCCGTTGGCCCAGCCGCGCGCCCGCGCATTGATTTCTTCGACGATCACCACAAAGCAGAGCATCTCCTCGGCATAGCCGAACACCCGGGTAAAGAATTGCGCCCAGACGAAAGAGGCATAGCCGTCGGCAAAGGCGGTCGCCAAAGTGAAAATCGCCTGGCCGATAATGGTGACCAGCAACAGACGCCGCCGCCCCACCAGGTCGGCGCTGGCCGCGATCAGCATGGCGAACACCGCGGCCAGCCGGAAATAGGCGGTGGTCAGCGCGATCTGGTTTTCCGGGATGTTGAACGTGGCCTGGATCTGCGGCGCGGCCAGGAAGAAGATGTTCATGTCGTAGCCGGCGAAAAACACCGCCGACCCGATCAGCAGGAAAATCCGCTCGGTGCGCCGGTCGATCTGCACCGGCGGGCGCAGCAGCCATAAAAATCGCGCGGGAGCGGAATCGTTTGTCATCGGAGGTTCCGCAGCCTATCCAGCGCGCCCTGCAAAATGTAAGCGGCCGCCATTTTGTCCACGACCGCGTCGCGGCGGCGGCGCGAGGCGTCGGCATCCAGCAGGGTGCGGGTCACGGCGCTGGTGGACAGCCGCTCGTCCTTAAGGACTAGGGGCAGGGGGGAATGGGCAGTCCAGTTGCGGCCAAAGGCCCGGGCCGACTGGGCGCTGGGGCCGTCGGAACCGTCCATGTTCAGGGGCAGGCCGACCACCAGCCCGCCGACCCCCTGCTCACTTATTATAATGTCCAGCCGGGCGGCATCGGCGGCGAATTTGCCCCTTTTCAGGGTCTGCATGGGGGTGGCGATGGACAGGCTGGTGTCGGACAGGGCCAGGCCGATGGTCTTTTCCCCAAGATCGAGCCCCAGCAGCCGCAATCCGGGCGCCAGTTTCAGCTCTTCCAGCGCGATGACGGCCAAAGCTCCCCCTTTTGCTTGCCTCCGGACCCCCCGGTTGGTAGCAAACCAGCACTTACCTAACACAGCAGGAAACCCCATGTCCGTCGACAAGGACACCGTGCGCCGCATCGCCAAACTGGCCCGCCTCGCCGTGCCGGAAGCGCGGCTCGAGCCCATGGCCGGAGAGCTGAACGGCATCTTCCAGTGGGTCGAGATGCTGGGCGAGGTGAATGTCGAGGGCGTGCCCGCCATGACATCGGTGGTGGCGCAGAAGCTGAAGTGGCGCGAAGACAAGGTGACCGACGGCAACCAGGCCGACGCGCTGATGATCAATGCGCCGGGCGGCGAAGACCACTTCTTTGTCGTGCCCAAGGTGGTCGAATAATGCCCACTTCCAAATCAGATCTTATCGCCATGACCCTGGCCGAGGCGCGCGACGCCATCCGGGCCAAGAAAATCTCCTCCCGCGAGCTGACCGGCGCCTTTGTCTCAGCGATCGAAAAGGCGCGGCCGTTGAATGCCTTCATCACCGAAGCGGGCGAGAAGGCGCTGGCGATGGCCGAGGCGAGCGACAAGCGCATTGCCTCGGGCCAGATCGGCGCGCTGGAAGGCCTGCCGCTGGCGATCAAGGACCTGTTCTGCACCAAGGGCACCCGCACCACGGCCGCCAGCAAGATCCTGGGCAATTTCGTGCCGCCCTATGAATCCACCGTCACCCAGAACCTGTGGGACGCCGGCGCGGTGATGCTGGGCAAGACGAACCTGGACGAATTCGCCATGGGCTCGTCCAACGAGACATCCGCCTTCGGCAATGTGATCAATCCCTGGCGGGCGAAGAACAGCAACGTGAACCTGGTGCCGGGCGGATCGTCGGGCGGATCGTCCGCCGCGGTGGCCGCCGACCTGTGCCTGGCCGCAACCGGCACGGATACCGGCGGCTCCATCCGCCAGCCCGCCGCCGTCACCGGCCGCGTCGGCTTGAAGCCCACCTATGGCCGTTGCTCGCGCTTCGGCGTCGTGGCGTTCGCCTCGTCGCTGGACCAGGCCGGGCCCATGACCAAGACCGTGAAAGACGCCGCCATCATGCTGAAGACCATGGCGTCGGTGGACGCCAAGGATTCTACCAGCGTTGACATCGAAGTCCCCGATTACGAAAAGCTGCTGGAAGGCGGCATCAAGGGCCTGCGCGTCGGTATCCCAAAGGAATACCGCATCGACGGCGTCCCCGCCGAGATCAACGCGCTCTGGACCAAGGGCGCCGAATGGCTGAAGGCGCAAGGCGCTGAGATCGTGGACGTCTCGCTGCCCCACACCAAGTATGCGCTGCCGACTTATTACATCGTGGCGCCCGCCGAGGCCTCGTCCAACCTGGCGCGCTATGACGGCGTCAAGTTCGGCTATCGCGCCGAGGGCGTGCGCGACATCACCGACCTTTATGAGAAAAGCCGCGGCCAGGGTTTCGGCGCCGAAGTGCAGCGCCGCATCCTGATCGGCACCTATGTGCTGTCGGCCGGCTATTACGATGCCTATTACTCCCGCGCCCAGAAGTTGCGCACCCTGATCAAGCGCGACTTCGAACAGGCCTTTGAAAAGTGCGATGTGCTGCTGACCCCGACCACCCCAGGGCCGGCTTTCGGCGTCGGCGCCAAGACATCCGATCCGCTGGAGATGTACCTGCAGGACGTCTTCACCGTGACGGTGAACCTGGCCGGTCTGCCCGGCATCTCCGTGCCGGCCGGGTTGACCGAGAGCGGCCTGCCGCTGGGTCTTCAGTTGATCGGCAAGGCGTTCGACGAGGCGACCCTGCTGCGCGCCGCCTTGGCGGTCGAAACGGCCGCGGATTTCAAGCATTCCCCCGCCAAATGGTGGTCCGTATGAACGCGCCCATAAAGAACAAGCTGCTCAAAGGGGAAACCGGCGAGTGGGAGATCGTCATCGGCATGGAGGTCCATGCCCAGGTCCTCAGCCAGTCCAAGCTGTTTTCCGGCGCTTCCACCACCTTTGGCGCCGAGCCGAACAACAATGTGTCGTTCATTGATGCCGGGTTCCCCGGCATGCTGCCCGTCATCAACGCCAAATGCGTCGAACAGGCGGTCCGCACCGGCCTGGGCCTCAAAGCCAAGATCAATTTGCGCTCGCTGTTCGACCGCAAGAACTATTTCTATCCCGACCTGCCGCAGGGCTATCAGATCAGCCAGTACAAGGACCCCATCGTGGGCGAGGGCGAAGTCCTGATCGACCTGAAGGATGGCGAATCCATCAAGGTCGGCATCGAGCGGCTGCACCTGGAGCAGGATGCCGGCAAGAGCCTGCACGACCAGCACCCCGACAACAGCTTCGTGGACCTGAACCGTTCGGGCATCGCCCTGATGGAAATCGTCACCAAGCCCCACATGCGCACTTCCGAGGAAGCCGCGGCCTTCCTGAAAAAACTGCGGGCCATCGTGCGCTACCTTGGCACCTGCGACGGCAACATGGACGAGGGCTCGATGCGGGCGGACGTCAATGTCTCGGTCTGCCGGGTGGGCGGCTATGACAAGTTCCGCGCCGATGGCAGCTTCAAGCACCTAGGCACGCGCTGTGAGATCAAGAACGTCAATTCCATGCGCTTTATCGCCCAGGCGGTGGAGTATGAAGCCCGCCGCCAGATCGAAGTGATCGAGGGCGGCGGCACCATTTCCCAGGAAACCCGGCTGTATGACAGCAAGGTGGGCGAGACCCGCTCCATGCGCTCCAAGGAAGAGGCGCATGACTATCGCTATTTCCCCGATCCGGACCTGTTGCCGCTGGAATTCGAGCAGTCCTGGGTCGATGCCATCGCCAAAACCCTGCCCGAACTGCCGGATGAGAAGAAAGCCCGCTTTGTGCAGGGCGGATTGTCGCCTTACGACGCCTCGGTGCTGGTCGCGGAACGCGAGCTGGCCGACTATTACGAGGAACTGGCCAAGGGCGTGGACGCCAAGTCGGCCGCCAACTGGCTGAACAATGAGATCCTGGGCCGTCTCAATCGTGACGGGCTGTCAATCACCGACGTGCCGGTGAGTGCGGCGGCGAACAACGCCATCATCCAGATGATTTCGGACAAGACCATCTCCGGCAAGATCGCCAAGGACCTGCTCGACATCGTGTGGACCGAAGGCGGCGACCCCCGGGTCGTGGTGGAGACGCGGGGAATGAAGCAGGTAACCGACACCGGCGCCATCGATGCGGCCATCGAGGCGGTGATCGCCGCCAACCCCGACAAGGTGGAGGAGGTGAAGGCCAAGCCGAAGCTCGCCGCCTGGTTCGTCGGTCAGGTGATGAAGCAGACGGGTGGCAAGGCCAATCCGGCGGTGGTGAATGCCGCCCTCAAGACCCGACTCAATTTGCCCGACGAGGGGTGATTCGCACAAAATGCGCAATTTGCGGATTGGCCCCGCAAAATTCGCAGTTTTTAGTCCGTACACGGAATAGCAAATATGACCCTTGTAGAATGGGGGTTTTCTGCATTTCGTGATTTCGGCGTTTTTTCGAAAGCCCCGCCCCTGTTGCATTTCAAAATGCAAGTAATTCATATTGACGACGTTTTGGGGGGCGACGGTGTCGTTCAGACCCGAACAAACGATAGAGGAGTTGAACATGGCTGCGAAGAAAAAGGCCAAGAAGGCCACCAAGAAGAAGGCGACCAAGAAGAAGGCCGCCAAGAAGAAGAAGTAATTGACCTCGGTCAATTAGATC
>CANJJD010000044.1 GCA_947474645.1 Alphaproteobacteria bacterium | reverse complement strand
TGGAGCGCCACAATGTCGAGCTGATCGGCGCCACCGCCGACGCCATCGACAAGGCCGAGGACCGCGAGCGCTTCAAGCAGGCCATGCTGTCCATCGGGCTGGATGTGCCCAAGGGCTTCACCCTCAAAGGCCAGCTTCGCCAGAAGAAAGATTCCGGCGGCAATCCCATCTATGACGGCAACAATGCCCCGGTGATGGAGCTGGGCCCCGAAACCCTGTCCAAGGCGCTGAGCGTGATGGACGAAGTCGGCCTGCCGGCCGTCATCCGCCCCAGCTTCACCATGGGCGGCACCGGCGGCGGCATCGCCTATAACCGCGAGGAATTCTTCGCCATCGTGGAAGGCGGGCTGGAAGCCAGTCCCACCAACGAAGTGCTGATCGAAGAGTCGGTTCTGGGCTGGAAGGAGTTCGAGATGGAGGTGGTCCGCGACAAGGCTGACAACGCCATCATCATCTGCTCCATCGAAAATATCGACGCCATGGGCGTGCATACCGGCGACAGCATCACCATCGCCCCTGCTTTGACCCTGACCGACAAGGAATATCAGCGCATGCGGTCGGCCTCGATCGCGGTGCTGCGCGAAATCGGGGTGGAGACCGGCGGGTCGAATGTGCAATGGGCGGTCAACCCGAAAGACGGCCGCATGGTCATCATCGAGATGAACCCGCGCGTGTCGCGGTCGTCGGCGCTGGCCTCCAAGGCCACCGGCTTTCCGATCGCCAAGATCGCGGCCAAGCTGGCCTGCGGTTACACGCTGGACGAACTGAAGAACGATATCACCAAGGTGACGCCGGCCTCGTTCGAGCCGACCATCGATTATGTCGTCACCAAGATCCCGCGCTTTGCCTTCGAGAAATTCCCCGGCGCCGAGCCACTGCTGACCACCAGCATGAAGTCGGTGGGCGAAGCCATGGCCATCGGCCGCACCTTCGGCGAAAGCTTGCAAAAGGCGCTGCGTTCGCTGGAGACCGGCTTGACCGGTTTCGACGAAATCCCGCTGGACAGCGAACCCGCCGCCATCCGCGCCGCCCTGGCCCGCGCCACCCCGGACCGGCTGCGTCTCGCCGCCCAGGCCATGCGCCATGATTTCCCGCTGGACGAGATCCAGCGCATCACCGGCTATGATCCCTGGTTCCTGGGCGAAATCGAGCACATCATCCGCACCGAACAGCGCATCGCCAAGGACGGCTTGCCCAAGGACGCCAAGGCGTTTCGCGCCCTCAAGAGCATGGGCTTTTCCGACGCGCGGCTTGCCAAGATCACCGGCCAGAAGGAAGCGGCGGTACGCAAGGCGCGCCACGCCCTGGATATCCATCCCTGCTACAAGCGCATCGACACCTGCGCCGCCGAATTCCAGGCGCTGACGCCTTACATGTATTCCACCTACGAAAATCCTGTCGGCGGCCAGACGGCCTGCGAAAGCAATCCCACTGACGCCAAGAAGGTCATCATCCTGGGCGGCGGGCCCAACCGCATCGGCCAGGGCATCGAGTTCGACTATTGCTGCTGCCATGCCGCCTATTCGCTGTCGAAGCAGGGCTATGAAACCATCATGGTCAACTGCAATCCCGAGACCGTCTCAACCGACTACGACACCTCCGACCGGCTTTATTTCGAGCCGCTGACCCTGGAAGACACGCTGGAGATCATCGCCAAGGAACAGGAAAAGGGATCGCTGGCCGGTGTGATCGTGCAGTTCGGCGGCCAGACTCCGCTGAAACTGGCCAACGGCTTGCGCGATGCGGGCGTGCCCATCCTGGGCACCAGCGCCGACGCCATCGACCTGGCCGAAGACCGCAAGCGTTTCCAGAAGCTGCTGGAAGAGCTGGATCTCAAGCAGCCGCGCAACGGCACCGCCATGACGGCAGAGGAAACCGTCGCCGCCGCCGCCGCCATCGGCTATCCGGTCATCCTGCGCCCCTCCTATGTGTTGGGCGGACGCGGCATGGTGGTGGTGTCGGATGAAGGCGAACTGCGCAAGCAGGTGGAATCCGGCGAGCTGTTCCGCATCTCGGGCGACAATCCGGTGTTGATTGACGGCTTCCTCAACCGCGCCACCGAAGTGGATGTGGACGCGATTTGCGACAAGGACGGCGATGTCTTCATCGCCGGCGTGATGGAGCATATCGAGGAAGCCGGCGTGCATTCCGGCGACAGCGCCTGTTCGCTGCCGCCGCGTTCGCTGTCGCCCAAGGTCATCGCCGAGATCGAGCGCCAGACCACGCTGATGGCCAAGGCGCTGAAGGTCCAGGGCCTGATGAATGTGCAATACGCCATCCAGGGCGACGAGATTTATGTGCTGGAGGTCAATCCCCGCGCCAGCCGCACCGTGCCCTTCGTCGCCAAGGCCATCGGCCTGCCGGTGGCGGCCATCGCGTCGCGGGTGATGGCGGGCGAGACGCTGAAATCCATGAAGCTGAAAAAGCCCAACCGCAAACATATCTGCGTCAAGGAAGCGGTGCTGCCCTTTGCCCGCTTCCCCGGCGTGGACACCATCCTGGGGCCGGAGATGCGCTCCACCGGCGAAGTCATGGGCATGGACGAGAATTTCGGCCGCGCCTTCGCCAAGAGCCAGATCGGCGCCGGCGTGAAGCTGCCTACCGGCGGTACCGTGTTCATCTCGGTGAAGGAAGGCGACAAGGACCTGATCGAAGGCCCTGCCCGCGAATTGCTGGCGATGGGCTTCTCGCTGATCGCCACCCGCGGCACCGCCAAGGTGCTGGCCGCCAAGGGCCTGCCGGTGGATACCATCAACAAGGTGCTGGAGGGCCGTCCCCATGTGGTGGACGCGCTGAAGAATGGTGAGATCAACCTGGTGTTCAACACCACCGATGGCGCCCAGGCGCTGGCCGACAGTTCCTCCATCCGCCGCGCGGCGCTGACGCTAAAGGTGCCCTATTACACGACCATGGCGGGGGCGGCCGCGGTCACCCAGGCCATCGGGGCGCTGCGGGCCGGCTCGCTCGAGGTCGCGCCGCTGCAAAGCTACTGAGGCTTTGTCGGAAGAGGACAGAGGGGACGCCTTGAAGTCGGCTCCCTCCAGTCCTACTCTTTGTGGCCTAGCGCTGGACTTTTTCCAGGGATTTCTCAGCGAAATCAGGACTTTAACAAATAGGGCTCGGCATCCGGGGTGAAATCCGGCGGCTAGAGCCTCTTTTTGCCGGACGGGAAGACGCCATGGAAAAAATTCCGATGACCGCCGCGGGCTTCAAGGGCCTGGAGGAAGAGCTGAACCAGCTCAAGAATGTGGATCGCCACGCCATTATCGCGGCGATCGCAGAGGCGCGCGCCCATGGCGACCTGTCGGAGAATGCCGAGTATCACGCCGCCAAGGAGAAGCAGAGCTTCATCGAGGGCCGCGTCATGGAACTGGAAGACCAGATCGGCCGCGCCGATGTGATCGACATTTCCAAATTGTCGGGCACCAGCGTCAAGTTCGGCGCCACCGTCACCCTGGCCGACGAAGACACCGACGAGGAGCGCAAATACCAGATCGTCGGCGACGTGGAGTCGGACGCCAAGCGCGGCCGCATCTCCATCTCCTCGCCCATCGCCCGCGCCCTGATCGGCAAGAGCAAGGGCGACACGGTGGAAGTGACCGCGCCCGGCGGCGCGCGCTCCTACGAGATCGTCAAGGTCGAGTTCAAGTAGCCGTCAGATCACGCCGGGAATAAAGCGCTTCTTGCTCGCGCGGTACGCGGCGTATTCCGGGAAATTCTCGGCCAGCACTTGCTCCTCGAAGTGGCTGCGGATCCACAGCAGCACCACCACCACACCGGCGATGATCCAGGACCAGGGCGCGGCGAACTGCAACGCCGTTCCCACGATGGTAATCATCTCCACCGCATAGAGCGGATGGCGGACGTAAGCATAAGGCCCGCCGGTCACCAGCTTGCGCGCCTCGGGCAGGATAGAAAAGCTCTTGCCCAGCCGCCACAGCACCAGCGCCGAACCCAGGCTGCCCACGCCGATCAGCACCGCGGCAAAAATCTGCATGGGAAGGCCCATCTGCGCCACCGGCAATTGCAGGATGCCCACGCCCATGAAGGTGCCGACGACGCCGAAGATGCGCGGCCATATGCCGTGGGACCGTCCCACCGCCTTGTCGCGTACCAGGAGCAGATAGACCAGCAGCACATCGAACAGCACCGCCATGGTGAGGGAGACGAACTGCACCCAGATGAACGCGCCGGCATTGCCCGCCATCATCAGGGTCCAGTCATGGACAAGGACGGCGCGCAATTGCAGCACGCCATAGGCGAACCACAGGATCAGCGGCAGGGCGACGATGGTGTCATAGGCCTTGGTATGCTGGAACCGCTCCAGGCGCGGATCGCGTGTGCTGGAACGCAAGCTCCAGAGCAGCAGCAGCAGCCAGCCGGGACCAAAGGTGATCAGGGCCGAGACCTTGATCATCGCGGCGAGGTCGGTCGGAGAGAACACCAGGATCGAGGGGAACAGGAAGCGGGCGAGGTTCGCCTGGATCACCGATACCAGCACGTTCAGCAACAGGATCGGGTAGAAACTGCGTTGTGCCCGGGCAAAGGCGATGACCGCCGGCAGCAGATAGAGGAACAGCACCGCCGCCGCCACCAGCAGCGCGGCGCCCTTGGCCTGGCCGGTCAATATCTGTTGCAGCATAAATTCCCCCGAAAAATTATGGCTTGGGCCGCCGGGCCAGAACCGCGACCAGTTCGGCAACCTCGGTGAATGTCCCATCCGGCGACAATTCCCGCAAGGCCGCCGTCAGCGCGACCACGAACGGCTCGCGGGCCGCGCCCAGTTTCTGCGGCGAGCAGCGGGACATGGACAAGGCCCGTCCCACGATCTGCTCCGCCGTCAGCGGCTGGCGGATGGTGACCGACAGGCCGTCAATCTGCTGGAAGGCGGAAGCGAACAGGAAGGGTTCATAGCGGCGATGGCCGCCCCTGGCTTCGCCACTGGTACGGCCGAACTTGTCCTGCACAGCGCAGAGGGTCTTGAACCAGCCATTCTCTTCCACCGGCGGATGCGCGTCATGAAACAGCGCCACGCCGCCGTCCGGTGTCACCATGCGGTCCAGCAGACCCAAGGTGGCGGCACGGTCCATCCAGTGAAAGCTGCGCCCCATCGTCACCAGGCGGAACGATCCCATCTGCGGCGCAAGATCGTGTGATGAGCCCTGCACCACCGTCATCGTCACACAAGCTGCATCGGCCGCGGCCTTTGCCGCCGCCAGCATGTCGGGTTCGGGGTCCATCGCCGTCACCGTCATGCCCAGGCGCGCGAATCCCACGGCCAACATGCCGGTGCCGCAGCCAAGGTCCAGCACCGCATCCCCCGGCTTCAGGCCCATCAGGTTGGCCACCCGCGCCAACAGCCGGTCCGGATAATCCAGCCGATGCTCGTAAAAAGCCGTTGTTCCAGCGAAACGGCGCGGCTCGTAGGAGAGATTCGTCAAGGGAACCTTTTACACTTTGCTTTGTTCATCATGGGCTTATACTGCCCCGACCTTATTTTGAACGGACTCAATGGCCAATATCGCGCTGGTCGACGATGACAAAAATATCCTGGCCTCCGTCAGCATGCTGTTGGAGCAGGAAGGCTATCACGTCCGCACCTTTTCCGATCCCGCCGCGGCGCTGACCGCGCTGGCCCCGTCGCCGCCTGACCTCGCGATCCTGGACATCAAGATGCCGCGCATGGACGGGCTGGAGCTTTTGCGCCGTCTCAAGCAGGGCACGCCCGAGCTTCCCGTCATCTTCCTCACCAGCAAGGACGAGGAGATCGACGAACTGATGGGCCTGAATGCCGGGGCCGATGATTATATCAGGAAGCCCTTCTCCCAGCGCCTGCTCCTGGAGCGGGTGCGCGCCGTGCTCCGCCGCGCCGATGGCAAGCATGTGCCGGCCGCCGCCGGCGCCGAAGCGCCCAAGACCGAAGCCCTGGTGCGCGGCAAGCTGGCGCTCGACCCCCAGCGCCATGAATGCACCTGGGGCGGCAAGCCGGTGCGCCTGACCGTCACCGAATTTCTCATTCTGCAAGCGCTGGCGCAGCGGCCCGGTTTCGTCAAAAGCCGCGACAGCCTGATGGACGCGACCTATGACGACCAGGTCTATGTCGATGACCGCACCATCGACAGCCACATCAAGCGGCTGCGCAAGAAGTTCAAGGTGGTGGCGGACGATTTCGACGCCATCGAGACGCTGTACGGCGTCGGTTACCGCTATCGCGAATAGTGCCCCACTTTTCCGCCCTCACCTGGCGCATCCTGGGCTTCAACGCGCTGGCGCTGCTGATCCTGATCGCCGGCGTGATCCTGGTCCAGGTCAATGGCCGCGGGCTGGTGGAAGAGCGGCTGGGCGGCGTGCAGCAGCAGGCCTCCATCGTCGCCAGCACCCTGGCGGCCTATGCCACCGACGATGAAACCAAGACGCTGCGGGTCGGCGATGCCGAACCCTTGCTGCGCCAACTGATCGCGCCGACCCGGCTGCGGGCGCGGCTGTACCTGCTCGGCGGAAACCTGGCGATCGACACACGCAATCTTCTGGCGCGCAATGTGGTGCAACGGGCGGAGCTGCCGGCGCTGGACACCAGCGGGCGGATCCAGTCCTGGGTCAAGCGGCTGTATGACGGCATCATGGGCGTGCGGCCCTTCGCGCAACTGGAGCCCTATTATGAAGGCGGCGAGGACGGCCGGGTCTATCGCGAAGTGCAAAGCGCGCTAACCGGCGTCACCGCCACCGCCGAGCGGGTGGACTACCAGAACAAGCTGGTCCTGTCGGTGGCGGTCCCGGTGCAGGGCGTGCGCGCCATCTATGGCGTGCTGCTGGTCTCCACCGAAGGCGGCGACATTGACGACATCCTGCGCCAGGAACGCGCCAGCCTGATCGAAGTGTTCATCGTGGCGCTGCTGGTGATGCTGTTCTCATCCCTGTATCTGGCGGGCACCATCGCCGAGCCGGTCAAGCGGCTGGCGGCGGCGGCCGACCGGGTGCGCTCCGGCGCAGGCGGGCGCAGCGACATTCCCAATTTCCCCGAACGCACCGACGAGATCGGCGACCTGGCCGACAGTTTGCGCTCCATGACCGGCGGACTTTACGACCGCATCGACGCCATCGAAAGCTTCGCCGCCGATGTGGCGCATGAATTGAAGAACCCCCTCACTTCGCTGGCCAGCGCGGTGGAAATGTTCTCCCGCGCCAAGGATCAGGAAAGCCGCGCCCGGCTGCTGGGCATCGTGCGCGGCGACATCAAGCGCATCGACCGGCTGATCACCGATATTTCCGACGCCTCGCGGCTGGACGCCGAACTGTCGCGCGAGACCAAGGAGCCGGTGATCCTGTCCCGCCTGCTGAGCACCATCATCGAGATCTACCGCATGACCGACAGCGGTGTGGAATTCGTGCTCAACGACCAGTTGCCGGCGGGCGCCAATGTGCTGGGGCGTGACGAAAGGCTGGGCCAGGTTTTCCGCAACCTGATCGACAATGCCGCTTCCTTCAGCCCGCCGCATGGCAAGGTGACCGTCACCGCCGTCCGCAACGACATCGTGGCCCGCATCACAGTGGAAGATGAAGGCCCCGGTATTCCGCCCGACAATCTGGAATCCATCTTCGAGCGTTTCTACACCGAGCGGCCGGGGGAGAATTTCGGGCGAAACTCGGGCCTCGGCCTGTCCATCGCCCGCCAGATCATCGACGGCACCGGCGGGCGCATCTATGCGGAGAACCGTGGGCCCGATAACACGCAAGGCGCCGGCGCGCGGCTGATCGTGGAACTGCCCCTGGCGCAGCATGTCTGAAAAAGCCGAAGCCAACATCCATGCCAGTTGCGTCGCCATCGGCACGGCTGGTGTGTTGCTCATCGGCCCCAGCGGCGCGGGCAAGTCCGACCTGGCGTTGCGGCTGATCGATGATGGCGCAAGGCTTGTGGCTGACGACCGCACCATCCTGTTCATCGCCGGCGGCGCGCTGTGGGCCAAACCGCCAGCCAGCATCCGTGGCCTGATCGAGATTCGCGGTGTGGGCATCGTCAAGTTGCCTGTACGCGCCCGCGTGAAAATCGCGCTGGTGGTGCGGCTGGGCAAGGAAGATGAAAGATTGCCCATGCAGCGGTCCTGGAAGCCGCCGCTGAAAGGCGCCGCTGCCATACCCCAGATCGCGCTGGATGCCCGTTTCGCCTCCACGCCGGCCAAAATCCGCGCCGCGCGCAGGGCTTTCGCGAAGGGCTTGTTTAAGCACAGTTTCATCACCAAATAAGACTTCCCCCGGCAGGCGATTTTGCTACTGTCCCGCCGCGCGAAGGAATCCGCATGATCGGCATTGTTCTGGTTACCCATGGCCGCCTGGCCCAGGAATTCATTTCCGCGATGGAACATATGGTGGGACCGCAAACCCATCTGCGCGCCGTCTGCATCGGCCCCGAGGACGATATCGAGCGGCGCCAGCGCGAAATCGCCGCCGCCGCCAAATCGGTGGATGTGGGCAACGGGGTGATCATCGCCACCGACATGTTCGGCGGCACCCCCTGCAACCTGGCCCTGACCTTGCTGGAACGCGGCAAGATCGAAGTGCTGGCCGGCGTCAACCTGCCCAGCCTGATCAAGCTGATCGATATTCGCGCCAAACTGCCGCTGGAACAGGCGCTCAAGGAATCCATCGAGGCCGGGCGCAAATACATGCGGGCCGGAAGCGCCGACCTGGGATGAAGACGCTTCACGCCAGCGCCACCATCCTGAACAAGCGCGGGCTGCATGCCCGCGCCAGCGCCAAGATCGTGGAAGCCTCGGCACGCTTCCAGTCCGAGATCCACATCATCAAGGACGGCAATGCCGTCAATGGCCGCTCGATCATGGGCCTGATGATGCTGGCCGCCTCCATCGGCTCCACCGTGATGGTCACCGCCGAAGGTCCGGATGCGCAGGAAGCGCTTACGGCGATCCTCGCGCTTATAGAAGCTAAGTTCGGGGAAGAGTGACGCTTCCCATCGCCGCGCTGGTGTTGTTCGCGGCCCTGCTGCACGCGTCCTGGAACGCGGTGCTGAAGAAAGGCCCGGACGGCTTCTGGGGCATGACGGTGATGGGCATCGCCACATCGCTGGCCTGCGCCGCCCTGGTACCGTTCCTGCCCGCCCCCGCCCGCGCGAGTTGGCCCTACATCGCCGGCTCGGCGCTGCTGCATGTCGGCTACAACGCCTTCCTGGTACGCGCCTACGCCCGCGGCGAATTCGGCAGCGCCTATCCCATCGCGCGCGGCTCCTCGCCGCTGCTGGTGACCCTGGGTGCGGCGCTGGTTGCGCAGGAAGTGCCCACGCTAATCGGCATGGCAGGCATCGTGCTGGTCAGCATCGGCATTATCTCCTTGGGCTTTCGCGGCCGGAGCCTGCCCGAGACGGGCATTCTCTATGCCTTGGGCACCGGATTCTTCATCGCCGCCTATAGCGTCACCGACGGCATCGGCGGGCGCCTTTCCGGAAGCCCCGTCTCCTACACATTGTGGATGTGCCTGTTGTGGGGCGTCAGCGCCCTGCCCCTCTATCTGATCCGCCGGCGCGATATCGCTATCTGGCGCGGCGCCAAGGATACCGGCCTGGCGGCGCTGGGCGGGGTGGTGTCGCTGCTGGCTTACGGCATCGTGATCTTCGCCATGTCGGTCGCGCCCATGGGTTCGGTGTCGGCCTTGCGCGAGACCAGCGTGTTGTTCGCGGTGCTGCTGGGGCGCATAGTCTTTGGTGAAAAGCTGACGGCCCGCAGGATCGTTTCGGTGCTGGTGATCGCGGCGGGAGCGCTGTGCCTGGAATGAGCCCCTTCAAAAAATTCGCGGCGGCAATCCTGTTGGGTTTGCTGTCACTCTCCGCCAGCGCCCAGACCGTTCAGCCCGCGCCGCCCAAGCCTGCAATCGCCCATCCCAGCCTGTGGCACGTCCAGGGCGCGGCCGGCCAGGTGTATCTGCTGGGCTCGGTGCATGTGCTGCCGCCCAATGTGCAATGGCGCACCCGGCCGATCGCGACGGCCCTGTCGCGCGCCGATGTCTATGTCTTCGAGGTTCCGGAAGACGACGCGGCGGTGAAGGAATTGCAGGACCTGATTCAGGCGCGTGGCTTCCTGCCGCCGGACCAGACGTTGCGCGGCATGGTGCATCCCCAGTTCCACGCCGCCTATGACGCGGCGGTGAAGTCGTCGGGCCTGGATCCCGCGGGCCTGGACCGCGAACGTCCCTGGCTGGCCGGCCTTCAGATGATGTTCGCCCAGATCGCCAAGCTCAACTATGCCGTGAGCAATGGCGTGGACGCCGTGTTGATGCAAAGCGCGATCCGCGGCCATAAGCAGGTCCGCTACCTGGAAACCATCGCCGAGCAGTTCGCATTGCTGGCGCCGGACGATCCGGTGCTGGAACTCCAGGAATTCGAGGCGGGGCTCGGGGACCTGCGCGATGTCTCCGCCGGCATCCATCCCATGATCCAGGCCTGGAGCAATGGCGACCAGGCCAGGCTGGACGAACTCATCAATGGCGACCTCGACCAGTTTCCGCAGGCCCGCAAGATTCTGCTGGACGACCGCAACGCCCGCTGGGTGCCCAAGATCGAAGCCATGCTGAAGGAAAAGCACATCTTCTTCGTCACCGTGGGCGCCGGCCACCTGACCGGGCCCAAGGGCGTCCCGGCCCTGTTGCGCAAGGCGGGCTACAAGGTCACCGGCCCCTGAAAGGCCGGAAATCCCAGCTTTTCACGCCCTGCATAATCATATGCATATTCCTTTATATGTTTCTTGCCCTGCCCCGGGCCGGCTGGTATAGGCACCCGCGCAATCCACGGGAATCCCTTCATGGCCGCCTTCAGCGACTACATCGTCAAGGACATCACCCTGGCCGATTGGGGCCGCAAGGAACTTAATATCGCCGAAATCGAGATGCCGGGCCTGATGGCCACGCGCGCCGAATACGGCAAGGCGCAGCCCTTGAAGGGCGCCCGCATCGCCGGCTCGTTGCACATGACCATCCAGACCGCGGTCCTGATCGAGACCCTGAAGGCGCTGGGCGCCGACATCCGCTGGGTGTCGTGCAACATCTATTCGACCCAGGACCATGCCGCCGCTGCCATCGCCGCGGCCGGCATCCCGGTGTTCGCGATCAAGGGCGAAAGCCTGAAGGATTACTGGGACTACACCGCCAAGCTGTTCGAATGGCATGGCGGCGGCTATCCCAACATGATCCTGGACGATGGCGGCGACGCCACCATGCTGGTGCATCATGGCCTGCGCGCCGAAAAGGGCGACGTGGCGTTCCTGGAAAAGCCGGAGAATGAAGAAGAAGAAGTCTTCTATGCGCTGATCAAGCGCCTGCTCAAGGAAAAGCCCAAGGGCTGGTTCGCCGAGATCGCCGCCAGCATCAAGGGCGTGTCGGAAGAAACCACCACCGGCGTGCATCGCCTGTACCTGATGGAAAAGGACGGCAAGCTGCTGTTCCCCGCCATC
>CANJJD010000043.1 GCA_947474645.1 Alphaproteobacteria bacterium | reverse complement strand
TCGCTCGGTTATCAGCCGCCGGCCCCCGAAACCGCGTCGTCGCTATGGCCGCCCTCCGGTTCCGCTACGCTCCACCTACGGCCGGCCATAGCGCTGGAGGCTGGAATGCACTAACAATCAAAACGGACCACTCAGTGGGGGCCGATCAATATTGGGCCTGGCGGGCGAGATGACTTAGCGGGTCATGCCCCGCGCCGCCACCTGCCAGCGGTCCACCAGCTCGCCATTGCGGCTCACCGCCACCTCGTCATGCAGGTTGGTCACGACGCAGACATGGTTGGGAACGATGCGGATGCGTTCGCCGATGGCGGGCTTTTTGGCGCATTTGGACAGATCGAGGATGCCATGCTCCTCGTTCAGCCGTTCGACGATCGCGCCGGGATAATCCAGCACATGGCCATAGCCTTGGCCGGCTTCCGGCGGGGCGCGGTCGCTGGACAGGCTCTTGGAGCCGGCATCGATGATGGCACGGTCTTCGGTCGGCCGGCTGACCACGGTGGCGTGAACATGCAGCGCGCACTCATCCAGCGTCGCGGCGCCCATCGCGACGGTGGAGCGGTCCTGGTAGATATAAGTGCCGACCCGCACTTCGGTCAGGCCGGCGATTTCATGCGCCGTCCAGGCATTGGGCGTACCGCCGCCCGACACCACGGGAATATCGATCCCGGCTTCGGCGAACTTCTTTTTGGCTTCGGCCACAAAGACGGCAGTCGCAGCAGTGCTGGGATAGGTCATCAAGCCGTCGAAGCGCAGGCCGGGCAGTTGGATGGCGCGCTGCGCCAAGGTCAGCGCCTCGGCCACCGTGATGACGCCGGTGCGCTTGGCGCCGCTGTCGAATTCCACCAGCACGCCGATGGTGACACCGGCGGCGCGCGCCGCATCGGCCACCGTGTTCAGCGCCTCACTCGAATCCACCGCGACCCGCAGCTTGGTGCGCTTGGCCACTTCGCCCAGGCGCGCCGCCTTGCCCACCCCGACCATGGGATAGGAAATCAGGATGTCGTCCATCCCGGCCAGCGACATCACTTCGGCCTCGCCCAGCTTCTGGCAGGTGATGCCGCCGGCCCCCAGCTCGACCTGGCGATGGGCGAAGGCCGGGATCTTGTGGGTCTTGATGTGCGGGCGCAGCTTCAGACCATGCGCATCGCAATAGTCCTGCATCTTCTTCAGGTTGGCCTCGACCCGGTCCAGGTCAATCACCGGCACGGGCGTTTCCAGGTCGCTGATACGCATGAAGCCCTCGTTAGCCGGGAAGAACCGCCACGCAGGAGATCTCCACCTGGATGCTGTAGAGCTGGCAGCCGATGGTGGTGCGGGCCGGCGGATCGGTGGGGAAGAATTCCTTGTACACTTCGTTGTATTCGGGAAAGCGCGTCAGGTCCGTGAGATAGGCGTTGACGTTGACGACGTCCTTGAGGTCCGCGCCGGCTGTTTTCAGAATGGTCTGCAGGTTGCGGATGGTCTGGCGGATCTGTTCGGCGAAATTGTCGGACATCTTGCCGGTGGCGGGATCCATGGGGCCCTGGCCCGAAACAAACACCATCCCGTTGGCGATCACGGCGTGGCTGTAATGCCCGCCCGCTTTCATGCTGTCCACCTTGAGTGCCTTGCGCATTATACTCTCCCTTTAATTGTTCAATTCGTCAGAACGCGTCCGGGCCTTGCGCCCGTCGGCTTGCTATTTTCCACAACCGCCTGGCCGGCAACCCACACCGTTTCGATGCCCGAGGGCAATTGCGCGGGATCATCGAAGGTGGCGCGGTCCTCGATAGTTTCGTCGAATAGCACCAGATCGGCAACCATGCCAGTCGCTATGACCCCACGGTCTTTGAGGCCAAAGCGGCGCGCGGCCATCGAGGTCATGCGGCGCACCGCATCCTCCAGCGAAAACCAGTGCTCATCGCGCCTGAGGCGTCCTGCCACGCGCGGAAAGGTTCCGAAGGCACGCGGATGGGGCTTGGTCCCCGGGCGCGGCAAGCCGTCGGACCCCACCATGTGGAGGCCGTGGGTGCAGGCGGCGCGCAGGTCGGCATTGTCGAGCTGGAACATCACAATGGTGGTCTGGCCTTCATCCTCCAGGATCATGCGCACCATGAAATCGAACGGCGCGATTCCGTCCTGGGCGGCGGCCTTTTCCATGTCCAGGCCTTCGAACTTCTTCAGCGCCGGGTTGGACGTGCCCGAAATGCGCACATTGCCCCAGCCGATCATTTGCACTTTGGAAATCCAGGGCGCGGTGGGATCCTCGATAGAGCGGCGCAGTTCCGCCAGCCCCTCGCCGGTGCGCAAGGAAGCGATCAGCGCCTGGATGCCGCCGGCATGCATCGCGGGCGGCACGAGCTGGAGCATGTAGCTGCTGCCGGCCAGATAGGGATACATGTCGAAGCTGACATCTATGCCGCGCGCATTGGCGGCTTCGAGCTGCGCGATGGCTTTTGGAATCTTGCCCCAGTTGGGCCGTCCCGCCGCCTGCAGGTGCGACAGCAGCCCCGGTGCCTTGGATGTCTCCAGCAGGCCCAGGAATTCATCAATGGATTCGATCAGCGCGCCTTCATAGCTGCGCACATGCGCCGCCAGGATTTTGCCCCGCGCGCCCGTCGTCTTGGCCAAGGCCTGGAGTTCATCGCTGTCGGCATAGGCGCTGGGCGGATAGACCAGCCCCAGCGACAGACCGACGGCGCCCTCCGCCAATTGCTTGTCCAGAAGCTGCTGCATCCGGGCGCGTTCCGCCGCCGTGGCGGGTCGCTGGTCATAGCCCAGAACCGCCAGCCGCAAGGCGGCATGGCCCACCAGCGAGACGACATTGAGCGACATGCCCTGGCGATCCAGCGCGCCGCGATAGGCGGCGAAACTCTCGAACACTTCATCGGCGCCGATCTCGCCCAGCAAGGTGGAGAAATGCTCGCGCAGGTGATCCTGCGAGCCCGGCACCGTGGGATAGAGCGAGAAGCTGCAATTGCCCACCACCAGGCAGGTCACGCCCTGCATGATCTTTTCCACCCGTTCGGGCTCGCGCAGGCAAATCAGGTCGTCATGGCAATGGGCGTCTATGAAGCCTGGCGCCAGGTAACGCCCGCCGGCATCCATGACCTGCCCGCCGGACGCCGGCAAGGAAGAGCCAAGGGCGGCGATGCGGCCAGCCTCGATCCGGACATCGGCGGTAAAAGCCGGCGCGCCTGTACCATCAACAATACGCGCATTGCGGATCAGGACATCGGACGTCATTGCTCAGGCCACGGATTCGGGATCGGGAATGGGCTCGATCCGGCCCAGCATGAAGCCATAGGCCAGGATGCCGACCACAAGGACGATGCCGGCGACCAGGAAGGCGCCGGAAAAGCTGCCGGTCCAGCCCACGATGAGGCCGGTGGTAATCGGCGCCACCACGCCCATCAGGTTGTTCACGAAATTGGTGAAGCCGCCCACAGTGGCGGTGCCGCCGCGCGGACTGATCAGGGACACTACCGAGGACGCCACCGGCGCCGCCGCTGAAATTCCCGACAGCGCGATGGAAATCCACACCAGGGCCCAGAACGGATCGTCCGTCATGCTGACGCCGAACACCGCCAGGCCGGCCGCCATCCCGCCCACGATGAAAATCTTGCGCACCTTGGTGTCGTCAATGCCGCGGGAGATGAAATAGTCCACCACAAAGCCGCCGATCAACAGGTCGGCCAGCGAAGCGCACAGCCAGGGGATGGTGGTGAAGGCGGCCGACTTCAGGATGGTCATGTGCAGGGTCTGCACCATGTAGCTGGGCAGCCAGGTGAGGTACAAATAAAAGGAATAGCCGTATGCCGAATAGCCGATGGTGTGCGCCCACACTTTGCGGTTGCGCAGCACATAGCTCAGCATGTTGACCTGGCCGATACCGGAAGGGCCTTCCTGGGTGGCGCCGCCGGCGACGATATAGCTGTATTCGGCCTTGCCGAGTTTCTTGTCCTGGCTGGGGTCGCGATAGAGTGCCCAATAGGCGATGAAATAGGCCACGCTCATCAGCGCGGTGATGCCGAAGCCCCAGCGCCAGCCGAATTTGTAGATGAAGAACGCCACCAGCGGCACGCCGATGACATTGGCGAACTTGGCGGCGGAATCGAACACCGCGGTGGAGCGGCTGCGCTCATGGCGCGGAAACCAGTAGCCGGTGGCCTTCTGGCAACTGATCATGCCGGGCGCTTCGGCGATGCCTAGCAGCATGCGGGCGATAAAGATGCCGATATAGCCGGTGGCGAGCGCGGTCAGGGCTGACGCGATCGTCCATAACAGTGTGCCGATGCGGCCGACCAGGGTGACGCCGAAGCGGTCCAGCAACATGCCGCTGGGAAGCTGAGCGAGCGAGTAAGACCAGAAAAAGGCGCTGAACAACAGGCCCATTTCTTCCGGCGAAATATTGAATTCCTTTTGCAGATGGGGCGCGGCAACCGAGAGGCTGAGGCGGTCCAGGTAATTTACCAGTACGCCGACGGCCAGAAGCACGCCGATCGCCCAGCGGCGATTGCCGATCCTCTCCAACACCTTCGCCATCCCTTGTCCGCTCTGGTTGGACCGTTGAGTGCGATCCGGCTGTTAGACAAGCGAACCTAGCCGGGTTTTGCCCGGCTTGGAAATGGGCCTATTGCGGGTCTTTGGGCGCCAGGGTCATGGGGCCAATGCCGGCCTGCAGCGGTTTGGGCTTGTCGATGCGATTGCCGTATTCGTCCACCGGGTTGCCCTCATTGTCCACATCGCCGTCCGGATAATGCGGCCGGTCCAGCGTCTTGAGGAAGAAGTCGCGGCTGGGCAGCTCGACCAATTCCCGTTCCACGCGCGGCACCGCGGCTTCGGTGGTGCCGGGCGGCACGTCCTGGGGAATGCGGGTGGCGGCGCCTTTGATGGTGTTGGCCTTGATCTTCTCGAACACGCCCCTGCGCCATTCTTCGGACATGTGCTTGGGAATTTCCATCGGCTGCGCCGGGTCCACCACATAGGCCGACACCATCCGGAGGCGATAGGCGCTGGAGATGCCGTCATTGCGGCCGGTCACCGGATCGGGGAGCCCGTCGGCATTGCGGCGCAAGGCGAAATACAGCGCCACATGATCTTCATGCTCGCGCACGCCCTGCTGGCCGCCATCCTGGGCAAAGGTGTTTTCGGCATACAGATCGCGCCAGTCGCGATAGCCGCCCAACAGGCCGGCGGCGGTGAGACCATCGGGCGCCATGGCCACGCGCAACCGCCCCTGGCGGAAATTGGTGTCGCCGAGCTGGTCATAGAACCAGGCGATGCGCGGGCTGTGCAGCGCCGCCACCTGTTCGCTTTCTACCACGCCGTTTTTCACGGTCGCCTTCATCCGGGTATATTGGGCCGACTTGAGGATGCGATAGGAATAGTCGGTGGCGAGGCTGCCCCGCGCGTCCTTGATGATCTTGTCCGGCGAATAGCCGATCTCCACCACCGCGTCGCTATCATTGCGCGGGTCCTGGTTGCCGGAGACCCGGATCACCATGGTGTAAAGCCCGTCCTGCATCTTGTCGTTGGCGCGCATGTCCAGATTGGCATTGCCGTTGCCGCGCCAGGGCGCATCGCAGCCCCAAGCGCGGTAGAGGGCATTGTCGATGCCCTTCTCGCCGTCGGGACTGACGAAATTGCCGGCCTTGATCTTGCCGTCCAGGTTGAAGCCGTCGCCGATGCGGCTGTTCACTTGCGGCTGGCCCGGATCATCCGCCGCCCAGGGATTCACATAGGTCTCGATGCCGCGCCTGTAACCGCGATAGGCGATGGCGCGGTTCCACAGACCGAAGCGGGTGGAGGTGGGAGAGCGGGTCTTCTCCACGCCGGGCGGCGCGGTGATCCATTCGATCTCCTGCTTCGAGCGCCATCTCTGCAGCGAGATTGTCCGCTTGGTCTCGGCGGGATTGGCGAAATGCTTGCCGCTGCCATGAGGGCAGTCCACGCCCGGCTCAATCTCGCCGGCGCGGGCGAAATCCGCGCGGCCGCCATAGCGAAAGGCATATTCATATTGGCCGACCACAAAACCGCGCACCCATGGCGCGGCCGATGCCGGACCTGCGGTGCCGGCCACCAGGCCCAGTACCGAGGCGCAAACCATGAGACGCTTTTGCAAGATCATGTGGTCCTCCCGGCGGGCAGCTTACCTGTTCGCGACCCGGACTTCATCCCCGCCCCGCGGCCCGAAGACCAGGATCATCAGCGGTCCAGACGGGTTTTACATAATACTTACAAGGTCTTGCGCAGGGCGCGTCTGCCTGGTGCGGGCCGGTCAGATTGCCTGGACGGGTTGGGCAGAAACACCGCGATCCAAGGTCGAGCCGATGGCGTCGCCGCCTTGCGGTGAATCGGGCGCGGCCGGCAGCCAGATGGTGATGGTGAGGCCTTCGCGCGCGCCGTTGGCGGCGGTGATGGTGCCGCCATGGGCCAGCACGGCGCGCTTGGCGATGGCCAGCCCCAGGCCATAGCCCTGCCCGCTCGAAGTATCGCCGCGATAAAAGGGATCGAACAGCACTTTCAATTGCTCGGGCTTCACCCCGGGACCCTGGTCGCGGATCGTCAGGGTGGTGCCGGCCGCGTTGGAGTCCATCTCCATCACGATCGTGTCGCCGCGGTGCGAAAAGCGCAGCGCATTACGCACGATATTCTCGATGGCGCGGCTGACCAGCTTGCCGCTGCCGACGATCAGCGCCTCGGTGCCGGGCGTATGCGGGTCGGCGATGAACTGGACGTCCACGCCCTTGCCTTGCGCTTCGAAGCGGGCATCGTCCGCCACCATGTGGGAGACTTCCGAGACGAAGAAATATTCGTCCGAGGTGGTGGCGCCGCTTTCGATCTTGGACAAAGTGAGAAGCTCGCCGACCATTTCTTCCAGCTTGTCCGCTTCCCGCCCGATCCGTTCCAGCGACTGGGCCTCTTTTTCCGGCGACTGGCGCGCCAGCGCGATCGCCAAGTGCAGCCGGGCCAGGGGCGAGCGCAATTCATGCGAAATGTCCGCCAGCAGCCGGTCGCGCGAGGCCACCAGTTCTTCCAGCCGCGACGCCATGCGGTTGAAATCCGTGGCCAGGTCGGCCACTTCGTCCCGCCGCTTCAGCCAGACCGGACCCAGCCGCACTTTCAGGTCCCCTGCCGCCAGCGCGCCGAAGGCGGTGCGAATCCGGCGGATGGGAATCATCATGAACAGGGTCAGAAGCGCGCTGAAAATGACGACGCCGATCAACCCGCTGTAGAAGGTGTGGGGCCCCATATCCAGCGGCAAGGGCGGCGACACAAATCCGTTAAAGCGCGTCACATGATACACCAGCGCATAGCGCTGCCCGCGCGGATCCTGCGCGACGGCGGAATAGATGCCGCGCACTGGATCGTGCGGCGGCTCCGCGCCCGCAGGAATGGCGCGAACCGTCAGATATTCGCGGGCATTGATCGGCCAGGATTCGAACTCCTTGTGGAACGTCGCTTCCCCGCCCAGGCTGATGGCGGTGCGGGCGCCGGCCAGCGCCATCTCAGCCTGGGCCGATGTCGAGCGGCTGGGGCTTTCGCTGAGCAGCGCATCGGCTAGCCAGACCAGATAGGACACCAGGATGAAGCTGACGCAGACGCTGAAAAAAAGCTTGAAGAATAGCGGCCGTCTCATCGCGTCACCTTGAGCCGGTAGCCGACGGCGCGCACGGTTTCGATCTCGATCGCCTTGTTGGACGCCGTCAGCAGCTTCTTGCGCAGGTTGCTGACATGGACGTCGATGCTGCGGTCATAGGGCTCGCGCCTGCGCCCCAGCACGCTGAGCGACAGGTCGTCCTTGGTCGCCACCGCGTCCTTGTTGCGCAACAGGACTTCCAGCAGGTCGAACTCGCAGGTGGTGACTTCAAACGGCTGGCCGTCGAAGGTGATTTCGCGCCTGGCCGGCACCAGCCTGAGCTTGCCGGCGGTGAAATGCTGCGCCGGCTGGGCGCTGGGCCGGCGGCGCAGAACCGCCTTGAGCCGCGCCAGCAATTCGCGCGCATAATAGGGCTTGGCGATATAATCGTCGGCGCCCATTTCCAGCCCGGCGACGCGATCATCCTCGGCGCCCTTGGCGGTGAGCATGATCACCGGCACCGCGCTGGTGGCCCGGATGCGCTGCAGGGTTTCGATGCCGCTGATGTCGGGCATCATTACGTCCAGGATGACGGCATCCAGCTCCGGGTCCAGCGCAGCCAGGGCGCCGTCGGTGCCGTTATAGGCGGCGGTGGTCTCGAACCCCTCGCCCCGCAGGAATTCGGTGAGCATCGCGGTCAGGGCCGCATCGTCGTCAATCAGCAGGACCTTGGGGCTGGCCACCATGTCCTCAGCCACCACGGGCTACTTCTCGTAAGGCAGGATGTGCCACACGCCGCCCTCGCCATCGCCATAGGGCTCGCTCGCCTTGTCATGGAAGAATGTGTAGACCGGATGGCCGCGATAGGCCCATTGCATGCGGCCATCGTTGCGGCGGACCGCGGTCCATTCCCCCACCGGCTGGGCGGAAGCCGGGGCATAGACCGGCGGGCGGGCGCCGATGCAGGTTTCGTTGCAGGCGATTTTTCCGTCCTTGTCCAGGTCGTAGATATAGAGCCGCTGGCTGCCGGGAAAACGCCGGTAGACAAAGCCCTTGTCGCCTTCCTGGGACAGCGCCACTTCGGTCGGATAGGGCAAGGCTTCATTGAGCTGCGCCAGCGCAGGCGCGGTCAAGCAAAGCGCCATGACGGCAACGGCCGGCAATGTCACCGGCCGGCGCGTCATTTCGTTTCCGCGGATGCCACTTCGGTCGGCTTTTCGATGCTGACCTGGTTCTGCGGCTTGGCCGGCTGTGCCGCGGGCGGCGTGGCCGGGACGGGCGCGGACGTGCCGCGGCGGCGGCGCATCCAGGGCGGAATGCCGTCCTTGTCCTCATTGGCGTAATGCGGGCGGTCCAGCGTCTTGATGTAGAACTCCTTGTTGGGGAGATCGACAATGTCATGCTCGAACGAGCCGACGGCGGCTTCGGTCGTGCCCGGCGGCACCGGCTGGGGAATGCGGGTTTCCGCACCCCGGATGGTGTTGGCCTTGATCGCCTCGAACGCCTGCTTGCGCTCTTCGTCCAGCAACAGCTTGGGCACTTCCATCTTGGGATTTTCCGGATTGACCACATAGGCCGACGCCGCCTTGATGCGATAGACCGACGAGATGCCGTCATATTTGGCGGTCTTGGCATTATACATGCCATCGGCATTGCGGCGCAGGGCGAAATAGAGCGAGACATGATCTTCATGTTCGCGGATGCCCTGCTGGCCGCCGTCCTGGGCGAAGGTGTTCTCGGTATAAAGTTCGCGCCAGTCACGATAGCCGCCAAGCAGGCCGGAAGCGGAGAGCCCGTCCGCCGACATATTCAGGCGCACCTTGCCCTTGGCGAAATTGGTGTCGCCGGTCTGATCGTAAAACCAGGCGATGCGCGGGGTGTGCATGCGCTCGACCTGTTCGGTCTCCACCACGCCGTTTTTGATCTTGGCCTTCATCTTGGTGTACTGGGCCGTGGTCAGGATGCGGTAGGAATAATCCACCGCGATGCCGCCGCGCGCGTCTTTCACGATCTTGTCCGGCGAATAACCGATCTCAAATGTCGCGTCGTCGTCGTTCATCGGGTCCTTGTTGCCCGAGACGCGGATGACCATGGTGTAAAGGCCTTCCTGCATCTTGTCGTTGGCGCGCAGGTCCAGGGTGGCGTTGCCGTTGCCGCGCCAGGGGGCATCGCAGCCCCAGGCCCGGTACAGGTTGTTGTCGATACCCTTCTCGCCGTCAGGGCTGACGAAGTCCGCCGCCTTGACCTTGCCGTCCAGGTTGAAACCGTCGCCGATGCGGCTGGTGACCTGCGGCTGGCCCGGGTCATCCGCCGCCCAGGGATTCACGTAAGTCTCGATGCCGCGCTTGTAGGCGCGATAGGCGACGGCGCGATTCCAGATATGGAAACGGGTCAGCACCGGAGCGCGGACCTGGTCCAGGCCCGGCGGCGCGGAAATCCAGTCGATCTCCTGCTGGGTGCGGAATTTTTGCCGCGCGACCGCGATCTTGGTCTGCTCGCCATTGGCGAAGTGGATGGAGCTGCCATGCGGGCAATCCACGCCGGGCTCGATTTCCGCGCCGCGGGTGTAGTCGGGGCGGCCGCCATAGCGGAAGGCATATTCATACTGGCCCACGACATAGCCGCGCACCCAGGGGGCGGCGGCGGCGGGCATCGCCGTGCCGGCCATGACAGCCATGGCCGAGGCGCAAATCATAAGACGCTTCTGCAGGATCATGATGATCTCCCTCTTTGGGCGGTCTGATCAGGATACAATGACTGTACCGATCATTCCCATGTTCTCGTGATAGACGCAGACGTATTTATACGTCCCTTTTACTGTGAAAGTATGGCTGAAGGTGCCCTCTTCCTCGACGGCGCCTGAGTCGAAGGGCTCCACCCCGGCCGGCAGGACCGCGTTCGCCTTGTCGGCGGCCTTGGCCGGGTCAAAGGTCACGGTGTGACTTATATTATAGGGGTTGGTCCATTTGACCGTGTCCCCCGCCTTGACGGTCACCGTCTCGGGCAGGAAGCGCATCTTGGGTGACTGCTTCATGGTGACGTCCACCGTCTTGGCCTGGGCCCAGGCCGGCATGGCGGCCGAAACCCCGAAGGCGGCGAGCAGTTGAGCAAAAGTGCGGCGATCGAACATGAATACTCCTTAGACCGGCGGCGAAACCTGGTTGATCAAAAGGTCGGACACGGCGCCCGCCTCGTAACCCAGCGGATCGGCGTCATCCATGACGCCCTTGCGGACCACGATGTCGGCGCTGGCTTCAAAGTCGGTGATGTCCTCGGCCTTGATGCCATCGGCGAAGAAAGCGGCGCCCGTATAGGGGCTCCAGCTCTTCCAGTCCGCGGCGCCCTTGGTCTTGTAACGCCACACCGGCTGGAAATTCGCCATCTTGAAGCTGTGGCGCGGCGCGGCGGGATCGCGCTTGGGCGCCGGAACCTTGTCGGCCGCGGTGCGGGCCTGGGTAAAGGTGAACCAGGTGCCCTTGTCGGCCATGGTCAGGTCGGCGGCGCGCCAGGCCAGGTACTTCTCGATGTCATCGCGGCTGGTGAACTTGTGACCGGCAACGACCAGGTGATAGCCGGTGGCGCCCTTCTTCGTCGCGGTGAACACGCCGGGCTTGGCCGGCGGCACCATCGGCGCGTCGGCGACCGGCGTTGCGGGAGCCGGCGCGGCGGAGGCCTGGGCACCCGGTGCGGGCGCAGGCGCGGGCGGATCGGCGGCAAAGCTGCTGCTGCTCAGGGCGCAAAATGCGGCGACGCCGAAAACCATTCCAATGCTGCGTTTCATATTTCCCACCTGTTCTTATTCTTCATTGTCTTTTTCATAGTCTGGAGACCTGTATGTATCGTGGCAGGCTTTGCAGGTTTTGCCGATGGTCATGACCTGTGCCTTGAGGCCTGCTTCGTCTTTGGCGTTGGCGATCTGGTCGAGTTTGACGGCATCGGCCTGGA
>CANJJD010000042.1 GCA_947474645.1 Alphaproteobacteria bacterium | reverse complement strand
GAAGACCATGCCTTCGGGCACATTGGGCCGCTCGCGGGCGATGATCTTTTCCACGAACTCCGGGGTGATGGGTTCGATATAGGTGGCGTCCGCCATGTCCGGGTCGGTCATGATGGTGGCGGGGTTCGAATTGACCAGCACCACGCGGTAGCCTTCCTCGCGCAGCGCCTTGCAGGCCTGGGCCCCGGAATAATCGAATTCGCAGGCCTGGCCGATGACGATGGGCCCCGCGCCGATGATCAGGACGGTATGGATATCGGTGCGTTTCGGCATGCTTATCTCTGTTTGCCGGACCTTTCGGTCCGGGGGGCTCGCGCGAAAACCGGCCACGCTTTTGAGGGCGTAGGGAGCCGGCCAAGATGTAGGTTAAGGGGACCGTTTAGAGGGCGAAGCCGAGGGGCGCAACCCCTGAATCGGCAGAGCCGGTCAGCTTTTCCAGCGCAGGGTCCGTTCCTGCACAGGATTGACGAAAGGCGTACCTTTTTCGACCGATTCTGCCCAGGCTTTCTTGACCCGGCTGTACCAGATGGCGGGCTGGTCGCTGTCCTGGATCAGCATCAGATTCGGGCTGAACTTCAGACCCTCGCGCTGCAGCTCCACGATCTTGCGGTCGTCGGCGATGAAGGTGCGGCCCAGCGCCCAGAAGAAGGGATAGATGAAGTTCAGCCAGGCCGGCCACCAGAACACCTGGATCACGTCGGTGGTGTCGGCATCGCGCGGGGTGCAGACCGTCATGCCCACAACCTTGAAGGGCGCGCCCAGCAGCTTGCCGGTGATGGTCTCGAAGCGCGTCGAAGGCAGCTCGAAAGTGATCTCGGTCTGGACGTCGCCCAGCAGGGAATAGACCGGCTTGGACGGCTTGTGCGCCGTCATCACAAAGCCGTTGGGCAGGGGGGCGTAATGCTTTTCCTTCACCCGCGGGGTTTTCTTCCACCACCAATGGTCATGGACGTAAGGGCCGTGCGCCGGATCCATCAGCCCGATCACGGCATGGTCAATGCCGCAGCGAAAGACTTGCGTTTCGGTCCAGCGCGTCGGCGTGGAAAGGCCGGGGCGCGGCGGTTGGTTCCTGGGTTCGCTGCCGGGCCTGGCTGCCATGTAAACCCAGATCAGCCCGTCCTGCTCGCGCACCGGATAGGCGCGGACCTTGATGCTTTCGGCTTTCAGGTCTTCATGGCCGGTCAGCGAGGGGATCTTGCTGCATTGGCCGTCCTGCTTGAAGCGCCAGCCATGATAGGGGCACTCCACGCTGCCATCCACGATACGGCCCGCCGACAGCGGTACGCCGCGATGGGGGCAGATGTCGCGCAGCGCGAACAGCGCGCCGTCTTTCAGACGGCCCAGCACCACCGGCTCGCCCAGCAGCATCTCACGGCGCATCTGGCCGGGGCCTAGGCTGGAGGCCAGCGCCGGCATGTACCAGAGATCGCGCAAGAAGAGGTCGCCCGAAACGGTTGAAGTTTCCGCCATGGAACCTGATTAGAGAAATCGGCATTTGGCCGCAAGGATGGGGCAGAAAGCGGTTGCCGCGGACGGCACGGACGCTAGGTTTCACCCCATGAAAAAAGCTGTTTCGTTGATTGAGCCCCGGCTCCTGGTCCGCGCCCTTGCGGCGGGTGTCACCATCGCGGTGGGTTTCATGCTGGTGGGCCATTACCGGCCCCAACTGGCGCTGCATTACGGCTTGTTCGGCTGCATGATGCTGGCGGGCACCATGGGGCTTCTGTATGCCCGCGACCTGGCGCGCGGCTATGTGGCCGGTGCGCTGGGCGGGCTGGTGATCGGGGCGGGCTGCGGCCTGGCGGCGGTGGGCACGGCGAACCTGATGGGCGACCGGCCGGACCTGTTCATTCCCTATGGCGTGATGGTCTGTACCCTGATCGGCGCTATCGGCGGATTGTTCGGGCAGTATGGCGCGTGGATACGCGACTTCTTCCAGTCGCGGCGCTGATTCTGTTTTTGGAAAACTGTCGGTTGGCGCGTTGCCTTCCCGGAAAGGGGCTGGGGGGCTTGTTAATCCGAGCCGACTCGCAACCAACCGACCCACCTAAGGTCGCCTCCGAAAGCGGCTACGCCATGGTCCAATCATGACCATTTCTGGGCAGCGATGACATTTTCTACAGAATCAAGGACTTCGCCGCTTGCGAGGCGCAAGTTCCCGGCTCATCATTGCACCAGCGATGGTGGAAGAACCGATATCCCTGCACCGTATGCGTGACATGTCTCCGGCCCATGTGCCGCAGATCACGTTCGACCGCCAAGAACTCAACCGCATCCTCACCGTCTATGGCCGCATGGTCGCCGCCGGCGAATGGCGCGATTACGCGCTGGATTTCCTGGACGAGGTGGCGGTGTTCTCGATCTTCCGCCATGCCAGCGAGATGCCGCTGTACCGCGTCGAGAAACGCCCCAAGCTGAAAGCCAAGCAGGGCCAGTACAGCGTGATCGCGGCGGGCGGGGTGATCCTCAAGCGCGGGCATGAGTTGGCCCAGGTGCTGAAGGTGTTCGACAAGAAGCTGCTCAAGGCGCTGGCCAACCCCTAGATGTCATGGCCCACCGGAGTGTGGGCCATCCAGTTGGGTTCGCGATCATTTTGCAAGAGAAGCGCTGGCGTCATCTGGATGGCCCGCATTCGCGGGCCATGACAATTGGGATAGGCAAAAAATAAGGCCCGGTGTTTCCACCGGGCCTTTTCTTTTTGCGATGTCGCTTCGCTTAGCGGCGATTGCCCATGAAGCGCAGCAGGAACAGGAAGATGTTCAGGAAGTCCAGGTAGAGCGCCAGCGCGCCCATGATGGCGGCCTTGCCCGCGGCGGCGGTATCGCCGCCCAACTGGTAATAGGTGTTCTTGATCTTCTGGGTGTCCCAGGCGGTGAGGCCGGTGAAGATCACCACACCCGCGACGCTGACCACGAAGTTGATAGCCGGCGACTTGAAGAAGAAGTTGGCCAGGCTGGCCAGCAGGATGCCGATCAGGCCCATGAACAGGAAATGGCCCATGCCCGTCAGGTCGCGCTTGGTGGTGTAGCCCCACAGGCTCATGGTGCCGAAGGTGGCGGCGGTGACGAAGAAGGTCGTGGCCACGCTGGCGCCGGTATAGACGAGCAGGATCGAAGCCAGCGACGCGCCGGTGAGGGCGGAATAGGCCCAGAAGGTGGCCTGCGCCGCCGCCTGGCTCATCTGCATGATGCGGAAGGACAGGAAGAAGACCAGCGCGATGGGCGCCAGCATCACCGCCCAGCCCAGCATGGTGGGCGCGATGGCATAGCCGCCGGAGGTGGCGGTGGTCTGGAAGAACATGTTCAGCAAGGCGGGGGTGTTGGCGACCAGGTAGGCCACGCCGCCGGTCAGCGCCAGCGCGCCGACCATATAGTTGTAGACCCGCAGCATATGGGCGCGCAGGCCCATATCCATCGTGTCGGCGACAGTCGTCGCGCCACTTACAATCCGGTTGTCGAAGTCAGCCATTTGGTACTCCCTTTGCCCCTTACTATATCGTGATTTGCTGTGGCGGTATCAAGGCGGCCACAATACGAATGCCCCGAGCCCTTCAGGGCGCTATTTTAACTTAATTACAGAGAGTTAAGCTGCCCTTAGCCGCCGCGCCGGGCGGACCGACAGGGCGCCCAGCGCGCCTGCGAGGCCGAACAGCAAGGTTGCTGCCGCCCCGCCCGCCACCGTCACCAGCACCGCGCCGGCGTCGAAGGTGAAAGGCACGTCCAGGATGGCAAAGGCGATTACCCAGCCCGCGCACGTTCCCGCCACCAGGGCGATCAGTCCGGTCGCCAGGCCCAGCACGCCATATTCGATCATGTAGACCAGGGCGATGCGGGCGCGGGTGGCGCCCAGCACCTTCAGGATGGTGGCGTCATAGACCCGCTTGCGGGTCCCCGCCGCGATGGCGCCCGCCAGCACCAGCAGGCCGGCCAGGATGGTGACCAGGCTGGCGGCGCTGACGCCCTGCGCCAGCGAGGCCAGCAAGGCTTGCACCTGCTGGATGGCGTCCTTCACCCGCACGGTGGAGATGTTGGGAAAGCGGTTGGTGACCGCCATGTAGAGGGCATTCTCCTGCGCGTCCGCCACCCGCACCGTGGCCAGGAAGGCATGCGGGGCGTGGTCAATCAGCCCCGGCGACAGCACCAGCACGAAATTCTGCCCGCCGGTGGTGAAGTCCACTTTGCGCAAGGACGCGATGCGGCCTTCGAAGCTGCGGCCCAGCACATTGAGCGTCATGGAATCGCCGATCTTCAGCCCGGTGCCGCGGGCGATATTCTGGTCCAGCGAGATCAGGGTGGGGCCACGATAATCGGCTGCCCACCATTCTCCCTTGGTGATGATGGTGCCGGGCGGCGGGGTGGCGGCATAGGTGATGCCGCGGTCGCCGTTCAGCGCCCATTTGGCGTCCGCCGCCACCTTGACCTTGGCCGACGGCACGCCGTTCAGGGCGGTGATGCGCCCCCGTATCATCGGTGTGCGCTGGTAATCGCTGGCGCTGGAAAAGCCGGTGACGGTGCGATCGAAGGCGGCGGCGTCGCCCGGCTGGATGTCCACAAAGAAGAAGCTGGGCGCGCGGGCGGGCAGGGCGCCGGCGACTTGCGCATTGATGGTGGAATTCAACAGCGTGACGGTGGCCAGCAAGGTGAGACCCAGCCCCAAAGCCGTGACCACCCCGCCGGTGGCGGCGCCGGGACGGATGAGATTGGCGAAGGCCAGGCGCACCAGCGGCGATTTGGGACGCGGCATGGCCTTGATGGCGCGGCGCAGGCCTTCCGCCAGCAATCGCAAAAGTGCCAGCGACGCCGCGGCGCCCACCAGGAATTGGGCGGCGAACACCGGCGACGGCGCTACCAGCAAAGTGAGGACAGCGATGCCCAGCGCCGCGCCGGCCGAAATGGCGCGATAGAGATTCTGCCCCTCCACCTTGGCGGGCTCGATCACGTCGCGGAACAGGCTGGCGGGTGGCACGGCGCGGGCGCGGCTCAGCGGCGGCACCGCAAATGCCACCGCCGACAACAGGCCAAACGCCAGCGCCAGCAGCAACGGCACGGGATAAAGCCCAAAGCTGGGCGGCACCGGCAGCGCCTCGCCATAGATCCAAACGGCGGCAAAGGGCAGGGCCGCGCCCAGCGCCGCGCCCACCAGGGTCGCCAGCAGCGCCACCGCCATCACCTGCATAAAGAACACCAGAAAGACAAAGCCGCCGCTGGCGCCCAAGGTTTTCAGGATGGCGATGTCGGCGCGCTTCCTGTCCAGGAAGGCCAATATCGCCTGCCCAGCGCCCACGCCGCCCACGCCCAGCGCCACCAGCCCTACCAAAGTGAGGAACATGGTGAGCTGTTCGACAAAGCGCTTGATGCCGGGCGCGGCATCGGTGCGGTCGCGGATGTTCCAGCCGGCTTCGGGAAAGCGCGCCTGCGCGAGCTTGCGGAATTGGGTGATGTTGCTGCGCGCCTGCCCCAGATCGGAGGGCGCGCCTTTGAGCGCGATGCGATAGGTGTAGTTCACCAGGCTTTCCGGCGTCACCAACCCGGTGGCGGGCAGGGACTTGGCCGCCACCAGCAGTCGCGGGCCCAGCGAAAAGCCGGTGGAGATGCGGTCCGGCTCTTTGTCCAGGCTGGCCATGATGCGGAACGTGGCGTCGCCCAGCTTGATCAGGTCGCCGCGCTTCACATGCAGCCTATCCAGCAGGGTCTGTTCCGCCGCTGCGCCGCAGACGCCGTCGTCCTCGCAAGCCAGCACGTCGCGCAGATTTTGCGCCGGGGTGAATTTGGGCGCGCCGAACAGGGGCCAGCGCTCGTCCACGCCTTTCATTTCCACAAGCTGGCGCGAACCATTGTCCCGCGCATAGGCCATGGCGCGCATCGACATGGTGCGGGAGACGCGGCCTTGCGCGTTGAGAAATTCCAATTCCTTGGCGCCGGCAGGACGGTGCACCAGGCTGGCCGAGACATCGCCGCCCAACAGGACCTGGCCCTGGTCCTGCAAGCCGGTGAGGAAGGCGCTGCTCAGCGATTCCACCCCGGCGATGGCGGCGGAACCCAGCAGCAGGCAAAGAAAGAAAATCCGGAAACCGGCAAAGCCGCCGCGCAACTCGCGCCGCGCAAAGCGCAGGGCCAGCCGCCAGTTCATGCGCTCTCACCCTTCGACAAGCTCAGGGTGAGGAGATTTATGAAACTCCTCATGCTGAGCCTGTCGAAGCATGAGCGGCAATCTTTCCGTCCGCCATCCGCAGCATGCGGTTGCAGCGCCGCGCCAGGCTTTCTTCATGCGTCACCAGGAACAGGGTGGCGCCGCGCTCGGCGTTCAGGGCGAACATCAGATCGGCGATGCCGCTGCCGGTGGCGCTGTCCAGGTTGCCGGTGGGCTCGTCGGCGAACAGGATCTGCGGCCCCGGTGCCAGCGCCCTGGCCAGCGCCACGCGCTGCTGCTCGCCGCCCGAAAGTTGGCCCGGATAATGATCGGCGCGCAGGATCAGGCCCACGCCGCGCAATTCGCGCTCGGCGCGGTCGAAGGCATCCGCGACGCCCATTAGCTCCAGCGGCACCGCGACATTCTCCAGCGCCGTCATGGTGGGAATGAGATGGAAACTCTGGAACACCACGCCCACCCGGCCGAGCCGGAAACGCGCCAGCGCGTCTTCGCCCAATTGGGTGATGTCGGTGCCGGTGACGGTGACCTTGCCGGAGCTGGGCTTTTCCAGACCCGCCGCAACCATCAGCAAGGAGGATTTGCCCGAGCCGGACGGGCCGGTCAGGGCGACGCTTTCGCCTGCCGCCACCGACAGGGAGACGCCGGCCAGGATGTCCACCGGACCGGCCAGGCTTTTCAAGGTCAGGCTTATGTCTTGAAGCTGAAGGGCGGGCGGGGGATTGTTCATGCTGACTCGGATAGAATGATGATGTCACGAAATTTCAAGGCTCTGCTTAGCATAGTTCTGCTGCTTATCATGGCAGGAGCAGGGCAGGCCGCTACTGCGCCCGTCAAAATTCTCGCTTTGGGCACCAGCATCACCCAGGGCTATGGCCTGCCGCCGGGCACCGAGTTCACCGTACAGTTGCAGGCCGCCCTGAAGCGGGACGGGATCAACGCCGTGGTCACCAATGCCGGGGTGAGCGGCGATACCTCGGCCGGGGGGCTGGCGCGGCTGAACTGGTCGCTGGCCGACCATCCCGATGCGGTGATCCTGGAGATGGGCGGCAACGACATGCTGCGCGCCATCCCGCCGGCGGAAACCGAAAAGAATTTGCGCGCCATCCTGGTTCGGCTGAAAGCCGCGCGCGTCAAGGTGCTGCTGACGGGAATGCATGCCCAGCGCAACCTGGGCGCCGAATATGTAAGCCAGTTTGACGGGATTTATCCGCGCCTCGCCAAGGAAACGGGTGTGCTATTCTATCCCTTCATCCTGGACGGCGTGGCGCTCAATCCCAAACTCAATCAGGCGGACGGCATGCATCCCAATCCGGCGGGCGTGAAGATCATCGTGGCGCGCATCCTGCCGCTGGTGAAGAAGCTGGCCCTAGAATCCAAGAAGGTGCGCTGATGCTCAGAAAGCTGCTTTCGGTCGGCGGCTTCACCCTGCTTTCGCGCATCACCGGCTTTGCGCGCGATGCGCTATTGGCCTGGACCCTGGGCGCGGGCGTGTTGTCCGATGCCTTCTTCGTCGCCTTCGTCTTTCCCAACAATTTCCGCGCCATCTTCGGCGAAGGCACCCTCAATCCCGCCTTCCTGCCGCGCTATGCCAGCCTGAAGGCGCGGGGCGAGGATCAGGCGGCTGCCAAATTCGCCGACCAGGTCTTTGCCTGGCAGATGGCGGCGCAAGTCCTGCTGCTGGCGCTGGCGGTCTTCTTCATGCCGTCCATCATCCGGGTGCTGGCGCCGGGCTTTCTGAACAATCCGGCGCAGTTCGATCTCACCGTATCGCTGGCGCGGATCACCTTTCCCTATCTGATGCTCACCTTGGTGGCGGTGCAGCTTTCGGCCATGCTCAACACCATCGAGAAATTCTGGGCTGCTGCCGCCTGGTCCAACCTGCTGAACCTGGCGATGATCGGCGCCCTGATCGCCTGGCAATGGTTTCCCAATGCCGCCTATGCCGCCGCCTGGGGCGTCCTCCTGGGCGGCGTGGCGCAGTTGATCTTCATCCTGTGGGCGGGGGCGCGCGAAGGCCTGTGGCTGCGCCTGACCCGGCCGCGCTGGACGCCGCAGGTGGCGGAATTCTTCCGCGCTTTCGGGGCGGTGACGATCGGCGCGGGCAGCGTGGTGATCGCGCCTTTCATCGACACCATCCTGGCCAGCTACCTGCCGACCGGCAGCCGCACGGCGCTATATTATGCCGACCGCATGAACCAGTTGCCGCTGGGCGTGCTGGGCATCGCGCTGGGCACGGTGCTGCTGCCGGAAATGGTGGCGCGGCTGGCAAAAGGCGATGTCGCGGGCAGCCATGCGGCGCAGAACCGCGCTGCGGCGATGAGTCTTTTGCTGACTTTGCCTTTCACGGCGGCGTTTCTGGTCATTCCGGGCACGTTGATGCGGGCGGTGTTCGCCCACGGCGCCTTTGACGGCAATGCCGCCACCATGGCGGCGCTGGCGCTGGCGGCCTATGGCATCGGCCTGCCGGCCATGGCGCTGGTGCGGATTTTGGCCTCCACCTTCTATGCCCGGCACGACACCGCCACCCCGGTGCGCGCCACTTTGATCGCCATGGCCTGCAACATCGCGCTGAAGGTCTATTTTGTCTGGGGGCTGCAACTGGGCGTGGCGGGGATCGCGCTGGGCACCGCGCTGGGCGCCTGGATCAACATCGCGCTGCTGACCTGGCTGGCGCGCAGCCGCGCCCTGCTGGCGATCGAGCGGCAATTTTTCCGCGCGCTGCCGGCGTCGCTGCTGGCGGCGCTGGCGGTGGGCGGCGGTGCCTGGACGGGCGCGCATCTATTGCGGGATCATGGCGACATTCCCGCGCTGGCGGCGGCCATCGCTTGCGCCGCGCTGGGTTATGGCGTGGTGCTGTTGTTGCTCAGGAGCCGGCTGCCGCTGGCGCGGGCATGACACCATGCGGCTGTTCGTGGCACTTCCGATTCCAGATGAGGTAGCGAGCGGCCTGCTATTGATGCAGGGCGGGGTGCCGGGCGCACGCTGGCAGGCGCGCGAGCAATTGCACCTGACCTTGCGCTTCATCGGCGAAGTGGACGGACGCGATGCCCGCGCCCTGGATGATGCCTTGTTGGGAATTGATGCCCCGGCCTTCGAACTGCAACTGCATGGCGTGGGCCAGTTCGGCAACAAGCAGCCCCATTCGCTATGGGCGGCGGCGCGGCCCAATGACCTGCTGGGTCATTTGCAGCGCAAGGTGGACAGCGCCATCCGCAAGGTCGGCCAGCCGCAGGATTCCCACAAGTTCACCCCGCACGTCACCTTAGGCCGGCTGCGCCATCCCGACCTGGACAAGGTGCGCGAATGGCTGGTCACCCACGCCCTGGCCACCAGTCCGGAGTTTGCCGTGGACCGCTTCTGTCTTTATTCCAGCAAGCTGACCAGCGACGGCAGCATCTATCGCGTGGAACAGGACTATCCGTTGAGAGGCTTTTATGACGTCCAATTCGAATAATAAATTGGCGATTGACGATCTGAAACAGGCGCTGAAGCGGCTTCCTGACTGGACGCTGGCCAAGGACCGCGAGGCCATCACCCGCAATTTCCAGTTCGCGGATTTCGATGCCGCCTTTTCCTTCATGACGCGCTGCGCTTTGATGGCGGCCAAGATGGATCACCATCCCGAATGGTTCAATGTCTACAACAAGGTGGATGTGACCCTGGCGACTCACGATGCGGGCGGGGTGACGCAAAAGGACATCGACCTGGCCGCCGCCATGGATGGCTATGCCGTCATGAGTGGGGGACGATAAGGAACTGTTCGGGCCGGAACTCGTTGTGTGTGGACAACACGGGAGAGTTCCATGGCAGTAGAAGTTGATAATTCCGGCGGCGGCGGCAACGTCCTGATCGGATTTTTGTTGGGTGCAGTGCTGCTGGCCGTGGGCGTGGTCGGCTTCTTCATGTGGGACAATTACAAGAGCCATACCGGCGGCGGCGCGGCCCCCACCGCGACCATCACCGTCAAGAAGGGTTAGCGCCGGTAACGGTCCGCGACCATCAAGGCAAGACTGGCGCCCAACGGCGTCAGGAAAAGCCCGGCGGCAAACCACACCGCCGGGTTTCGCTTGTCTCGCTTCGCCCAATAGGCCACGCCGATCGCGGCGAGCACATACAGAAATACAAGCATTATTGTTTGGCCATAAACGGAGAAGCGCCCCGTTTATTCCAGGGTAGATGAAAGTTTGAAATAAGACCGCCTTCGAGACCGAGATTTCCATCGATCTTCCAACCGTTCCAACCGCAGTCAGAGACGGATATCGAATATATTTCGATGGTGGAATTCCCCTTAATTTCATCAAGCAGCATGGCATTTAGCCTCTGACTTGTTGTTTGGGTGGGGCCTGGCTTAATGTAAAACGCACACCGCTTTGCAAGCGTGGTGGTTGCTACTCCCACATATTGAACCACTCCAGCCTTCGCGAATGCGTAAACTCCCGCTTTAGCAGGCATGGGCGCTTCCAAAACGAGCGATTTATTTGAAGAGATTCGCCAATGGCTGACCTTAGAAAATCCGCCTTGTATAAGCCGGTCGACTGTTAAGGGCGGCTTTTTCTGAAGCGGGACCAAAATTGGTTTTCGTTTCGGATTTACAGCGCCAGATTTGTTTATAACCCCATAAGCAAACTGATAGCGAATACCCAGTCGTTTTGCGATTTCAGCAGTCGGCATTCCCTGAGAATGCAATGCGCGGATTTTTTCCGACTTATTCAATGACGATTTATCTCTTCGCATTCTTGACGAGATCGTCCACCACCGACGGATCGGCCAGGGTGGAGGTGTCGCCCAGGCTTGAAGTGTCGCCTTCGGCGATCTTGCGCAGGATGCGGCGCATGATCTTGCCCGAGCGGGTCTTGGGCAGGCCGGGCGCGAACTGGATCACGTCCGGCTTGGCGATGGGACCGATCTCCTTGCCGACGAATGCTTTCAATTCGCTGTTCAGCGCATCGGTCGGCGTCACGCCGGCCTTCAGGGTGACATAGGCATAGATGCCCTGGCCCTTGATGTCGTGGGGATAGCCCACCACCGCGGCTTCCGCCACGTCATGATGGCCCACCAGGGCGCTTTCCACTTCCGCCGTGCCCATGCGGTGGCCGGAGACGTTGATCACGTCATCCACCCGGCCGGTGATCCAGTAATAGCCGTCCGCGTCGCGGCGGCAGCCGTCGCCGGTGAAGTATTTGCCCGGATATGTCTTGAAGTAAGTGTCCACGAAGCGCTGGTGATCGCCATAGACGCTGCGCATCTGGCCGGGCCAGCTTTGGGTGAGGCAGAGATTGCCGCTGGTGGCGCCGGTCAGCACCTTGCCGTCGGCATCCACCAGCTCAGGCACCACGCCGGGCAGCGGCTTGGTCGCCGAGCCGGGCTTGAGGTCGGTGGCGCCGGGCAGGGGCGAAATCAAGATGCCGCCGGTCTCGGTTTGCCACCAGGTATCCACGATGGGACAGCGGCCATCGCCGATGACGCGGTGATACCATAGCCAGGCTTCCGGATTGATCGGCTCGCCCACGCTGCCCAGCAGGCGCAAGGATGCGCGGCTGGTTTTCTTCACCGGCGCATCGCCGTCGCGCATCAGGGCGCGGATGGCGGTGGGCGCGGTGTAGAAGATGTTGACCTTGTGCTTGTCGATCACCTCCCAGAAGCGCGAACTGGTGGGATAGTTGGGCACGCCTTCGAACATCAGGGT
>CANJJD010000041.1 GCA_947474645.1 Alphaproteobacteria bacterium | reverse complement strand
GGTGCGGCCTCCGGTGTCGTGGCCGGTCTGGTTGCGATTACGCCTGCGGCCGGCTTTGCCGGTCCGATGGGCGCCATCGTGCTGGGCCTGGTTGTCAGCCCGGTCTGCCTGATGTTCGTCAGCGTGGTCAAGAACAAGCTGGGCTATGACGACAGCCTGGACGTGTTCGGCGTCCACTGCATCGGCGGCATCATCGGCGCCATCGCCACCGGCATCCTGGTGGATCCGGCCCTGGGCGGCGCGGGCATCGTGGACTACACGGCCGGCGGCGCTGCCGTCTATCCGGGTCTGGTCCCGCAGGTGATCGCACAGCTCAAGGGCGTTGCGACCACCATCTGCTGGTCCGGCATCGGCAGCCTGATCGTGTTCGGCCTGATCAAGCTGACGATCGGCCTGCGCGTGAAGGAAGAAGTCGAGCGCGAAGGCCTCGACATCGCCGAGCATGGCGAACGCGCTTACAACATGTAAGCGAGCCTTACCGAAACGAAGGGGGCGCGGTGAAAGCCGCGCCCCTTTTGCTTTTTATAGAAGAACAATTTCCCGGGGGAGCGCGTATGATGCGCAAGACAGGTTTGGCTGCGGCGCTTGTCCTGGCCGCCACCCCGGCTTTTGCAGCCGACACACCCACGATCAACAGCGGCGACACCGCCTGGATGCTGACCTCGTCAGCCCTGGTGCTGTTGATGACCATTCCGGGCCTGGGCCTGTTCTATGGCGGCATGGTCCGCCGGAAGAATGTGCTGGCCACCCTGGCGCAAAGCTTCGGCGCCACCGCGCTGATCACCGTGCTGTGGATGGTGATCGGCTATTCCATCGCCCTGACGCCCAATCCCGATGCCGGCACGAATGCCTGGATCGGCGGCTTCGGCAACCTGTTCCTGGGCAAGATGACCCTGACCTCGATCAATCCGCTGGGTCCGACGATCCCGGAATCGGTCTACATGTTCTTCCAGATGACCTTCGCGATCATCACCCCGGCGCTGATCGCGGGCGCGGTCGCCGACCGCATGAAGTTCAGCGCCTTTCTTTGGTTCATGGCCCTGTGGCTGCTGCTGGTCTATTGCCCCATCGCCCATTGGGTATGGGGCGGCGGCTGGCTGGGCGTGGCCGGCGCGATGGATTATGCCGGCGGCTCGGTGGTGCATCTGAATGCCGGCACCGCGGCGCTGGTGACCTGCCTGGTCCTGGGCAAACGCATCGGTTACGGCAGCGAGAACATGTCGCCGCACAATCTGGTCCTGTCGGTGATCGGCGCCTGCCTGCTGTGGGTCGGCTGGTTCGGCTTCAATGCCGGCTCCGCCGTCAGCGCCGGCTTCAATGCCGGCATGGCCGCGGCCGCGACACAGATCGCGGCCGCCGCCGCGGCGCTGGGCTGGATGGTCGCCGAATGGATCATCGCCAAGAAGCCCTCCGTGCTGGGCATGATCTCGGGCGCCGTCGCCGGCCTGGTGGCGATCACCCCGGCAAGCGGTTTTGTCGATCCGATGGGCGCGCTGATCATCGGCATTACCGCCGGCGTGGTCTGCTACATCTCGGCGGTCTGGGTGAAGAAGGCCTTCGGCTATGACGACAGCCTGGACGCCTGGGGCGTGCACGGCGTGGGCGGCGCGCTGGGCGCCATCATGACCGGCATGTTCGCCAAGGCGGCGATAAACCCGGCCTATCCCAAGGGCGGCTGGCTGACCGATGGCAACTTCGACCAGATGATCGCGCAGCTCAAGGATGTGGGCGCGGTGTTCGTCTATTGCGCCATCGCCACCTTCATCATCCTGAAGGCGATTGACCTGGTGATCGGCCTGCGCGTCCCGCCGGAAGTCGAGGTCGAGGGCCTCGACATCAACCTGCACGGCGAAACGGTTCACCACTGACAGTTCCTCCCTGAAGACTGGGGCGTCCTTTGCGGGACGCCCCCTTTTTCTTTATCGTCCCAGCGCCATGGACACGCGCTTATCAAATCTGCCGCCCGGCCCCTTTGCCCGGCTGACGACGCTGCTGGGCGATGCCAGGCCCGGCAAGGAGCCGATCAGCCTGGCCATCGGCGATCCGTCCGGCACGGTGCCCGATTTCATCAAGCAGGCGCTGGCCGCCAGCGCCGCCAGCTTCGGCAACTATCCCGCCATCACCGGCACAGAGGATTGGCGCCAAGCGGCGGGAGACTGGCTGAACCGCCGCTTCGTTCTGGGCGGCGCGATTGATCCGGCGAAAAATCTGTTGCCCCTGAACGGCACCCGCGAGGGCCTGTTCTCGGTGCTGTTTCCCTTTATGCCTGAGAGCAAGGCGGGGGAGCGGCCCATCGTGGCCATGCCCAATCCCTTCTACCAATGCTATGCCGCGGCAGCCCTGGGTTCGGGCGCCGAGCCGCTTTATGTGCCGTCTCTGAAAGAGAATGGCTTCCTGCCCGACTTTGCCGGCTTGCCCGAAGCGGTTCTTGCGCGGCTGGCGGCTGTCTATGTCTGCTCGCCGTCCAATCCCGAAGGCGCGGTGGCGAGTCAGGCTTATTGGCAGACGCTGTTCCAGCTCGCCGACAGGTACGACTTCATCGTGCTGGCGGACGAGTGTTACGCCGATATCTATTTCGGCGCCCCGCCCGCTTGCGCCCTGCCGGGGCGCTTGAGCCAGAACTTCTCCCGCCTGCTCAGTTTTCATTCCTTGTCCAAGCGTTCGGGCCTGCCGGGCCTGCGTTCCGGCATGGTGGCTGGCGATGCCGCGCTGATCGAGCGCTTCCGCGCCTTCCGCAATGTCGCCGGACCCACGGTGCCGACGCCGCTGCTGGCGGCTTCCGCCGCCGCCTGGCGCGACGAGGATCATGTGATCGCCAACCGCACCGCCTATGCCGAGCAGATGGCGGCGGCGGAACGCATCCTGGGCGCGCGCATGACCCGGCCGGAAGGCGGATTCTTTCTCTGGCTGGACGTGAAGAACGGCGAGGAATTTGCCTTGCGCGCCTGGCGCGATCAGGGGGTGCGCTTGTTGCCCGGCGCCTATATGGGCCGAGAAATCACCGCCGGAAAAACCCAGTCAAACCCTGGCTTTTCCTACGTCCGGGTGGCGCTTGTTAATGACTTATCAACCATTATGACCGCACTCGAAAGATTGAGAGAAATTCTCTAACGGCGGGTTTCATATGGCGCAGTCACGCATGATCGGCGGGGTCTATCATCCCCGCGCCCGGGGCGGCGCCATGAGCGACGCCCTGGCCGATGCGCGGGCCGCCATGAACCGGCTGACGCGCATGCTGGCGATGCGCGGCGCCGGCCTGACCCTGATCCTGGCAGCCGGCCTGGCGCTGGTGGCGCTGCTGAGCTATTCGGCCGACGATGCCAGCCTGAACAATGCCAACCTGCGCGATACCTCCAACTGGCTGGGACCGCTGGGCGCGGTGGCGGCGGACCTCCTCTTGCAGATCTTCGGTTGGGCGTCGCTCGCCTTCCTCGCCCCGCTGTTCGTCTGGGGCGCGCGCGCCTTCCGCGGCAAGTCGCTGAAATACGCCATGTGGCGTCTGCTCGCCTGGCCGCTGGGCACCGTGACGGTGGCGGCGGGCCTGGGCCTGCTGCCGCGCTTCGCCAGCCTGCCGGCCGGCAGCGGCGGCATGATCGGCATCGCCTCTACCGGCCTCTCCGCCCATGCGGCGCAGGTGTGGAGCACCCCGGCCCTGGCCTGGCTGCTGCCGCTGACCCTGCTGCTGGCGGGCCTGCCGCTGGCCTTCCTGGCCACGGGTCTGCGCCTGATGCCGATCGTGCGCGGCATCCAGAACATTCCGGCCAGCGCGGTGTGGCTGGCCGGCCTGATCAAGAAACCCGACTTCGCCAATCCTTGGGGCCATCACGACGAAGACGAAGCCGAGCACGAATACGAAGATGACGACGAAGGCGCCTATCACCTGGATGAGGCGGACGAGACGGACGAGGATGCCCCCACCCGCGCCGGCATGCGCCTGGCCGAGCGCCAGAAGACCCGCGTCAAGCGCGACGCCCGCGTGTCGGTTCCCAAGCGCGCCGACAAGCAGCCGGCGTTGAACCTGGCCGGCGGCGACTACCAGCTTCCCGCCTTGGGCCTGCTGGCCGAGCCCGTCGCCGTCAAGGACACCCATGCCTTGTCCGACGAAGCGCTGGAAGAAAATGCCCGCATGCTGGAAGCGGTGCTGAGCGATTTCGGCGTCAAGGGCCGCATCACCGCGGTGCGCCCGGGCCCGGTCGTCACCTTGTATGAATTCGAGCCCGCCGCCGGCGTCAAATCATCCCGCGTGATCTCGCTGTCCGATGACGTGGCGCGTTCCATGTCGGCGGTGGCGGCGCGTATCGCCACCATTTCCGGCCGCAACGTGATCGGCATCGAGCTGCCCAACCAGACGCGCGAGACGGTGTACCTGCGCGAAATGTTCTCCTCCCCCGATTATGAAAAGGCCCGCGCACCGCTGACCCTGGCGCTGGGCAAGACCATCGGCGGCGAGCCCCTGATGGTGGACCTGGCCAAGATGCCCCACGTGCTGGTGGCCGGCACCACCGGTTCGGGCAAGTCGGTGGGCCTCAACACCATGATCCTGTCGTTGCTGTATCGCATGTCGCCGCAGCAGTGCCGGTTGATCATGATCGATCCCAAGATGCTGGAATTGTCGGTCTATGACGGCATTCCGCACTTGCTGTCGCCCGTCGTCACCGATCCGCGCAAGGCCATCGTCGCCCTGAAATGGGCGGTGCGGGAGATGGAAGACCGCTACCGCAAGATGTCCAAGATGGGCGTGCGCGGCGTGGAAGCCTTCAACGAGCGCGTCAAGAAAGCCAAGGACAAGGGCGAAGTCCTCAAGCGCACCGTCCAGACCGGCTTTGACCGCGAGACCGGCAAGCCGATCTATGAGGACGAGAATCTGGAATTCGAAGCCATGCCCTATATCGTGGTGGTGGTGGACGAAGTCGCCGACCTGATGATGGTGTCGGGCAAGGAAATCGAAGGCGCCGTCCAGCGCCTGGCCCAGATGGCGCGCGCCGCCGGCATCCACTTGATCGCCGCCACCCAGCGCCCCTCGGTGGACGTCATCACCGGCACCATCAAGGCCAACTTCCCTACCCGCATTTCCTTCCAGGTCACCAGCAAGATCGACAGCCGCACCATCCTGGGCGAACAAGGCGCCGAGCAGCTGTTGGGTCAGGGCGACATGCTCTACATGGCGGCCGGCGGGCGCATCAAGCGCATCCACGGCCCCTTCGTCTCCGACCATGAAGTCGAGGACGTGGTGCGCTTCCTCAAGAGCCAGGGGGCCCCGGAATATCTGGACGCCGTCACCGAGGAACCGGACGAAGAGAGCGACGATCCCTATGCCGTGTTCGGCCAGGGCAACAGCAATTCGGGCGACGACCTGTATGACAAGGCGCTGGCCGTAGTAGCGCGGGACAAGAAGGCCTCCACCAGCTACATCCAGCGCCGGCTGCAGATCGGCTACAACCGCGCCGCCAGCCTGATCGAACGCATGGAACAGGAAGGCGTGGTCTCCAGCCCCAATCATAAAGGCGTCCGGGAGGTCCTGCTCCCAGATCACGATCGATAGCGATGGGACGCCTTTCTCTATTGATTGTGCGCTTCGCGCACGGGGGCGTCCGCGAAGTCCTTCTCCCCGATCACGACCGCTGACGCGCGTCGCATAAGCGATAAAAAAAGCCCGGCCTTTCAGCCGGGCTTTTTCTTTTCAGGCAGGCCTCGCGTCAGTCGGCGAAGCAGTAGAACAGGCCCGCGCCGCCGGTGGCGACCAGGTCCGGCTGGCTGCACGACTTGGACAAATGCGCGGCGTTCCAGGAGGTGTAGTGGCGGGCGGTGGCGTTGGGCGGACCCTTGCCGTCATGATGGCCCACCATCGCGGAGCCTTCGCTGTTGCTCGTCCAGTTCTTGCAGGTCGAATCGGTGCTGCCGATCGACAGATAACGGCCGCCCGTGTCGGAACCCGTCAGGATGTCATGGGTGTTGGGCGTATCGCCCGACCCGTTGACGGTCGCGCCCTTTTCATTGACCAGCATTTCCTTGGTCAGCTTGGCGGTGTGCAGATCGTCCACATTGCGGGCGATGGTGACGCCCTTGGCATTGACCCAAGGGCCCTTGCCGATGCGGGCACGCGCATCCACCGCGTCCGCGCCGGTAGTGCTGAGATAGGCATGCCAGTTGGTCTTGGACGAGCCCGCCGCCTTGGCCAGGGTGGCGCAATGGGCATCGGCGCCCGCCAGGCCGCCAAGATTGGCGCCATCACCCTTGCCGGCGCTGGTGACGAAGAAGCTCATATTGTTGGCGGACTGTGCATGCACTGCCGCAGTGCCGGCCAGACAGACGGCCGCGCCGGCGAAAACGAGTGAACTCCAAAGCGCATTTTTCATTGAAAAATCCCTCCCAAAAATTTGCCGCTGTATCACCATGCCCAAATATGGCGTAAAAAAGGCGCATCCGTACGGGAGAGGCCATGTCCTATATCCAGCAGTCGCTGGGCGACGGCGAGACCATCATCGCCCGCGCCCATTTCCATGTGCTCTATTTCGTTTTCGCCTGGGCCAGCCTGTTGATTCCGTTGGTACTGCTGCTGGTGGCGCTGGCCCGCGCCCAGGGTCAGCCCGATCCGTATACAGGCGCGGCGGGACTGTTGTTCGTGCTGGGGCTGATCACGTTCCTGCGCCTGATGATCCGCAAATGGTCCACCGAGGTCGGCGTGACCAGCCACCGTTTTGTGGAAAAATACGGCCTGCTGTCCATGCGCACCAACGAGATCGCCCTGCCCAACATCGAGGGCGTGAAGGTGACCCAGTCCATCCTGGGCCGCCTGTTCGGCTATGGCACGGTCAGGATCGAAGGCACCGGGGTGGATTCGGTGACGACGCCGCCCATCGCCGATCCGGTGGGCTTTGTCCGCGCCATCCAGACCGCCAAGGAACATATCGCCGGCCTGACCGCGACGCCGCGGGTCTAGAACCGCATGCGAGGTCCATAGGCGCACGCTGCGAAGACAGCGACCTCTCAATCAGATCGCTTCGAGCAATTCCTCGGGCACCGCGCGCGGGAAGCTGACGGTGATGCGCGTGCCCCGGCCGCGGGCGCTGTCGATCACGATGCTGCCCTTGTGCAGGTCCACCAGCGCCTTGGTCAGCGGCAGGCCCAGGCCGGTGCCCTCATAGCGGCGCTCCAGCCGGTTATCCACCTGGGCAAAGGGCTGGAACGCCACTTCCACATCTTCCGGGTTCATGCCGATCCCCGTATCGCTGACAGTGACGGAGACAGTGTCGGTGGTTTCCTCGAGGTTCAGCGAAATGACGCCGCCGGGCTCGGTGAACTTGATGGCATTGGACAGCAGGTTCGGGAAAATCTGGCGCAGCTTGGCGGCATCGCCGGCGAAGGGAACTTCGCGGGCAAGGTCCGACACTTCCAGGGTATGGCCGGCTTCCGAGCATTGCTCGCGCACCATGGCGAGGCAGTCCTTCAGCACAAAACGCATGTCCAGCGGCCTGATGGACAGGACCATCTTGCCCGCTTCGCTCCTGGACAGGTCCAACACGTCATTGATGACCGTCAGCAAATGGCGGCCGCTGCGCAGGATGTCATAGGAATAATCCAGGTAGCGCGCGTTGCCCAAATTGCCGAAGAACTGGCCGGAAATGATTTCCGAAAAGCCGATGATGGCGTTCAATGGCGTGCGCAGCTCATGGCTCATATTGGCCAGGAAACGTGTCTTGGAGGCGTTGGCGGCTTCGGCCTCGCGCTTGGCGCGGCGCAAGGATTCCTCGCGCTCCTTGATGGCGGTGAAGTCGGACAGGAAGATGATCGAGCCGCCTTCGGAGGTGGCGCTGCCGGTCATGCGCAGCCAGCGGCCATCGGCCAACTCCAGCTCGGCATGGCCGCTGGTGGTAATGTCCTCGCTGGGCGCCTGGGTGGGGGCGAGCTGGCCCTGGATCTGCTCCAGCGCGGCATCGAATTGGGTGCCCGGCATCAACTGATGGGCGATGGCCGGGAAAAAGCCGCGCAGGGTGGAATTGGACATCACGATCTTGCCGTCCGGCGCCACCAGCATCACGCCTTCGCGGCTGGTTTCCAGCGCGTCCACCAGGCGGTTTTCCGCCGAGCGGCGCAGTTCTTTTTCCCGCGTCATGGCCTCGCGGATATTGTCCTGCATCACCGTCATGGAATTGAGCAAGGCGCCTGTCTCGTCCGGGCCGCCCGCGGGAATGACGGTCTGCAACTCGCCCTTGGCGATCCGGTCGGCGACGGTGGCGGCGGCCCGCAGCGGCCGCACGATGCGGGCGCGCAGGAACAAAGTGATGGCCCCCGCCATCAACAGCGCCAGGACGGTGGCGGCGATGCTGGCATATTTGAAATTGGTGATATTGGTGACAGTCTGGCGGCGGTTGATGAAACTGTGGTCGGTGATCAGTTCGGTGAGAAGGTCGAACTTGCCGTCAATCTCGCGGTCCAGCTTTTCCAGCGCGATATGATCGTCGCGCGTCCGGGCCGCCTGCCATTGTTTTACCAGCGGCTGGATTTCGGCGATCAGCCGATGCTCGTCTGGACTGGTGGTGCGCTGGGCGGCCACATCCAGGTCGCCTTCGAAGGTTTCGATGACGTCGTTGATCTGGGCGGCGATGGCGGTGCGCTCGGCGCCGGCGGCATGCTCGAAGCGGTGCTCCAGCACCTGCATTTCGGTAAAGTCGGTATGGGCGGCGCGCGAATAGGAGATGGCCATCAGCGGGCCGTCAAAGGTCGTCACCGCGATGTTGCCGGCGGCCGACAGCACGCCATAGCCCGACAGCCCCACAAGGCCGATGATGGCGCTCATGGCGGCGAAGGCGGCGAAGATCCTGGCGCCGATCGTGTACTTGGCGAGCTGCATTCCAACCCTGCAGGAAGACGATAAGAGTTTGACCTGTCAGGGGTTTATGCTGGCTTAAGCAAGGTTCCCGTACCGGCGCGCGGAAAGGTCTCGTTAAGATTTTCGCCCGGACCCAATGCGGCAAGACACAATGTTCTCGCCATTGCCTGTCCTAGTTTACGCGCACCACCAGCTTCATCTTGGGATGGATGTGGCAGCGCACCTCGAAAGTGCCTGCGCTGGGAAAGTCTTCCACCAAGGTCTGGCCGGGCATGCGCTCGTCGGAATCGAACAGGCCGGTGACATAGATCTGGTGGATGAACTCGTCATTGTTGGTGAAGGTCAGGCGCGCGCCCCTGGCGATGGTAATCTCGGCCGGAATGAAGCGGCGGCCCTTCTGCGCGATGGTGGCATCCGCGAAGGCAACGGAAGGCGCCAGCAGCAAAAGGCACAGCAGCTTTTTCATCGCGACACGACCTGGCGCTGCATGGGCGCCAGACGCGCCAGGAACCGGTTCTGGGTGGAGGACGCCAGCCCCACCTTGTCCATCGCGTCTTGCAGGTCTTCGACCACGGCGTTGAAATTGGCGTTGGTCAGGTGCAGGCCCTTATGCGCCGCCGCCATGTCATGGCCCTTGTAAGCGCAGGGACCGCCCGCCACCTGGCAGAACTGGACTTTGAATTCGGCCCGCAACCGGTCGATGTTGGATTCATCGAAAATCGCCTTGATGCGGTCGTCGGCCAGATAATTGTCCACCGACGCATCCACGATGCGGTCGATCCCGGCCTGGCCGCCCATGTCGGCGAACAGCGTGTCTTCTGCAAAGGCGGAGGCGGCCGTCAGCATCAGGATGCCAAGCGCGATGGGAAGCTTCATGGGAGGTCCTTTTCTACAATCCGGCCTGCAATGACAGATAGGCGCCATGCTGGTCGTTGCGGATGGCGATGTTGCCCAGATCGGCATAGGCAACCGTCACCGACAGATTCTTGTTGAGGATGTAGGCCGCGAAAACGTCCCAGGCCGCGCCTTCATGGGCAATCGAAAGATTGCTGGGCTTGGTGCGCAGCTCCGCGCCGACGGTGAAGCGCCGGCTGAACAGATAGGATGCCGAGCCTTCGAACTGGGTGCTGTAGTCGTTATGCTTGTCGCCGCCAAAGCCCAGAAGGCCGAACTGGTTGGCCTTGGTTTCGCGCACAGTGGCGTTGACCAATATGCTTTCGGCCAGGAACAGCTTGCTGGCAGCTATGTAGTAATCAGTGCCGACGCTGTTCTTGCCGCCGACGGCCGCGATCACCGCGCCCCGGTCATTTTCCTTGTGCTGCAAGCCGATGGAAATTTCCGGCAGCCAGCTATCCTGGTCATAGACGGCGTCGCCCACCAGTTTCAGCTTGGCGCCGAAGATGTTCTGGTGAAAGGTGAAGCCCTGCCCCACGCCCAACAGAGCGCCGACATTCTGGGTGTCGAAGCCCTGCCACGCATAGGAAAGCTCCAGCCGGTCGAACAGACCGACCGCGATGCCGGCGGTTTGCAGGCTGTAATGGGAGAGCGGCAGGGCGGTGTAGTGGATGTTGGCGCCCACGCCGTCGCGACTGCCATAGCCGGTGATCATCGCCCAACTGGCCAGGCCGCCACCGCCCGCGCCTTCCACCTGGGAGACGCCGCCGGTGGCCAGCAGCTTGCCGCCGTCGAACAGGTCGTCGGCAAACGCGGGTGTGGCGAGGCTGGCAAGAGCCAGTAGGGTCAAAAAGCGCATCCCGGCTGTCTTACCGGGCGGGGGTTAAAGCGCCCTGAACACCGCCGCAAAGCCCCGGAAAAGGCGCCAAAAAGCGGGGCTGGACAGGCCGGGAGGCATGGCCTATATCCGCCCACCTTCGTGACGCGGGGTGGAGCAGCCCGGTAGCTCGTCAGGCTCATAACCTGAAGGTCACAGGTTCAAATCCTGTCCCCGCAACCATCGAAATAAAGGCCCGCCGCAAGGCGGGCCTTTTTTTCGATGCCCTAGCGGCAGCGTAGGGCAGCAGTCCCGTTCCGGTCCTCCGGGCCTTTTTTCGCGTCCCCACCGGACCGGCCTTTCGTGACGCTTTTGTGCGTTGCCGCGCAATTCTCCGCCGGCCCCAAAAGCCTTAAGACCGGGGAGATTTCGCGCTTTCTGCCGCTTTTCTGTGCGCCGCTTGCCTTGGCCTGCAATTCCATTTGCGGCGGGGTACGCGCCGCCGCTATAACCCCGGCCCTCGGGGCGGGCTTGGTTGAGTCTGCCGCCCCAGCGTTCCAAGGGAGTGTGCATGGCAAACCAGGTCTCTGCCGACTATCGCCCGTCGGAAACCGAGCCCTTTATGAATGAGCGTCAGCGCGAATATTTCCGCCGCAAGCTCAACGTCTGGAAAGACGAAATTCTCAAGGAAAGCCGCGAAACCATCCAGAACCTGCAGGCCGAGACGGTGCCGCATGCCGATCTCGCCGACCGCGCTTCCACCGAGGCGGAGCGTCAGCTCGAGCTGCGCACCCGCGACCGCCAGCGCAAGCTGATCGCCAAGATCGACGCGGCGCTGCGCCGGATCGATGACGGCTCCTATGGCTTTTGCGAAGAAACCGGCGAGCCGATTTCGCTGAAACGGCTGGACGCCCGCCCCATCGCCACCCTGTCCATCGAAGCGCAGGAACGCCATGAGCGGCGTGAGAAAGTTTATCGCGACGACTAGTCGCTGAAATTAAAAAGGCCCGGTCGCAAGACCGGGCCTTTTTGTTTCCCCACTATAAAAGCTGCTCTACCAGGGCATCACGATGTCGAACAACTGGCTGCCATAGCGCGGCTGCTGCACATCGCTCACCGTGCCCTGGCCGCCGTAAATGACGCGGGCTTCGGCGATCTGCGCCAGGTTCACGGTATTGTCCTGGGTAATGTCCTCGCGGCGCACGATGCCCGACAGGCGCATGTCGCGCAGTTCGTTGTTCACCCGCACCTGCTGATGGCCGTCGATCACCAGGTTGCCATTGGGCAGGACCTGGGCGACCAGGGCCGCCAGGGTCATGCTGATGGATTCCTGGCGCTGGACCGAACCGGTGCCGACATTGGAATTGTCCGAACCCATCTTGACCAGGCTGGTGGGATCGATGGTGCCGGGCAGCGCCTTTTCCAGGCCGAAGAAGTTGGACAGGCCCGCATTGTCGGAATTGGTGCGGCTGCGTGAGGTGGTGTTCTGCAGCTTGGCGGCGTCGGTGATCGAGACATTCACCGTGATCACGTCGCCGATATGCATGGCGCGCGGATCGTGGAAGAAGCTCTGCGCGCCCGGCTGCCACAGCGAATTGTTGACATGGGTGATGGGCGCGGGCCGCGGAATGTCGGCCACGATGGTCTGGCCGTGACCTGACGGATATTTTGTACCACCGGCATAGAGAGACTATTGCATCGCCGCCGCCTGATCCAGAGGTGGTGGGACAGGGCTGAATGCCAGCGGTGCGGGTGGCCGATATCCCAGGGATGAGTGCGGCCGGACGGTGTTGTAGTG
>CANJJD010000040.1 GCA_947474645.1 Alphaproteobacteria bacterium | reverse complement strand
TCCAGGCCGATGCCGTCAAACTCGACCAGATCGCCAACGCCAAAGACGAAGCAGGCCTCAAGGCACAGGTCATGACCATCGGCAAAACCTGCAAAGCCTGCCACGATACATACAGGTCTCCAGACTATGAAAAAGACAATGAAGAATAATCATGAGCGCTGAAGGCAGGAAAGCGCGCCTCTGGGACCTGCCCACCCGCGCCATGCACTGGCTGCTGGTGATCTCGATCGGCGTGTGCTGGTGGACCGGCACCAACAACGACCTCGAATATCACCAGTATAGCGGCTATGCGGCGCTGTGGATCGTGCTGATGCGCGTCTATTGGGGCTTTGCCGGCTCCTCCACCGCCCAGTTCAAGAATTTCGTGCGCGGCCCGGCGACTGTAATTACGTATCTGCGCACACTGCATTGGCGCAACACGCCCCAGGCGCCGGGCCATAATCCCCTGGGCGCGCTCAGCGTGCTGCTGCTGCTGGGCCTGGTGCTGACCGTGGTGATCCAGGGCCTGCTCGCGGTGGATGTGGACGGGCTCTATTCCGGGCCGCTGTCCCTGTATGTCACCTTCAAGCAGGGCCGCCATTTCGCCCGCCTGCATTACCAGTGGTTCGAATATCTGCTGTGGGCGATCGGCCTGCACCTGGCGGCGGTGGCGTTCTACTATCTTCACAAGCGCCACAATCTGGTCAAGCCGATGATCACCGGGCGCGCGCATGTCGAGGAAGACATGAAGGCCGCGCCGCTGTGGCGCTTCGCACTGGGGGCAGTGATCGCATCGGCCATCGTCTGGGCGATCTCGAAGGGCTTTTATATTTTCTGACACGGCCAACAAAAACTGGAGACTTCATGAAACGCAGGCTCGCAATCGCAACTCTCGGCGCCCTCTTCCTGGCTGCGCCACTCGTCTCTTATGCCCAGGGGCCCGCCCCGGTCACCGAGCCGGGCCCGCAGACGCCGCCGATGGTGCCGCCGGCCAAGCCGGGCGTGTTCACGGCGACGAAGAAGGGCGCCAACGGTTATCGTCTGGTCGTCACCGGCCGCAACTTCACCAGCCGCGACGCCATCGATCATTACCTGGCCTATCGCGCCGCCATCCTGACGGAGGAGCAGAAGAGCAACTGGTTCACCCTGACGGAAACCCGCGCCCCGACCGACACGGTGCCGGCTTCCAAGCCCGATCCGGGCGGGCTGCGCTACAGCTTCCGCATGCCCTATTGGCGTCCGATGTGGCGCTACAAGACTGCGGGCTCGCCCGCCTGGAAAAGCTGGAGCCCCTTCTCCGGCACTGCCTTCCCCATCACCGATGCCAAGAGCGTCACCGACTTTGAAGCCAGCGCCGATATCGTTCTGCACAAGGGTCCGATGAACGACGCCGATCCGCTGGCCTTCGAGGCAGGCGCCGTGGATGATTGGCTGGTCAACCAGGTTACGCCCCCGACATAGGAGTCTTCATGTCTCTGCACCGCCGCACCTTCGCCCAGCTGCTCGCCGCCTTCGGCGCCTCAGTCGCCATGCCCGCATGGGCGCAAGGTAAGACGGTGGACGTCTCCATGAAGCAGTCCCCCAAGATGCGCTTCCTGCCCGAGACGGTGACCATCAAGACTGGCGACACGGTCAAATGGACCAATCCCTATAATATCAGCCACACCGTGACCTTCGATCCGTCCAAGGCCGCGGTGAAGGAAAATGCGGCCCTGCCGGCCGGGGTGGAACCCTTCGGCTCGGAAGGCATCGAGGAAGAAGGCACCTACAGCCACACCTTCACGGTCAAGGGCACCTATAAATATGTCTGCGTCTATCACGAGAATATGGGAATGATCGGCACCGTCATTGTATCCTGAGCCCGGTCCCGCGCCGAAAAGGAGAGCGTCATGATCCTGCAAAAGCGTCTTATGATTTGCGCCTCTGCCATGGCCGTCATGGCCGGCACGGCGATGCCCGCCGCCGCCGCCCCCTGGGTGCGCGGCTATGTCGTGGGCCAGTATGAGTATGCTTTCCGCTATGGTGGACGCCCGGACTTTGCCCGCGGCGCCGAGATCGAGCCCGGCGTGGACTGCCCGCATGGCGCCTCGGTGCACTTCGCCAACGAGACCCAGACCCACAAGGCGTTAGCGCGCCAGAAGTACCGCAGCCAGAAGGAGGTGGACTGGGTCGCCAGGCCGCCGGGCCTAGATGAAGTGCGCGCCCCGGTGCTGACGCGGTTCTGGCTCTGGGCTCGCGCCGTCGCCTATCGCGGCTACAAGCGCGATATCGAAACCTATGTGAACCCCTGGGCCGCGGAAGATCCCGGCCAGCCCCAGGTCACCGGCCGCATCGGCGACGGCTTCAATCTGGACGGCAAGATCAAACCGGCGGATTTCATCAGCCCGGACGGCGAAAAGGGCATCGACAACAACCTGTACCGAGCCTGGGGCTGCGATGCGCCCTGGCGCGGCAACGGCAACGCCACGCTTGCCCTGCGCGCCAATGACAAGATGCAGGACGGTCTTTACACCATGGTCATTCGCGTTTCGGGCAACAAGGACCCGATGAACGACGACAACGCCACGCTGGAAATCGGCTATTCGCCGGACAAGATCGTCAAGGACGCGCGCGGCAGCGTCGCGGTGGATTATTCCTACCGCGTGCTGCACTCGGCCCAGTACACCAAGCTGAAAGCCAAGGTCCGCAATGGCGTGGTGGAGACCGAACAGGTCGAGCGCCTGCACACCCCGCGCATCGCCTGGTTCTATGACCAGACCGGCGACACCAACTTTGCCAAGGGCAAAGTGCGCCTGAACATGTCGGCCGATGGCCTTACCGCCACCGGCCTGCTGGCCGGCTATCGCGACTGGCGCGAACTTTATGCCGAGAATACCTTTGCCCAGAATGGCAGCGAACAGGGCATCCGTGAGCATGAAGACCATGTCTCGCTCTATTTTGCCCTGCGCCGCAACGCCGACGGCATGTACAACGCCAAGACCGGAAAAAATGACGGCATCTCGTCGGTCTATAGCATCAAGGCGGCCAGCGCCTATGTGGTCGATCCGGAAAACCTCGCGATGGAAGTGCCCAAGTTGGCGCGCGAGGAAGAACGCAAGCAGGTGTTCCAGAACATCAAGGCCGCCACCATCAAGGGCGCGGATATCCGCGTGCCGCAATTGGTGCCGCCCGGCACGATGGAGTTTGGCGTCGGCGCCACTGAAGGCCTGATGAACGGGTTGCCCAGCGCCGACTATTTCATGTCGACCTTGTATCGCCAGCATTATGCGAACGAAGACGAGGACGGCTATCCGCCCTGGATGCAGGAATACAAAAAGCATCCGGAAGGCGGCTTCCAGGCCAAGAAGCCCAAGAAGCCCGTTGCGGCGCCGCCGGCGCAGGAGCCGAAAAAGCCGCAGAACCAGGTGCAGAACGGCGACAAGCAGGTCGCCAGCGTCAAGCCGTAACGCGCCCATTGAAGGAATACGTCATGGCCAAAAAGCCAGCCAAGAAACCTGCCAAGGTCGATACCAAACCCGCCGCCAAGGCCAAGCCGGTCCAGGCGAAAGCTGCGGCCAAGCCTGCCGCTGAACCGGCTCCCGCTCCAGCAGAAGCGTCAGCCGCGGCCAAGCCGAAACCGGCCGTTCCGCCCAAGCCGGTGCCCGCGCACCAGCAGTTCCTGTCACAGGGCACGGGCCGTGGCGGTCCCAAGAATCAGCACATGGCCAAGGGCCGCATCTTCCGCCACCAGGGGCGCTGACCGCTACTTGCGGATCTGCGCCAGGGCTTCCTTGCGCACCTTGGCGGTGACGCCATATTCGCTGTCGACCACTTCGGCGATGTCATACTCCATCGCCGTGCCCAGAAATGCCGCGATGTCCTGCGGCGTCAGGCCGTACGTGTCGGCCAGCCAGCGGCTCATCTCGGTGGTGGCGCTCCGCATGGCGGCGTCGACCGTCACGCCGCTGCCCATGATCATCACATAATCGGTGTTTTCCAGGCGGGCCTGGCCCAGCGCCTTGTTCTGCACCAGGTTCACCGTCACCTGCACGTCCAGCGAAGTCTCCAGGCCCTGGCCCGGCAACTCGCCTTCGCCCTGCTGGGCATGGCCATCGCCGAAATACAGCAGCGCGCCGGGCTGGAACACCGGAATATAAAGCGTGGCGCCTTCGCGCACCTGCGGCGAATCCATGTTGCCGCCATACGGGCCCAGATGGCCGCTGCCCAGCACTTCGTCGCGCGGCGGCGCCACGCCGACGCAGCCCAGCATGGGTGAGAGCTTGACGGTATAGCCGCCCATCTTGCCGGACGGATTGACGATGGTGGCGGTGCCGGCCGCGGCGTCGAGCTTCCAGTTGGTGAAGCCGGGATCGTGCTTGGCCAGTTCGCGCAGGTAACCTGCCTCCAGCGCGGTGTTTGCGATCAGGTTGGTCTGATAGGCGCTGTCGCGGTTGGTGCGCACCCGGTCCAGATGCACCACCAGCGTGTCGCCGGGCATGGCGCCTTCGACATAGAAGGGCCCGGTCAGGGGATTGCCGCGCGGGGCCAGCGGCTTGAGGTCGAAATCCTGGCCCCGGCTATCCAGGGTGCGGGTCTTGATGCTGTCACCCGGGAAGATGCGCAGCACCGGCGGATAGGCCGGCGAATAGAAATTGTGGAAACCCAGCGGCTTGTAATCATGCACCGAGGCCTGGGCCGGGCGCGTCGCCGGGCGCCTGGCGCTGAAGGTGACGGGAACGCCGAGCAGAGTGCCGCTGCCCGAAAGCTGGGCGCCCGACATTTTGAGCGCGAAGCTGCCGCAGGATTTACCGTCCTGCTGGCAGGCCAGCTTGAGGCCGCTATTGTCCGCCGGCCCGCTCAAGGTGAGCTTGTTGTGATGCGCGACATAGCCGGCGCCCTGTTTTTCCAGGGTCAGGCGGCCATCGGTCAGCGGCAGGTAAAAATTGTGATCGCCGAACTCGCGGACGGCGAATTCCCAGGTACCGGAAAAATCCGTGGCGGCCAGCGCCGCAGGTGGACACAGCAGCAGCAACGCGGCGGATAGCGAGATAAGTCTGTTCATGATGACACCCCTGCCGCCACTATAGACGCATCGGGCAAACCCGTCTTGGGTTTGCCGCCATTGACGAAAGAGACGCGCCGCAGGATGATGTCACAGGCGGAACGTCCAAAAATAATTCAATATAATCAACAGGATACGGGATGAAACGGCTGGCATTGCTGGGTATTTTTCTGAGCCTTGCCCTGGGCCATGCGCAGGCCGTGGAGATTCAGGTCCTGTCGCCGCCCGTGGTCGCCAATGCCGGGCTGAAAGCCATCGCCGCCGCCTTCACCAGGGATACCGGAACGCAGGTCACGGTGCGCTCCCACGAGTTGCTGAAGCTTTCGCAAGGCGTCACCGCCCAGCCCACCGACATCGTCTTCCACACGCCGGACCTGATGGACGGGCTGGCGAAATCCGGCGCCATCAAAGCCGCCAGCCGCGCGCCGCTGGGCCGGGTCAATATCGGCCTGGCGGTGAAGGCCGGGGCTCCCCATCCCGACATCTCCACGGTGCCAAAGCTGGTCGCCGTCCTGAAATCCTATAACGGCGTGGTCTATTCCAATCCCGATCCGGCGCGCGGCAGCCTGGGCGCAGCCATGATCGACCGGCTGCTCAAGCGTCCCGAATTCGCCGGTGTGCATGGCGTGATCAGCAGCAAGGGCAACGGCGCCGCCGGCCTGATCAACGGCGACGCCGAAAGCGCCCTGCAATTCGAAAGCGAGATCCTGCCGCACAAGGAGATCGCGCTGGTGGCGTCGCTGCCGGAAGAGCTGGGCGCCTATGTGGACATCCATGTGGCGGTGGCGGACAAGGCGCCGCAAGCGGCGGCGGCCGAGGCCTTCCTGCGCTATGTCACCAGCCCTGCGGCCGCGTCCCTGTGGCAGGCAGGCGGTTTGACGGTGAGGGGTCGCTGATGAAAGCATTATGGCTTGCCGCCCTTCTTGCATCGAGCGCAGGCGCGGCACAGGCCGCCAGCGAATGGCTTACCTTTGGCTATGACGCGCAGCGCAGCGGCTGGAACAAAGCGGAAAATACCCTGACGCCACAGAATGTCGGGCGGCTGACACTGTTGTGGAATGCCAAGCTCACCACCGCGCCCCGGGATGTGGCGCTGTCCACCCTGACCGCGCCCCTGGTGGCGCAGGGCGTGGTGACGGCGCAGGGCAACAAGGACCTCGTCTTCACCATCGGGATTGACGACACGCTGTTCGCCATCGATGCCGACAGCGGCAAGACCGTGTGGCAGAAAACATTCCCCAATGCGGCCAAGCCGCAGCGCCCCGCCACCACCAACTGCTCCAACACCGAACAGGCCACGCCGGTGATCGATCGCGCTGCGGACGTGATCTATTTCACCATGAGCGACGGCAAGCTGCGCGGCGTCAGCCTGGGTACGGGCGAGGAAAAGCTGACGCCGATGCCCCTGGTGGCGCCGTTCAGCCGCAACTGGAGCCTGAACCTGATCGACAATGTCATCTACACCACATCGGGCCGCGGCTGCGGCGGCGACGCGGCCCAGCCGATCGAGGCGGGCGCGGTGTCGGCCATGGACATCAGCGATCCGGCGCATCCCCGCCTGTCGCGCTTTTATACCGGGCGCGGCCGTCCCGCTGGTCCCTGGGGACGCGGCGGGCCGGTCGCCGGGCCCAAGGGCGTCTATGTCCAGACCGCCGATGGCGCCAAGGATCCGGCCGGCGGAATCTTCGGCAATGCCGTGATCGCGGTGACGCCCAAGGCTTACGGCGTCGCCGATTCCTTCACCCCGAAAAGCTGGACGGTGCTGAACGAAAAGGACCTGGATCTGGGCTCCGGCAGCCCGGCGATTTTTCCGTTCAAGGAACGCACGCTGCTGGTGACCTCGTCCAAGGAAGGCGTGGTCTATCTGCTGGATACCGCCAGCCTGGGCGGACGCGAGCACAACACGCCGCTCTATCAGTCGCCGCGCCTGGGCAATGACGCGGAAAGCTATTGGGGCCAGGGCGTGTTCGGGCAAATCTCCACCACGGTGACGGCGGCTGGCGAAAGGCTGGTCTATGTGCCGATGTGGGGACCGCCGGGCAAGGATGGCTACAAGTTTCCCGCCAGCAACGGCGCCGCCCCGCATGGCAGCGTCATGGCGCTGAAAGTGGTGGATGATGGCGGCCGCATCGCGCTGGCGCCCGCCTGGATATCACGCGACCTGACGGTGCCCGACAATATCGCGGTGGCCAATGGCGTGGTCTATGCGGTGCAGACCGGCGAGCAGACCAAGCAGCATTTCCAGAACCTGGAAGAGCATGGCCAGCCCAAACCAGGCGAAAAGCCGGAAACAATCGAGGCCCTGTCGAAATTCCGCTCCACCCCGTTGACCAGCATGATGCTGGTGGCGATGGATGCGGCGACCGGCAAGGAGCTGTACTCCAGCGGCAAGATCAACGACTGGGTGCATTTCAGCCAGCCGGCGGTGGCGGCGGGCAAGGTGTTCCTGGTCTCGCACGATGCGCGTGTCTACGCCTTCGGCTTGAAGCGCTAGTCCGGTCCACTAATCCGGCAAGGCAAAGACGAAGATCGCCGCGCCGTTGCCCGGAAAATGCACATTGGGCATCAGGGTGGTGGGCTTGCCCACCGGGCTGCCGCCGCCCAGCCCGCTTTCCACCGCGATATACTGCTTGCCGTCCACCGCATAACTCACCACATGGCCCTGCACGCTGGTGGGAAGGCGGGTCTGCCACAAGGTCTTGCCGGTGGCGGTTTCAAAGGCGCGGAAGCGGCGGTCAAAATCCCCCACAAAGCCCACGCCGCCGCCGGTGGTGAGCACGCCGGTCAGGAACGGCGCCTTCTGCTGGAAGCTCCACAGCGCCTTCATGGTTTTGGTGTTGTAGGCGATCAGCTTGCCCAGGTTGCCATCGGTGCCCGGCATCTCGAACATGCGTTGGGAGGCTGCGTTGCCGCCCACGCCGATCTTCTTTTCCATCGGCTCGGCGCGCATCATCACGCAGCTCTGGTGCAGCGGGATCACCATCAAATCGCTTTTGGGATCATAGCTGGTGGCGGGCCAGTCATGGCCGCCCGCCGGTCCGGGGCAGGAGGAAATCCAGTCGCCGACCTTGGCCGCCAGCACATCCTTGCGATAGGTGGGAATGCCGGTCTTGGGATCGATCGTCTCATAGACATTCTGGAACAAGGTCTGGGCGCTGTCCTTGTACTTGCCGGTCTCGCGGTCGAGCTTCCACAACACGCCCACCTTGCCGATGGTCAGCACATCCTTGTCGGCGCCGTGATTCACCAGGACGCGTTCGAACACTTCATCCAGGTCGAAATTCTCGCCCGGCGCATGGGTGTAATGCCATTTCAGCTTGCCGTTGTCCGGATCCAGCGCCAGGGTCGAATTGGCATACAAGGTCGCGCCGGCGCCGCTGCCGCGGCTGGCGCGCGTCCAGGGCTTGGACTGCGCCGTGCCCCAATAGGTCGTGTTCAGCTCCGGATCATAGGTGCCGGCGATCCAGGTCTCGGCGCCCTGGCGGAATTCGTTGGGCAGGTTGTTCCAGGTGTCGCCGCCCGGTTCGCCCTTCAGCGCGATGGTCTTGAAGCGCCACGCCACCTTGCCGGTATTGGCGTCATAAGCACTGATGAAACAATGCTTGGTGTCATAGCGGTTGCAGTAGGTCAGGCCCACCAGCACCTTGCCGCGGATGGCGATGGCGCCGCCGGTGTTGGAATAGCCTTCCCTGGCGTCCGCGATCACCGTGGACCAGACGATCTTGCCGGTCTTGGCATCCAAACCATAGAGCTTGGCGTCGGTGGTGGGCACGAACACCTTGTCGCCATACAGCGCCAGGCTGCGGGTGGCGCCATAGGCGCGCTCCGGCGCCGGGCCGATGCGGTTTTCCCAGATCAGCTCACCGGTTTTCGCATCCAGCGCCTGCACCGTGTTGGCGGTGTTGGACAGGAACATGATGCCGTCATGGACGATAGGCGTGACCTGGCTGGCGCCGCCTTCGTTCATCGCCCAGGACCATTGCAGTTGCAGGCCCTTCACATTGCCGGCCGTCACTTGATTGAGCGGCGAATGGCTCCAGCCCTGGTAGTTGCGGCGATACATCAGCCAGTCGCCATCCGCGGGCTTGGCCAGCATGGCATCGGTGACGGGATTATAGCTTTTGAGCGAACCGGCCACGGTCAGGCCGAAGCGGGTCTGGGGATAGGAGGTCGCCGGTTTCGGCGCGGCCGCGGCGCGCGCGGGCGCCGGCGCGGCCAGGCCTTCGGGCATCTTGCCATCGGCGATGGCGGCAATGCGCACCGTTTCGCTGCCGGTCAAAGGCGCGGGTCCACCCTTGGCGCCATTGGCCGCCAGAACATAGGCGGTGATCTTGCGATAGGTGTCGGCGTCCAGGCTGTTGCCCTTGCCATAGGGCATGGAGGCCTTGATCAGATTGTAGAATTCTTCGATTGTGCGCTTGCCCCAGGCAGCCATGAAGGTGGTGCCGGCCAGCGGCGGCGCCTCGCCAGCGCCCTTCAGTTCGGGGCCATGACAGGCGGCGCAGTTGGCGACATACAGGGGGCGCCCGGCCCGCGCCTGATCTTCCGCGAAGGGCCCGTTTTCCAGGGCGTAAGCGCCTGCGCCCAGAAGCGCGGCAGCGGCAACAGAACCAGCGAGAATTTTTTTCATGGCTTTACATCGAATTGCGGCAGGAAGCCGGGACCGGACACCGGCACATTCTCGCCGGCAAAGGGATGGGGCGGCAGCAGCCAGCCGGTGAGATTGCCGTCCAGCGCCTTCTGGCTGTTGACCTGGACATAGAAGTGCCCGGCGCGCAGGGCGGCGGCCTGTCTGGCGCTCAAGGTGACGCTGCCCGAAATGGTACCGGCGGTTGCCGGGGTTACCGTCAGGTCGAACGCCTTGGGGCCGAACATGGCGATGCCCGCCCCGTCATAGAGTTCGGCGGTGGTGGCGTTGGTCACCAGGCCGCGAAAATCGCCCGTGACGGTCAGCCTGTTGCCGTCCAGCCGGACGCTGGCGCGGCCTTCGCCGGTGATATTCACGCGGGTGCCGTCGGTGAGCGGCGACGGCGCCAGCCGCGTCTCGAAGGAATCGGCCGCGCAGACGGGCGTCGCCAACGCGGCCAACGCCACGCCCAATACAAGTTTACGCATACATCCCCTCGCCCCGAACACCTTAGCTGATGTTGGTGGTGATCGCCTTGGTCTCCAGATAGTTGGACAGCACCGCCTGGCCCATCTCGCGGCCCCAGCCCGACTGCTTGTAGCCGCCGAACGGCAGCGCCGAATCAAAGACATGGTAGCAGTTGATCCACACCGTTCCGGCTTTCAGGCGGTTGGCGATCTGGTTGGCCTTGGCAATGTCCTTGGTCCAGACCCCGGCGGCCAACCCGTAGATGGTGTCGTTGGCGGCGGCGATCAGCTTGTCGTCGGCGTCCTTGAAGGGCGTCGCCACCAGCACCGGCCCGAAGATTTCTTCCCGCACCACTTTCATGTTGGGCTTGGTGTCCACCAGCACGGTGGGCTGGACGAAGTAACCGCGATTGCCGATGGCGCTGCCGCCAGTCAGGGCGCGGGCGCCCTCTTCCAGGCCGGACTTGAGAATGCCTTTAACCCGGCCATGCTGGACTTCGGACACCAGCGGACCCATTTCGGTTTCGGGGTCCATGCCCACGCCGATCTTGATCCTGGCGGCGTTGGCGGCGATGCCCGCCGTCACCTTGTCGAAGATCTTTTCCTGCACGAACAGGCGCGAGCCGGCGTTGCAGCACTGGCCATGGTTGAAGAAGATGCCGGCGGTGGCGCCCGCAATGGCCGCGTCCACATCGGCATCGCCCAGGATGATGTTGGGCGACTTGCCGCCCAGCTCCAGGCTGACCTTCTTCAGGTCGCGCGACGCCGCCTGCACGATCAGCCGCCCCACTTCGGTGGAGCCGGTGAAGGCGACTTTGTCCACATCAGGATGTGCCGCCAGCGCCGCGCCGGCGGTTTCACCAAAGCCGGTCACGATATTGACCACGCCATCGGGAAGCCCGGCTTCCATCAGGATCTCGCCCAGCCGGAGGGCCGATAGCGGGGTTTCTTCCGCCACTTTCAGCACCACGGTGCAACCGGTGGCCAGCGCGGGCGCCAGCTTCCAGGCCGCCATCAGCAGCGGGAAATTCCACGGAATGATCTGGCCCACCACGCCGATCGGCTCGGGCCGAGTGAAGGACAGATACTGCCCGCCCGCCGCCAGGGCGCTGAGCGGGATGTGCTTGCCTTCGATCTTGGTGCACCAGCCGGACATATAGTGGAACATGTCGGCCGACAGCGGCACGTCGGCGACGCGCGCCACACTGAAGGGCTTGCCATTGTCCAGGCTTTCCAGCTGCGCCAGCTCGTCCAGGTTGGCCAGGATCAGGTCGCCGATGCGGTGGATCATCCGGCCCCGCGCCGCCGGCGACAAGCGGCTCCAGGGTCCCTCTTCCAGGGCGCGGCGGGCGGCGCGCACCGCCTCGTCAATATCGGCAGCATCGCCTTCGGCGACGCTGGCCAACTTCATCTCGGTGGCGGGGTCATGCACGTCGAAAGTCTTGCCGGACTTGGCCATGACCCACTTACCGTTGATCAGCATGGGCCTCGGCTTGGCCAGCCAGCCGCGCAAGGCAGCCGGTACCCGATCGATCGTAGAGCTGACGGCGATATTCATGTTCCACCCCGTTGTTTTTATCGGCCCGCAAAACGAACCTGCTGGCGGGAATAATGCGCCCGCCCGGGGCAATGTCCAGCTTCGCTGCACTTGCGAATACCCGCCGGCAACACCGATGTGGGTGGGCGCCTAATATTCCGCTAGCACTTGACCGGAACTCTGCACGGATTGGCTGACGGACTTGGGCCGGGCTCGCATATGCACAGTGCCGGAGCCCTTGATGGACACATCCACAGTCCCGCTGGGGGCAATGTAAGCATCGCCGCGGCCGAAGATGCTGACTTTCGCATCCCCCGCCGCCAGCTTGCCCAAATCGGCTTTTCCCGATCCGAAGATCGACACGGTCAGCTTTTCCACCTTGCCTTCGGCCCTCACGCGCGCCGATCCGGGAATGGTGATGGTGAGAGACTTCTGGTCCAGATAACCCAGATCCACATTCTTGCCGCCCAAGGTCACCAAGTTGCGAACCTCGCCATTGCCTGATCGCGCGCGGGGGGCGGGGGGGGGGGGGGGGTGGTTGGTTTTTGCCAACCACGGCAAGGCTATTGTCTACGAGACAGACGATGACCACTTCAACATCCGACCGTGGAATGGCTACATCAAAGATGTAATCCCAGAGTATCCAATGATCGAAGAGATGGCAAAGCGTGCCGATCTGGTTACCACCTCTACCAGCACCATTGCT
>CANJJD010000039.1 GCA_947474645.1 Alphaproteobacteria bacterium | reverse complement strand
GGCACCCTTGCCCTGAGAGATCAAAACTTCAATCTGGCGTAGCAAAATCACTATCTGCTCCGCGCTAAAACACTTCTTCGGCATAACTAAGGTCCTTTCCAAGTCAGTTTCTCTCAAACCGCTTGGTACAAAAAGACCCGGTCAGGTCATTTCCTGGCGAAGGTGGTGCTGAACGGCATCAGCGGCCGCATCATGGTGGACGGCGAGCAGATCCTGGGCATCATGCCGCCGGTGGACACGCTGTCGGATGAGGATATCGCCTCGGTGCTGACTTACATCACGGGGCTGGATCACAAGCAGGTCGCCTATACGGCCGCCGAGATCAAGACGGTGCGCGCGCAACCCAAAATCTCGCCCACCGACATGGCGGCGCAGCATGCGGCGCTGGCCGCCAAGAAGATCGTGCCGTGAAATTCGCTGCCGGCGCTGCCTTGCTTCTGGCCGTTGTATCGGCAAGTGCCGCACCGCTGCTGCCCGAACTTCAAGGCTTGCCGGAGCTCACCACCCCCCAATCGGACTATGTCGAGCATTGCAGCGGCTGCCACGGCATGCAGGGCGATTCCGCGCCGGCCGAGATTCCGGTGCTGCGCGACCGGGTGGGTTACTTCATGTGCACGCGCGAGGGCCGCGATTACCTGATCCGCCTGCCCAATATCGCCTATTCCGCCATCACCGATAACCAGCAACTGGCGGACATGATGAACTTCGTGGTGTTCGGCTTGGGCGGCAACAGCGCGCCCAAGGGCACCAGGCCGTTCAGCGCGGCGGAAGTGGGCCGGCTGCGCACCAAGGCGCTGGCGACCCATTCGCTGATCGCGGTGCGCGCCGATGTGGTGGCCAAGCTAGGCAGCGGCTGTGCCGTGCCCGACAGCATCAATTTTTTCTATGACGGCCAGCAGCAGGCCGCGCGCTGATCCGGTGATCGCCCCGCCGGGTTGGCCGGGGCTTGCCGCCGGCAATTGAATGGGGCGGCAAGCTGGGACAGACTTCGCTCCCGGCTGGAAAGGTTCATCCATGACACCAAGATCGCTTCGCCGCCTGGCAGCGCCCGCAATGGCGGCTCTGCTGGCTTGCGGTCCCGCCTTTGGCGCCGATACCTATCAGGCAAATCTGGGGCCCATGCCGCTGGACCTGACCAACAACAAGGACATGCTGGGCCGGGGCGAGGCCACCGCCACCCTGAATGGCAAAACCCTGACCATCAGCGGAAGTTTCGGCGGCCTGCCGTCACAAGCCACCAGGGCCCATCTCACGGTCGGGGTCGCGATCGGGGTGCCGGGGACCGAGAGCTTCGATCTCACCGTAACCCCGGCCGACAGCGGCACGGTATCCGGCACGCTGACCCTGAACGCCAAACAGGCAGCCGCCTTCCGCACCGGCAAGCTCTATGTGCAGATCGACAGCCAGAAAGCGCCCACCGGCAATCTGTGGGGCTGGCTGTTGCCCCGGCATTTCGATGCCGCCCCCGGCGTGCCGCAGCCCGGCCCGTGGTTCCTGCCGCAGCTCGACACCCCAACCCGCTAGGAAGATGTCCATGATCCACGGTCTGAAGCGGGGTTGGGTTCTGGCGGCGATTGCCGCGGTCACCATGCTTGGCGCCGGCAGCGCCATCTCCCAGGCACCCCAGACGCCCGGGCCGTTCACCGCCGCCCAGGCCACGGCCGGCCACGCCGCCTTCCTGGAGAACTGCGCCTCCTGCCACACCAGGACTCTGGCGGGCAGCGGCGAAGCCCCGGCGCTGGCGGGCGCGGCCTTCATGGGAAACTGGGGCAAGCGCGGCGCCAACGAACTTTACGAAGTGATCAAGGCCTCGATGCCCTTGGGCAAAGGCGAAACGCTGCCGGTGGAGACGTATCAGCAGATCGCGGCGTTCATCTTCCAGGCCAATGGCGCGGCGCCCGGCGGCAGCGCCTTTGACGGCACGGCCAAGGCTCCCATCGCCGGCTTTGCCACCGGCAAGACCCCGGCGGGTCTTTTGGATGCAACCGTTGCCGTCACGCCGGCGGCCCGTCGCGCAGCCCCCGTGCTGCAGATGGGTCTGGTCGTTGCCGGCACGGTGAAGAACTACACGCCCGTCACCGACGCGATGCTCACCCATCCCGACGAAAAAGACTGGCTGATGCACCGGGGCAATTACCAGGCCTGGGATTTCAGCCGCCTCAAGCAGATCAACACCTCCAACGTGGCGAACCTGCAATTGCGCTGGGTCTATGCCATGGACGAGGGCGGCCGCCAGCAATTCAATCCCCTGGTGCATGACGGCACCATGTTCCTGTCCAACAACCGCACCAACACGGTGCAGGCGGTGGATGCCAGGACCGGCGAACTGATCTGGGAAAACCGCATCGGCCCGGTGGCGGACAATCTGGACAACGCCACCCGCACCATGGCGCTGCACGGCAATCTTCTGTTCTACGGCGCCACCAGCGCCACGGTGCATGCGCTGGACGCGCGCACCGGCAAGCAAGTCTGGGCGACCAAAATCTCCAGCTACAAGAACGACAAGGTCGGCGGCATGATTGTCATCAAGGGCAAGCTGCTGGTGGGCCTGACGCGCTGCGACGATCTCTCGGTGCTGGATCACTGCTGGATCGCGGCGTATGACACCGCCGACGGCAAACTGTTGTGGAAGACGCTCACCATCGCCGACAAGGGCACGCCGGGCGGCGACACATGGGGCAATCTGACCAACGACCAGCGCGCCGGCGCCGATGCCTGGATCACTGGCTCCTACGATCCGGAATTGAACCTGACTTATTGGGGCACCGGCCAGGCCAAGCCGTCGCGCCAGGACGAGCGTGGCACGACGGGCGATGCCCTGTTCTCCAACAGCACGCTGGCGCTCAATCCCGATACCGGCAAGATGAAATGGTATTACCAGAACGCGCCGGGTGAATCGCTGGACCTGGACGAGGTCTATGAGCGCGTGCTGATCGACCATGGCGATCAGAAAGTCGTGCTGGAAGTGGGCAAGACCGGCATCCTGTGGAAGCTGGATCGCACCAACGGCAAGTTCTTGGATCTGGCGCAGACGGTTTTCCAGAATGTCTGGACCAAGTTCGACAAGAAGACCGGCCGGCCCACCTATCGCGACGACATCATCAACCAGAAGCCCGGCGTGGCGATCGCCTCCTGTCCCAGTCCGCAAGGCGGCCATGACTGGCCGGCCACCAGCTATGACCAGCCCCATGACCTGTTTCTGGTGCCGCTGAGCCAGACCTGCGCCATGTTCGGCGGCGGCGGCCAGAAATTCTATGAAATGCCCGGCAGCAACGGCAATCTGGGCCGCATCTCGGCTTATGAGGCCAGGACCCTGAAGCCGGTCTGGACCTTCCAGCAGCGCGCGCCGTTCCTCACCAGCATCATTTCCACCGCCGGCGGGCTGGGCTTTGTCGGCGATTTCGACCGCGTGTTCCGTGCCTTCGACGTCCAGACCGGCAAGACGCTGTGGGACACGCGGCTGGGCACCGGCGTGCAGGGCTTTCCCGTCACCTACAGCGTGGACGGCGAGCAGTTCGTCGCCGTCACCACCGGCACCCAGGGCGGCAGCCCGGTGCAGAAGCCCGCCACCATGCTGCAGGAAGTGCACCGCTCCCAGACCGGCCAGGCGGTCTATGTCTTCGCCCTGCCCAAGAAGCGCTGATGCATCTGCATTTTGAGCAGGCGGGGCAGGGTGCGCCGCTGCTGTTGATCCCCGGCGCGCTGGGCACCGGCGCGGGCGATTTTTCCGCGCAAATTGACTGGTTTGCGGCGCGGCGCTTTCAGGTGATCGCGCCCGACCCGCGCGGCTATGGAAAGTCCCGTCCGCCCGAGCGCGAATATCCGCTCGATTTCTACCATCGCGACGCCGCCGACATGCTGGCGCTGATGACAACGCTGGGGCACGAACAATTTTCCATCATCGGCTGGAGCGACGGCGCCAATATCGCCACCATCATGGCCGCCACCCATGCGGAACGCGTGTCCCGGCTGGTGGTGTTCGGCGGCCAGTCCTTCCTGACGGCGGAAGAGATCGCCGCCTTCAACGACATCCGCAACATATCGGCCTGGTCGCCGCGCGCGGCCGAAGCCATGCGCGCCGTCTATGGCGATGAACTGGACGATTTGTGGGACGCTTACGTCGCCGGACAGGAAGCATTGTTCCATGCCGGCGGCGATCTCTATGCCGGCCTCTTGGCCCAGGTGACATGTCCCACCCTGGTGCTGCACGGCGCCAAGGACCCGCTTGTACCGGTCTCTCATCCGCAAGCGATTCATCGCGGCATCGCCGGATCGCGGCTGCACATATTCCCCGACGGCAAGCACAATATTCACTTGCGCTATGCCGGTGAATTCAACGCCCTGGCGCTCGCCTTCCTGACAAGCCCCGACCGGAACTAGCATGGCGGGCAATATGTCTGGCCCCCGGCGCTTGATTTTGTTTCAATTGCGCCGATGGCGGCTGAAGACCGCCGTCCGGGTAGAGGAAGAGCGCATGCGTCTGTTGTGGTGGTTTCTGGTGCCGGTTTGCGCCGTGCTGGCCGCCGCGCCCGCCCAGGCGCGGCCGCGCGACGAAGCCCTGTCCGGTGCCTTCCGATGCGCCGGCGTGGCCGATTCCCGCCTATGGCTGGATTGCTATTACGGCGCCGCCCAGCCGGTGCGCGCCGCGCTGGGCATGCCGCCGGCGCTCCCGGCCCAGGTTAAGCTGGCCGCGGCGCCGCCCGCCGGCGGCGTGCCGCGCGATGAAGCGGCCCGCGACGATGTGATGGCCGGCGCCGCCGGCTGCAATCGCGTGGCCGGCGACCGGCCCTGGCTGGATTGCTATTACGCTGCCGCCGCGCCGATGCGCGGCGTGCTGGGGCTTGCCGAGGGTGGGCAAGTCGCCGCCCGTCCGGCGCCGCCGCTGGATTATGTGCCGCCGCCGCGCGCCATGGTCGCGTCGGACGCGCCCGCGCCGTCAGGCTCGCCGCCCATGCATCGCCGCCGGGATGGCATGCTCGACGGCGTGTTCGCCAAGCTCAAGCCGATCGTGCGCAATGTGCCGATGCAGTCTTTCACCCTGGACCGCAAGGGCGCCTTCACCGTCACCCTGGCCGACGGCCAGGTCTGGAAACAGAAGCCGGAGGATGAGACCCATCATCCCGCCCGTTGGGGCCGGGCCGGGCCCAGCACCCTGGTGACCATCGCGCCCGATGCGATGCGGACCTACACCATGACGGTGGCGGGCCAGCAGCGCATGTACAAGGTCTATCGTGTTCGCTAGCTAGACCTTGGCGCGCGGATCGCGTTTGGCCAGCCGCGCCATCAGGTAATCCACTTCGCCGCGGGTTTCGGCGGTGAAGGCGGGCGCGGGCTTGCGCATCGCCGCGGTGCTCAGGATGCCGCGCTTCTGCATCACATATTTGCGCACCGCCAGCCCCACGCCGGGTTGGTGATCGTAACGCAACAGCGGCAGGTGGGCGTCGAACAGGTCATGGGCTTCATCGCGCTTGCCCGCCTTGTTCAGCTTGACCATCTCGACCAGCATGTCGGGGAAGGCGTAACCGGTATTGGCGCCGTCCACGCCCCGGTCCAGCTCGAAGTCGAAGAACAGCCCGTTGTTGCCGATCAATATGGAGATCTTGCGCATCGAGCCGTCTTTTTCCCAGCCGCGCAGGGTGGTGATCTTGTCCAGCCCCGGCCAGTCCTCATGCTTGAGGATGGCCAGCGATGGATTTTCCGTCACCACTTTCTTGACCACACCATTGGACATGACAACGCCGGTGGAATGGGGATAGTCCTGCAGCACCCAGGGAATGTCGCCGCCGATGGCTTCCACGGCATTGCGAAAATAACCGGTGATCTGGTCATCGGTCTTCAGGCCTGCGCCCGGCGCGATCATCACCGCCGCTGCGCCCATGTCCATCACCTTGCGCGACAGCGAGCGCATGGCGGCGAAACCCGGCGCCGACACGCCCACGATGATGGGCTTGCCTTTGGCGCGCTTGATGACGCGGTCCGCCAGCGCCAGCGCCTCTTCCGCATCCATCTTGGAGGCTTCGCCCAGCACGCCCAGGATGGTGAAACCATTGCAGCCGGCTTCGAAATAGAAGTCGGTCATGCGGTCCACCGAGGTCCAGTCGATGGCGCCATCCTCCAGGAACGGCGTGGGGGCGATGGAATAGACGCCGGAGGCGGTGGTATCGAGCTTCATGATGTGTCCCTGCTCACATGTGGGCGATTTTGGGCCCTGAAATACCAATAATATCAGGCCGGCGCCACTGGCGGGCATTGACGCCCTTTACCCCCGGCCTAAACTTTCCGCCGATGGGGTGATCGGCGGGCGCACTGCCGGCAAAGAAGGGGAAGCTTATGCAAATTTCCAGATCGTGCCTGGCAGCGGGCCTGATGCTGTCTTCGGCCCTGGTGTTGACCGGCTCGGCGTTCGGCCAGAGCGGGCAGGCCGATGTGCTGATCACCGGCGGCACGGTCTATGACGGCTCCACCGCCAAGCCTTTTACCGGCGATGTCGCGATCACGGGCGACAAGATTGTTTATGTCGGTCCCAAGGCGCCGATGGGCGCCAGGCGCACCATCAGTGCCAAGGGCATGATCGTCTCCCCCGGGCTGATCGATCCCCATACCCATTCCGATCATTTTCTGGATTCGGCCGACAAGGCGCAGCGCTCCATCGCCGCCTGGACGACACAGGGCGTCTCCACCGTGTTCCTGGGGATTGACGGCAACGGCACGCCCGACCTGAAAGCCAAGTTCGCCAGGTACAGCGCTCAAGGTGTCGGCACCAATGTCGTGTCCTATGTCGGCTTCGGCGAAATCCGCCACCGGGTGATCGGCGAAGCGTCGCGCGCGCCCACGCCGGAAGAACTGGCCAAGGAGCAGGCGCTGGTGGTCAAGGGCATGTGCGAAGGCGCTATCGGGCTTTCGGCGGGGCTGTTCTATGCGCCGCAGAGCTTCGCCAAGACCGATGAAGTGATCGCGTTGGCGAAAGAGGCGGGCAAGCGCGGCGGCATCTATGACACCCACCAGCGCGACGAATCCTCCTATTCCATCGGCTTGTTGAACTCCACCAAGGAAGTGCTGCAGATCGGGCGCGAGGGCGGCATCCCGGTGCACTTCTCCCACATCAAGGCGCTGGGGCCGGCGGTGTGGGGCAAGTCCGCCGATGTCATCAAGCTGATCAATGAGGCCCGCGCTTCGGGCCAGAATGTCACCGCCAACAATTATCCCTGGCTGGCGTCCCACACGGGCCTGGATGCGGCGCTGATCCCGCGCTGGGCGTCGGACGGCGGCGATGCCGCCATGCTCAAGCGCTTCGACGATCCGGCGCTGATGAAAAGGATCAGGGCCGAGATGGTGGACAATCTGAAGCGCCGCGGCGGGGCGCATGCCATCCTGATGACCAAGGGCGAATCCGTTGCCGGCCGCGCCGATGCCGCACCGGACAAATCCTGGAGCGGCAAGTATCTCGACGCCATCGCCAGGGAATGGAAGGTCGATCCGCTGGACGCGGCTTTGCGGATTCTGCGCGAAAGCAAGGGCAAGGCGTTGGTGGTGTCGTTCAACATTTCCGAAGCCGACCTGCAGAACTTCATGAAGCAGTCCTGGACGGTGACCAGCTCCGATGGCGGCCCGGGCCATCCGCGCGAATACGCCACCTTCCCGACCAAGTATGCGAGTTATGTGAAGCAGAAGAAGACCATCGACACGGCTTTCTTCATCCGCAACTCCACCGGGCTGACGGCGGACATCTTCAAGCTGGACCGGCGCGGCTATCTGAAGGCCGGCAATTTCGCCGATGTGCTGGTGTTCGATCCGAACCGCTATGGGCCCAAGGCGGACTATGTCCATCCCGCGGTGCTGTCCGAAGGCGTGCAGAGCTTGTTCGTCAACGGCGTGGCCGCGGTGGACAATGGCAAGCCTACGGGCGCGACCTCGGGACGGCCATTGCCGCACACCCCGACCGCCGGCACCTGCAAGTAAACAGGCTTACCGGGCGATGGTAATGCTCAGGCTCGCCACGCCGGCGACCTCGCCTTTAAGCACGTCGCCGGCCACCACCGCGCCGACACCCGCGGGCGTGCCGGTATAGATCAGATCGCCCGCCGCCAGCGCCATGGATTGCGAGATAAAGGCGATGCAATCGGCCACCGGCCAGATCAACTGGTCCAGGTTGCCGTCCTGTTTCACCGCGCCGTTCACCGTCAGGTGGATGCGGCCCGCGCCCGGATGGCCGATGGTCGCCGCCTTGTGAATCGCGCTGCAGGGCGCGGAATTGTCGAAGCCCTTGCCCCAGTCCCAGGGACGTTTCTTGTCCTTGGCCTCCTGCTGCAGGTCGCGGCGGGTCAGGTCGATGCCCACGCCATAGCCGAAGACGTGGGCAAGCGCCGCCTCGCGCGCGATATTGCTGCCGCCCTTGCCGATGGCCACCACCAGTTCGATCTCATGCTGCAAATCCCTGGTCTGGGGCGGGTAGGGAATGGTGCTGCCATCCGCCACCAGCGCATCGGCCGGCTTGCAGAAGAAGAAGGGCAATTCGCGGGTCGGATCGGCGCCCATTTCGCGGGCATGATCGGCATAGTTGCGCCCGACGCAGAAAATCCGCCGCACGGCGAAGCGGCGCGTTTCGCCCGCCACGGCGACGGACGGTTGCGGCGGCGGCGGAAGGATATATGCGTCTGTCATCACGATTCTTTCTGTTGCGCCGCAGCATGGGCGTGAGTCGTAACCTACACAAAAGTTGCGGTTTTCGCCCCATCCACTTAGGTTCGCGGCAACGAAAAAGACTTCAAAACCCAGGGGCAAATACCATGCATAGACGCAAATTTTTCGGCGCGGCGATGGCGAGCACCGCGGCTGCCGCACTGGTGACGGCCCAGGATGCCAAGGCGCAGGACGCGTTGGCCCGCGCCGCCCGCGGCATGCCCTCGCCGAAGATCCGCGACGTGTCCGTCATCGAATGCGCCCCCGCCGGCGTGCGCCTGACCGTGGTGAAGATCACCACCGACCAGGCCGGCCTTTATGGCTATGGCTGCGCCACCTTCACCCAGCGCGCCGACCTGGTGAAGCCGGCGGTGGAGAAATATCTGCGCCCCTTTCTGATCGGCAAGCCGGCCGACCGGATCGAAGACACCTGGCAGATGCTTTACAACTCGTCCTATTGGCGCAACGGCCCGGTCCTGAACAACGCCATCAGCGGCGTGGACCAGGCGCTGTGGGACATCAAGGGCCGCATGGCCGGCATGCCGGTCTATCAACTGCTCGGCGGCAAGGCGCGCGAGGCGGTGGATACCTACGGCCATGCTTCCGGCAGCGAGATTTCCGAGGTGCTCGACAGCGCCAAGAAGTACATCGGCCTGGGTCTTCGCCATGTCCGCATCCAGGTCGGTGTGCCGGGCATGGCCGGCTATGGCAGCCGCGCCGGCGGCAGGCGCATCCCGTCCCTGCACAACGCCCCGGTGTTCGAGCGCGAAGGCGCCAAGCGCCGCGCCATGGCGCTGTTCGAGGCCGCCCGCAAGGAACTGGGCCCCGACATCGAACTGCTGCACGACGCCCATGAGCGCTACACCCCCAGCGAGGCGGTGCAGCTTTGCAAGGATGTGGAACAGTATCGGTTGTTCTTCCTGGAGGACCCGCTATCGCCCGAAGACAATATGTGGTTCCCCAACATCCGCAGCCAGACCACCACGCCGCTGGCGATGGGCGAGCTGTTCAATTCGCCGCATGAATGGACGCCGCTGATCAAGGACCGGATGATCGATTACATGCGCATGCATGTCTCGCAGATGGGCGGGTTGACGCCGGCGCGCAAGGTGGCGGCGTTCGGCGAGATCTTCAATGTCCGCACCGCCTGGCACGGTCCGGGCGATGTCTCGCCCATCGGCCACATGGCGATGGTGCACATGGATCTCAACATCACCAACTTCGGCATCCAGGAATATTCCGAGTTCAACGACGCGACGCGGGAAATCTTCAGCGGCGTGCCGGAAATGAAGGACGGCTATCTCTGGGCCAATGACAAGCCGGGCTGGGGCATGGAGATCGACGAAGCGGCGGCGGCCAAGCGGCCCTTCAACCGCACCGATCCGATGAATGGCGGCTGGGGCGAAGTGCGCCTGCCCGACGGGCAGATCGTCAAGCAATAAGGCGTCGCAAAGAACAAGGCCCCGCATCGCAAGATGCGGGGCCTTTTCTTTTGCGCCGGTCGCGGCGTTTACAGCCCGCGGAGCTGCCGCAGCGCGATCTGCAGCATCGCCCGGCAATGGCCCACGTTATAGGCCCAGCCGGAATTGGTGGTCTGCGCCTCTGCGGGGAGCAACTTGTCGGTATCCAGCACGCGGGGATGCTCCGGGAAGATCAGGCGCTTGTAGTTGTTCTTCACCAGCAGCTTCATCACCTCGAACATGTCGTTGTCGCCGTCGTCCGGGAAGACCTCGGTATAGTCCAGGCGGGGCTTGCGCATCACCACGTTGCGGAAATGCACCTGGCCGATGCGGTTGCGGCTGGCCAGCCAGTTGCCCACCACGATGGGATCTTCGCCCAGTTCGCGTGTGACGCCGCAATCCCAGGTCAGGGTGTTGGAGGGCGAGTTGACCGTCTCGACCAGCCGCTTCCAGTCCGAGAAGCTGTTCAGCACCTGGGCCGAGCCGCGGCTCATGGGCGCCGGCGGGTCGTTGGGATGCACCGACATGACGACGTTGTTCTTCTCGGCCACCGGGATCACTTCCTTGAGGAAGTAGGTCAAGTGCTTCCAGGTATCGTCATAATTCTGCACGGCGCCGTCCGCCGGAAGCGGGGCCAAGTCCTTCATTCGGTCATAGTTGAAATCCGCATAACCGGCGCCGCCGCGGCCGGGCACCTGCTTGTAACCGTCGGTGGCGCGGTGGGTGTAGAAATTCCATTCCAGCACCGGAATGCCCAGCTTGCCCATATTGACGATGGTCTGCTTGATCTTGGCGATTTCCTCGTCGCGGCCCGGCAACCCGCGCACGATCTTGTTCATTTCCGGGTCCAGGCCCCCCTGGTAGGACCAGCGGACCATCAGGATGCCGAGATTCATGTCGTGCTTCTTCAGCGCATTCACCCGCGGCTGCAGGTAATCCATGCCCCAGGGCTGCGCCGGCACCGCCGCGGCATCGATCCAGTTGATGCCCAACTGCTTGATGCGGATCGCTTCGGCGTTATCCAGCAAATCGTTCATGTAGATGGTGAGCTTGGGGGTATGGGGACCTTCCAGCGGCTGGCCGATGCGCTTGTTGGGCGTGGGCCGATAGGGTGCGTCCGGTCCCTGCTGCGCCAGGCCAGGTCCGGCGGCGGCTGCGGCCGCGGCGGCGCCGGCAAGGAACGACCTGCGGATCATGCCGCTGCGCGAAAGCTTCTTGTCGTCAGACATTTCGTCCCCCTGTTCACGGCGTTTCTGGCGCCTGATTGTTGTCGGTGGAAGGTATCAACTTGGGTGGTGACGGCAAGCCACGCCCCGTCTTCCAACCGCTGGGTTGCAGGTGCGAAGGGATAGGTGCTTTGGCCGCCCGGGCAGGGAAATAATTGAGGGGTCACGCGGCAATAGCGCTATAAATCACCGCCACGTCCATGGAGCGTCCCTCGTGAAAATGTCCTTCCGCTGGTTCGGCGACAGCGATCCGGTATCCCTCCAGTACATCAGCCAAATCCCCGGCATGCACGGCATCGTCTCGGCCATATATGACGTGGCGGTGGGCGAGGTGTGGCCGCTGGACAAGATACAGGCGTTGAAGGCCAAGGTGGAAGCGCATGGCTTTGCCCTGGACGTGATCGAATCCGTGCCGGTGCATGAAGACATCAAGCTGGGCAAGCCCAGCCGCGACAAGCTGATCGCCAATTACCAGGAAACCATCCGCAACTTGGGCAAAGCCGGCATCAAGGTCATCTGCTACAATTTCATGCCGGTGTTCGACTGGACCCGCACCAGCCTGGCCAAGGGATTGCCCGACGGCTCCACCACACTCACCTTCAGCACCGCGGAAGTAGACGCCATCGACACCAGCAAGGGCATTTCGCTGCCGGGCTGGGACCAGAGCTACAAGGTGGACGAGCTGAAAAGCCTGCTCGCCGAATATGCCGATGTCGGCGAAGAGAAGATGTGGGCGCATCTGTCCTATTTCCTCAAGGCCATCGTGCCGGTGGCCGAACAGAGCGGCATCAAGATGGCCTGCCATCCCGACGATCCGCCGCGCCCCATCTTCGGCCTGCCGCGAATCGTCAAGAACCGCGACGACCTGGCGCGCCTGCTGGCCATCGTGGACAGTCCCGCCAACGGCTTGACCCTGTGTTCGGGTTCGCTGGGCGCCGGCCCCAAGAACAATGTCGAGGCGCTGGTGCGCGAGTTCGGGGCCGCGGGCCGCATCCACTTCGCCCATTTGCGCAACGTCAAGGTCAACGAAGCCGGCGATTTCGAGGAAACGGCGCACAAGTCCGAATGCGGCTCGCTGGACATGGCGGCGATCGTCAAGGCCTATCACGATGTCGGCTATGAAGGGTATGTGCGGCCCGACCATGGCCGCATGATCTGGGGCGAGACCGGCAAGCCGGGCTACGGCCTGTATGACCGGGCGCTGGGTGCGGTCTATCTGAACGGTCTTTGGGAAGCGACAAGCAAGCTCGCCTGATTAACAGCAAGAATATCCGGGGGGACCATGCCGAAGATTCGCTGGCTGATGATCGGCCTGTGCTTCCTGGCCAACGCCATCAGCTATATCGACCGGGCGAACCTGGCCATTGCCGCGCCGGCCATCCGCGCCGAACTGGGCATCAACGCCGCCGAGATGGGGTTGGTGCTCAGCGCCTTCTTCTGGACCTATGCCCTGATGCAGTTGCCGGCCGGCTGGTTCATCGACCGGCTGGGGGTGCGCATCAGCCTGGCATTTGCCGTCGCCTGGTGGTCGCTGTTCACCATGGCCACGGGTGCGGCGCGCGGCGTCAGCCAGTTCATCGGGGCGCGGCTGATGCTGGGGGTGGGCGAGGCCTTTTCGCTGCCGTCCTTCACCCGCGTCGCCTTCAACTGGTTTCCGCGCAGCGAGCGCGGCATGGCGTGCGGTATCTTCAACAGCGGCTCGACCACGGGATCGGCGCTGTCGCTGCCGGTGGTCACAGCCCTGATCGTGGCGGTGGGCTGGCGCGGCGCCTTTGTCGTGACCGGCGCGATCGGCATCGTCTGGGTGGTGGCCTGGTGGCTGCTCTATCGCGATCCCGAAAAATACCGCGACATCGCGCCGGCGCAGGTTGACGCGCTGCTGGCGCAGCGCGGCGTGCCGGTCGCGGCGGCCGCCACCGCCAAGATTTCCTGGCTGGACCTGTTCCGCTATCGCTCCATCTGGGGGCTGATGATCGGGCTGTTCTGCCTGAACTTCGCCATCTATTTCTTCATCACCTGGTTTCCCTCTTATCTTTTGCAGGCGCGCGGTTTTTCGCTGGCCTCGCTGGGGACTCTGGGCATGGTGCCCGCCCTGATGGCGATCCTGGGCAACTGGCTGGGCGGCTACACCTCCGACCGGCTGCTCAAGGCGGGCTGGAGCCCCACCAGGGCGCGCAAGACCTGCCTGGTCGGCGGCATGCTGGTGGCGTCTTCCATCGGCGTTTCAGCTTTTGTGGACAGCACATGGGCGTGCCTGGCGCTGTTCAGCCTGGCCTATGCCGCGCTGTCCTTCACCGGCGCCAATGTCTGGACGGTGGCCAGCGAGATCGCGCCCACCCCGCACCATGTCGCCTCCATCGGCGGCATACAAAATTTCGCCGGCAATCTGGCGGGCATCCTGATCACCACCTTCACCGGGGTGATGCTGGTCATCACCAAGGGCTCGTTCCTGATCCCCCTGGCGGTGGCGGGCGGCCTTTGCGTGGTGGGGGCGCTGTCCTACCTGTTCATGGTCGGGAAGGTGGAGCCGCTGCCGGTATTGCCTAAGCGGTAAAAGGCTTCATCCAGCCCAGACCCGCGACGGTGGTGGTGGCGGGCTTGTACTCGCAGCCGATGTAACCGGTATAGCCCATGGCATCGATGGTCTTCAGCACCAGGGCATCGTCCAGCTCGCCGGTGGTGGGTTCGTTGCGGCTGGGCACCGAGGCGATCTGCATATGGTCAATGATCGGCATCAGTTTTTCCAGCCCGCGGATCACGTCGCCATGAATGATCTGGCGGTGATAAATGTCGAACTGGAATCGCAGATTGGGCAGCTTCAGCTCGGCGATGATCTGTTCGGCCAGGTTGAAATCATTCATCAGGTAACCGGGCATGTCGCGGTTGTTGATCGGCTCGATCAGCACGGTGAGGTCGTGCAGCGCCTCGCAGGTATACTTGATGGAGTCCTTATAAGTCGCCATCGCCAGCGGCCCCGACGCGTTGCTGGCCATCAGATGCACTCGGGTGCAGCCGGCGGTGTCGGCATAGATGCGGGCGGCCTTCACCGCCTTGCGGAAATCTTCCTTGCGCTCCGGCAGGGCGGAGAGACCGCGTTCGCCGCCCGCGATATCGCCCGGCGCCACGTTCAGCAGCACGGCTTTCAGCTTGTGCTTTGCGAGCCGCGCGGCGATGTCGTCGGCGCTGTAGTCATAAGGAAACAGATACTCCACCGCGGTAAAGCCGGCATCGGCGGCGGCGGCGAAGCGGTCCAGGAAGGCATGCTCCTGGAACAGCCAGGTCAGGTTGGCGCAGAAGTTCGGCATCGCCTTCTATTAGCCGATGCCGTTCAAAAAGTCTTTCGCAACTGGAGGAACAGCCGGGGGCGGGTGCGGATGGCGACATCCTGGACCGAGGCCAGGGTGTTCAGGTTGCGGGAGCCCGCATAGTTGAGCTGTACCTAGCCTCCAAGCCCGCCAGGATCGAACAGACCGTGCTGGGCTCCGGCGGCATACTCGAAGGCGATGCCGCGCCGAACGAAAAGCCTATGCCGATACCCATGCCGGTCCCCATGCCAACGCCGATGGGGGGGGGGGCGGGGGGCGGGCGGGGGGGGGGGGGGGGGGGGGGGGGGGGGGGGGGGGGGGGGGGGGGGGGGGGGGGGGGGGGGGGGGGGGGGGGGGGGGGGGG
>CANJJD010000038.1 GCA_947474645.1 Alphaproteobacteria bacterium | reverse complement strand
CTCGTTGCGCCAGCGGTAGTATGTAACTTCCGTCACTCCTATCGCCCGCACCGCTTCCGCAACCGGCTTGCCCTGTGCCATCAGCACATCGACCTGCCGTAGCTTCGCGACTATCTCTTCTGCCGTGTGCCTCTTCCTTGCCATCTATCCAATCCTCCTTGGTCAAAACCATACTTCAGGGAGGACCCTTTCAAAGGGGGCAGGACACGGGCCCGCCAGAAACTCTCAAACGAGTGATGTTGACCACACAAACAGCGGATTCGCTGACAATTTCGGGCGCAGTGCTACGCCTCAACTAAAATGTGGTGGGCCCGCCAGGACTCGAACCTGGGACCTAACCGTTATGAGCGGTCAGCTCTAACCAACTGAGCTACAGGCCCTATCCAAAAGGGGGTATAACAGGATTTCGCGGCCCGCCAACCGCCTCGATTTCGCCCCGGTTCTTGCTCATCCTGATTGGCGGATGGGCGTCCGATTTTGAAAGAAGAAACATGAAAAACCGTCTTTTGCTGGGCCTGGCGCTGGCCGCCGCCCTCATCTCCCCCGCCCTGGCCGCCGATCCGGCGCCCCGCACCCTGTCCATGAACGGTCATGGCGAGATGCGCGCTGCCCCGGACGTGGCCACGATCAATGCCGGGGTTACCACCAGCGCCCCCACCGCGGCGGGCGCCCTGGCCGCCAACAGCAGCCGCATGAACACCGTGTTCGCGGCCCTCAAGAAGCTGGGAGTGGCGGAGAAGAACATCCAGACCATCGGCTTCAATGTTTCGCCGCAATATACCAATGGCGACAACAATAATGCCCGCCGCCTGACCGGCTATCAGGTCAACAACGAAGTCTCGGTGCGGCTGGAGGATGTGGCGCGGGTCGGCGCCGCGCTGGATGCGCTGGTCGCCGCCGGCGCCAACCAGATGAACGGCATCAGCTTTGACATCGCCGCCCCCGCCCCGCTGCTGGACAAAGCCCGTGCCGGCGCTATCGCCGATGCGCGGGCCCGCGCCGAGATCTATGCCAAGGCGGCTGGTGTCACCCTGGGCCCCATCCTGTCCATCAGCGAAGGCGGCGCCAGCGAGCCCCCCCGGCCAATGTACCGCATGATGGCCATGGCCGCGGCCCCCACCCCGGTGGCGGCGGGCCAGCAGAGCGTTACGGCCGATGTCTCGGTGGTATGGGAAATCCACTGACCCTATAATGGGGCCATGACCAACCCCTTCTTCGAAGACTGGACCGCGCCCTATGGCGCGCCGCCCCTGGACCGGATCAAGCCGGAGCATTTCGCCCCCGCCTATGACTGCGCTTTGGCGGAGCATACCGCCGAGATCGCGGCCATCGCCGCCAATCCCGCCCCGCCCAGTTTCGACAATGTCGTGCTGGCGCTGGAGAAAAGCGGCCGGCTGCTGACCAAGGTGGAAGGGGTGTTCTACAACCTCACCTCGGCCGCCACCAACGAGGCGCTGCAGGCGATCGAGCTGGAAATGGCGCCGCGCATGTCGGCGCATTGGAGCGCAATCTCCATGCATCCGGTGCTGTTCGCGCGGCTGGACGATGTGTACCGCAAGCGCGATACGCTGGGCCTGGATGCGGAATCGTTGCGGGTTCTGGAACGCTATCACCTGGATTTCGTGCGCTCGGGCGCGCAACTGAAGGGCGAGGCCCGCGACCGGCTGGCCGCCATCGCCCAAAGGCTGGCGGTGCTGGGCACCCAGTTCAGCCAGAATGTGCTGGGCGATGAGGAAGACTGGACTCTGCCCTTGAGCGAAGCGCAGATGGCGGGCATTCCCGCCTCGATGCGCGATGCCGCGGCGGCCAAGGCCAAATCCTTAAAGCTGGATGCGCCCTTCGCCGTTACCCTGTCACGCTCCAGCGTCGAGCCGTTCCTGGAATATGCCGATGACCGGGGTTTGCGCGAGCAGCTTTACCGCGCCTGGACCGCGCGCGGCGAGAATGACAATGCCCGCAACAACACCGGCATCATAGCCGAGACCCTGGCGCTGCGGGCCGAGCGCGCCACCCTGCTGGGCTATGAGAATTTCGCGGCCTTCAAGCTGGCCGATTCCATGGCGGGCACGCCCGCCAAGGCGCGCGCCCTGTTGGAGGAAGTGTGGACCCCTGCGCGCAAGCGCGCGCTGGAGGAACGCGATGATCTTCAGGCGCTGATTGCGCGCGAAGGCGGCAACTTTCCCCTGGCGCCCTGGGACTGGCGCTATTACGCCGAAAAGCTGCGGACGGAAAAATACGATTTCGACCAGGCCCAGTTGAAGCCCTATTTCCAACTTTCCAATCTGATCACCGCGGCTTTCTTTACGGCGGAAAAACTGTTCGCCCTCACCTTCCGCGAACGCAGCGACATACCCGTCTATCATCCCGATGTGCGGGTGTGGGAAGTGGTCAAGGACGGCGCGGTGATCGGGCTGTTCTATGGCGATTATTTCGCCCGCCCCGGCAAGCAGAGCGGCGCCTGGATGTCGAGTTTCCGCGACCAGCAGAAGCTGAATGGCGACATTCTGCCCATCATCATCAACAATTCCAATTTCAGCAAAAGCGATCCCTGCCTGCTGTCGTTCGACGACGCGGTGACCCTGTTCCATGAGATGGGCCATGCGCTGCACGGGCTGCTCAGCCAGGTGCGTTTCCCGCGCCTCTCGGGCACCAATGTGGCGCGCGATTTCGTGGAGCTGCCATCGCAGCTTTTCGAGCATTGGCTGGAAGAGCCCGAAGTGCTGGCCCGTTTCGCTACCCATCACCAGACCGGCGAGCCCATCCCCAAGCCGCTGCTGGACAAGCTGCTTGCGGCGCGCAATTACGGCCAGGGTTTCGCCACCGTGGAATTCCTCGCTTCAGCCCTGATCGACATGGATTTTCATACCCTGCCGCCGGGCAGCGATCCCATGCAGGCGCAAAGCCAGACCTTGGCGCGCATCGGCATGCCGGCGGAGATTGGCCCGCGCCATGCCGCGCCGCATTTCAACCATGTGTTCGGCGGCGACGGCTATTCGGCCGGCTATTATGCCTATCTGTGGTCGGAAGTGCTTGACGCCGATGGCTTCAAGGCCTTTGAAGAAGCCAAGGATCCCTTCGATCCCGCCACCGCCCAGCGGCTTTACCAGTTCGTCTATTCCGCTGGCGGCACCCGCGATTTCGCCGAAGCCTATCGCGCCTTCCGTGGCCGCGATCCCCATGTCGAAGCCCTGCTGGAAGGGCGGGGATTGTCGGCGGCATGAAGAAGCTCGTTCTCATCGCGCTGCTGCTGGCCGCCCCCGCTTCGGCCGCCACCTTGAAATCGCCCATCGCCACCATGGAGAAATTGCCCGTGGTGCTGATGCAGCCCTATGACGAACATGCCAATGCCGATGCGGCGGTGGCCGCCGCGTTCGCCCGGGCCAGGAAATCCCACAAGCGGGTGCTGATAGACCTGGGCGCCAATTGGTGCGTGGATTGCGTGGTGCTGGCCAATTTCGTCGAGCTGCCCGCGGTCAAGAAGTTCGTGGCCGCGCATTACGAATGGGCGACGGTGGATGTCGGCCGCTTCAACCGCAACCTGCAGATCCCGGCCCGTTTCGGCATCACCAAGAAGTTGGCCGGCGTGCCGACCTTGATCATCGCCACACCGGAGGGCAAGCAGCTCAATGCGAATGATGTGTTCGCGGTGACAGAAGCGAGCAGCCTGACGCCGCAGGCCCTGGCCGACTATCTGGCCAAATACGCGCAGTAATTAGTTGGATGCCACCTGGCGCGACGGGCCGCTGGGCTCCAGCGCGCGATCCACCACATGGATGATGCCGTTCTTGTCGCGCACGTCATAGATGGCGATGTTGGCGGTGTTGCCCTTTTCGTCCATCACCACGATGTTGGTCGGCCCGTTCATCCGCGCCACCAGGATGCCACCCTCGGCGGTGCGCAGGCGGGCGTCGCCGCCGGCTTCGTTGATCAGCCGCAGCAGCGCCTGGGAATCATATTTGCCCGGCACGATCAGGTAGCTCATGCGCCGCGCCAGGGTGGACTTGTTCTGCGTGCCCTGCGCCATGGCGGCATTGGTGGGCGCGAAAATGGTGAACTGGCCATTGGCTTTCAACGCCGCGGCCACGCCGGAATCCTTCAGCGCCGCCACCAGGGTGGAATGCATGGGCGAGGCGTTGATGTTCTCCAATATGTCGCGGTCGGGCAGCATGGCCTGACCGCCGATCATCGGGTTCATCACCTCGGAGTTGATCTCCGGCATGGCTTTCACATCGGAACGGGAAACCGCGCCCAGCGCCCCGCCGATCATCATGGCGGCGCCTGCGGCAAATCCGGCTATCGCTGCGCGTTTCATGGAACTTAACCCCGTGGAAACCTTCCGACTTCAAGGGTCTTTAACGCGGGAAAGTCACTCCTGTTCCAGCGCTTCCCGCTCCATTTCCAGGGCTAGCCAGCGCTCCTCGTCGGCGTCTTTTTGAGCACGCAGGCCCGCCAGCTCGGCCGACAGTTTGGCGAATTTCGCCGGATCACGGGCGTAAAGGCCGCTGTCCTCGAGGTTTTTTTCCAGTTCCGACATGGCGATTTCCGCCGCCGCGATCTTGCCCGGCAGGGTCTTCAAGGCGTGCGCATCGGCAAAGTTCATCTTGGGAGCGGTTATCCGGGCCGGTTTTGGCGCCGCTGCCTTGGGCGCCTTCCGGGTCTCGCCACGCTCGGGAACTTTCTCCCCGCGCTGCATCAGCATGTCGGCATAGCCGCCGGCATACTCGCTGAAGCTGCCGTCGCCTTCGGCCAGGACGATGCTGGTGGCGACCCGGTCCAGGAAATCGCGATCATGGCTGACCAGCAGCGCCGTGCCGGGATAATCGGCGATCACCTCCTCCAGCAGGTCCAGGGTTTCCAGATCCAGGTCGTTGGTGGGTTCGTCCAGCACCAGGAAGTTGGACGGGGTGGCGAACAGCTTGGCCAGCAGCAGCCGCGCCCGCTCGCCGCCCGACAGAACCTTGACGGGGGTGCGCGCCTGCTGCGGCGTGAACAGGAAGTCCTGCAGGTAATTCATCACATGCCGCGGCTTGCCCGCCACCATCACCGTGTCGCCGCTGCCGTCGGTGACGGCGGCCGCCAGCGATTGGTCGGGATGCAGCGCGGCGCGGTTCTGGTCCAGTTGCGCCATCAACAGCCCCTGCCCCAGCTTGACGTTGCCCTTCTGCGGTGCGAGCTCGCCGATCAGCAGCTTGAGCAAGGTGGTCTTGCCCACGCCGTTGGGCCCGACCAAGGCGATACGGTCGCCGCGATGAATGCGCATGGTGAAATCCCGCACGATCTCGCGTTCCCCGTAGGAGAACGCTACACCCTTGGCGTCAATCACCTTGGTGCCGCTGCCGGAGCCTTCGGCGGCTTCCATCTTGACGTTGCCGAGCTGGCGAATCTGGTCGCGCCGCTCGGTACGAAGCCCTCGCAGCCGCGCCAGCCGGCCGACATTGCGCTTGCGCCGCCCGGTCACGCCATAGCGCACCCAGTCTTCCTCGGCGGCGATGCGGCGCTCCAGCTTGTGGCGCTCGGTTTCTTCCTTTTCCAGAATCTCGTCGCGCCAGGATTCAAAACCGGCAAAGCCTTTTTCCAGCCGGTGCGTCTTGCCCCGGTCCAGCCACACCGTCACCCGCGACAGGTTTTCCAGGAAGCGCCGGTCATGGCTGATCAGCACCAGGGCGCTGCGGTTGGATTTGATCTCGCCCTCCAGCCATTCGATGGCATTGACGTCCAGGTGATTGGTCGGCTCGTCCAGCAGCAGGATGTCCGGCCGTGGCGCCAGCGCCCGGGCCAGCGCGGCACGGCGCGCCTCGCCGCCCGACAAAGTGGCGGGGTTTTCATCGCCGCTCAGCCCCAGGTTGCCCAGCAGGTAAAAAGCGCGGTTGGGATCTTCATGCGGGTTCAGCCCCGCCTCAACATAGTCGCGGGTGGTGGCATGGCCGGTCATGTCCGGTTCCTGGGCCAGGTAGCGCACCGCGGCGCCGGGCTGAACGAACACCGTGCCGCCATCGGCCTCCATCAGCCCGGCGGCGATTTTCAGCAAGGTGGACTTGCCCGAACCGTTGCGCCCCACCAGGCACAGCCGGTCGCCCGCCCCGACGCTGAGTTCGGCGCCATCCAGCAGGCGCTGGCCGCCAAATTCGACGATGATGTCTTTCAGATGCAAAAGCGGCGTCATGCGCCGCTATGTGCGGGCGATGACGCCGCTTGGCAAGCCCTGATTTAGCGGGTCTTGGAGGTAACCATGGCGCCGGGGCGCGAAACCATCTGCAGCGCCGCTTCGGGGCGTTCGGTCAGGCCCTTGCCGTCGAAATCGAACACCCGGATGTCGCGTTCCACCGAGCATTGCACCAACAGCCGCTTCTGGTCGTCGCTCCACACCGCGCCCTGGCAGGCATGGCCGAGCTGGGCATCGGCGATATGGGTCAGCTTGCCGCCGCCGACGCGGAAGACGCTCAGCTTGCCGAATACGCTGTTGTAGTTCTCCGCGGTTTTCAGCGTGGCCGAACCATTGCCGATCACCAGGGCGACATATTTGCCGTCCGGCGACAGCACCACCGCTTCCGGCAGTGCGCCGACTTCCACCGCATAGGTCACCTTGCCGTTGCGGGTGTCGGTGACGGTGGTGGCGGCGCTGCCCTTGGCCGTTGTGGTGTAACCACCGAAATTGTTGACGATCAGGTAGCGCCCGTCATGGGTCAGGCTGCCGCCGTCCGGATTCACCCCGACATCGAAATCACCCACCCGGCTGATCTGGTCGCCGTTGATGGCCAGCTTGGTCACCTTGGCGTCGCCGAAACGCACCGCGTATGCGGTCTTGCCGTCACGCGCGATGATCACGTCGCGCGGCTCGGCCTTGGCTTCCAGCTTGACCTGGCTGGTCTGCGTCAAGGTGCGGTCCTTGATGGTGAACAGGGTGATCGTGTCGTCGCCGGTGCCGGTCACCAGCGCATAGCGCAGCTTCTTGTCCAGATAGACGCCGGTGGCGCCCATGCCAGCCTGCACCGTCTGCAGCAGCTTGGGATGGGTGGGATCGTCCAGCCCGATCACCGACACGGTGTTGTTCGGGGAATTCTTGTTGTCCGGCCCGATCTTCTGCGGGCAGGTCGCCAGCGCGAAACTGTAATCGGGCGCCACGGCGATGGCGCTGGGCGGACCCATCTGGGTCGAGCAGACCTCGATCATGCCGATGATCTTGGGGGCGCTGGTGCTGGAGAATGCGATCGCCGCCACGCTGTCGGGGGTCGGCTTCATCGGGATGCCGTCACCGGCGCGCACTTGTTTGCCGTCCTGTCCCGAAATGGCGAGATCGGCGAAGGCCGCGATGGGCGTGAAAATCAAAGCCGTAGCCAGAAGGAAAGCGCGCATCGTCCCACCCCGTTTTTGCTTGTTGGTGCAACTCTAGCGGGAGTGCACTGCAAAAGAAAAGGGCGGCTTCGCCGCCGCCCTTGTCCTTTAAAACCTGCCTTTTCGCTTACGACAGCGAATAGGCCGTCTTGATCTGGGTGAAGAAGTCCACCGCCGAGAAGCCCTGTTCGCGGGCGCCATAGGACGAACCGCGCGAGCCGCCGAACGGCACATGGTAGTCCACGCCGGCGGTCGGCAGGTTGATCATCACCATGCCGGCCTTGACGTTGCGCTGATAGTGACGCGCATGCTTCAGGCTGGTGGTGACGATGCCGGCCGACAGGCCGAAATTTCCGCTGTTGGAATGGGCCAGGCCCTCTTCGTAGTCCTTGATCATCACCACCGACACGACCGGGCCGAACACTTCTTCCTGGTTGATGGTGTCGCCGATCTTGGTGTCCACGATCAGGGTCGGGCTCATGTAATGGCCGGGCGTGTCCAGCTTCAGGGGATCGGCGCTGCCGGCCAGCAGGCGGCCGCCTTCCTTGATGGCGATGTCGACATACTTGAGGTTGCCGGCGAGCTGGGTGTCGGTCACGGCCGGGCCCATCTGGGTGGCGGCGTCCATGGCATTGCCCACCTTAAGCGCCTTGGCGCGGGCGGCGACGCCTTCGACGAACTTGTCATAGATGCCGGCCTGCACGAAGACGCGGGATGAAGCGGTGCAACGCTGGCCGGTGGCGAAATAGCCGCCGTCCACCGCGATCTGGATGGCGCGTTCCAGTTCGGCATCGTCCAGCACCACCAGCGGATTCTTGCCGCCCATTTCCATCTGCACGCGGGCAAAGTGCGACAGCGCAGCCGTGGCGACCTTGGCGCCCACGGTCTGCGAGCCGGTGAACGAAACACCATTGACGTCGGGATGCTTGGACAGGGCATCGCCGATGATGCCGCGGCCCAGCACCATGTTGACGATACCGGCCGGCGCACCGGCTTCATGGATGATGGAGACCAGCGCATGCGCCACCGCCGGGGTGGGGTTGGCGGACTTCAGGACAACGGTGTTGCCGAAGGCCAGCGCGGGGGCGATCTTCCAGGCGGGGATGGCGATGGGGAAATTCCACGGGGTGATCAGGCCATACACGCCCACCGCCTCGCGATAGGTCTGGATCTCCACGCCGGGGCGCACCGAGTCCAGGTTCTGGCCGTGGCGGCGCAGCGCCTCGCCGGCCATGTATTTGAAGATGCGGCCGGCACGCACGGTTTCGCCGGTGGCTTCGGGAAGGGTCTTGCCTTCTTCCATCGCCAGCAACTTGCCCAGCGCATCCTTGCGCTCGATGATCATGCTGCCGACCTTGTCCAACAGGTCCGCGCGCACTTCCGGGGTCGCGCCCGACCAGCCGGGGAAAGCGCTGCGGGCGGCGGCGACCGCGTCGTTCACGTCTTCCACGCTGCCGTCGGGGAACTTGGCGATGATCTCGTTGGTGTTGGAGGGATTGGTGCTTTCCAGCGCCCCGGGAGCGGAAACCTGCTTGCCGCCGATGAAATGGGTCAGGGTCTGGGTCATCAATTGTCTCCTGGAAAGGGGCGTTAGGCGTGAGCCGGACCGCCTGAAAAAAAGGGGAAAACTTGCTGGGGGGTATTTAAGGGGTTGGGCGCGCTAATCCAACCCCGGAACTGCATCCCAGTGGTGCCGTGGGGGCATAGGCCGCAGGGGCGTCAGGCGCCCAAAAGCCCGCGTTTCATGAGGTTTTTCATCAGGTCGGAAATGCCGAACGTCCAGGGCGGCGCCTGCTTGCAGGTGGTCACCCGGTTTTCCAGCACGCCCAGCTTGGGGGTGGAAATCCGCACCACGTCGCCATCCTTGTGGGTGAAGCCGGAACCCTTGACGTCGCGGTCCTGGGTGGGGGCGAACAGCGTCCCCAGGAACAGGACGAAACCGTCGGGATATTGGTGCTCGCTGATGGTCTGTTTCACCAGTTCCAGCGGATCGCGGCTGATCTCGGTCATGGTGGAGCGGCCTTCCAGCCGGTAATTGTCGGTGCCGACGATTTCCAGCTCGACCACCGCCTTCCTCACATCCTCGATGCCGAACTTGTCGTCGAACATGCGGATGAAGGGGCCAAGCGCCGAAGCGGCATTGTTGTCCTTGGCCTTGCCCAGAAGCAGCGCGCTGCGCCCTTCATAGTCGCGCAGGTTGACGTCGTTGCCGAGCGTGGCGCCGATGGTCTTGCCGGCGCGGTCCACCACCAGCACGATTTCCGGCTCCGGATTGTTCCAGGTGGACTGGGTGCGGATGCCGACATAATCGCCCCAGCCGACCGAGGACAGCGGCGGCGCCTTGGTGAAGACTTCGGCGTCCGGACCGATGGCGACTTCCAGATACTGCGACCAAACACCGTCGGCGATCAGCGCGTCTTTCAACTTCGCGGCTTCGGGCGAACCGGGCACCACCTTGCGGATATCGGTGCCGATGCGCGACGCTAGCTGCTCACGCATCTCTTGCGCTTTGCCGGGATCGCCCTTGGCGCGTTCCTCGATCACCCGTTCGATGGCGGAGACGGCGAAGGTCACGCCCGCCGCCTTGACGCATTGCAGGTCCACCGGCGCCAGCAGCTTGACCTTGGACTTTTCCCCCGACCAGGCTGTGGTCAGGCCCAGGTCGTTAATGTCGCCCAGGTCCTTGCCCGACGGCACACCATTCCACTTTTCCAAAAGCAGCGAGACGGTGGGCGCGGTGGCCGACACATCGAACACCCGCCCGTGCCTGACCACCACGGGCGTGGGCCCCTCGCCCATGTCGATGCGGCCCACCAATACGGCGTCGCGCCAATCCTTCGGCATGAAGTCTTCAGGCAAGGGAAAATCGGTGTTCGTCATGGTGTCTTACAGCTCGAGCTTCAGGGTGTTGCGGATATAGTTGGCGGTGATGCGCGCGCTGTCCTTGGGCGTGCGCCAGGGCGAAGTGTCCAGCTCGACATTGAGATGGCCGCGCCAGTTGATGGATTTCAGATAGGCCAGGATGGCCGGGAAATCCACGCCGCCTTCGCCCATGGGATAGAAGTAGGGATCGTTCATCATGTCGCGGGTCGGCAGCGGCGAAACCTTGGCGCCGCCGCGATCGGCCTTGGCTGTATCCTTGAGATGAAACTCGATCACGCGATGGCCGAACTTCTTGGCCAGCGCCACCGGATCCATGCCACCCATGGTGATGTGACCGGTATCCAGGATCAGGCCGACATTCTCGGGCTTGGTGTTTTCCATGATGTACATGGTCTCGTGCTCGTTCTGCAGTTGGCTGCCCAGGTGCGGATGCACGCCGAACTTCATGCCCAGTTCCTCGCGGATGCGCTTGCCCAGCAGGTCGCAGGTGATGGCGATTTCCTTCAGGTCGGCATCGGGCGTGCCGCCCGGCTGCTTGCGCGGACCGGTGTTGGTCTTCTGGTGATCGCAGCCGAAGCGGCGCGAGAAGCGCGTCATGTTGAAGTGGTTATCGATCACCGCCTGGCGCTGGGCGGGATCATGGAACGCCACGCTGCCGCCGGCCGCGCCGCCGGTGATGGCGGTGAACTGCGCCCCGATCTCATACATGCGGTGCTGCAAGGCTTCCCAGCGGTCGGGATAATAGACTTCGCGCTTCACGCGCTGGCCCTTGGGATACTTCCAGCTATAGCCGTCCGGCCAGGCCTTCATCGCCTGGGTGTCGTGCGGCGCCGGCTCATAGCCGTCCTTGGTGGCGCAGAAGGACGAACCGAAAATCTCGAAATAGCGGAAGCCCACATCGCGGCCTTCGGAGATGCCGACAAATGGGCTGCCTTCCCAGCCGCCGCGGGTGTTGGTGGTATAGCCGATGCGGAATTGCTGCTGCTGGCGCAGTTCGGGCTGCCGCTCCATTTTCGCCGCCCCGGCAAAGGCCGGACCCGTGGTCTGGGCCGAAACGGCCTTGGCGGCCAACAGGCCACCCGCGGCCACCGAAAGGCCAAAGAAATTCCTGCGATCCATGCCTTTTCTCCTCTGGGCAGTTTTCCGCTCGCGGGCGGCGGGCGCACTCTAGACAAGGGTGCCGCGTCTCACCATCGCGGCATTTCGCCATCTGTTTCAGCATGTTGCGGTGCAACATTTTCTTTTGCGGGACCGCTGCTATAACCGCGCCCGAACACAAGGAACCGCCCATGACGATCTATGCCGGCCGCTTCGCCAACCGCACCGCCATCGTGACCGGCGGCGCTTCGGGCCTGGGGCTTGAAGCCGCCAAGCGCATCACCGCCGAGGGCGGCAAGGTCTGCCTGTGGGACATGAACCCCGAAAGCCTGGCCAAGGCCAAGGCCGCCATCGGCGCGGCGCACACCATCGCCCTGGACGTCAGCGACGCCGCCGCGGTGGAAGCCGCCGCCGCCGAAGCCAAGAAGGTGCTGGGCAAGATCGACATCCTGGTCAACAGCGCCGGCATCACCGGCGCCACCCAGCCGGTGATCGGCTATCCGATCGATTCCTGGCTCAAGGTGATGAACGTCAACGTCAACGGCCTGTTCTATTGCTGCCGCGCCGTCGCGCCGATGATGGTGGAAGCCGGCTATGGCCGCATCGTCAACATCTCGTCGGTGGCCGGCAAGGAAGGCAATCCCAACGCCAGTTCCTATTCCGCCTCCAAGGCGGCAGTGCTGGGCTTCACCAAGTCGCTGGGCAAGGAGCTGGCGACCAAGGGCGTGATCGTCAATGCCGTGACCCCGGCAACCTTCGAAAGCCCGATCCTGGACAACGTGCCCCAGAGCCACATTGATTACATGCGTTCCAAGATCCCGATGGAGCGCTTCGGCACGGCGGCCGAGAATGCCGCCGCAGTATGCTTCCTGGCCAGCGAGGAATGTTCCTTCACCACCGCCAGCACGCTGGATACCTCCGGCGGGCGGACCACTTACTGATGATGCGGGCGGCCCTGGCCTGCGTCGCAGCACTTCTGCTGCTGACGCCGGCATATGCCGCCGCCAAGAAACCCGCGCCCAAGCCCAAACCGGTGTTGTCCGCCTTCCAGCAGGAACAGGCGATGAGCCCGGCACAACTCATCAAGCGCTGGCATCCCATTACCGCCAAGGCCTCTAAGCGCTTCGGCGTGCCCCTGATCTGGATCAATGCGGTGATGCGGCTGGAAAGCGGCGGCCGCACCATGCTGGGTGAAAACCAGCGCATGATCTCCGACAAGGGCGCGCAGGGTCTGATGCAGGTGCTGCCGGGGACTTTTGCGGAAATGCGCGCCGAACACCGGCTGGGCGCCGATGCGTTTGAACCCACGGCCAACATCAATGCCGGCACGGCGTACCTGGCCTGGCTGCGCCGCAAATACGGCTTTCCCGCGATGTTCGCCGCCTACAATGCGGGGCCGGGAAATGTGGAAGCAGTGATGGCGCGTACGCGGGTGCTGCCTACCGAAACACGGCTTTACATGGCCGGCATCAACAAGATCCTGGGCGGCGGCGCCGACGGCGTTCTGATCAATTCGGCCAGCCTGACGCGGCCTGACGGCACCACGGTCTTGATCGATCCCATCGCGGTCAATTCCATCCGCGCCGTGTCGCCGGGTGAATATGCCGAAGGCGTGCAGACAGTGATCGTCGCGGGCCGCCTGCGCCAGGGCGTGCGTGAGGACCTCAAAACCGTGACCGCCGCCATCCGCATCCGCGGCGGAACTATTTAATTTCTAAGTGGGCTAGGGCTTCTGCGACGCCATATAGGCGGCGACGTTCAGGATGTCGGCGTCCGACAGCTTGTTCACCACATCCTTCATCTTGCCCAGCGCCGCGCCCTTGCGATAGCCGGCCCGCATGTCGGCGAGCTGGCGGATCAGGTAATAGGCGCCGCGCCCGGCCAGTCGCGGGGCATCATCACGGCCGCGAAGATCCGCGCCATGGCAGGAGGCGCAGGTTCGCATCGCCCCGCGATTGCCCATCGCCACGATGCGGCCCTTGGCCAGCGAACCCATCGGCACATAATCGACAAAGCCGGCATGGTCGTTGCGCAGTTCGACCTGCTCGCTTTCGGCCACCTCATAAATCATGTCAGGCGCCACCGGCACCGTCTCGGCGCCCTTGTCGAAGAAACGGGCGCCGCCGCCGCCGACATGATTGGCTGGGGCGCGGCTGGTTTCCACCACCCGCATCCATTGCTGCTTCGCGCGGGGGATGGCGGCGAAATAGCGGGCGGCCTCGCGCAAATCTTTTTCGCTGATGGCATGGGCCATCTCGATCATGGCGGGGGAGCGGATATTCTGGCGCTCGCCATCGCGGAAGGCATGCATCTGTTTGATGATATAGTCCACGGTCAGGCCCGAGATGCTGGCCGACTCCGGGTGGCCATTGCCGCCGGGCAGATGGCAGAGAATGCAGGCGATGACATGCGGCTTGCTGCCATGCGCCACGATGGGCGGCAGCGGCGCGTGCTCCTTGGGGAACCAGTCAGGCGGGCCGAAGCCGTCATTGATCTGGCGCATGGTCAACTTCATCGAAGGGTCGGCGCCTTCGGCGGTGTGCACGGAATCCGGCGGCAGCGGTTTGAAGTCCGGCGGCTGCATCGGATAGGCCCATTCGAACCCGGCCACCGGCTTGGGCATCTTGGGCATGATGTCCTTGGCCACCGGCGTGTCGCCGGATGGGGCTTGGGCGTTCGCCGCACACACCATGACCGGCGCAAGCAGCAGCGCCGCCAACATCATCTTCTTCATGGGTTCCCCGCCCTGTTCTTATGGACGGGACCATAGGGGCTGAGGCCCCTACGGGCCAGTGCCCGCCGGCGCGCACTTACCCGGCTGATTTGTTTAGGAAAATTGGAGCGGGCGAACGGATTCGAACCGTCGACCCTAACCTTGGCAAGTGACGGTGCTATATCCAAAGCGATATTCTATGGGGTTAAACGCACTCTTTATAAATCCGTTTACGATCCGTTTATTTTAGAGTCAAGATAAGTGTCTGATTTCATTGGAATATTTCCTAGATCTAGGTGCCTGTTTTCGAGGGTTTCTGTTAAATTTCTAAAATGAACAGTGTTCAGTTTCGAAAATGAACAGTGTCCAATTTCGAACGTTTTTCTTATAAGAAACCCTACCCTCCCCAAGCCGCCCAGGGTGTACCCTCCCCCCATCACATCAACCGAGGAAATTGGCTTCATATGCCCCGTACTATCTCACTGAAGACCATCCAGGCTCGTATCGCTGAACTTCAGAAGAAGGCTGTAGCGCTTGAGACCAAGGTGAAGCCTGGTGTCGACAAAGCCGTAGCCCTTATCAAGAAGCACAAGCTGACCCTTGCTGACCTCAAGCACGCCTTCTCAGGCAAGGCTGGGCGCCCCGCTAAGGGTGCCAAGAAGACCAAGCGGGTCAGCAAGCTCAAGGGTAAGAAAGCCCCCGTGAAGTTTAAGGACAGTGATGGGAACAAGTGGACAGGTCGTGGACGTGCCCCACTGTGGATCGTGGAAGCCGAGAAGGCTGGCAAGGACCGTTCGTCGTTCGCTGTGAAGTGAGCGATCTAGCCTGTAGCTGAGAAATTCAAAGCCCTGACGGCTAACCCCGTTGGGGCTTTTTCGTATCTGGTCGGCGAGAGCCCTACCCCCGCCTAGACCGCCGCCTATGAGCCCTGAGAGGCTATGTGGATCCCTGATGGACACTACGAAGGGGGGCGGAAAGAAGCTCTGGGTCGTTCCGCTTATATAAATACATATGAACTGTTTATTGGGTCCTACGCCCGGCTACGAAAGCGTGAGGTAGGGGCTCTTATAAGTAGTTAAACCCTAAAGGCGAAAGCCAAGTTGGACACTAGTCAATGTATCCCGCCGCCGGGAAAACCAGAACCTGGGGCGTAATTCCACCGTGTTAGGGCGAGTGGTTTTCTTCGTTACCAATGGTGGCTTAGAAATAAAAGCGGATGGGTGTGAAAGCCCTGAAGCACGATGGAGGCTCTGAGAAGAAGCAACCTCCAGTCTTGAAGGGTCGTCGGTCTATAGCGCCTT
>CANJJD010000037.1 GCA_947474645.1 Alphaproteobacteria bacterium | reverse complement strand
GCACCCTTGCCCTGAGAGATCAAAACTTCAATCTGGCGTAGCAAAATCACTATCTGCTCCGCGCTAAAACACTTCTTCGGCATAACTAAGGTCCTTTCCAAGTCAGTTTCTCTCAAACCGCTTGGTACAAAAAGACCCGGTCAGGTCACTATTCCATCGCATCCAGCGGGAACACCGGGCGCCGCAGCCTTTTGTAGGGCAAGCGGGCCAGGTCTGAGGTACACGGGCCGGCGGTGGACACGGTGAAGCTGGCGGCGGCGATGGGGTCATAGGCGCGCCGGTGCCCCACGGCCGCCTTGATGCCGATCATGCTCATCTCTTCGGGATTGATGCCCTGGCTGCGCCATTGGCCCAGGTCCATCGGCGCCAGCCGCTTGGTGGTCAGAAGAATGGTGACCCCGCCATGCCGCACCACGGCGCTGTCGCCCATGCTGACCTTGCTGCCCAGCACCACCATCTGGCTTTGCCGGTCTTCCAGTTCAAAGTGCCCGTTGCTGCGCGACACCAGTTCCACCTCCAGCGTCAGCGGCCCGGGGTCCAGCCGGCTGCCTTTGCCGCCGATGGGCAAGGTGATGCGTCCGCCGATGGGCAGGGAGTGCAGCGCCGCCACCGCGTGGGCATCGGCGATCACCACGCCGGAGCCTTCGACATTGTATTTGACCAGCGCCCGCAGCACGTCGGTGCAGTCGCCCGGCCCGCCGCCGCCGATATTGTCGGCCGGCTCTACCAGCAGCACAGGCCCGTGACCGCGTGGCACGAAGGCGCGCACCACTTCATCCAAGTCATGCTCCTTGGGGATGCCTTCTTCGCGCCGGGCCCAGGCGATCTGTTCCAGCTCGCGCAAGGCGGCCTTGGCGGCCTCGTCATCGCCTTCGGTGATGATGCCGAAGGCGACGCCGGCATCGCGTATGTCGGAATAGGCATAGCCGCCCACCACATTGACCGCCAGCACGCCCGGAATGTCGCGCTCCATCCGCCGCGCGGCTTCTTCCAGCGCATGCATGGCGCCGTCGCGGGTGCCGGTGCCGGTGGGCGGCCACACGATGCGGGTGACCAGCACATGTTGGCGCGGCCGTATGCCGGTTTCCAGGCAGCGGGCCAGGAGTTCAGTGGCACGCACCGCGCTTTCATAGGTGTCGTCATGCGGGCAGAGCTGGTAGCAGACCAGGCCGTCGGACAGGGCGCCCATTTCCTCGGTCAGGGTGGCGTGCAGGTCATAGACCCCGAAGATGGGGAGCGTCTCGGCGCCGGGAATGGCGCGGATGCGCTTGAGCAACTCGCCGTCCACGTCTTCCAGCGCGGTGGTGACCATGGCGCCGTGCAAAGACAAAAAGATGCCGTCCAGTTCGTGCGCCCGCGCCCGCAGCACCGGCTCGACATCCTTCCAGAACAGTTCGAACACCTCATGCTCGACCATGCCGGACGCGCCGCACAGGTAGTTGGCGGTGGGGATCACCTCCCAGCCGAACCGCCTGGCGGTGGCGAGGAAGCCGTCCACCTGGCTGCCGTCGCCGATACGGTCCAGCAGGTCCTGGCCGCGATGGATCATGAAGTCTTTCAGGGTGGTGCGGTCGTCGGTGAAGCTGTGGGTCTCGTGGAAGATGCCCGCCAACAGGATTTTGGTCACGTCCGCCCCTCTGTTATCGTCCAGCCGGGCTGGATTGTTTCGCACACCATGAAAAACAACAAGATACTATGGGCGCTTGGGTTGCTGGCCTTTGCCGTGCCTGCGTTCGGCCAGGGCGCCGATTGGGCGCTGTATGGCGGGGAGGGCGGTCGGCGCTTTTCCAGCTTGGCCCAGATCACCCGCGCCAATGTCGGCAAACTGGCGCAAGCTTGGCGCTTCGACATGGCCGAGCCCGGCGATCCCCAGACCCATCCCCTGGCGGTGGGCGGCGTGATTTATGCCTATACCCCCAGCCTGGACACCATCGCGCTGGACGGCGCCACGGGAAAGCTGTTGTGGCGCTTTCATTCCGGGGTGAAAGCGGGCGGACCGCAGCGCGGCCTGGCCATGTGGCGGCAGGGAAAGCAACAGCGCCTGTTCGCGGCGGCAGGCAATTATCTCTATGCGCTAGATCCTTCGACCGGAAAGCCGTTGCCGGATTTCGGTGAAGCGGGTCGCATAGACCTGCGCGAAGGGCTGGGCCGCGACGTGGACAAGGTCAGCGTGGCGCTGACCGCGCCCGGCGTGATCTGGCGCGACACGATCATCATGGGTTTTCGCACTGCCGAAAGCGCCCCCGCCGCGCCGGGCGACATCCGCGCCTTTGACGTGAAGAGCGGCAAGCTGCGCTGGAGCTTCCATACCATCCCGCATCCGGGCGAGCCGGGCCATGAAAGTTGGCCGGCGGATTTCTGGAAGAGCGGCGGCGGCGCCAATGCCTGGGCCGGCATGGTGCTGGATGACAAGCGCGGCATCGTCTTTGCGCCCACTGGCTCGGCGGCGAGCGACTTTTACGGCGCCGACCGCGGCGGCGACAATCTTTATGCCAACAGCCTGCTGGCGCTGGATGCCAATACCGGAAAATTGCTCTGGCATTTCCAGGGCGTGCATCACGACGTTGCCGACCGCGATTTTCCCTCGCCGCCGGTGCTGCTGACCATCACGCGCGACGGCAAAAAGGTGGACGCGGTGGCCCAGGCCAGCAAGCAGGGTTATCTGTTCGTGCTGGACCGCGTCACCGGCAAACCGCTGTTCCCGATAACGGAAACGCCGGTGCCGCAAAGCAATCTGGAAAAACTCTCCCCCACCCAGCCGGTGCCGTCGCTGCCCGCGCCGTTCGCCCGCCAGCATCTCAGCGAAGGCTTGCTGACCAACCGTACCCCGCAAGCGCATGCCTGGGCGGTGGAGCAGTTTCGCACTTTCGCCAATGACGGGCCCTTTCCGCACATGCGTTTGAACCAGCAGACCATTGCCTTTCCCGGCTTTGACGGCGGCGCGGAATGGGGCGGCCAGGCGGCGGCCAATGGCATCCTTTATCTCAATTCCAATGATGTGGCCTGGACCGGCGGGCTGGCCGATAGCGCGGCGGCCCATGGCCTGGGCGCGCGGCTCTACCAGGACAATTGCGCAAGCTGCCATGGCGCCGACCGCAAGGGCGCCCCGCCGACCTTTCCGTCGCTGGTGGAAAGCGCGCTGATTGACGGCCAGATGGCGGAAGTGATCCGCAGCGGCCGCGGCCGCATGCCGGGCTTCAACTTCGCCGGCGAGAATATGGCGGCGCTGTTGGGTTATGTCCGCAGCGGTCAGGACAAGGAAATGCCGTCCGCGCCGGACACGAGTCCTGGCCCCGCCTATCGCTTCACCGGCTATCGCAAGTTCCTCGACCCCGAGGGCTATCCTGCGGTGGCGCCGCCCTGGGGCACGCTCAACGCCATTGATCTCAACAGCGGCAGCTATCTGTGGCGCATTCCGTTGGGAGAGTATCCCGCACTTCAATATCCAGGTTGGGCCGACAAGAGCACCGGTTCGGAAAATTACGGCGGGCCTATCCTGACGGCGGGCGGGGTGTTGTTCATTGCCGCCACCGTCCATGACAAGAAAATCCGCGCCTTCGATCCGCGTACCGGCACGCTGTTATGGCAGGCCCAGCTTCCTTATGCCGGCAACGCCACCCCCATCACCTATATGGCCGGCGGCCGGCAGTATGTGCTGATCCAGGCCGACAATGCGCGGGACAAGAAATCTCCCCAGGGCGCGGCCTATGTCGCCTTCGCCTTACCCGCTAAGGTAACGCCATGAAACAGGCATTCATCACGGGCGGGGCGCGCGGCATCGGTTTCGGCATTGCCGAAGCGATGCTGGCGGCGGGTTATGCCGTCACCGTCACCGGCCTGACGGCGGAGGAAGTGGCCGGCGTGCCCAAGCGTGCAAACCTGACGGCGGTGAAACTGGATGTCACCAGCGATTCCGATGTTGCCTCTTGTGTCGGCACGTTTAAACAGTTGGATGCGCTGGTGAATTGCGCCGGCATCATCCTGCGCGACGGCCAGGAATTCACCGTCGAAGGCTTTCAGAAGGTGATTGACGTCAATCTCACCGGCACCATGCGCTGTTGCGTGGCGGCCAAGCCGCTTTTGGAAAAATCCGGCGGCGCCATCGTCAACACCGCCTCGGTCTGGTCCTTCTTCGGCGGTGGTCTGGTGCCGGCCTATACCGCGTCCAAGGGCGGGGTAGCGCAACTGACCAAGGCGCTGGCGGTAGCCTGGGCGCCCACCATCCGCGTCAATGCCATTGCGCCGGGCTGGGTCGAAACCGCGCTCACCGAAGGCGCCCGCGCCGATGCCGTGCGCTCAAAGGCCATTATTGACCGCACGCCGCAGGGCCGCTGGGGCAAGCCCGAGGATATCGGCGGCGCGGTGGTATTCTTGTGTTCGGAGGCCGCCGGCTTCATCACCGGCACGGTGCTGCCGGTGGACGGCGGTTATACAGCGAAGTAGGAACGAGCATGGCCCAGGACAATTCCCGCATTCCCTATCGTCATCCCCAGCCCAAGGAATCGCCGCCCGAACTGGTGATTCCGTCCGCGATCCCGACCGATGAGCGGGTGTGGGTGCCGCAGGGCGAAAATGTCTGGTTCCGGCCGCTATGCCTTTGCGCCTCACGCGGCTACTGGATGAACCTGCTGCGTGTGCGCAAATCCGGCGTGCTGTCGCGCCACCGCCATCCCCAGCCGGTGCATGGCTATGTCATCAAGGGCCGCTGGCGCTATCTGGAACATGACTGGACGGCGGAAGAAGGCGGCTATGTCTATGAAGCGCCGGGCGAGACCCACACATTGGTGGTGGACGAGGGCGTGGAAGAAATGATCACCCTGTTCCAGGTCAATGGCGTGATGATCTATGTTGATCCCGATGGCGGCGTGCTGGGTTATGAAGACGTCTTCACCAAGATCAACTTGTGCCGCGCCCATTATGAAAAGGTTGGGTTGGGCGCGGATTATGTGGACCAGTTTATCCGCTAAGGCTTGACGGCGAAGCCCTTGGGATTTTCGCCGGCCAGCCAGGTCTTCCACATCGTCTCATACGCCGCCTCGATGTGCCTGGTGAAGGACGCGGTGTCGAACAGGGCGCTGGTGCCCTTGTTCTTGGCCAGCTTGTCTTTCAGCGTCTTCAGCGCCTTGGCGTCCTTGCCCAACTTGACCGCCAGCGCTTCGAAGCCCGCGGCATCTTCGGTGATCAGTTCGGGCAATCCCGCCGCGCCGAGCAGGCTGGCGGCAACCCGGCCCGGGAACGTCGTGCCACGTTGGGTAATCAGCGGCACGCCGGCCCAAAGGGCATCGCTGCCGGTGGTGTGGGCGTTGTAGGGCAGGCCGTCCAGGAACAGGTCGGCCAGGCTCATCCGCGCCAGATGCAGGTCGGTTTCCAGTTCGGGCGCGAACACCAGCCGCTCCGGCGCGATGCCGCGCTCTTGCGCATGCCGGCGCAGATTGTCGGCGTAAACGCCGGGGCTTTCCAGCAGCCACAGCACGCTGCCCTCCACCTGTTTCAGGATCCGCATCCAGCTTTCGAAGGTGGCGGGGGTCAGCTTGTAGGCATTGTTGAAGTTGCAGAACACGGTGCCGGTTTCCGGCAATCCCGCTTCGGGGCGGCTGGGAACACGCGCCATGGGGCGGCCCTTGTCGTCATTGGCCTGGTAGCTGCCGGGCAGATACACGACTTCCTCGTCATAGAAGCCCTGTTCGGCCGGCGGGATCACGGTCTGGTCGGCGATGATGTAATCCAGGTAGTTGGCGCCCAGGGTGGCGGGAAAGCCCAGGTAATTGACCTGGATGGGGGCGGGGCGCTGGGCGCAGATGCCCATGCGTGTTTCGCCGAAATAGCCGTTGAGGTTGACCAATATGTCGATCTCCTCGGCGCGGATGCGCGCCACGGCTTCGCCGTCATGCATCTTGCCGATGTCGATCCAGCGGTCGAAGGATTTCTCCAGCCTTGCGCGCAGCTCGCCGCCGTCATTGGCGCCGCTGTCCAGCGCGATCAGCTCGAAGCGGCTACGGTCATGGCGCTCATACAGGCCCGCCATCAGGATGGCGGTGGCTTGCTGGCGGAATTCTCCGGACAGATAGCCGATGCGGATTTTCTTGTGCGCCTTGCGCGACGCCATGTCGAAGGGCGCGGCGGGAACCGCCGGATAGCGGTCATGGCCCCAGGTGCGCGAGCAGGTTTGCGAATCCTGGGGGCTTTCGCCGATGGCCTGGAAGATGAAAGGCTGCACGATGCGGACGCCGGCGCGCAGGCCGGCTTCCAGCGCCGCCTTGTTCGCGTCGAAATCCCGCCAATCGGCGCAGTACATGCGCATGTGCATCAATTCGCCCAGGGCGTAGGGATAATGGGGATCCAGCGCCAGCGCGCGCTCCACATCCGCCATGCCGGCTTCATATTGCTTCAGGGTCCATAGGGTATAGCCGCGGTTGACGATCGCCTCGGCATAGTTGGCGCGGATGGCGATGGCGGCGCTGTAGCATTCGACCGCTTCTTCATAGCGCTTCATGTCGCGCAGCACATTGCCGCGAACGTTCAGCGCCGGGGCGTTGGTGGGCTCCAGCATCAGCGCGCGGCCCAGGCTATCCAGCGCTTCCTGGTAACGCGCCAGGTCGCGCAGCGCCAGGCCGCGGTTGCCCCAGGCTTCCACGAAACCGGGCTCGATCGCCAGCGCGCGTTCCAGGCTTTCCAGCGCCTCGGCCGGGCGCTTGAGATTCCACAGGGTGACGCCGCGATTGTTCAGCATCTCCGCATTGTTCTGGTAGGCCGGCATCACCGCCTCGAACATCTCCAGCGCCTCGGGCCCGCGCTGCATGTCGAGCAGGATGACGCCGCGATTGTAGAGCGCTGTCGCATCGTCGGGCTTGAGCGCCAGGGCGCGGTCGTAATCGGCCAGCGCCTTGTCGGGCTGGCGCAGGGTGCGGTGGGCAAGGCCCCGTTGCACAAGCGCGATGGCGTTGGACGGCTGCATGGCCAGCGCACGGTTGTAGCCGGCAAGGGCATCGTCCAGCCGGTTCATGGCGGCCAGCGCCCCGGCGCGGTTGACGATGGCGGAGATCATTTCCGGCCGCGCCACCAGGGCGCGGTCATAGGCTTCCACCGCCGGTTCGAAGCGCTTGAGATCGACCAGCGCCACGCCGCGATTGTAGAGGGCCTCGGCCATGTTGGGCTGGATCGCCAGCGCCCGGTCGAAAGTGGCCAGCGCCTCTTCAAAGCGGCCGGCGGCGCGCAGCGCCATGCCGTAATTCATCAGGCAGCCCAGATCGTCGGGATAGACCGACGAGGCTTCGCTCAGGAACGTGCAGGCTTCCTCGAAGCGGCCCTGCTGCATGCGCAGGATGCCCATGTAATAGCGCGGCCCGAACAAGGCGGGGTCGGCCTGGAGGATCTGCATGTACAGCGCCTCGGCCTCGGCCAGGTTACCCTTCTGGTGCAGGGCGATGGCCTGCTCGGCCGTGGCTTTGAGATCCAGCACTTCCATGGGCGTTCCGTTCTTAGCTTTGGGCTGCGGCCTGGGCCACGGCCAGGGCAGTCATGTTGACAATACCGCGTGCCGTCACCGACGGCACCATCACATGCACCGGCTTGGACACGCCCAGCAGCAGGGGCCCGACCAACAGGGCTTCCGTAGCCGCCGATAGTAACGTCAGCGCGATGTTGGCGGCGTCCAGGGTCGGCATCACCAAAAGGTTGGCCGAGCCGGTCAGGGCGCTGGAGGAGACGACGCGGCTGCGCAGCACTTCGCTCAGCGCCGCATCGGCATGCATTTCGCCGTCAATCTCGAAATCGCATTTTGCAGCGCGCAAGATGCTCATGGCCTTGCGCATCTTGAGGGCGCTGGGCGCGTGGGACGTGCCGAAGCTGGAATGGGACAACAACGCGGCCTTGGGCGCCAGGCCGAAACGGCGCACCGTCTTGGCCGCAAGCTGGGTCATCTCCGCGATCTGTTCGGCGGTGGGATCCACATTGACATGGGTGTCGCAGAAGAACAGCGCGCCATTGGGCAGGATCAGCGCCGCCAGGGAATAAAGCCGGCTGACACCGGGCTGGCGCGGGATGATGGGCAGGATGTTGGAAAGCTGGCGCGTCCAGTCGCCCAGGCCGCCGCACAAGGCGGCATCGGCTTCACCGGCTTCCAGCAGCATGGCGGCGGCGATGCCGTGCCGGGTGGACAGCCAGCGCGCCGCCGATTCCGGCTGCACGCCGCGCCGCTCCACCATCCTTTGATAGCGTTCCGTCAGGGGGGCGAAGAATTCGCTGTCGGCCTGGGGGTCCAGGATGCGGGCCTGGCTGTTGAAGTCCAGCCGCAGTCCCAACTGCTTGGTCTTTGCCAGGATGACGTCGCGGCGGCCGATCAGGGTGGGCTGGGCCAGGCCTTCATCCACCACGGTCTGCACCGCGCGCAGCACCCGGTCTTCCTCGCCTTCGGCATAGACCACGCGCTTGGGGTTGCGGCGGGCGACGTCGAACACCGGGCGCATCAACTGGCCGGAGCGATAGACGAACTTCTCCAGCTCATTCTCATAGGCGTCGAAATCGGCGATGGGCCGGCGGGCCACGCCCGACTCCATGGCGGCGCGCGCCACGGCGGGGGCGATGTGCAGGATCAGCCGCGGATCGAAAGGCTTGGGAATGATGTAATCGGGGCCAAAGCCGGTTTGCGAACCGCCATAGGCCGAGGCCACCACGTCGCTGGCCTCGGCGCGGGCCAGTGCGGCAATGGCCTCGACGGCGGCCACCTTCATCGGCTCGTTGATGGTGGTGGCGTCCACGTCCAGCGCGCCCCGGAACACGAAGGGGAAGCACAGGACATTGTTGACCTGGTTGACATAGTCGGAGCGGCCGGTGGCGATGATGGCGTCGGGCCGCGCCGCCTTGGCCACCTCGGGCAGGATTTCCGGATCGGGATTGGCCAGCGCCAGGATCAGCGGCTTGGCCGCCATCTGCGGCAGCCATTCGGGCTTGAGCACATTGGGCGCGGACAGCCCCAGGAACACATCGGCGCCCACCAGTACATCGCCCAAAGTGCGCGCATCGGTCTTCCTGGCATAGCGCGCCATGTTGGGCGCCATCTCGTCGCCGCGATCCTTGTGCACCACGCCCTTGATGTCGGTCAGGGTGATATTGTCCACCGGCAGGCCCATCGCCACCAAGAGGTCCACGCAAGCCAGGGCGGCCGCGCCGGCGCCGCTGGTCACCAGCTTGACGTCTTCCAGCTTCTTGCCTTGCAGCACCAAGCCATTTCGGATGGCGGCGGCGCAGACAATGGCGGTGCCGTGCTGGTCGTCATGAAAGACCGGAATCTTCATGCGTTCGCGCAGCTTCTTCTCGATGACGAAGCATTCCGGCGCCTTGATGTCTTCCAGATTGATGCCGCCGAAGGTCGGCTCCAGCGCCGCCACGATGTCGACGAAACGGTCAATGTCGGTCTCGGCCACTTCCAGGTCGAACACGTCTATGCCGGCGAATTTCTTGAAAAGGACGGCCTTGCCTTCCATCACCGGCTTGGAGGCGAGTGGCCCGATATTGCCCAGCCCCAGCACGGCGGTGCCGTTGGTGATGACGGCGACAAGATTGCCGCGGGCGGTGAAGTCGCGGGCGCAGTCCGGATCGGCGGCGATGGCCTCGCAAGGGGCGGCGACGCCGGGCGAATAGGCCAGCGCCAAGTCGCGTTGATTCGCCATGCGCTTGGTGGCTTCCACCGACAGTTTCCCGGGCCGGGGAATGCGGTGATAGTCCAGCGCGGCTTTGCGAAAATCGTCGTCCATGAACCGGCCTGTGGTGGGAGGCGGTAATTGGCAGGTTGGAGGGGGGTAAATCAAGCTTTGCCCCTGTTTTTGCCCGGTTTTCCGGGAAATTTGCCGGAACCGGGCCCTGCGCCGGGGCGTTGCTCCACAGTCCCCGCCATGTCTGGTTTCAAGGCGTGTTCAGTTGGCTCGATTTGGCTGATATTGCCGCGCATTGAATGCCCAGTGGGGGCGAGCAGGAGATTTCATGCAGATCGGGATTGTTGGGTTGGGCCGCATGGGGGCGAACATCGGCCGGCGGCTGATGAGCCGTGGTCATCAGGTTGTGGGTTATGACGCGTCGGCCGCCGCGGTGAAGGGCCTGGAAGGCGCAACCGGCGCGGCGTCACTGGAAGATGTGGTGGCCAAGCTGGCGCCGCCGCGCGCCGTGTGGGTGATGCTGCCGTCGGGGAAAATCACCGAAGAGACTATCGCTAAACTCGGCAGCTTGCTGTCCAAGGGCGACGTGGTGATCGATGGCGGCAACAGTTTCTGGAAAGACGATGTGCGCCGCGCCAAGGCGTTGCGCGAAAAAGGCATCGCCTATCTGGATGTCGGCACGTCGGGCGGCGTGTGGGGGCTGGAGCGCGGCTATTGCATGATGATCGGCGGCGAGAAGGCGGCGGTGGACCGCCTCGATCCCATCTTCAAGGCGCTGGCGCCGGGCGCGGGCGACATTGCCAGGACACCCAACCGCGATACATCCGACCCGCGCGTCACCGAAGGTTACATGCATGCCGGCGCCGCCGGCGCTGGCCATTTCGTCAAGATGATCCATAACGGCATCGAATACGGGATGATGCAGGCCTTTGCCGAAGGCTTCGACATCATGAGCGGCAGGAGCAGCGACAAGCTTCCCGAGGATGAGCGCTTCGACATCAATGTCTCCGACGTCGCCGAAGTGTGGCGGCGCGGCAGCGTGGTGGCCTCCTGGCTGCTGGACCTGACGGCCATTGCGCTGGCGCGCTCGGAAACGCTGGAGGAGTTCAGCGGCAAGGTGGACGATAGCGGCGAGGGCCGCTGGACGGTGGCGGCGGCGGTGGACCAGGCTGTGGCGGCGCCGGTGCTGACCGCGGCGCTCTATGCCCGTTTCCGCTCCCGCAGCGACAACACCTTCGGCGAGAAATTGCTGTCGGCCATGCGCAAGGAATTCGGCGGGCATGTCGAAAGCATCGTCCCCGCCCACAAGGCAAAGGATGACGACAAGTGAGCATGCTCTCCCACCAGTCGCCGCCGCCGCCTTGCGCTATCGTGATCTTCGGCGCCAATGGCGATCTCACCAAAAGACTGATCATCCCGGCGCTCTACAATCTGGCGCGCACCAACCTGTTGCCCGAACGGCTGGCGCTGGTGGGCGTGGACCATAACAAGAAGACCAATGAGGAGTGGCAAGGCCAGCTCAAGGATTTCCTGGGAACGGTGCTTGCGAAGAATGATGAAACGGTGGACGAGAAACTGTGGGGACAAGTTTCCCGGTCCATGACCTTCCTCAGCGGCGATTTTGAGAAGGACGACACCTATGCCCGGCTGAAGGATCTGCTGAACACGCTGGATGATCAACAGTCGCTGGGCGGCAATGTGCTGTTCTACATGGCGGTGGCCGACCGCTTCTTCCCCACCATCGCCGGCAAGCTGGGCGAAGCGGAACTGATGAAGGACGGCGCGGACAACAAGAAGGGGGGCTTCCGCCGCCTGATCGTGGAAAAGCCCTTCGGCCACGACCTCGCCTCCGCCAAGGCGCTGAATGCCTGCCTGCTGAAATATCTGAAGGAAGAACAGATTTACCGCATCGATCATTTCCTGGGCAAGGAAACGGTGCAGAACATCATGGCGCTGCGCTTCGCCAACGGCTTGTTCGAACCGATCTGGAACCGCGACCGCATTGACCATGTCCAGATCACCGTGGCCGAAAGCATCGGGGTGGAGACGCGCGGCAAGTTCTATGAGGCGACCGGCGCCCTGCGCGACATGGTGCCCAATCACCTGTTCCAGTTGGTCGCCATGGTGGCGATGGAGCCGCCGGTGTCGTTCGAGGCCGAGGACATCCGCGCCAAGAAGGCCGAAATGTTCCGCGCCATCCAGCCGCTGGCTTTGACCGATGTGGTGCGCGGCCAGTATGACGCCGGCATGGTGCAGGGCGAGCAGGTACCGGCCTATCGCCGCGAGCCCAATGTCGCGCCCGACTCCAATATCGAAACCTATGCCGCCATGCGGCTGAAGATCGACAATTGGCGCTGGGCTGGTGTGCCTTTCTACCTGCGCACCGGCAAGCGGCTGAACATCCGTTCCAGCGAGATCGCCATCCGCTTCAAAAGCGCGCCGCTGGCGCTGTTCCGCGACACCCCGGTGGAGGAGCTGGATGCCGACTGGCTGATCCTGCGCATCCAGCCCGACGAGGGCATCCGCCTGCGCTTCAACGCCAAGCGGCCCGGTCCTGCCATGATGCTGGAAAGCGTCTCGATGCGCTTCAACTACAAGGACTATTTCCACCAGGCGCCGGCGGTGGGTTACGAGACCCTGATCTTTGACTGCCTGATCGGTGACGCCACGCTGTTCCAGCGTGCCGACCAGGTGGAAGCGGCCTGGGGGCTGGTTGAGCCGGTGCTGAAGGGCTGGCAGAGCACCAATCCGCGCCACTTCCCCAACTACGCGGCCGGCAGCGAAGGCCCCATCGCGGCCAACGATCTGTTGGCCAAGGACGGCCGTTCCTGGCGCGCCATCCGCATCCTGGGCGGCAAATGAGCGGCATCGCCGGCACCCTGGAAGTGGTGAAGGACGCCGGCGCCCTGGCGGCGCGGGCGGCCGAGATCATCGCCGGTCGGCTGAAGGTGGCGCGCCATCCCTTCCGCCTGGTGCTGTCGGGCGGCTCGACGCCGCGCGCCACCTATCAACTGCTGGCCTGCAAGGATATCGACTGGGACTGTGCCGAGCTGTTCTTCGGCGATGAGCGTTTCGTGCCGCCGGACCACCAGGATTCCAACTATCGCATGGTGCGCGAGACGTTGTTGTCGAGCGAGTTCGTGAATCCGCGCAAGTTGCTGGCGATCCCCACCGATGGCACGCCGCAAAGCGCCGCCGACCGCTATGACGAGATCCTGCGCCAGCAATATGGCGCCGGCACCCTGGAAGTGGGCGTGCCGCTGTTTCACCTGACCTTGCTTGGCCTGGGCGATGACGGCCACACCGCCTCGCTGCTGCCGGGTAAGCCGGTGCTGAAGGAAATGGATCGCTGGGCCGCGCCGGTGCCCGAGGGCCGCGGCGAGCCGCGCATCAGCCTGACCTATCCCGCGCTCAATTCCAGCGAACTGATCCTGTTCCTGGTGTCGGGCGTGGGAAAACGCGATGCCCTAGCGCAAGCGCGCGCGGGCATCGGGCCGGCCGGCGGGATCAAACCGCAAGGCGAAGTGTTGTGGTTAGTGGATGAGGCGGCGGCGGGGGAGGAAGGCCAAGGTTACGGCTATTGACAGCACGTATTGAAGATTGTGCCATGATCGGAGATAGTCGCACTGCGGCGATCATCTGCCACTATGGCTCCATCGACTGGCTGTGTGAATAGCCCCTAGATTCGTAGACGTCTTCTTCCCTAATTTTGAGGCAAGGAGGCCATGACGGGCAAAGCCAAATATAGCGACGATTTCAAACGGGATGTGGTGGTTCAAATCACCGAGCGGGGCTATCCGATTGCGGAGGTTTCGAAGCGTCTGGGCGTAGGCCAGCACTCGCTCTACGCGTGGAAGAGGAAGTTCGTGAAGGCTTCCGGTTCTGGCGATGACGATCAATCCGCCGAGATTCGACGATTGAAGCGCGAGCTAGCCAGGATGACCGAGGAGCGCGACATCCTAAAAAAAGCCACCGCGTATTTCGCCAAGGATGCAAAGTGAGATGCGCGTTTGTTGCTGATCATCGCCCCGTGTTCTAGGTGCGGGTGATGTGTCGCTGCCTGCGCATCTATCTCAGCGGCTTCTATGCCTGGCTCAAGGCCCCGCTGAGCAGGCGGGCTCAGGAAGACGCTCGCCAGACCAAACTTATCCGGAAGGCATGGAAGGACAGTGGCAAGGTGTATGGCTATCGCAAGCTCCACGATAACCTGTTGGATCAGGGCGAGACAATCTGCCCGAACCGTGTCGCCCGCCTTGCGAGACAGGCCGCAATCAAAGCCCAGATCGGCTACAAGCGCCGCCCTGGCAGCTATGGCGGCAAGCCATCGGTGGTCATAGACAATACGCTAGACCCGCAGTTCGACGTGGAAGCTCCCGACAGGGTCTGGGTGACGGACATCACCTACATCAGGACACTGGAAGGCTTCACCTATCTGTCCGTCGTGATTGATCTCTATTCGCCTCGCGTTGTCGGTTGGTCCATGCAGGGCCGTCAAACAACGGACGTTGCCCTGCAGGCGCTGCTGATGGCGCTGTGGCGCAGGAAGCCGGAGAACAAGGTCCTGATACACTCGGACCAAGGCTCCCAGTTCACCAGCATGGACTGGGCCTCATTCCTTAAGCACCGTGATCTGGAACACTCGATGAGCCGTCGCGGGAATTGTCACGACAACGCCGTGGCGGAGAGCTTCTTCAACCTGCTCAAGCGGGAGCGGATACGGCGCCAGCCCTACAAAACCCGTGCCAAGGCGCGGGAAGATGTGTTCGACTACATCGAGATGTTCTATAACCCGAAGCGCAAGCATGTGAGAAACGGGATGCTGTCGCCCGTCGAGTTCGAACGGCAGCAGGAAATGAGAACCGAGGGCGCCTAGAAAACTCCGGGCTATTCAGTGTGTGTGCTGCTTCTATCCCGCAGCCTGATTCTTAAACGCTCTTCACCCCAAAGACACGCAAGGTGCGGGCGATCAACTTCAAGCTGCCGGGCCAATGCTCGGTAAGGTTCCCCAGGCGTTTTTACATTTCGCACTTGGCAATATGTCGCTGAACCTGATGGTAAATGATGGCAACAATGAAGAGGACACGCCCCGTGCACGCCGTTAAAAAAACCCTTTGCATCGATGTGGGCGGCTCAGGCCTCAAGGCCGCGATTATCACCCCGAGCGGGCGATATGTCTCCAAACGGGTGCGGGTGAACACGCCCAAGAAACGCAAGCCGCGTCAGATCGTGGAAGCGCTGCTCAAGCTGGTGGCACCATTGGGAACGTATGACCAAGTCACCATCGGGTTTCCTGGCGCGGTCAAGCACGGAAATGTTGTAAGTGCGCCAAATTTCGGCACAGAAGACTGGAAAGGTTTCGCCCTAGCGGCGGTTATGCAGAAGAATTTTAAGAAACCAGTCAAGCTGCTCAATGATGCCGATGTCCAGGGTCTGGCGGTGATCAAGGGTAGGGGGCTGGAACTGGTCTGTACTCTGGGGACAGGGTTCGGTACCGCCTGGTTTCGCGACGGCGAGTTGATGCCGCACATGGACCTGGCGCATCTGGCGATGCATCCCAAAGATGATTTCGACGTGGTGGTGGGTGATGCAACCCGTCGAAAAATCGGCAACGCGCGTTGGAACAAGCGCATAAAGAGATTGATTGCCGTTTTGCAGACCGTGTTCAACTATGACCATCTGTATCTTGGTGGCGGAAACTCCTCCGATGTGAAGTTCAAGCTACCGCGTAATGTGTCTATCGTTTCCAATAGTGCGGGGATGGAAGGTGGTGCGTTTGTCTGGGACCGCCCGAAGAAGTATGGAGCTTAATGGCCTAGCCGCGCGCTTCAATCCTATTGGTTCGAAGCGCATTTCATTGCTGTTTTGTGAAGCACGGGCCGCAGCGAACGGAAGGCCCTGAGGGTGTCGACGGTGAGTGAAAACGCGGCTCTGTTTTAGATGTTGGAGGTGCCTTGCTGGATCTGGCGCCTACGCTCGATCTCGTGAAGGTGCTGCGCGAAACCCAAGTGCTGCGGGATTTCATTTCGCCTACAGCACCGGCTGCAGCTGCCCCAGTGCCCCCGCCAGCATCACTGCAGTAAGCCCCAGGCCCAGTTCGAGGGCGGCGTTGCGGGAGATCATCCTGTCGTTCGCGCGCGGCATCAGCTTGAAGCGATTTATCGCAGCTAGTCCCAGCATGACCGCCACCAACGCTAGCTTGGCGCCTAGCACGCCTAGATAAAGCGGTGCCGGCGCGCCATGACCCAGCAAGATGGAGGCGGCGTTGATCAGCCCCGTCATCACGAGCAGCAGCACCGCCACCATCGCCCAGTTAGAGAATAGCGACAGGACGAAAAAGGATGTTGGGCTCTTTGCGACGAAACAGCATCGCCAAAACCGCTAGCCCGCCGATCCAGAAGCCGCAGGCCAGCAGATGCAGGCCGTCCAGGGTTGCGCCGACGGCGATGAAACTGGCGGGGCTGGCCTGCGCAGCATGGCTGGTGGCGGCGGGCAGGGCCAGCGCCAGCGCCAGCGCCGCCAGCGTCACCGCCAGCTTGCGGCCGCGGCGCAAGATCATAAGCAATGCCAATCCCAGCAACGCCACTAGGCGCAGCAAGAAGACTTGTCCAAATAGGGTGTCGGTGGCGGTCTGGGCCAGGGTTTGCCCGTCCAGGCGATCCGCCATCTGCCGCGCCGCCAGTCCCAGCCAGGCGAGGGCTGCCACCAGCGCCAGGACCAAGACGGTCCAGCGCAAAGGCTGCCACCGCAGCGACGTGACGACGGGCAGTTTGGCACGCAGCAATGTCTCGAAGGCGCAGCTGCCAACAAGCAGCATCTCGGCGGCGTAATAGACGCCGCGCGCCATGCCCAGGATCACGGAATGACCTTGAAGTCGAAGCTGCTGCTGAGCTTGTGGGTGTCATGGCCAACCGCCTGCCAGTTCACGCGATAGGTGCCGAGCTTTAGCCCGATTGGGAGCAGGGTGATGGTGGCGCCGCCGACCGATTTTGGCACGGGCAAGATCTTTCCGGCGCTATCGCTGAGGCTGGCAGTACTGAAGGCGGGCTCCAGACTTTCCGAAAAGGTTAGCTTGATCATGGTTGGGGATTTGATGCTGGCATTGGCGGCGGGATCGGAGCCCACCAGCTTGGCATGAGCGAAAGCAGGGGTGGCTGTCAGCAGCAACAGCAAGGCGATTTTCTTCATGATGTCTCGCATTTCAGGCCTGCCAGCGCCAGCATGATCCAGCCCGCGACTAAGGCGATGCCGCCCACCGGCGTGGCAAAGGCGAAGCCCACCCAGCCCGTCAGCGCCAGCAGATAGAGCGAGAAGCAGAACAGGATGATGCCCGCCAGGAACAGCGATGCCGCAATCTTGGCCCGTGGGCGCGCCGCGCCGCGCGCTACCAGCGCGGCAATGCCAAGCGCCAGAGAATGTACCAGGTGATAGGTGGCGCCTGTGCTGAAAGCCGACAGCATGCGGGGATCCAGGCGGGGCCCCAGGGCATGGGCGGCGAAGGCCCCCGCCAGAACGGCGATGGCGCCATTGACGCCCGCCAGGAAGAGGCAGCTTTTCATACTCCGCTTTATAGACACAGACGGTGGCCTTTGCGAGTCTGTCAGGATGGAGAATTTGTCATGCCCGAACTGATCCATGCCGCGGATGGCGTGGCGCTGGCCTATGAGCGCCACGGCGAAGGTCCAGCTATTGTGCTGGTGCACGGTTTCGGCTCCAGCCGGCTGCAGAACTGGAAGTCCACCGGCTGGTATGGCGGCCTGACTGAGGCGGGCTTTTCCATTGTGGCGATGGACTGCCGCGGCCATGGCGATAGCGGAAAGCCGTATGAGCCCGAAGCCTATGGCCATGACGTCATGGCCGATGACGTGATCGCGGTGATGGAGGCGTGCGCTCTGCCCAGTGCACTGATCTGCGGTTACTCGATGGGCGGCTTCATCGGGCTTCGTCTGTTGGCGGCGCATCCGGAGCGTGTCATCAAGCTCGCAATCGCAGGTGTGGGCGAGACCTATCTGAAGGATCGCATCACATCGCCGCAATCGCGCGCCGCCTTGGCCGATGCGCTGCTGACACCGGACAAGGACAGCATAACTGATCCACGGGCTAAAATGTTTCGCGCCTTTGCCGATCAGCCGGGCAAGGATCGCTTCGCTTTGGCCGCCTGCATGCGGGCGATGTCGCCGCGTCTTGCGCCTCAGACACTGTCGCGGTTGCAGCGCCCGGTGCTGGTGGTGGATGGCGACAAAGATGATACCGCCGGCGCTGCCGAGCCCTTGGCCGCGGCATTGGCCGATGGACGTGCGGTCACGATTGCCGGACGCGATCACATGTCGGCGGTGGGCGACAAGAATACCCGCCAGGCCGTGATCAGCTTCTTCCGCTGAGGGCGCCGATCGTGAAGGCGTGGGTAAGCCTCACAGGGGCCGCACAAATCCGGCACGGCGGGAACTTACCTCCCAAGACAGAGGCCCCTCTATTTTGAAGTGCTTCCTCTGCTTCGGAAAATCATAGAAACACCTGTGCCCCCATATCGTCCAAGACCGGCAGAAGCCGCCGCATCATGGCTGACTTCCAGGCGGGCCAAAGTCTGGAGCAGTTTAGCGCGGATCATCGGCTGACAATCTTGCGAGTTCACGCCGTACTCACGGACGAAAAACACAGGCGCCGCGTCAGTCCCGACCCCTTTTATCGCAGCCTGAGCCGGGTTTAGCAGCTGCGACGCATCGCGCTTTGACTTTCTAAGGGTGCCCCGATCCACTTGGGTCAGGGGGCGCCATGAAATTTCTTCTCTCCATCGCTATCCTAGCGGCTTTGGTGGGTCAGGCCTGGGCCGCGCCCTACGAGGTGGCGGAAAAGGATATCGCCGCCTTGCAGGCCGACATGGCGGCGGGCCGGGTCAGCGCCGCTGAACTGGTGCGGGCCTATATTGCGCGTATCGAGACGCTGGACCGCAGCGGGCCGCAGCTGCG
>CANJJD010000036.1 GCA_947474645.1 Alphaproteobacteria bacterium | reverse complement strand
GATCAGCGCGTCGGCCTGGTTCTTGGCTTCCACCAGTTCGCGGCGCTTCTTGTCGTCCGCGGCATGGCTTTCGGCTTCCTTGACCATCTTCTGGATGTCGGCGTCCGACAATCCGCCGCTGGCCTGGATGCGGATCTGCTGCTCCTTGTTGGTGGCCTTGTCCTTGGCGGTGACGCTGACAATGCCGTTGGCGTCGATGTCGAAGGTGACTTCGATCTGCGGCACGCCGCGCGGCGCCGGCGGAATGCCCTGCAGGTCGAAGCGGCCCAGCGACTTGTTGTCCGCCGCCATTTCGCGTTCGCCCTGGAACACGTTGATGGTGACGGCGCCCTGATTGTCTTCGGCGGTGGAGAAGATGTTGCTCTTCTTGGTCGGGATGGTGGTGTTGCGGTCGATCAGGCGGGTGAAGACGCCGCCCAGGGTTTCGATGCCCAGGCTCAGCGGGGTCACGTCCAGCAGCAGCACGTCCTTGACTTCGCCCTTCAGCACGCCGCCCTGGATGGCGGCGCCGATGGCGACCACTTCGTCCGGGTTGACGCCCTTGTGCGGCTCCTTGCCGCCAAAGATCTGCTTCACCGCTTCCTGCACCTTGGGCATGCGGGTCATGCCGCCCACCAGGATCACTTCGTCGATCTGGCCGGCGGTGACGCCGGCATCCTTCAGCGCCTGCTTCACCGGGCCGACGGTCTTCTGGATCAGGTCATCGACCAGCTTTTCCAGGGTGGCGCGGGTGATCTTGATGGTCAGATGCTTGGGACCCGAGGCGTCCGCCGTGATGAAGGGCAGGTTCACTTCGGTCTGCTGCGCGCTGGACAGTTCGATCTTGGCCTTTTCGGCGGCATCCTTCAGCCGCTGCAGCGCCAGGCGGTCGGTCCGCAGGTCGATGCCATTTTCCTTCTTGAACTCGTCGGCCAGGAACCCGACCAGGCGATGATCGAAATCTTCGCCGCCCAGGAAGGTGTCACCGTTGGTGGACTTCACCTCGAACACGCCGTCGCCGATTTCCAGCACCGACACGTCGAAGGTGCCGCCGCCAAGGTCATAGACCGCGATGGTGCCGGACTGCTTCTTGTCCAGGCCGTAGGCCAGCGCCGCGGCGGTGGGCTCGTTGATGATGCGCAGCACTTCCAGGCCGGCGATCTTGCCGGAGTCCTTGGTGGCCTGGCGCTGGGCGTCATTGAAATAGGCCGGAACGGTGATGATGGCCTGGGTCACCTTTTCGCCCAGATGGGCTTCGGCGGTTTCCTTCATCTTCTGCAGGATGAAGCCGGAGATTTCGCTGGGCGAATATTTCTTGCCTTCGCGGCCCTGCACCCAGGCATCGCCATTGTCGGCGGTGACGATCTTGTAGGGGACCATGCCCATGTCCTTCTGGGTCATGGGATCATCGAAGCGGCGGCCGATCAGGCGCTTGATGGCGAAGAAGGTGTGTTCGGGATTGGTGACGCCCTGGCGCTTGGCGGGCTGGCCGATCAGGCGTTCGCCGTCCGGCGTAAAGGCGACGATGGACGGGGTGGTGCGGGCGCCTTCCGCATTTTCGATGACCTTGGGGGCCGAGCCCTCCATGACCGCCACGCAAGAGTTGGTGGTGCCAAGGTCGATGCCGATTACTTTAGCCATTCTGGTTCCTCACATTGGGCATGGAGTCCTGACCCTCGCGGCGTCCTCCGGTCCATCCCATTGATATATATGACAAAATAAGCCACGGGCGAAACCCATGCTTACACAAGGGGGTATATAGGGAGGGGCTTGGCTCTTGCCAAGCCTTTGGCTGGATTCCGTTATCCGGTCCTCGCCAGTCTAGAGATCGGGCAGGCTCACAAAGCTGCTGCCCTCGTCATCGCCCCGGATGCGGGCGTTGCGGCTCTGGCGGTAGAGGTTGCGGGTGCTGGCATAGAAATCCACCGAGGTGCGCTCGATGGTTTCGAACTGGTCCCGCCGCTGGTCCACGCCGTCCAGGATGCGCACCGCCGAGCGGGACAGTTGCAGGGCGTGGCGGCCGGGAAAGCGCGCATAGGACAAAGGATCGAACAGCCCGTCCACGCTGGAGCCTACCAGGTCGCGCGGCGGCGCGGGACCGATGAAGGGCAGCACCAGGTAAGAGCCTTCGGCCACGCCGTTCTGGCCCAGGGTCACGCCGAAATCATTGTCGTGATAGGGGATGCCGACCTTGCTGGCGACATCGATCAGCCCGCCCAGTCCGAAGGTGGAATTGAGCACGATGCGCGCCAGGGTGTTCACCGCTTTTTTGGGACGGGCCTGGATCACGTCATTGGCCAGCACGATGGGGGCATGCAGGTTGGTGACCATGTTGTGCAGGCCCTCGCGCGCCGGCTCCGGCACCACGGCGCGATAGCCGTCATCCACGGGCGCAGCGATGTGATGCTCAATCCAGACATCGAAGGCGAAGACGTCGCGGTTGATCCCTTCCCAGGGATCGTTGGCCGCAAGGGATTCCGGGCTGGGGCTGGCGCATGCGCTCAAGCACAGCGCCATGGCCAGAATTGAAGGAAGCGCGGCGGGACGAAGACTTCTCATGGTAAAAGCAAAGCCCGCACCCACCCGGTTTGGGAAGGGCTAAATTTTATAACTATGGTTAATTCAGCCGCCAAAATGCATGGGTGAGTACGGTGGCGAACACAGTCCAGCCCAGATAGGGCAGCATCAACAGGCCGGCGATGAGATCGCGCCGCGCGAACAGGATGGCGGTGGCCAGGATGGCGAGGTCCAGGATGAGGATCTCCACCAGCGCGCCGGTGATGCTGTGCAAGGCAAAGAAGATCACGCTCCAGGAAAAGTTCAGCGCCAGTTGAATGGCGAAGGCGGCCATTTCGATGGAGCGCATGCCGGCCTTTTTCCAGGCCCGCCAGGCGGCGAAAGCCATCATAATATAAAGCGTGGTCCAGACCGGTCCGAACACATAGTTGGGCGGCGCAATGGCGGGATGGTTCAGCGACGCATACCAGGTGGGAATCTGCGGGGTGGTGAACAGGCTGCCGGCGGCGCCCACCGCCAAGGTGAGGATGAGAAAGCCATAAAGCGGCCGGCGGTCCGTGCTCTGGGCGCGGCGGGAAGAATACAGAAAGCTCATTGCGGTCCACAAATAGCCAAGATTACCGACTTGTTTATCACCCGGCGTTGCTTCGCCGCCAAGAGCGGGCCGCAGGGGACAGGCATGAAAAGCATAAAGACGCTATTGGGCGCCGTGGCTTTCCCGCTGATAGGCTATCGGCCGCAGCGGGTGGCGCCGGAGACCTGGGACCGCGAATATCGGGACGGCCAATGGGGTTATCTGGCCGGGATGGACAGCCTGGCGGGGTTTGCCTCGGTCCTGGGCTATTGCCAGTTCCTGGCGCCTGCCGCGATCCTGGATGTCGGCTGCGGCGAAGGCCTGCTGGCGCAGAAACTCAAGGTGCTGTCCTATCGCAGCTATCTGGGCATCGATCTTTCGCCTGCCGCCGTGGATTTGGCGCAGAAACAGGGCGACGAACGCACCCGTTTTGCCGTGGCCGATGCCCATTGTTTCGAGAGTGATGAACGGTTCGACATGATCATCTTCAACCAGAGCCTTTACTATCTGGCCGATCCCGCCGCGATCATGACGCGATACCGCGCCATGCTGCATCCGGGTGGCCGCCTGATCATTTCGATGACAGCGAGCCCGCGCACCAAAGCCGCCTGGCCGATGATCGGCCGCATGCTGCGGGAAGAGGACGCGATGGTGATCTGGCAGGCCGGTGGCAAGGTCACCACCAAGGTTTTTGCGCCGCTTTAACGTGCCGCGCCGTGATCGGCCAGCACGGCGGCGATGCAGGCCGACAATTTCTTGGCAAAGCCGATATGCAGGAATTCGTTGGGGCCATGGGCGTTGGAGTGCGGGCCCAACACGCCGGTCACGACGAACTGGGTGCCGGGGAATTTCTCGCCCAGCATGGCCATGAAGGGAATGGAGCCGCCTTCGCCCTGATAGGCGACCGGCTTGCCGAACGCATCCTTGCTGGCCTTGTTCAGTGAGGCTTCCAGCCATGGCGCAAGCGTCGGCGCGTTCCAGCCATTGTCGCCGCGCGGCACATCGAATGTCACATCGGCATCGTAAGGCGGGGACGCTTCCAGGGTTTTCTTCAGGGCGCTACGCGCGACTTCGGCTTCCAAAGTGGGCGGCAGGCGCACGGACAGCTTGGCGGTGGAATAGGGGAGCAGCACATTGCCGCCATTGACGGGCAGGGGATAGCCGTCCATCGCCGTGACCGCCAGTTGCGGCCGCCAGGTCTTTTCCAAAATCAGTTCGGCGTTACCCTCGGCCATCGGTTTGGTGTCCCCCGCAAAGGGCGCGCCCGTCCACACTTCGTCGCCCAATATGGCGGCGGCTTCCTTGGCCTGCTTCTGGCGCTCCTGCGGGATCTCGGCAAACAGCTCGGGCAGTTTCATCTTGCCCGTTGCTTCGTCTTCGATACGCGACAACAACATGCGCAGGATGCGGAAGGATGACGGCACGATGCCGCTGGCGGCGCCCGAATGCACCCCTTCAGTCAATACCTTCACGGTCAGCGCGCCGATCAGGTTGCCGCGCAAGCTGGTGGTCAGCCAAAGCTGGTCGTAATTGCCGCAACCGGAATCCAGGCAGACCACAAGGTCGGGCGTGCCGATGCGCGGTGCCAGGTGATCAATATAAAAAGGCAGGTCGGGCGAGCCGGATTCCTCGCAAGCCTCGATGATGATCACCGCGCGCGCCCGCTTGGTGCCTTGCTCTTTCAGCGCCAGCAGCGCCGCGATGCTGGCGAACAGGGCATAGCCGTCATCGGCGCCGCCCCGGCCATACAGCTTGCCGTCCTTCACCACCGGTTGCCATGGACCCAATCCATCGGTCCAGCCGGCCATTTCCGGCTGCTTGTCCAAATGCCCATACATCAGGACCGTTCCGGGCGCGTCGCCGGGAATTTCAATGAAGATCAGCGGCGTGCGTCCTTCCAGCCGCACCACATCCAGTTTCGCACCCGGAAAGGCGGCCAGCTTTGTGTTCGCCCAGGCGGCGAACATCTGGGTGGCCTTTTCCATATGGCCATGGGCCTGCCAGTCCTTGTCGAAGGCCGGGCTCTTGTTGGGGATGCGGATATAATCGGTCAGCGCCGGGATGATCTCGTCATCCCAGATGCGGTCCATGAAGGACGTGACTTTAGGAAAATCCATTACTGGTTGACGTCATAGGCTGCGACCACCGCCGCATTGTAGATTTCGCTCATCTTGGCGCCCAGGGGAGCGATCTGCACCGACTTCTCCAAGCCCACCAGCATCGGGCCCATCACACTGGCCGATCCCATCTGCTGCAACAGCTTGGTGGAAATCGACGCCGAGTGCACCGCCGGCATGATCAGCACATTGGCGGTGTCGGTGATGCGGGCGAAGGGATACAGCGCCAGCTTGTCCTTATCCAATGCCACGTCCACCGCCATTTCGCCGTCATACTCAAAGTCCACGCCGCGGCCTTCCAGGATCTGCACCGCCTCGATGATGCGCTCGCTGCGTTCCGAGCGCGGGAAGCCGAAAGTGGACGAGGCCAGCAGCGCCACGCGCGGCGTCAGGCCGAAGCGACGCGCCACCGCCGCGCCCTGCATGGCGATGTCGGCAAGCTGGTCGGCGGTCGGCAGTTCGGTGACCGAGGTGTCGGCGATGAAGACGACGCGGCCCTTGGCGAACACCACCTGCATGCCCATGGGACGCTGGCCCGGCGGCGCGTCCAGCACAGTGCGCACATCGGCCAGCACATTGGCATAGTTGCGCGTCACGCCGGTGACCATGCCGTCGGCATGACCGGCCTTGAGCATGGAGGCGGCATAGATGTTGCGGTCATTGGTCACCATGCGCACCGCGTCGCGATGCAGGGCGCCGCGCCGCTGGATGCGCTTGTAGAGCGCGTCAATGTAGGGCGCGGCGTCCTCGGCGGAATGCGGTACCTTGATTTCCAGCAACTGCTCGTCGATGCCGGCCTTGCGCAGGCCGGCCTTCACGATATCCACCCGGCCGACCAGGATGGCCTTGCCCATGCCGCTGTTCTGGAAGGCGGCGGCGGCGCGGATCACTGAATCTTCCTCGCCCTCGGCAAACACCACCCGCTTGGGCTTGGCGCGCACGGCATTGGTGACCATCTGGAACAGGCCGGCGGAAGGATCGAGCCGCGCTGACAGTTCGAACTGATAGGCCGCAAGGTCTTCGATCTTCTTGCCGGCGACGCCGGACTTCATGGCCGCTTCCGCCACCGCCGACGACACGCGGGAAATCAGGCGCGGATCGAAGGGCGAAGGGATGATATATTCGGGGCCATAGACCGGGCGGGCGCCGCGATAGGCGGCGGCGACTTCGTCGGGCACATCCTCGCGCGCCAGGGCGGCGATGGCATGGGCGGCGGCGATCTTCATCTCTTCATTGATGGTGGTGGCGCGCACGTCCAGCGCGCCGCGGAAGATATAGGGAAAGCCGATGACGTTGTTGACCTGGTTGGGATAGTCGCTGCGGCCGGTAGCGATGATCACGTCGTCGCGCGCCGCCTTGGCTTCTTCCGGGGTGATCTCCGGGGAGGGATTGGCCATGGCGAAGATAATCGGGTTCTTGGCCATCGACTTGACCATCTCCGGCGTAAAGGCGCCCTTCTTGGACAGGCCCAGGATGACGTCGGCGCCCTTGGCCGCGTCTTCCAGGGTGCGCGCCTTGGTCTCGATGGCATGGGCGGACTTCCACTGGTTCATGCCTTCGGTGCGGCCGCGATAGACCACGCCCTTGGTGTCGCACAGGATGACATTCTCGGCGCGCACGCCCATGGACTTGATCAGTTCCAGGCAGGCGATGCCCGCCGCGCCGGCGCCGTTCACCACCACTTTGAGGTCTTCCAGCTTGCGTCCGGTCAGATGCGCCGCATTGATGATGCCGGCGGCGGAGATGATGGCGGTGCCGTGCTGGTCGTCATGAAAAATCGGGATGTCCATCAGCTCGCGCAGCCGCTGCTCGATGATGAAACAGTCGGGCGCCTTGATGTCTTCCAGGTTGATGCCGCCGAAGCTGGGACCCAGATAGCGCACCGCGTTGATGAATTCCTCGACGTCCTTGGTGTCGATGCACAGGTCGATGGAATTGACGTCGGCAAAACGCTTGAACAGCACCGCCTTGCCTTCCATCACCGGCTTGGACGCCAGCGGCCCCAGATCGCCCAGTCCCAGAATGGCGGTGCCGTTGGAGATGACGGCCACCATGTTGCCCTTGGTGGTGTAGTCGTAGGCGAGCTCCGGATTTTCCGCGATCGCCAGCACCGGCACCGCCACGCCAGGCGAATAGGCCAGGCTCAGGTCGCGCTGGGTCGCCATCGGCTTGGTGGGGGTTATTTCAAGCTTGCCGGGCTTGTCCCCGGCATGAAAGGCAAGGGCTTCTTCGTCGGTAAAGGACGGGCGCGACATTGAGATCCCCTGTGTTCTGCCGTTTGTGCGGATTTTCCACAGAATAACCACGCATGCGGCGATTGCATCAAGCTTCCGTGACGCAGGGATGTGCGCGGGTCTGCTAAGCTGCTCGCATGAGCGAGATGGACCTTGGATTGGTGCCTGCGGAAGCGGCAGCGGTGGCCGATACCACCCCCATGATGGCGCAATATCTCGCGCTGAAAGCAGCGCATGCGGACTATCTGCTGTTTTACCGCATGGGCGACTTTTACGAGCTTTTCTTCGCGGATGCAGCAAAGGCGGCCGAGGCGCTGGACATCGCCCTGACCAAGCGCGGCAAGCATCTGGGCGAAGACATCCCCATGTGCGGTGTGCCGGTGCATGCTGCCGAGTCCTACCTGGAAAAGCTGATCCGCAAGGGCCACCGGGTGGCGGTGTGCGAACAGGTCGAAGACTCGGCCGAGGCCAAGAAGCGCGGCGCCAAATCGGTGGTGAAGCGCGAAGTGGTGCGGCTGGTCACGCCGGGCACCCTGACGGAAGACGCGCTCTTGGAAGCGCGCGCTTCCAACTTGCTGGCGGCGCTGGGACGCAGCGGCGCGGACTTCGCGCTGGCCAGCGCCGACATGTCCACCGGCGAGTTTTCCGTGGCGGCGGTGGGACAGGCCGAGATCGCCACCGAGCTGGCGCGGCTGTCGCCGAAGGAATTGCTGCTGCCCGATGCTCTGCTGGCGCAGGAAGATTTTGCCGCACTGTTCAAGGCGCAGGGCTTGGCGCTGTCGCCGCTGCCGGGCAGCCGGTTTGATTCCGCCAATGGCGAGCGCGCCCTGAAAGCGCATTACAACATGCTCTCGCTGGAAGGGCTGGGCGCATTCTCCCGCGCCGAACTGTCAGCCGCCGGCGCCCTGATCGCTTACCTGGAACTGACCCAGAAGGGCGCCAAGGTGGCGCTGCAGCGGATCGTGCAGGTGTCGCCGGCGCACTTCATGGGCATCGATGCCGCCACCCGGCGCAATCTGGAACTGACCCAGACCCTGGCCGGCCAGCGCGGCGGCTCGCTGCTGGCTGGGATTGACCGCACCGTCACTGCCTGCGGCGCGCGATTGCTGGCAGGGCGCTTGGCGGCGCCGCTGACCGATGTGAAGCAAATCAGTGCGCGCCATGACGCGGTGGAATCTTTCGCCAAGGATTCCGAATTGCGGCGCAAGGCGCGCGAGGCCTTGCGCGCCGCACCCGATATCGCGCGCGCTCTGGGCCGATTGTCCGTGGCGCGCGGCGGCCCGCGCGATCTGGCCAACCTGCGCGATGGTGTGAAGGCGGCGCGGGGCTTGCGCGACAGTCTTCGCAAGGAGTCGCTGGCGGGCGAAGCGCTGGGCGCCGTCGAAAGCCTGGCGCAGAGTATCGCAGACGTATCGCGCCTGTCCGACCGGCTGGAATTTCTGCTGGTGGAAGAACCGCCTTACCTGGCGCGCGATGGCGGCTTCATCAAGACCGGCGCCCATGCGCCGCTGGATGAGCTGCGCGCCTTGCGCGATGAATCCCGCCGCGTCATCGCCGGGCTGGAAAGCACCTATCGCCAGTCCAGCGGCGTTGCCCAGCTCAAGATCAAGCATAACGGCGTGCTGGGTTACTTCATCGAAGTCAGCCAGCAACATGCCGACAAGCTGCTGAGTGACAAGGATACCTTCCGCCATCGCCAGACCATGGCGGGCGCGGTGCGCTTTTCCACGGACGAGCTGGCGTCGCTGGCCTCGCGTATCGCCGAAGCCGCCGAAGGCGCGCTGGAGCTGGAAACGGCGCTGTTCGCCGAAATGTCCATGCTGGCGCTGGAACATGGCGAAGCGCTGAGCGCCATCGCCGAGGCGCTGGGCACGCTTGATGTTGCCGCATCCCTGGGCGAACTCGCCATCGCGGCGCGCTATGTGCGGCCCCAGATTGATAGCGGCCTGTCGTTCAAGATCAGCAGGGGCCGCCATCCGGTGGTGGAAGCAGCGCTGCAAAGCGCCAATGCCGGATCTTTTGTGCCCAATGATTGCGACCTGTCGCCCAGCAGCAAAGGCCGTCTGTGGCTGGTCACCGGTCCCAACATGGCCGGCAAATCCACCTTCCTGCGCCAGAACGCGCTGATCGCCATCCTGGCGCAGATGGGCTCTTTCGTGCCCGCCGAAGCCGCGCATATCGGCATCGTGGATCGGCTGTTCAGTCGCGTCGGCGCGGGCGATGACCTGGCGGCGGGGCGCAGCACTTTCATGGTGGAAATGGTCGAGACCGCCGCGATCCTCAATCAAGCCACGGCCAAGAGTCTGGTTATCCTGGATGAGATCGGACGCGGCACCGCGACTTATGACGGCCTGGCCATCGCCTGGGCCGCGGCCGAGCATCTGCATGAAGCCAACAAGAGCCGCGCGCTGTTCGCCACCCATTATCACGAGATGGTGGCGCTGGCCGAGCGGCTCAACGCCATGGCCTGCTACACCATGAAGGTGCGGGAATGGAATGACAGCATCGTCTTTTTGCACGAAGTGATTTCCGGCACCGCGGACCGCTCCTACGGCATCCATGTCGCCAAGCTGGCGGGCCTGCCGGCCGCCGTGGTTGCCCGCGCCGAAGAAGTGTTGCGCGCCCTGGAAGAAGGCCGCGAAGGCCACAAGCCGCTGGCCAAGATCGACGACTTGCCTTTGTTCGGCGCGACCGCGCCGGATGCCAAAAGGAATGAAGTCGAAGAAACATTGAAGGCCATCGAGCCGGACGCCCTGACACCAAAGCAGGCGCTCGAAGCGCTTTATGACCTCAAGCGCAAGCTGCCGCTTTAGGCCAGGCTTTTGCGGAAATAGACCACCCGTTCGGTTTCCCGCAGGCCCAGCGCTTCATGCATGGCATGTGACGCGCCGTTCTCCAGCAGCGCGTCCGAGGCCAGCTCGCTAAGGCCTTGCTGGCGCGCCCACTCTTCGATCCCGGCGACCAGCGCCCGCGCCACGCCCTGGCGGCGGTTTTGCGGCACCACATAAAGGCCTTCGACAAATGCCACCGGCGATGTCGCGCAGCCATTGACGTAATCGCGGCGCAAGGACGCTTCGGCAAAACCGGCCAGCGCCGCGCCGTCCCTTGCCACCAGCACCAGCCGGTCGGGATCGGCCAGGAGGACGGGCGCTTCCCGCGCCATGATCGCCTGGTCCTCGTCGGGCCACAGCGCAAAGCGCAATTGGACCCACTGGTCCAGTGTTTCGGTGCCGGCTCGCTCGATCCGCATGACCCGCCTCTTGCCGCTTCCCGGCCATAATGCCAGCATCCGCGGCCATGAGCAGCCCCGCCTCCCGCGCGCCACGCAAGTTCCTGGTGGTGATCGACAAGACGCCGGAATGCGCCGTGGCGCTGCGTTTCGCCACCCGCCGCGCCCAGCACACCAATGGCCGCGTCACCCTGATGTGCGCCGCCACCCCGCCCGACTTCCAGCAATGGCGCGGCGTGGAAGAGATCATGCGCGACGAGGCCCATGCCGAAGCCGAGGCTATGCTGCACGAAGCCGCCAAGGTGGTGAACGACCTGTCGGGCATCCTGCCGGAACTGGTGATCCCTTACGGGCTGACCACCGAATGCCTGGCGGCGCTGCTGAAGGCGGACAAGGACATTTCCATCCTGGTGCTGGCCTCGGGCGCCGGCAAGGAAGGACCCGGGCCGCTGGTCGCCATGTTTGGCACCGCGGTTCAGGCAATCCCCGTGACGATTGTTCCGGGCAACTTCACCGACGAACAGATTGACGCGCTAGCCTAGGCGGGCGGATAACCCGGCCATGATCACGGGAAAGATCCTTGTCGGGGTGGCCGTTGGACTTGTCTTCCTGGTCCTCTGCGCCGGGCTCTATACCCTGTGGAAGGGCGGCGACACGGCCCGTAGCTGGTCCAATAAACTGATGAGAATCAGGGTTTTAGCACAGTTCCTGGCCATCATTATCATCATGGCCGTGCTGTTTTTCTCGCAGCATTGATCCGCACCGTCCCGGCTTATATGTAAGCCGCCCTCACGACCCAAAAGAGCTCCGCCATGGCCAAGACGCTGTACGACAAGATCTGGGACGCCCATCTGGTAAGCGCCACGCCGGGCGAGACCCCCGTGATCTATATCGACCGCCATCTGGTCCATGAGGTCACCAGCCCCCAGGCCTTTGAGGGCCTGCGCCTGTCGGGCCGCAAAGTGCGCCGTCCCGAGCTGACCCTGGCGGTGGCCGACCACAATGTCCCCACCAAGGACCGCGACAAGGGCATCACCGATCCGGAAAGCCGCGCCCAGGTCGAAGCCCTGAAGAAGAACACATCCGATTTCGGCGTCGAATATTTCGCCATGGACGATGTGCGCGCCGGCATTGTGCACATCATCGGGCCGGAACAGGGCTGGACCCTGCCGGGCACCACGATCGTCTGCGGCGACAGCCACACCTCCACCCACGGCGCGTTCGGCGCCCTGGCCTTCGGCATCGGCACGTCGGAAGTCGAACATGTGCTGGCGACGCAAACCTTGCGCGCCCAGCCGTCCAAGAACATGCGCGTCACCGTCAACGGCAAGCTGCCCGACGGCGTCACCGCCAAGGACATCGCCCTGGCGGTGATCGCCAAGATCGGCACCGCCGGCGGCACCGGCTATGTCATCGAGTATGGCGGCGAAGCGATCCGCGCGCTGTCGATGGAAGGGCGCATGACCCTGTGCAACCTGACCATCGAAGGCGGCGCCCGCGCCGGCCTGATCGCGGTGGATGAGACCACCCTGAATTATGTGAAGGGCAAGCCGCGCGCGCCCAAGGCAGGCGCCTGGGAAACGGCCGCCAACTACTGGAAGACCTTGCAGTCCGATGCGGACGCCAAGTTCGATGCCGAAGTGACCCTGGATGCGCGCGACATCGTGCCGATGGTGACCTGGGGCACTTCGCCGGAACAGGCGCTGCCCATCACCGGCAATGTCCCCGACCCGGCGGCGATGAAGGAAGAACATCACCGCGCCGCCGCCGAGCGCGCCCTGGCCTATATGGGCCTGACCGCCAACATGAAGCTGACCGACATCAAGGTGGATCACGTCTTCATCGGCTCCTGCACCAATGGCCGCATCGAAGACCTGCGCGCCGCCGCCGTCATCGCCAAGGGCAAGAAGGTCGCCGCCGGCGTCAACGCCATCGTGGTGCCGGGCTCCGGCCTGGTGAAGGAACAGGCCGAGGAAGAAGGCCTGGATAAGGTGTTCCTCGACGCCGGCTTTGAATGGCGCGATCCGGGTTGCTCCATGTGCCTGGCGATGAATGCCGACAAGTTGAAGGAAGGCGAACGCTGCGCCTCCACCTCCAACCGCAACTTCGAAGGCCGCCAGGGCCGCGGCGGGCGCACGCATCTGGTGTCGCCGGCGATGGCTGCAGCCGCCGCCGTGACGGGCCATTTAACCGACGTCCGCACACTTTGATCTGTCATGCCCGCGAAAGCGGGGATCCAGCTTGTTTCCCTGGATTCCCGCTTACTCGGGAATGACAAGTCAGAAAAAGCTCACCGGGTCCACGTCCACCGCGACGCGCACCGCCGCGGGGACTTTGACGCCGGCGAGCCACGCCTTCAGATAAGCCTGCACATCCACGCCGCGCCCCGCCTGCACCAACAGGCGTTCGCGCGTCTGGCCGCGCAGCAGGGCATAGAAGGCCGGGGTCGGGCCCCACACTTTCACATCGCGGGCGTTGGGCGCGGCTTTGCCGAGCTGGCGCGCGATATCGCGCACCGCATCGCCGTCATAACCGCTGATCACCAGCGCGGCGAGGCGGCCAAAGGGCGGCGAGGCGCTGGCTTCGCGGAATTGGCGTTCCTGTTCATAGAAGCCGTCGCGGTCGCCGCGCGCCAGGGCCTGCATCACCGCGTCTTCCGGATTGCGGGTCTGCAGCAGCACCAGGCCCGGTTTCTCGGCCCGTCCGGCGCGGCCTGACACCTGGTGCAGGAGTTGGAAGGTGCGCTCGCGGGCGCGCAGGTCGCCGTCGCTGCCGCCCAAGTCCGCATCCACCACCCCCACCAAGGTCAGTTGCGGAAAGTGATGACCCTTGGCCACGATCTGGGTGCCGATCAGCACATCGATCTCGCCGCGTGCGAACAGGCGCAAGGGCCCCTGCATCTCGCCGGGGCCGCCATGCATCAGGGTGTCGGACGAGGCGATGGCGTAACGCGCGCCCGGAAAGAAGGCGGCGAATTCCTCCGCCACCCGTTCGACGCCGGGTCCGCAGGCGATCAACGTGCCGGGCTCGTTGCATTGCGGGCAGGCCGACGGCATCGGCAGCTCATAGCCGCATTGATGACAGGCCAGGCGCTTTTTGTATTTGTGCTCCACCAGCCAGGCCGAACAATGCGGACAGGTGAATTTGTGGCCGCAGGCCTCGCACAAGGTCAGCGGCGCATAGCCCCGGCGGTTGAGGAACAGCATCGCCTGTTCGCCGGCCCCAAGCGTCTTTTCCAGCGCGGCGCGCAGCGGCGGCGACAGCCATTGCGCTTTGTGCTCCACATCCGGCGTATCGCGTTCGTGGCGCAGATCCACCAGCCGCACTTCCGGCATTTCCGCCACGCCATGGCGGCTGGTCAGTTTCAAATGCGTGTAACGCCCGCTTTGGGCATTGACGAAACTTTCCAGTGACGGCGTGGCGCTGGCCAGCACCACCGGGCAATCCTCGATCCGCGCCCGCACCACCGCCATGTCGCGGGCATGATAGATGGCGCCGTCCTGCTGCTTGAAAGCCTGTTCGTGTTCCTCGTCCACGATGACCAGGCCCAGCTCCGGGAAGGGCAGGAACAGGGACGAGCGCGCCCCCACCACCACGCGGGCCTCGCCGTTCATCACCGCGCGATAGGTGCGGCGGCGCTCCTTCTGAGACAGGTCGCTGTGCCATTCCGCCGGCCGCACCCCGAAGCGCGCCGCGAAGCGTTCCAGGAATTGCACCGTCAGTGCGATCTCCGGCAGCAGGATCAGTACCTGCCTGTTCTGTTTCAGTGCTTCCGACACCGCTTCGAAATAGACTTCGGTTTTGCCCGAACCGGTGACGCCGTCCAACAGGTGCGCGGAAAATTTCTGGGCCGCCACGCCTTGCGTCAGCACCTTGGCTGCCTCCGCCTGATCGCCGTTCAATTGCGGCGCGGCGAAATCCGCATCGGCCGCAGGATACGGCGCGAACTCCGGCAATTGGGTCGGGATCAAGGCGCCGGCCGCTACCAGGCCGCGCACCACGGCAGCCGAAACATTGGCGTCTTCCGCCAAGCCTGAAATGCTGCGCGCCAAGCCGTCGCCGGCCACTTCCAGGGTGCGCGCCCGGCCCGCCGACATGCGCGGCGGCGTCACGCTTCCCCGCACATAGGCGGTGCGATGCGCTTCGGGCTCCAGCGCGCCGCGGCTGCGCAGCGCCATGGCCAGGATCGCGCCCGGCGGGTTCAAGGTGTAGTCGGCCACCCAGTCAATGAAGTCGCACAGTTTGGCGGGCAAGGCGGGCGCGCCTTCCAGCGGTTCCGCGACCTTCAGCCGGTTGTCGCCCACCGTGCCTTCGGCTTTGCCCCACACCACGCCCAGCACTTCGCGGTTCCCCAACGGCGCCGCGACAATGGCCCCGCGCGCGGCAAGGGAACCGGGCGGCAGCTTGTAGTCATAGGCGCCGGCCAGCGGCAGCGGCAGCAACACGCCGACCACCGGTTTGGGCTGTATTTCCGGTGCGGTTGTGGGGTTTAAGCGGGGTCTCATCTTGGGGTACACTTCGCGCCGCCCACCCCCAAGGTCAATAAGAAGAGCAGACACACCATGAAAATCTTCCTCGACACCGCCGATGTGGCGGAAATCCGCGAATATGCCGCCAGCGGCCTGGTGGACGGCGTCACCACCAATCCCTCGCTGGCCGCCAAGACGGGCCGCGACTATGTCGAATCGCTGAAGGAGATTTGCTCGATCGTGCCGGGCGCCGTCAGCGGCGAGGTGCTGGCCACCGACTATGACGGCATGATGAAGGAAGCGGCGGTGCTGACCAAGATCGCCAAGAACATCGCCGTGAAAGTGCCGCTGACCTGGGATGGGCTGAAGGCCTGCGCCGCGCTGGCCAAGGACGGCACCATGGTCAATGTCACCTTGTGCTTCTCGCCGGTGCAGGCCTGGATGGCCGCCAAGGCCGGCGCCAGTTTCATTTCGCCCTTCATCGGCCGCGTTGACGACGCGGGCGAGGACGGCATGGGCCTGATCCGCGACATCCGCGCCATCTATGACAATTACGGTTTCAAGACCGAAATCCTGGCGGCTTCGATCCGCAGCATCAGCCATGTGCGCGAGTGCCTGCTGGCCGGCGCCGATGTCGGCACTATGCCCAGCGACATCTTCAAGAAGCTGATCAGCCATCCCCTGACCGACAAGGGCCTGGCCGCCTTTGTCGCCGACGCCAAGAAGGCCAACGTCGTCATTAAAGGCTGATGAGCGAAGGCGCCGACACGCTGCGCAAGAACTGGCTGGCCGCGCTGGCGCATGAACGCCGCGCCTCGCCGCATACCTTGCGCGCCTATGGCGATGACGTGACGCGGTTCATCGGCTTCCAGGCCGGCCATACCGGCGGCGCCATGACGCAAAAGGCGCTGGCCAAATTGAGCCAGGCCGACATCCGCGCCTTTATCACCGCGCGCCGCCAGGAAGGGCTGGGGGCGGGCGGGGTGCAGCGGGCGCTGGCGGCAGTACGCAGCTTCTACAAGTTTCTCGCCAAGGAAGGCGTGCTGGAAAATGCCGCCGCCCGATCCATCCGCACCCCGCGCGTGCGGCGCAGCTTGCCGCGCCCGCTGTCGGCTGTTGATGCCGGGCGCGCCATCGAAGAGGCCGGCGATCATAAAGTGGAATGGATGGGCGCGCGCGATGCCGCGCTGTTGACCTTGCTCTACGGCGCCGGCCTTCGCATCTCCGAAGCTCTGGGCCTGAAGCGCGGTGACGTGCCTTTGGGCGAAACCCTGACCGTGGTCGGCAAGGGCCGCAAGGAACGCAGCATCCCGGTGTTGCCGCTGGTGGCGTCGGCGCTGGATGATTATGCGGCGCAGATCCCCTTCAGCGGCGCGCCGTCGTCACCGCTGTTCCTGTCGCGGCGCGGGTTGCCGATGAGCCCGCGCGAGGCGCAAGGCTTGATGCAGCGGTTGCGCGGCGCGTTGGGACTGCCCGAAAAGGCCACGCCCCACGCCCTGCGCCATTCCTTCGCCACCCATATCCTGCAAGGCGGCGGTGACCTGCGCAGTGTGCAGGAATTGCTCGGCCACGCCTCGCTTTCCACGACGCAGATTTATACCGCCATGGACACGGCGGCCCTGCTGGCGACCTATGCCCGGGCGCATCCGCGCGGAAAAGCCTGAATCAACGGCAATTGCGCGGGTTCCGGGTGCAAGCTAGGCTCCCGCCCAGAAGAACAACAACCGGGTGGGACTTCCATGAATCGCATGCTTTCTGTTGCTTTTGTTGCGCTGATGGCCGCCGCGCCGGCGCTGGCGGCCGAGCCGGACAATCTGGTCCTGCCGACCGGCTTCCACGCCACGGTGGTCGCCGACAATCTCGGTCCCATCCGCCACATGGCGCTGCGCGGCAACGACATCTATGTCTCCACCCGCCATGGCCAGAACGCCCCGTCGGTCGGCATCGTCGCCATCCGCATGGGCGCCGACCACAAGGCCGCCGAAACCAAGTCGATCGCCGGCATCGACCAGGGCACCGGCATCCGGATTTACAAGGGCTATCTGTACGCCGCGTCCGGCACTTCGGTGTCACGCATCCGGCTGGACGAGAATCTGGTGCCCACCGCGGCGCCCGAAGTGATCGTGGAAGGCCTGACCGCCACCAACCATCCCATCGCCTTTGATGGGCGCGGCAGCATGTATGTCGGCATCGATGGCGGCGGCGGCACCAACAATTGCCCCGATCCCAATGGCCCCAAGGAAAAACCCAAGGGCCTGATGCCCTGTCCGCTGCTGGAAACGCGCGGCGGCGTGTGGCGCTTTTCCGACAGCAAGCCGAACCAGAAGCTGGCCGATGGGACGCGCTTCGCCACAGGGGTGCGCAACATGAGCGCCATGGACTGGCGCAACAATGACAGCCTGTATGGCGCCTGGCATGGCCGCGACGGCACCTCCAAGGGCTGGCCGGAATTGGTCACCCCGACCGATGACGACAACATCCCCGACGAGATGTTCCGCATCACCCGCAACACCGACATGGGCTGGCCCTATACCTATTGGGATGCGGCGCGGAAGATCCGCCTGGGCGCGCCGGAGTATAACGGTGACGGCAAGACCGCCATCACCGACGGCAAGTATGCAGAGCCGGTGGCCACCTTCTCGCCCCTGCGCCCCGCGGTGCTGGACCTGGCCTTCTATAACGGCAGCAAATTCCCGCGCCAGTATCGCGGCGGCGCCTTCCTGGCCATGCATGGCGGCTCCGACCCCGTTGTGCTGCCGGGCGGCCATAACGGCTATAACGTGATGTTCGTGCCCTTCAGCGGCAACCATGCCGGCACGCCGGTGGCGTTCGCCGACGGCTTTGCCGGCGAGGGTCCGGCCGCCAAGAATATCAAGACCGCAGCCTATCGCCCGGTGGGCGTGGCGACGGGCCCGGACGGGGCGCTGTATGTGGCCGATTCCAACAAGGGCCGGATCTGGCGCATCGCCTACGGCGAATAGCCGAAGTTCCTGATCGATTGACGGCCAGGGCCGCGGGCGAACGCCTCGCGGCCTTGACCGCTTTTTAGGGCTTTTCCGGCAGATTTGACCGCCCGGGACGCGCCGGGTAATACCACGCCGGATTGCCGCCTTAGCTCAGTTGGTAGAGCACGTCATTCGTAATGACGGGGTCGCGTGTTCGAGTCACGCAGGCGGCACCATCATCCAAATCCCAGGGCGTCCGACATGGTCCGAATATCGGGCTAACTAGCTTGGAATTACACAGCAAATCATAATCCACAGCCCATTTTAGCCCGACGCGGTCCAGCGCCATCCGATCATTTTGTTGGTAATTGTGTTGGTATTGAAGCGCGCCCATGTTGGTAACGAAGCCAACTCATGGATGCTCCGTGGCCCTTTCAGATGCCGCCTGCCGGTCTGCCAAGCCGTCCGCAAAGATCAGAAAGCTGAGTGATGGCGGCGGCCTTCAACTTGGCATTATGCCCAATGGTTCAAAGTTGTGGTGGGTGGCCTATGCCCCACGCCAGTCGGTTCGTTCTGCACATCATGGCCGCCGTGGCCGAACATGAACGCCAGATTATCGGTGAACGGACACGAGCGGCGTTGGCCGCAGCAAAAGCGAGGGGAATAAAACTCGGTGCCAACGGCACCCTTCTGGCCGAGCGGCATAAGGCGGAGGCCACCGCCTACGCCTACACCGTCAAAAGCCACATGATGTCTGCCATAGAATCTGGCGCGAAAACGAAACGGCAGATCGCGGATTGGCTAAATGCCACTGGCATAGGCGCGTCAGTCGTCTATGTCATTCTGGGCGTTCTGTCGGTCGCACCCGTCATCATGCTGCCGATGGCATTCGATGCACCGGGGTCTGAGAAAAACGGCGGCCTGCTGGTGTTGGTGGCCTCAATCGCCTTCTTCCCAATTTCCTGTCTGCTGGGCGCAATCCTGCCCTGGCGTCAGAGTATGGTCGCTATGGCTATCGGCGGATCACATGGCTGCTCAGGGATGCTGGGTGGGCCGTTGGCACGGACCGTGTGCAACGCATCTGGCGCCGCGAGGGGCTTAAAGTTCCCAGTAAACAAAGGCCCAGGAGCCGTTT
>CANJJD010000035.1 GCA_947474645.1 Alphaproteobacteria bacterium | reverse complement strand
TGCCCAGATCAAGGCGCAGATCGAGGAAACCACCAGCGACTATGACAAGGAAAAGCTGCAGGAACGCCTGGCCAAGCTGGCCGGCGGCGTTGCGGTGATCCGCGTCGGCGGCGCCACGGAAGTCGAAGTCAAGGAGCGCAAGGACCGCGTTGACGACGCGCTGAACGCCACCAAGGCCGCCGTGGAAGAAGGCATCGTGCCGGGCGGCGGTACCGCCCTGCTCTATGCCGCCAAGGCCCTGAAGGACCTGACCGGCGACAATGAAGACCAGACCCAGGGCATCAACATCGTGCGCCGCGCGATCCAGTATCCCCTGCGCCAGATCGTTGCCAATGCCGGCCAGGAAGCCAGCATTGTCGTCGGCAAGCTGCACGACCAGAAGTCCAGCACCTTCGGCTACAACGCCCAGACCGGTGAGTATCAGGACTTCATCGACAACGGCATCGTGGACCCGACCAAGGTGGTTCGCGTGGCGCTGCAGAACGCGGCCTCGGTCGCGGGCCTGCTGATCACCACCGAAGCCATGATCACCGACCGTCCCAAGAAGGACACCGGCCCGCAAATGCCGGGCGGTGGCGGCGGCATGGGCGGCATGGGCGATATGGACTTCTAAGGTCCTGACGTTCAGTCAGTTCAAGAATGCGAAAGGCCCGTTGGAAACACCGGGCCTTTTGTTTTTATTAGCGTCCAAAAATGACTTCTCAGTAAGGCGCTGTGTTGCCCCGCCATACTAGGTAGACCTATCCTCTGCTGTCTGGGGCGGGCCGAGAATGGACATCGCAGAATACCAGCGCGAAGCGCATGACTTGGACGACAACAAGAGGGTCTCAGTTTCTTTGCTGGGCCTTGTTGGGGAGGCTGGAGGGATTCAGGCCGCTCTAAAAAAGCGCCTAATTTCAAAAATTCCCCTCCAAATGCCAAAGGATGATCTCGCAGAAGAAATTGGCGACTACCTATGGTACTTGGCGAGCGTCAGCTCATTGAGAGGCATTTCTCTTCGTCAGATTGGGTTCGCGATATCGGCAACTCCGCCGGAGGCGACAGGCAAGCTAAGTTTCAATGAACTTCAAGTATACCTGGCGAAACAAGAGACGCCTGGCCGAATAGATGCGGTGCAAGCACTTGCGCGCGTGGCCGTCGAGATTCAGCAATTGCTCACAATTCAGACTCAGACAAGGATGCGCGATCCCGCCACTCCGCTTCCTGCACTCACCGGCCTGACAGATCTTATAACTGAAGCATTCGTACTTGGCCTTGCCTGTCTACTTGATTTTATATGTCAGCAATCTGGTCGCACCCCGGGTAAGCTTATTTGCAACGCTGCCCACGCCTTCAATGGTGGGCGCAAGTCAGACCTAATTGCTCTCTCGGCCATCTAATTATGCAAACCTCAGAAGCACAGTTTGAACAACTCATACTGGACGTTCAGGCGTGCACGATGTGCAGTCGCATGCGGGATAGCAGCCGCATTCTTGGACGCTCTGCCGGACCGCTTACAGCACGCGTAATGTTTGTGGGGGAAGCGCCAGGCCGCCTAGGTGCCGACGATACACACGTCCCATTCCACGGAGACCGAGCGGGCGAAAACTTTGAGCGATTCCTTAAACAGGCGTCTCTAGATCGATATCAAGTCTTTGTTACAAATGCAGTCCTTTGTAACCCCAAGGATGACAAGGGAAACAATGCGCCGCCAAGCAGACGAGAGGTCGGAAACTGCTCGGCGTTTTTGAAGAGACAGATCGAACTCATAAATCCCGAAATAGTTGTCGCGTTGGGAAACACAGCTTTGCAAGCCTTGAGCGCTGTCGAAGAGCACGCACTCTCGATTTCAAGCCACGTACGAACAAGCCATAAATGGTTTGGTCGCCGTCTAATCCCGCTATATCACCCAGGCCAACGCGCGCTACTACATCGCAGCTTTGCCAACCAACTTTCCGACTATCAATTTGTGAGCGAGCAAGCAAAGCGCCTCACAAAAAAGATCCGGCAGCAAGACCGCGCCCCTAGGCGGGACGCAATGGCAGTAGCGGCGGAAATCTTGCGTAGGTTTCCGCGCCTTTCTTATTTTGCATTGCATAAACTCTTTTTCCTGGTGGAGTATGCATACTTTCTATCCCACAAGGCACGTCTCACTGGCAGTTACATAATTCGACAAAAGGACGGGCCGTATTGTGTCGATCTGCACTGGCGCAAGCTGGTGAAGGCTTTACCGGGGCTTCGTACGACGACCGAGAATGGGAAGCTTTATTTAAGTCGGGAAGCACAACTTGACGTTGACGACATTTCTACGCCTCTCAGCGATGATGCTAGAAATACAATCCGTAATGTTACTACGTCTTATAGATCTCTAGATGATAGCCAACTCAAGACCGCTGTTTATTTAACTCGAGCTATGCGGACGATGCTCCGTAGAGAAAGGCTTGAGGGAATAAATCTCTTCAATGCGCCCATTCCCTTTGACGCCGTGGAACCGGTTAAGGCCTCGGTTCGCGAAGCATCTTGAGCAAATCAATCGCCCTTTGGCGGAAGTGACAGCGTAGAACTGTAGGATTTAGCCTAGCACCAGGTTGAATTCGGCCGTTGTCCGCCCGCGGATGAATGGTAAGCTGCTTCGATGTCGAAGCGGCCTGTCCTGCTGTCCCGCAAGTTCCTGGGGTTCCTGATCCTGTCAGGCGCCCTGGCGCTGTCCGGCATGACGCCGGCCGAAGCCGCCGCAAAGAAGCACCGCACCCACACAGTTCATAAGAAGGCTGCGGTTCCCAAGCATGCCGCGCACCGGAAATCCTCGCGCAAAGTCGCCAAGGCCAAGCGGGTCAAATCCCAGCCGGTGGTGATCGTCACCAAGGCGCCCAACGACGCGCCGGACTTCGACTTCCAGCCCCGCATCCGCGAAGCCCAGGAACTGGCCGCCAGGGCGCCGGTGCTGCCCGGCGACATGGTGGTGGAAGGAGGAAATCTCGTCCGCTTCAACTGGGTGCTGGTGGTGGGCCAGAAGACCGGGCCGCTGACCGTGCTGCGCATGGACGAGAAGGGCAACAACAGTCAGGGCTTCATTGTTACCTGGCAGGTCAACAATTACCTCAACACCAAATTCACGGTGGAAAGCACCGGCGCGCCGGGCACCCCCGCCATCGGGTCCACGGCCGGCAACATTATCGTCTTCGCCCAGCGCCGCCCGGTGCGCGCCAAGGGCGGGTGGGAAGAAGCGGTCTATACCGCCTATGCCCCCGAACTCGACACCCGCAAGATGCGCGATGCGGGGCTGGATTACCTGCGCACCCTGGAACACCTGGCCTATAACCGGGTCAACAGCCATGACGTGCGCAGCCGCACCGCCCCGGACAAAACGGTGGCCGAGCGCATTCCGCGCAACATGGTGCTGCGCCTGATGATCACCGAGCATGTTGATCCCCTGCGCATGAAATATGTCGGCATCGAGCAATGCGTGCACGAGGTGCTGATCACCATTGCCGCCAACCGCGACAAGGCCTATGCCTATGCCCGCTCCAGCGCCGGCGCCCTGGGCCTGCCCCAGTTCATGGAGTCGAGCTACCACATGGTGCGCGACAATTACCCCTCCGCAAGGCTGGAGCCCAACTTCGACCTGGGCATGACCAACCTGCACAATGCCGTGCTGGCCTCGCTGCTGCTGCTGGACCTGGAATTGACCGAACTGCCCCGCGCGGCGCTGAAACAGGTCACCGAGTCCAGCCACCATTTCGCCGCCTTCCTGGCCGCCGGCTACAACCGCAACCCGGCCAAGGTGGCCAAGACCTTCCAGCGCACTAAGAGCATGACCGGCGGGCCCGTGCCGTTCGAGAACAAGATGTATGTCCGCATCCAGGGCTGGGTGGGCGGCTTCCTGGAGCGCGAATACCGCCTGCCCGGCTAGTAGCCTTGGAGCCGCTTTGTGGCTAAACAGGCCGGCGATTTTCGGGACGACGAATCATGAACGCGGCGAAGACGGGCAAGAGGCCCCGTGTGGCGTTCACCGGCTACCAGAAATTCGTCATCGCCATCCTGTCCTTCCTGCAGTTCAGCATCATCCTGGACTTCATGATCATCTCGCCGCTGGGCGCGATGGTGATGCCGGCGCTGGACATGACGCCGCGCCAGTTCGGCCTGGCGGTCTCGGCCTATGCCTTCAGCGCCGGCGTCTCGGGCCTGCTGGCCGCCGGGTTCGCTGATCGTTTCGATCGCAAGCGCCTGCTGCTGTTCTTCTATGTCGGCTTTGTCGGCGGCACCCTGCTGTGCGGGCTGGCCCAGACCTATCCCATGCTCTTGGGGGCGCGCATTGTCACCGGGCTGTTCGGCGGGGTGATCGGATCGGTGGTGCTGGCCATCGCCACTGACCTGTTCCCGCTGGAGATGCGCGGCCGGGTGATGGGCTTCATCGGCACCGCCTTTGCCGCCAGCCAGGTGCTGGGCCTGCCCACGGCGCTCTATCTCGCCAACCGCTGGGACTGGCATGCCCCCTTCTTCGCCATCGTCGCCGTCGCCGTGCCCGCGGGGCTGGTCATCGCCTTCTGGATGAAGCCGGTGACGGAGAACCTGACCCTGACCCAGGAACACAGCCCCTGGATGCACCTGATCCATACCGTGATGGAGCCGCGCTACCGCCTGGCCTTCATCCTCACCATGCTGCTGCCCACCGGCGGTTACATGCTGATGCCGTTCGGCACCGCCTTCATGGTGGACAATATCCACCTGTCGCTCAGCACCCTGCCCACCATCTATCTCATCACCGGGCTTTGCACCGTGTTCGTGGGGCCGGCGGTGGGCAAGGCCAGCGACAGCTTCGGCAAGTTCAACACCTTCTGCTTCGGCACCATCCTGACCGTGATCATGGTGGCGATCTGGACCAACCTGGGCCAGGCGGCGCTCACCACCGTGATCGTCGTCAACGTGCTTTTGTTCACCGGCATCTTCTCGCGCATGATCCCGGCCCAGGCGCTGTTCACCGCCATTCCCGAAGTCACCAAGCGCGGCGCCTTCAATGCCGTCAGCGCCTCGCTGCAGCAATTCGCCGGCGGCGTCTCGGCCGCCATCGCCGGCACCATCATCGTCGAGACCGCGGGCGGCGGGCCGCTGCAGCATTTCAACTGGCTGGGCGATATCGTGATCGTGATGTCGCTGGTGTCGCTGGCGCTGATGTATTTCGTGCACCGCCAGGTGCCCGAAGCGCATTAGATGGGCGGCGGCGGGGTTACTGGCGCTGCTTGAACACGATGGCGCGGAACGGGCTGCCTGGCTTGATCATGGTGACGTGCGGCTGGCCGGCCGGGACCATCAGGAAATCCCCCGCCTTCAACTGCACCACCTTGCCGCCGGTGATCGTGCCGCCGCGCCGCTCGCCCGGGGCGGTGTCGTGCATGCCGGTCACCGTGCCGCCGGAAGTGAACTCCGCCTCGCCCTGCTGGATCACCATGTAATCGGCCCAGTGCTCATGCACCTCGACTTCGCCGGGGCCGCTGCGCCCCGCCACCAGCACATAGAAATTCTCATGGTCCGTCAGGGTGCCCAGGGTCAGCGTCTTGGGGCCGGTGGACAGCCGCGCCAGTTCCAAATCCGGGATATGGCGGAAGGCGTCGGGCGCGGTGGTGTGCGCGGGTTGTGCTTGCGCCAGGGACGTGGCCAGTCCCAGCCCCAGCAAAAGCGCGAAAACCTTGTGCATGGTGACCCCCGCGTCGAAACCGTTCGCGGAACCTTACAGCCGGTCAATTCGTTTTGGCTAGGGAGGGCACCGGGCGCGCAGCCGTGCGTCCACATCCAAGGAGATCAGCATGAAGAATAAGGGATTGGCCGCGTTGGCGGTGCTTTTGTGCACGGCGACGCCGGCATTTGCGGCCTGGGACCCCATCGGTTCGGTGGATATAGGCTTTCGCCGCGACCGCGAAAGCAAGAGCTTCGACCTGGGCGGGCCGGTTGACAAGATTCGCCTGCGCGCCGAACAGGGCGATATGGAATGCCGCACGGTTGATGCCACCTTCGGCAATGGCCGTTCGCGCTCGATTTTCAACGGCAGGCTGCGTGGCGGCGAAACCCGCATCATTGACCTTCCCGGAAACGACCGCCAGGTTCGCAGGCTTTCCTTCACCTGCGGCGCCCAGGACCGCCGCGGCGGCATCATCAGCATCGCCGCCGACATCGGCAATCATCGCGCCGACTGGCAGCGCCGCTGGAGCGGCATCCTGAACTGGACCAGCAACATGGCCAACGACTGGCGGTTGATCGGCAGCGAGGCCTTTGAAGGCCGCAACGACAGCGAAAGCAGCTTCGCCGGCCGCCAGGGCATGCGCATCGACTCCATCGCGCTGAAACCGCTGGATGCGGACGCAAGGTGCAGCCGGGTGACGGCGACTTTCAGCAATGGCCGTTCGCAAAATCTCGCTTTGCGCAATGGCGATCTTCTGAGCCGTGAACAGTTCGAAAAGCTGGACGTGCCGGGCGACATGCGCAACCTGCGCAGCCTGGATCTTCGCTGCCGGGCCACCAATGCCCGCCGCGTCACGATCCAGATTTTCACCAGCCACTGACCGAAAGGGGCCCGGGTCATTCCCGGGCCTTTTTTCCGTGGCGTTGCCGACCGTTCCCTGCCGGACCTTTCGGAACCAGCCGGCCGGTTTTTCATTGCCTTTGAGAGACCATGAATGGAGGCATGCCATGACCAACAGAATCGCCCTTTTGGGTTCCGCGCTTATCGGCGCCGCCCTGCTCTGCGCCCCGGCGGGCGCGCAATATTACGACGGCGCCTATGATCGCGACGACGTGCGCTATTACGATGACCGTGCGGCGCCGGCCGTCGAAACGGTGATCGTGCGGCCCGACTATGAGTATATCGAAAAACAGCAAGTGATCGGCCGCATCAATGGCGAGCACAATCCCACGGCCTATACCATCTCCCGGCCGGTGGATTTCTCCGACCTGAACCTGGCCAACCCCAGCGATTACCGCGAGCTGCGCGCCCGGGTGTGGGACACGGCGGAGGCGCTTTGCTACCAGCTTGATGCGCGCATCCCGCAACTGCGCGGTGACCGCAGCGCCGATCGCGAATGCATCCGCAACGCCACCCGCAATGCCATGCGTGACGTGCGCTATGGACCCGGCTGACCGCCAGCCCTAAGGGCGGAGCGCCCTTGCAAAGCAAAAAGCCCGGTCTTGCGACCGGGCTTTTTTGTTTGTGCTGTGCCTAGCGGTATTCGCGCAATCCATTGAAGAAGGAGTCGATGGCGCCGCTGGCGTCGATGGAATTGGCATTTTTGATGGTGTTGGTGTTGTTGCTGGAATTGTCGATGTAGTTTTCGTTGCTGTTGCCGTTGTTGTTCTGGTTTGAGCCGCCACCATTGTTGTTGCCGCCACCGCCGCACATCGTACCGCAACCGCCGCCCATGCCGCCATGATGGCCACCTCAGCTTCCGCCTTGCGAATGATCGTTGCCGGACGAGCCGCGGCCGATGCGGCCGTTGAAGATGTTGGTGGTGCGGACGTTGATGGACTTGTTGACGCTGATGTTGGTGGAATTGTCGATGTATTTGGAATTGTCGACATTGACATGGGCGTTGATGTTGGTCGAACGGTCAATGTTGGTGGTGACGTTGACCGGGCTGTAAACACTCAGCGGCTTGTAGACATTGATGTTGGTCGAACGATTGATGTTGTTGGTGATGCTGCCGCTCGGCATCGAATGGCCGGAGCCGAAATTGTGGCCGCCGCCGAAGCGGCCGCCCATGTTGCCCATGTTCATGCTGGGCATCCCGCCCATGCCGCCGGCGTTCGCCGCCACGATGGTCGTGATCAGCCCGGCGCCCGCAAGGATGCAAGCAAGCAGGTTCTTTCGCGTGAGCATGGTGGCCCCTCGATCTAGTATTCCGCAGGCCCACGCTTCAGGAACCGTGCCATGGTTTGGGCACGTTCCGGCTGGTTAACTGGTTCGGATTGAGACAGGGCGCGGCGCTTGCCTTCAGGCCGCACCGGTTTTGGGACGGCTAGCGAAGGTACGGCTCGACCTTGCCCTTATACTTCACGGTCATCGCATTGCCGTTGCGGTCCACCGTCTTGCCCACCGCCAGGCGGACCCAGCCCTCGCTGACGCAATATTCCTCGACATTGTTGCGGTCCACGCCATTGAACTTCACCCCCACGCCGCGCTCCAGCAGCTCGGGCTGGTGGAAAGGGCTGGACGGATTGGTGGAGAGGCGGTCGGGCAATGTCTCGACGGGCTTTTCTTCGGTCATGGCAATGTCTTTAAGAGGCCACGCTTCCTAGGCCGGAACGCCCCTCGCCCTCAAGCCCCTCATGCCATAAGGGTTGAAACAATGCGGATTTGCCCTTCAATTCCGCACCGCCGGTCCCCACATACGGCCCACACAACGAGGGAAGACATATGGCCTACGACATTTACGACGCCTCCATTCCGCCGCTGATCCACATGCTGGGGGGCCTGTCCGCCATCCTGGCCAAGGGCGAGGCCCATGGCGGCATCGACCCCAGCGAGGCGCGGCTGGCGCCGGACATGCTGCCGCTCAAGGCCCAGGTCTATATCGCTACCGACGGCGCCAAGGGCTGCGGCGCGCGGCTGGCCGGGGTGGAAATCCCCAAATACGAAGACAGTGAAACCAGCTTCGCCGACCTGAAGGCGCGGGTGGCCAAGACCATCGCCTTTCTCAAGACCCTGGACCGCAAAAGCTTCGCGGGATCGGAGACCAAGGAAGTCGTGCTGAAATTCCCCAATGTGACGTTCGAATTCAACGGCGCCGATTATGTGGGAAAATTTGTGCTGCCGAATGTCTATTTCCACATCACCACTGCCTACGGCATCCTGCGCAACAGCGGCGTGGCGCTGGGCAAGGGCGATTATTTGGGCGGCGGCAAATAACAAAAAGGGCCCGGTGAAACCACCGGGCCCTTTTGCTTCACGCGGGTATTAATCGCGATAGGGATTGCTGGGACGGCGGTCCGCATAGTTCGGCACGCCGTCATTGTCCCGATCGCGGTCATAGCGATTGGGGACGCCGTCACGGTCACGGTCGCTATAGGAGCTGTGGCCGTAACGGTCATTGTCGTAATAACGCGGTGCACAGGCCGAGATCGCCATGGCGGTCAGGCCGATGGCGAGAATTGCAGTTGTTTTCATGACAATCTCCAAAACTGGGTCCCTCTGGGATTTGTAACGTCCGGTTCCGCTTTTGGATGCGTGAGGGCTGGCGAAAGCCCCAGAACCGGGCCTAGGATAGGCTCGTTTAGAACAGTTCTATTTTAAATGAGGATTCCCATGGCCAAGAAGAAACCCGCCCCAAAAGCCAAAGCCGCCCCCCAGCTTTCCACCCAGACCGACCTGTCGAACAACGCCATTCCCGAAATCGCCGAGGCGCTGAACGGGCTGGTGGCCGATTCCTATGCCCTCTACACCAAGACCAAGAATTTCCACTGGCATGTCTCGGGCCCACACTTCCGCGACTATCACCTGTTGTTCGACGAGCAGGCCGCCGAGATCTTCGCCACCGTGGACGAACTGGCCGAACGGGTGCGCAAGCTGGGCGCCCGCACCGTCCGCTCCATCGGCGAAATCGCCCGGCTGCAGACCATAAAGGACAATGACAAGGATTACGTGGCGCCCGGCGCCATGCTGATCGAGCTGATGAACGACAACAAGCTGGTGATCAAGCGCATGCGTGCCGCCCACGAGATTGCCGACAAACACGACGACATTGCCACGGCGTCCATCCTGGAAAACTTCGTGGATGCGGCGGAGAAGCGGAACTGGTTCCTGTTCGAGGCCAGCCGCAAAAGCTGACTGCCGCTACGCGGCGGCTGACAAACAAAAAGGCCCGCCGATAACCGGCGGGCCTTTTTCGTTTCAGTCCGTCCTACTTACTTCGCTGCGGCGGCCTGGCGTACGGGCATGTCGAAATTGCCCAGGGTGCAGGTCTGCTGGGACTGCAGCACCCGGAAGCTCTGCTCATTCTCGCAGACCTTGTTGTCGCCGGTATGGGTCTGCCAGGCGAAGCCCTGGTAACGCAGGTCCGGGCAATAGCCGTTCAGGTGATTCACCAGGGTGCGGCCGTCCTTCATCTTGAACACCATGGTCCTGCCGTCGCTGGACTTGCTGGATTCCACGTCGCGGGTATCGATGCAGATATTCGCGGCATAAGCCGGCGCGGCCCCAATCAAGGTTGGGGTCAGCAGCGCCAGGGCGATCGCAAACTTTCTCATGACTTCCTCCATGTGCCCCGCGGGATTGTCTGCATCCTGCGGGCGTGACGGCAGTTCTACTACAGTTGTAATAGAAAGGCAAGCCCTGCCCTTGACGCAACGCCCGACAGAGGCCAAAGGTCCGCATCCCTTGATGAATCCGCAGGAGAATCCCGTGTCCGCTGCCCCCGAACAGGTCACCGTAACCTTGCCCGACGGCAAGGCCCTGACCTTTCCCAAGGGTGTGACCGGGGGCGAGATCGCCGCTGCCATCGGGCCGGGCCTGGCCAAGGCCGCCCTGATCATCACCCTGGACGGCAAGGAATGGGACCTGTTCCGGCCCATCGAGCAGGACGCCAAGATCCGCATCATCACCAAGAAGGATCCCGAGGCGCTGGAGCTGATCCGCCACGACATGGCGCATGTCCTGGCCATGGCGGTGCAGTCGCTCTATCCGGGCACCCAGGTGACCATCGGCCCGGCCATCGAGGACGGCTTTTATTACGACTTCGCCCGCGCCGAACCCTTCACCCCCGAAGACCTACCCAAGATCGAAGACGAGATGCGCAAGATCATCAAGGCGGGCCTGCCCACCCGCCGCGAGGTCTGGCCGCGCGACCAGGCGGTGGAGCATTTCAAGGGCATCGGCGAGAATTACAAAGCCGAACTGATCGCCTCCATCCCCTCCAACGAGGATGTCTCGATCTATTGGCACGGCGACTGGCACGACCTGTGCCGCGGCCCGCATTTTCGCACCACCAGCGAAATCGGCGACGCCTTCAAGCTGACCAAGATTTCCGGCGCCTATTGGCGCGGCGACGCCAAAAACGCCCAGCTTCAGCGCATCTACGGCACCGCCTGGCGCGACAAGAAGGAACTGGATGCCTATCTGACCCGGCTGGAAGAAGCCGAGAAGCGCGACCACCGCAAGATCGGCAAGGAGATGGACCTGTTCCATATCCAGGAAGTCGCCACCGGGCAGATCTTCTGGCACGCCAATGGCTATACATTGTACCGGGCGCTGGAAAACTATATCCGCCGCCAGCTTGTGCGCGCCGATTACATCGAGGTGAAGACGCCGCTCCTGCTGGACCGCAAGCTGTGGGAAGCCAGCGGCCATTGGGAAAATTACCGCGAGCACATGTTCCTGGCGGAAGTGGAAGACGAGAACCGCACCCTGGTGGTCAAGCCGATGAATTGCCCGGCCCATGTGCAGATCTTCAACGAGGGCCTGAAATCCTATCGCGAGCTGCCCATCCGCATGGCGGAGTTCGGCGCCTGCCACCGCTATGAACCGTCAGGCGCCCTGCACGGCATCATGCGGGTGCGCGGCTTTGTGCAGGACGACGCCCATATCTTCTGCACCCACGAACAGATCACACCCGAGACCACCTCTTTCTGCAAGCTGCTGCTGGCCTGTTACAAGGATCTGGGCTTCGAGGAAGTCCGCGTAAAGCTGGCCACCCGTCCCGAAAACCGCATCGGCAGCGACGCGGTGTGGGACCAGGCGGAAAAGGCGCTGGCCGAGGCCACCACCGCCGCCGGTCTGGACTATGCCCTCAATCCGGGCGAAGGCGCCTTTTACGGTCCCAAGCTGGAATTCGTGCTGCGCGATTCCATCGGCCGTGATTGGCAGTGCGGCACCCTGCAGGTGGACTTCAACACCGCCGAGCGCCTGGGCGCCGGTTACATCGCCGCCGACGGCGCGCGCCACGCGCCCGTCATGCTTCACCGCGCCATTGTCGGCTCGCTGGAACGCTTCATCGGCGTGCTGATCGAACATCATGCCGGCAAGTTCCCGCTGTGGCTGGCCCCGGTGCAGGTGGCGGTCGCCACCGTGGTGGCCGACGCCGACGCCTATGCCCGCGAGGTGGTGGACGCGCTGAAGGCCAAGGGCCTTCGGGTGGTGCTGGATACCGAGAACCAGACCGTCAACTACAAGGTGCGCCAGCACAGCCTGGCCAAAACCCCCAATCTGATGGTTTTGGGCCGCAGGGAGGCCGAAAACCGCACCATAACCTTGCGAAAACTGGGGGCCGAGGGGCAGGAAAGCCTTGCGCTGGAGGCGGCAATTTCTATGCTGTCGGCCGAAGCCGTGCCGCCCGACCTTCGTTGAGCGGCCACGAGAGACCCACCCGCGCCAATGATCCGAAATGTGTTTCGCGAGGCCGGCCAAGTCCCTCGCGAAGCCGTCGATTTTTGTCGCCGGTCCGGTCGTAACAACAGGAGAGAGTCATAGTTCCCAGACGTTTCCAGGGTAATGCCCCGCCGCCGGCCAAGGATGGACCGCGCATCAACGACGAAATCGTTGCCAAGACCATTTTCCTGATCGGCGACGACGGCCACAAATACGGCGCGATCGGCCTGGACGAGGCGCTGGCCCTGGGCGAGGAAAAAGGCTTCGACGTGGTTGAGGTGTCTCCGGACAACAAGCCGCCCGTCTGCAAGCTGATGGACTATGGCAAGTTCAAATACGAACAGCAGAAAAAGGCCAACGAGGCCCGCAAGAAGCAGAAGGTAATCGAGATCAAGGAGATCAAGATGCGCCCCACCATCGACGATCACGATTATGACGTGAAGATGCGGGCGATGAAGCGCTTCTTCGACGATGGCGACAAGGTCAAGGTCACCCTGCGCTTCCGCGGCCGCGAAATGGCCCACCAGCATCTGGGCATGGACCTGCTGAACCGGGTCCAGAAGGACACCGAAGTCTTCGCGAAACTCGAGCAGTATCCGAAGATGGAAGGTCGGCAGATGATGATGGTTCTCGCGCCCCGATAGGGCGCTCGAACCATCATTGAAGTCTCGCTGCCAATATCAAGTGTCGGCCGCGGCAGCGGCCGACGGGCGCGAGAAGCGCGGCGCATTGCGCCGCGCCGGCCCTGGCGGCCTAATCACTGCAGCAATTTGCGAACCCCATCCATGATCACTTTTTCCGCCGCCAGCGTGGTCGCGGAGATCGTGATCTCATAGCCGCCCTCGCCATAGGCGTCCTTGTTGCCGATATAGCCAAGGCCTTCGGCATAGGCGGCAACGGCGACGAAATCGTTGGGGCGGATCGCCTGGGTGCCGAGCTGATACTGGACGAAGGCCTCGCCCGGAATATGCACGGAATAGGCTGGTCCCAATCGCAGCACGGAAAGCGTGGTGCCGTCCTCCAGCGCTTGCGCCCGGACATATTTGCCCATCGCCGCGAGGCGCGCACTCGCCGGGCGCGTCGTGTCGGCGGCGACGGCGCGCGCCTCGTCCTTGAACGCGCCATACTTGGCGGGAAGCGAAATGTCGGTGGTGCGCCATTCCACATCCGCCGGCGTCAGCGGCGAACGCGCGGTCGCGGTCCAGGCGCGCCGCATCGTGTCCAGCATACGTCCGGCAAATTCCTGGCGCGCCCGCTCGGTCCCGTCATTATATTTGCCGAGCGTGACGTTGCCGCCCGCGCCGGTGAAATAGACCTGGAACGCGCCGGTCTCCTTCTGGAGCCGCTCGCGTGCCAGCCCCACGAACTCCGGCGTGGGAATGCCCTTGCCGAACGCCACCTGGGGATGGGACGCGTAATAGGTGAGCGCGGCCAGCGGTCGATTGCCGTTCCAGAAGCTGATCACGCGCACGGCCGGATCGATCAGCCCTACGGGAGCGGCCCTGGCTTCCTCCGGGTTGAGGATGCTCAGCTTGTGCCCGTCCGCATCGGCGTCCACCTTGATAGCCGCGGCGACCTCCGCCGGATATTCGTTGGTATAGGTTGATTGGCGGTGTATCGCCACGCGCCCATTGGCGCCCATGATGCGCCGGTTCGCACCCAGCCGTTCCGCATCCGCCTTCCCCAGGCCGAGATGGGTGACCGGCCGGGCCCGGGGCATGGCCTTGGCCAGCGCGGCCGCCGAACGCTGCATCACTCCGCGCACCCAGGTGCCCTTGTCCGGCACACCTGCCACGACAGGTTCCGGCAGGCCAAGCTTCACCCGCTCGTCGAACGTGCCAAGATCGCCGCGCGGTGCGTCATGCTGATGCAGATGATGCACCGAGACCCGGTCCGGCGTGGTGCCCGCCGCCTGTGCGAGCAGCGCGTGCCATTCGTCGCGCGCCTTTCCGTCGATCGTGACCCAGTCCACCGCCACCATGACGATCGGTTTGCCTGCGCCGATGATTACCACACCCTTGACGAGCAGCGGCTCGCCGAGTTTCTTGACCACCGAATAGCCCATGTCGTAGCCGATCGGCGGCGTCGCATCGGTCTGGAACGTGGCGATCCGCAAGCCCCCCGCGGGATCGGCCGCAAGGGCCGGCTGGACAAGGGCCGCCAGGAGCAACCCGATCATCAGCATGGTTCTGCGGCCGGCTGTAAAGATGGTCGCTTGCGTGAACTTGTCGTTCGACTGGAAATCCATAATTCCCCCTATGCGCCGCCGTCAGAGCGGTAGCCTTGCCCGCTGACATCCTGCACAGTGATATTGCCTGCGGCTAGGCTTTTTTATACCGAATTGTGATCCCTTGGCCGGATAAACCGGGGCGAAGCAGCACCAGCCCAAATAAAAAAAGCGCCCTCACGGGCGCTTTTTGCTTTTGGAGTCGTTGAACGCCTCAGGCGCCGACCAGCGCCTTGTATTCCACCCGGCCATTGCGCAGCAGGAACACCATGCGGCCGGTCTCTTGCGGCGCGGCATGGGCGCTCATGAAACCACCGGAGGCAGAGGCCAGCGGAAACACCATGGCGCGGCAGCGGTCCATATTCTCAAAGCAGGAACGCACTGCCGGATCGAGGCGGTCGAACTCGGTCGAGGTCTTGGGCATGAAATATTCCTGCACCCCCAAGCCCGACAGGGTGCGCGCCTTGTAGCGGCTGGCATCGAAGCCCAGCTTCACCAGCTCCGGTTGGGAGGTGCGGCCGGGCACCACCCGGTCATAGGCGCTCTGCATCGCGCCTTGCATGGCGACGCGCTTGTCTTCGTCCAGCAGCGAACCGCGCGACCAGATCACCGCCGCGGCGATGGCGACCAGCACCACAAAGGACGCGGCCAGCACCAGCGGCAGCATGTGATGTTCGTCGCGCCAACGGATCAGATTGCTCATGGCATTAACTTTGACGGTGGGGTTTCGCCCGCAGCAATGCGCCCGCGCGCGGCTTTCGCCAACCAAAGCGTGACGGCGTGGTAAACCTCTTAACGAAGGTTGACGGCGAAGTCGGCGTTGCCGCCCGACAGGATCAGCGCCACGTTTTTGCCGCGCGTGTCGATTTTTCCGGCCAGCAACGCGGCCAAAGCCGCGGCCCCGCCCGGCTCCACCAGCAACCGAAGCTCCCTGGCGGCAAAGGCCATGGCCGCCTGAAGCTCGGCATCGCTGACCGCCAGGCCCGGCGCCAGCAGGTCCTTGGCCACCGCAAACACGATCTCGCCCGGGATCGGCGCCATCAGGGCATCGGCGATGGACAGCGCCCCGCCCGGCGCCGTCACCCGCGCGCCGGCTTCCAGCGAACGCTTAAGCCCATCGAAATTTTCCGGCTCCACACTATGGACCTTGGCGGTCACACGAGCGCCGTTCAGCGCCAGCGCCACGCCGCTGACCAGGCCGCCACCGCTGCAGGGCGACAGCACCTCGTCCAGTATCACGCCGAAGCGCGCCGCATCCTCGGCGATCTCCAGCCCCGCGGTGCCCTGCCCCGCGATGATGCCGGCATCGTCATAGGGCCGCACCAGGACCGCGCCGCGCTCGGCGCAGATCGCGGCGGCGATGGCCTCGCGGTCCTCTTTGATCCGGTCATATTCCACAATCGTCACGCCGTATTTGCGGGTGCCCTCGATCTTGGGGCGGGGCGCATCCTTGGGCATCACGATCACCGCCGGCATGCCGAACAACTGCGCCGCCGCCGCCACGCCCTGGGCATGGTTGCCGGAGGAAAACGCCACCACGCCCTTGCCGCGCTGGTCAGTTGAGATCATCGCCAGCCGGTTGCAGGCGCCACGAAACTTGAAGGAGCCGGTGCGCTGCAAGATCTCCAGCTTCAGGAACACCCGCCCGCCGGTCAGGGCGTTCAGCGCCGGGGCCTCCACCAGCGGGGTGCGCACCGCATGGGGCGCGATGCGGATGGCGGCGGCCTGCACGTCTGCGAAAGTCGGGGTCACTCGTTCAATTCCCGGATTTGCGCGACCCGGTACAAGATGACATGCACCTTGCGCCCGCGCGAATAGTTGAAGCCCGACACCTCGCCCACCGGCCTGGCATCGGCCTGCAGTTCGGCCAGCCGCGCCAGGAAACCGCCCCGCTCGCTGTCTTCCACCAGCGCCAGCCCGCCGGACTTGGCGCCGGCATCGGCGGCGCCCGCGCCATCAGTCAGCACAACATCCTTGCCGAATGCGAACAACATGCTGGGTTCCTGGTAACCCGCCAGCGCCGGCGGCGGATCGCCCGGCTGGGCGGCGGCTTCGGCCAGCGGCTTCAGCCGCTCGGTGCCCCATAACTGCTCCAGGCGCGGCGCCACACCGGCGGTCAGCGCCGGCACAAACACCAGCATGGCCAGCAGCGACAGCAGCAGCGCGACTACGGATTTGCGCAGGATCGCCAACACCAATGCCGCCAGCGCCAGACACGCGCCGATCCCCGCCGCCGCCCACAGCATCCAATCACCGGCGCCGCCGAAATAATGCGGCGCCAATAGAATGGCGGCGACGAACAGTGCGGCACCAACCGCAAACTGGAACATGCCGATCCAGCGCGCTGCCAGCAGGAAGCGCACCGGGCGCGGATCGAGGATGAACAGCGCCGCCAGGATGGCCAGCGGCGGATAGGAGGACAGAACATAATGCGGCAGCTTGGTGGGCACCGCTTCCACCACCAGCCACCAGGCGCCGGCCCAGGCCAGAAGGAAACGGATAGCAGCCTCGTCCCGCCGCGCGATGCCCAGCGCAATGCCCGGCGCCACGAACAGGATGGCGGGGAAGAAAGTCGCCGCCGACAGCAACAGGTAATAGCCCGGCAACATGCCGTGGCTTTCCTGGCCGCCCGCCAGCTTGCCGGCGAAATCATAGCCCAGCGACTGTTCTAGAAAGGCGCCCTGGCTTTGGATGGTGATGGCGATCAGCCAGGGCAGGATCAGCACCAATAGGAGAATGACACCATGCAATGGCCGCGTGAATTTGAGCCAGGCGAAGGCGCCGCGCTCGCCGGATTTGCGCCGCAGCCACAAATCCCAGCCGCCCAGCCCGAGCACCGTCACCAGCGCGACGCCCGGGACCAGGGGAAACTTGACCAGAATGCCGGCAGCACAGGCCGCCCATCCCAGAAGCACCAACTTGCGCGTGGGCGCGGCTGCTTCGGGCTCGCGCGCGGCGCGGTACAGCCGCAGCAGCACGCCCTGCACCGCCAGCACACAGGCCAGCAGCACCGCATCGGTGGTGGCGATGGTCGCCTCCGCCGTCAGCAGCACCGATCCCAGCATCAACAGGCCCGCCAGCAGCGCGGCTTCCGCGCCCGTCACCGCCAGCGCGATCCACACCGTCAGCCAAGCCGCCGCGATGGCGCCCAGCACCGAGGGCAGCCGGTAGGTCCAGATGCGGTCGTGCCGCCCCATGCCCACAATTTCGGTGGCCGCAGATTGCAGCCAGTAGATGCCGATGGGTTTTTTGTAGCGGGGGACCTGGCCGAAGCGGATATCCACCCAGTTGCCGCTTTCCGCCATCTGGCGGGAGGACTGGGCAAAGCGGCTTTCGTCCCGGTCCAGCGGCGGCAGGCTCAAGACCCCCGGCAGCCACAGCAGCAACCCCAGGATGGCCAAGAGGGTCCTGGGCCGGAGGCTGAGCAGAGTCAGCCAGCGCGGCGGGTCCGGCACAGGGCCTGGGGGCGCCAATTCGGCCGGGATTTCCGCCGCTATTTCCGTGGCTTCTGAGTCGGTCATGCCCGGGAACTATGTCCGGCCCGCCTCTATGTTGCAAAGACCGGGGCAGGTATAAGGCGCCCTTCCCAAGGCCATTGAAGGGGCTTCCAAGGCATGTCGGTCGCGGTTTCCGCTGTGATCCCGGTGAAGGACGAGGCGGGCAATGTCGGCCCCCTGGCCCGCGAGATCGCGGCCGCGCTGGCGGGCGAGGCCCATGAGATCCTGTTCATAGATGACGGCTCGTCCGACGGCACGGGCGAAGCCCTGGCCGCCTTGAAGAGCGAGCTGCCCCAGCTTCGGGTGCTGCGCCACGACCGCAATTTGGGCCAGTCCAGAGGCATCCGCAGCGGCGTGGCCGCCGCCCGGGGCGAAACCATCGTCACCCTGGACGGCGACGGCCAGAACGATCCCGCCGACATCCCCAAGCTGCTCGCCATGCTGCGGGCCGATGCGGCGCTGGGCATGGTGTCGGGGGTGCGCGTCAAGCGCAAGGACACCGCCAGCCGCCGCGCCGCCTCGCGCCTGGGCAACCGCTTTCGCGATTTCATGCTGGGCGACGGCGCCAGCGACACCGGCTGCGGCCTGAAGGCCTTCCGCCGCGACGCCTTCCTGGCGCTGCCCTATTTCGATCACATGCACCGCTTCCTGATCGCGCTGGTGCAGCGCGAGGGCTGGAACGTGGCTTACACGCCGGTGAACCACCGCCCGCGCCTGACGGGCGCGTCCAAATACACCAACCTGGGCCGCGTGCTGGTCAGCGTGTTCGACCTTTTGGGCGTGCGCTGGCTGCAGCGGCGCCATCGCGGCCGCGCCGAGATACGGGAGCTGTAAATGGGGACGCTGACCCACCTTTATCATTATGCCGTGCAACATCCCTATGACGTGACGTGGAACGGGCTGGGCTTTCTGGCGCAGGCGATCTTCGGGGTGCGCTTCATCATCCAGTGGCTGAAAAGCGAACAGGAGGGCCACAGCGTCGTGCCCCTGGCCTTCTGGTATTGCAGCCTGGTCGGCGGGATCATGAACCTGGTCTATGTCGTGCACCTGCTGGCCTGGCCGCTGATGCTGGGCGCGGCGGCGCCGGTGCCGATCTATGCCCGGAACATCTGGATGATCTATCGGGATCGGCGCGCCGCGCGCTGACGTGCTAGAACAAGGGGGTGGGCAAATGGATTCGCTGGACCTCACCCTTCGACAGGCTCAGGGTGAGGAATAAATAACACATCCTCATGCTGAGCTTGTCGAAGCATGAGGGGGCGATCTCGCCCGGACGCATCTTGCTGTAGACTGGCAAACGGGAGATTTGATGCTGCGCGCCTTTCCCATGATCCTGCTGGCGGTCATCGCCTATAACCTGCTGATATTCGGCGGCGGCGCCGGCGGCCAGGACGCGGCCACGCTGTTGGGCCAGGCGACCAGCATCAAGGTGGTGTCGGGCGATCTCTGGAAGATCACCCTGGGCGATGGGCTGGTGGCGTTGACCCTGGTTCTGCTGTTCATCGAGATTGACCTGACCGGGTCTTTTTGTACCAAGCGGTTTGAGAGAAACTGACTTGGAAAGGACCTTAGTTATGCCGAAGAAGTGTTTTAGCGCGGAGCAGATAGTGATTTTGCTACGCCAGATTGAAGTTTTGATCTCTCAGGGCAAGGG
>CANJJD010000034.1 GCA_947474645.1 Alphaproteobacteria bacterium | reverse complement strand
CGTCGCGCCGCCCGTTTCCGCCAGCACCTTGGTGATCGCTGCCGTCAACGACGTCTTGCCGTGGTCAACATGGCCAATGGTGCCGATGTTGCAATGCGGCTTGTTACGTTCAAACTTTGCTTTACCCATTTTTCTTCTCTCTTGTCTCTATCGGCCTGCGCCGTTCTCAATCTCAAATCGGCTTTCGCCATTTTTCCGAATTCTGGAGCGGGTGAAGGGAATCGAACCCTCGTCATCAGCTTGGAAGGCTGTTGCTCTACCATTGAGCTACACCCGCCTCATTCGACTTCCTTCTTCATTCGACGCCCCGGCGGGGAAGGTGGTGGAGGGAGGTGGATTCGAACCACCGTAGACGTAGTCAACGGATTTACAGTCCGTCCCCTTTAGCCACTCGGGCATCCCTCCGGATAATTTTCCCAACATGGTCAATGGGTTAGAAACCCAATTGCCGGCCGGCGCGTCTGCTTTCGCCCGTGTGCGTGCGAACGGGCGAAAAAAGGTCCTCCAGATAGGTGTGGCTGCGGATCGCGGGTTATTGGTCAACAGGCCTTCCCTGTCAATAGGCCTTTTCCTAGGCAAATCCCGGTTTTTCCAGAGTGTTTGGCCGCTCGCGCTTTACCCCCGGCCCCACTTCTTTATAAGCGCGCCATGGGACCCAAGGATTTCCGCAAGGACCGCCGTCATTTTTACCCCAAACCGGCCGGAAAAGGCGCGGAAAAGGCGGGTCGTCCGGCCGGAAAGCCGCCCAGCCGGCGCGAAGGCGGGGGCGAATGGCTTTACGGCCTCCATGCCGTCCAGGCCGCCCTGGCCAATCCCGACCGCAAACTGGGCCGGGCAGCCCTGACCCCCCGGGCCATCGAAACCATCGGAAAAAAGCTTTTGGACCGGGTCAAGGTCGAAACCATGGAACCCGGCGCCATTGACCGGCTCCTCCCCCCCGGTGCGGTGCATCAGGGGGCGGCGCTGGAAGCCTGGCCCCTCAAATCCCGCGAACTGGAAGATGTCCTGGCCGGGGCCGGGTCTGAGGGCCGCCGCATCGTGCTGGTGCTGGACCAGCTTTCCGATCCCCACAATGTCGGGGCCATCCTGCGTACCGCGGCCGCTTTCAACGTCGCCGCCGTGGTGGTGCAGGACCGCCATGCCCCGCCCCAGTCCGGCGCCCTGGCCAAGGCGGCCTCGGGCGCGCTGGACATGGTGCCCTATGTCGAGGTGGTGAATATCGCCCGCGCCCTGGACCAGTTGGCGGAACTGGGTTTCTGGCGCATCGCCCTGGCGGGTGACGGCGGACAGACCCTGGCCGAAGCGGTGCCCGTCGGCGACGTGGCGCTGGTGCTGGGCTCGGAAGGCGACGGCATCCGCCGGCTGGTGCGGGAGCATTGCGAAGCCTCGGCCATGATCCCGATTTCCAAGGCCATGGAGAGCCTGAACGTCTCCAACGCCGCAGCCATCGCGCTGTACGAACTGCGACGCGGCTAGGCCTCAGGGAACTTCCGCCTTACCGAACGGTTATATCCCCCAGCACGATTTGGGAGGTTTCAATGCGTTCAGTTCTCTTGTGGGCCATCGGCATCCCCCTGCCGATTATCCTGATCATCTGGCTGATCAGCGGCCACGCCTAAAGACTGTTCGGTCAGAACAGCGAAGCGACGATATTTTCGCCGCCATAGTCTTCGATATCCACCAATACGCGATAGCCGTCGGCCATCTTCAAACGGCCGGCGGCATCGTGCATGAAGGCGCCCCGGTTGCTCATGGTCTGGGTGGCGCTGTTATAGGCGAAGCGCGGCACCGGCCCGCGATAATTGGCCTGGATCAGTTCGCGCAGCAGCAGAGCATTTTGCGGCGCGATATGGACACAGCCGGCGCTGGCGCGGCGGCCCAGCCGCGCAATGTCATCGCCCGTGGCGGCATGGATGGCCAGGCCCGTCTGCAAACCGGCACGCTCCCAGTTGAAGAACAGGGCGTTGGGCATGTCCTATTTCCAGCTCACCGAACGATAGGCGCGATACATGCGCTTGGGATCGAGCTGGTAATAGCCCGCCGGCGTGGCGGTGAAGGATCGCACGCCCCGCGGGCTGATCTCGTTCTGCTCGCGGCCCGTCGAGGCGGCCCAGTCATAGAGCAGGTTCAACTCGCCGGACGGCGTTTTGGCAAAGACATACATGCGCTGCGCCAGCGGCCCGCGCTCGGCCTTGCTGACATAGAGGAACAGGTCGAAGCCCTGCAGCATCTCCGGCGTCAGGTTGGCGCGCAGCCGCAGCGCCACCGCGCTGGCGCGGTCGGACGGCAGATCCGGCGGCGGCAGGGGAATGAACGGCGCCTCGTTGCGGGCGATGTCTATGTCGGGCGGCGCGGCATCGGGAATTGCCGGCTGCACCAGTTGCGGCACGGGCGGCTCCGGCAAGGGCTGCACCACTTCCGGTCCCAGGTCGGGCAGGATGGTGATGGAAAAGCTCGGCCCGGCATCGGCCAGGCGCTCTTGCGGTGCAAAGGGCGGCACCAAACTCAGGCGCACACGATCAGACGGCGCATCCAGCCGCAGCAGCGGCACCAGCACATCGGTGGCCATCCGCAGCATCACATCGGCGCCTTGCGCCGTCTGGCGTGCGATGCGCGGGTTGGCCGCCAGGGTCGCGGCCATGACAAAGACCGACGCCGAAGCGAGGTAGGACAGAGCCAGAAGCCGAAGGGCGGACATGACAACCGAGGAGCGCGCGACCCCGCGACTATAGCGAACGCAAAAAGAACTGTCCCGTTTTGGGACGCAGCCCATCCCCGGCAGGGTTAACCAAGTTGTTGGCTAATTGTCCGCGAATTTCTTGGCCTTAGCCCAACCGTTCGGAACAATACGTCCGGCCTGGGCGCGCTCGCCCTTCCAGTCCTTGAGCTCGGACGGCTCGAACAGCCGGCCATTGGCGTCCTTCAGGCCCGCTTTCCAGGTGAAGGTGGTGGCGTCCACCAGCCCGCCATCCTTGTAGCGCTGCAGATAGACCCCCTGCCCCCGGCCCAGCTCCGGCACGTCGGCAATGGGGAAAATCAGCAGCTTGCGGTTCTCACCCACCACAGCGACGTGATCGCCCTCGGCGGGGCGGCAGGTGACCGCTTCCACACCCGGCTTCACATTCATCACCGACTTGCCCTTCTTGGTCATCGCCACCGCATCATCCTCGCTGGTGATGAAGCCGTGACCGGACGTGGCGGCCACCAGCAGTTTCCTGCCCGGCACATGGGCGAACATGGTGACGATGTCGGCATCGGGCGGCAGGTCGATGAAAGTGCGGATGGCTTCACCATTGCCGCGCCCGCCCGGCAGCTTGGCGCCATCCAGGGTAAAGAAGCGGCCGTCGGTGGCCAGCAGCATGATCTGGTCGGTGGTCTGGGCGTAAAACCAGAAGCGGGCCTTGTCACCTTCGCGGTACTTGTCGTCCTTGGACTGCTCCTTATGGCCGGTCAGCGCGCGCAGCCAGCCCTTGGCGGAGCAGACCACGGTGATCGGCTCGCGCTCCACCTGGTTGGCGCGTTCCTCCACATGCTCGGCCAGCGCCGTCATCTCGGCCACTTCGGCGGCCTTGGCGATTTCGGTGCGGCGCTTGCCCAGTGCGGTCTTGAGGCCGAAGCGGGCATCCACCGCCTTGAGTTCCTCGATCAGTCTTTCGGATTTCAGCTTCTCCGAACCCATCAGCTTGACGAGTTCCTTGCGCTCCTTGGTCAGGGCGTCATGCTCGCCGCGGATCTCCATCTCTTCCAGCTTGCGCAAGGACCGCAGCCTCATGTTGAGGATGGCCTCGGCCTGCACCTCGGTCAGGCCGAAGGCCTTGATCAGCTTGGGCTTGGGCTCATCCTCGCTGCGGATGATCTTGATCACCTTGTCGAGATTCAAAAAGACGGCGAGATAGCCTTCCAGCACCTCCAGCCGCGCCCGGATTTTTTCCAGCCTGAAGGCGGAGCGGCGCTCCAGCACTTCGCGCCGGTGGGCGGCAAAGGCGGCCAGCACGTCCTTCAGGCCCATCACCTTGGGCACCAGGCCCTTGTCCAGCACCGTCATGTTCAGCGGCAGCCGCGCTTCCAGGTCGGAGCTGCGGAACAGTTGCTCCATCAGGATTTCCGGCTCCACCACGCGGCTCTTGGGGGTGAGGACAATGCGGATATCCTCGGCGCTTTCGTCATGGATATCGTCCAGCAGCGGCAGCTTTTTCAGCTCCAGCAACTCGGCGATGCGCTCGATCAGCTTGGATTTCTGCACCTGGTAGGGAATTTCGGTGACGACGATCTGCCAGGCGCCCCGGTTGCCCTCTTCCTTCTCCCAGCGCGCCCGCACGCGGAAGGAACCGCGCCCGGTCTTGTAAGCCTCGGCGATGGAGGCGGGGTCTTCGACCAGGATGCCGCCGGTGGGGAAATCCGGGCCGCGCACGAATTTGAGCAGGCTGCGATCCTGGATATTCGGATTTTCGATCAGCGCGATGGTGGCGGCGCAGAGTTCGCCCAGATTGTGCGGCGGGATCGAGGTCGCCATGCCCACCGCGATGCCGTTGGAGCCATTGGCCAGGAGGTTCGGGAACGCCGCCGGCAGCACCACCGGCTCCTGGGTCTCGCCGTCATAGGTGGTGCGGAAATCCACCGCATTCTCGTCCAGCCCTTCCAGCAGGGCGGCGGCGGCGTCGGTCAGCCGGCTTTCGGTGTAGCGCATGGCCGCGGCGTTATCGCCATCCACGTTGCCGAAATTGCCCTGCCCGTCCACCAGCGGATAGCGCACGGAAAAATCCTGGGCCAGGCGCACCAGCGCGTCATAGATCGCCTGATCGCCATGGGGATGGAACGAGCCCATCACATCGCCCACCACCTTGGCGGACTTCTTGAACGAAGTGCCCGGGTCCAGCCGCAATAGGCGCATGCCGAACAGGATGCGCCGGTGCACCGGCTTCAGTCCGTCGCGGACATCGGGCAGCGCCCGCTGGGTGATGGTGGACAGGGCATAGGCCAGGTAGCGCTCGGCCAGCGCCTTGCTCAGGGGTTCGGAACGGATTTCATCGGGAACGGCGACCATCCGCGATTTCTATTCCGATTCGCCCAAATTCATGGACTAAGTACAATCGCGTCCAACCGCAGCCTGGCGGGCGGCATTTCCTTGCCATGCGGCCTTAAGACCCGTTCCAGCAGGAAATGGCCGGTCAACGCCAGGCCCGCCGCCACCTCATCGGCATGGGCTTCCTCGCTGTCATTGGCCAGCAGGAATCCCGGCAACCGGAACAGACGATGGGCATAGATGCCGGCCGCATCCCGCGACACCGCCCGCCCGGTCTTGGGCGAAACGTAAATCAGGTCATCCTTGGCGCCGGTGGCGGCGCATTCGCTGAGGTCCAGACCGAAGCCCAGCGCCTCCAACAGCCCCGCCTCCCAGCGCACATAGAGCGGCAGCCAATGGGCGGTATCGTCCGCCATCATCGCCTCCAGCAGGATTTCGCCGCCGGCGAACACTGCCGCATGGGCCTCGCGCTCGGGCATGGCGGCGGCGGTGACGGCGGTGAAGGCATTGAGGCCGGCCAGCGCATCGCGGCTGTCCATCAACTCTCCGGCGCGGGCCCGCGCCAACTCGCAGGTGAAGCTGCCTAGCTGTTCTTCCAGCCGCGCCCGCCACTGGACATGCACGCCATTGCCCGGCTGCAGCGAAGGCTTGATCCGGCGCGAGGCGCCGCCCCGCACCAGCCCGGCATGGCGGCCATGGTCGCGGGTCAGCAATTCCAGGATGGCGCCCGTTTCACCATGGGCGCGGGAGGAGAGCACAATCGCGTCGTCGCTCCACTCCATCAGACGTCACTCTTTCGGAAAGTCCAGGCCAATTTCTTTATAGTGCTCGCTGTTTTCCGCCCAGTCCTCGCGCACCTTCACGAACAGGAACAGGTGCACCCGGCGGCCGAACAGGGTTTCCAGCTCTGTCCGCGCCAGTTCGCCGATCGTCTTGATGGTGGCCCCCTTCTTGCCCAGCACGATCGCCTTCTGGCCTTCGCGCTGGACATAGATCACCTGGTCGATCTTCACCGAGCCGTCGCGGCGCTCTTCCCACTTTTCGGTTTCCACCGCGCTGGAATAGGGCAGCTCGTCATGCAGCCGCAGATAAATCTTCTCGCGCGTCACTTCGGCGGCCAGCAGGCGCGAAGGAATGTCGGCGGCCTGGTCTTCCGGATACAGCCAGGGACTTTCCGGCATGCGCGAGGCCACCCAGGCCGCGACATCGCCCACGCCCTCGCCTTTCAATGCGGAAATCAGGAACACATCCTCGAACACCGCCTCGGCATGGAACCGCTCCACCAGCGGCAGAAGATCGGTGCGCTTCATGCCGTCGATCTTGTTGAGGATCAGCGCCTTCTTTTTGGCCTTGCCGTCTTTCAGGCCCTCCAGGATGCCGCGGGTGTCGCGCGCGCCCAGGCTGTTGGCGTCGGCGACCAGGTCCGCCGCATCCACGATCAGCAGCACCGCATCGGCGTCTTCGGCGCCGGCCCAGGCGCTGGTCACCATGGCCCGGTCCAGCCGCCGGCGCGGCCGGAAAATACCCGGCGTATCCACGAACACGATCTGGGTTTGACCCGCCATGGCGATACCGCGCACCGGCATGCGGGTGGTCTGCACCTTGGGACTGACGATGGCGACCTTGGAGCCGACCAGCGCATTGATCAGGGTGGACTTGCCGGCGTTGGGCGCGCCGATGATGGCGGCAAAGCCGCAGCGGGTGGTCATGCTATGTCTCCGACAGCAGCCAGCAACTTGGCCGCCGCATCCTGTTCAGCCTGGCGCTTGGAGCCGCCCTCGCCCGTCACCGGCGCCACGCCTTTGACAGATGCTTCCACCACAAAGCGCGGCGCATGGTCAGGACCGGCCTGTTCCTTCAATGTGTAGACCGGCGCAGACGAGTCCTTGCCGCGCGCCTGCGCCCATTCCTGCAATCTTGTCTTGGCGTCGCGCTCATCGGTGCCGGCATCGGCGAACATCGGTCCCCACCAGCGTTCTATGAAGGCCCGCGCCGGCTCCAACCCGCCATCCAGGTACAGCGCGGCGATTACCGCTTCCAGGGCGCTGCCCAGGATGGGCCCGCGCGCCCGACCGCCCGCCGCTTCCGAACGGGTCAGCACCAGATGGTCCCACAATCCGACCTCCTCGCCGATCCGGGCGCAGGCTTCCCAGCGCACCAGGCTGTGCACCCGCCGCGTCAGCGCACCTTCGTCTTCTTCCGGATAGCGTTGATAAAGCGTCTGCGCCACCACAAGCGCCAGCACCCGGTCGCCGAGAAATTCAAGCCGCTCGTTGGAATTGGCGGAATTGGCCCCGGCATGGGTCAGCGCGCGCGCCAACAGTGCGGGATCGGAAAAACTGTGGCCGAGTTTCTGTTCCAGCGGCGTCAAGTCAGTGTATCGGAGTCAGGAGCCGCGAATAGCGGATCCAGCCAAGGATGTTCGGGATCCGGCAGAGCGGACGATGGTCCTGCAAGGTCGGGTCGTCGCCCCATTTGCAACTGATCGAGAAGAAGCGGAACAGCGCCTTGCCTTCCAGATTCTCGGCCGGCACCATGCCCACCGCGTCGCGGCTGTCGTTACTGTTGTCGCGATTGTCGCCCATCATGAAGTAATGGCCGGCGGGCACGGTGAACAATTCGGTATTGTCCAACTGTCCGTCCGTGGTCTTGTCGAGGGTGACATAGCTTTTGCCGCCCGGCAGGGTCTCGCGATACTGCTTCCAGTGGTCGTCATCGCCGTCCAGCGCGCCGACAAAATCCTCCACCCGCTCGCGCGGCACGGGCTTGCCGTTCAGGTACAGAATGTCATTGATCATCTGGACGCGATCGCCCGGCAGGCCTATCACGCGCTTGATATAGTCGGTGGAATTGTCCTGGGGAAACTTGAACACCACCACGTCGCCGCGCTGGGGCTGGCTCTCCATGAAGCGGCCATGCATCTTTTCGCCGAACGGCCAGCCGCCGAAGGGGAAGGTGTAGCGGCTATAGCCGTAGGAAAACTTCGCCACGAACAGGTAATCGCCGACCAGCAGCGTGTTCTCCATCGAGCCCGAGGGGATATTGAACGGCTGGAACAGGAAGGTGCGGATCACGATCGCGATCAGGCCGGCGGAGATCACCGTCTTGGCGAGTTCCCCCCACGATTCGCCTTGGCTTTGCTTGGCCGCCATCTTGGAGTCCGTCATTTGTGCTGGTCCGCTTTGCTGGGCGGGACAAAAGGGTGATGCGCCGCTTCTGTCAAGGATTTAGGGGTTAATCTTTGACCGCCGAAATGATGACGATGGCCTGGGCCAGCGGAAAATCATCGGTGATGGTCAGGTCGATCTGGGCCCGGGTTCCGGGCGGCGTGATTTTTTCCAGTCTTTTCAGGGCGCCGCCGGTCAGGGCCATGGTGGGCTTGCCGCCGGGCAGATTCACCACCCCCATGTCGCGCCAATAGACGCCGTGATTGAGGCCCGTTCCCAGCGCCTTGGCGCAGGCTTCCTTGGCGGCGAAGCGCTTGGCGTAAGACGCGGCCCGGTTGGCGCGGCGGTCGGACTTGGCGCGCTCGATGTCGGTATAGATCCGGTTCAGAAAGCGCTCGCCATGAACGGCAATGGTCTTTTCGATGCGCCGTATGTCAATCAGGTCGTTGCCCAGGCCCAGAATCAAGCGCGCGCCTCATCCATCAGTTCACGCATGCGCCTGATCGAGGCGGTCAGGCCGATGAACACCGCCTCGCCGACCAGGAAATGACCGATATTGAGTTCGCGGATCTGCGGAATGGCGGCGATGGCTTTGACATTGTCGAAGGTCAGGCCATGCCCGGCATGGATTTCCAGCCCGATGCTCTGGCCATATTCGGCGGCGGCGCGGATGCGCTCCAGCTCGCCGGCGGCGCCATGGGCATAGCCGCCGGTGTGCAGCTCCACCACCGGCGCGCCCAGCGCCTTGCTGGCATCCAGTTGCGCCTTTGACGGCTCGATGAACATGGAGACGCGGATATTGGCCTTGACCAAGGCGCTGACGATGGGGGCCAGACGGTTGTGCTGGCCGGCGGCGTCAATGCCGCCTTCGGTGGTGCGCTCCTCGCGCTTCTCCGGCACGATGCAGGCGGCATGGGGTTTGGCCTTCAGCGCGATAGCCGCCATTTCGTCGGTGGCCGCCATTTCCAAATTGAGCGGAATGGTCAGCGCCCGGGTCAGCCGTTCGATATCGTCATCGGAGATATGCCGCCGGTCTTCGCGCAGATGGGCGGTGATGCCGTCGGCCCCCGCCTCCGCCGCCAGGATGGCGGCACGCACCGGATCAGGATTGTCGCCGCCGCGCGCATTGCGCACCGTGGCGACGTGATCGATGTTGACGCCGAGGCGAAGCTTGCTCATGGGTTTCTCATGCGAAGCAACCGCCGGAAATATGCAGCATCTGGCCGCCAAAACACATCACGACAAGGAAGACGGCTGGGCTGCAAAAAGTGACCGTCAGGGACCATGCCACGGCGCCGGCCCTGACCAGAAGAGGCGCTGCGCCGGTCAGAAGGCCAAACAGGTAACTGACCGCCACAAGCGCTATCGCGACAAAAGGCAGAACGGATACGAGCGTCTGCTCGGTGAGCGAAGCGAACATATACATGAAAACCGGGCCGGCAATCACGGCGGATACGGCAAATGCCGCAAGACGCGCTGCAGGTCCCAGCGACAATCTCCTGGCTTGAGCGGAATTCACGCAAGTCCACGGGAGCCAGGCTTCACCGCGGGCTTGTTGCGCAGATGCGGCGGCAGCTTGTCGGCCGGCCAGGCTTGCACTTTCCACTCCGCCAGCGCGATCAGCGGCACCCCGACCTTGGCGCCGCCGCCCGAACGGTCGATCAGGCAACAGGCGGCAACCACCTTGGCGCCCATTTTCTTGATGGCGGCAATGCATTCGCGGGACGAGACGCCGGTGGAGATAATGTCTTCCACCATCAGCACCTTCTGGCCCTTTTTCAGGGTGAAGTTGCGGCGCAATTGGAATTCGCCATCCACCCGCTCGACATACATGGCCGGCAGGCCCATCTGGCGGCCCATTTCATAACCCGGCACGATGCCGCCCACCGCCGGCGAGACAATGGCGGTGATCGGCTCCTTGATTTCCTTCTTCACTTTCGCGGCCAGCGCCTTGCACAGCTTGGCGGTGCGCTTGGCATCCTGGAACACCAGCGCCTTTTGCAGGAACTTGTCGGAATGCAGCCCGCTGGAAAGGATGAAATGGCCTTCCAACAACGCGCCGGATTTCTTGAATTCATTCAAAACCTGTTCGACGTTCAATGCACTGCTCCCTCGGCCTCGCGCACGCGGTCAACCGATTCGACCGCGTCCGATACCCGTAGCGCGCCCAGGATATTCTGCAAATGCGCCACGTCGCGCACTTCCACATCCACGATGAACTCGAAGAACAGCGGATTGCGGGCCGTGACCTTCATGTTGAAGATATTGCCGCCATTGGCGGCAATGGCCGACATGGCGGTGGCAAGGCTGCCGGGCGCGTTCTTCACCCGCACCAGGATGCGCGCCACTGACAGGCCCATGTCCGAGGCGCCCAAGCCCCAGCCCACGTCCAGCCAGTCATTCATGTCATGCGCCTTGTCGAGCTCGGCGCAGTCGATGGTGTGGATCACCAGCCCATCGCCCGGGGTGTTGAGGCCGACAATGCGGTCGCCCGGCAAAGGATGGCAGCACTGGCCCAAGGTATAGGAGATACCCTCGGTCAGACCGCGGATGGAGATCGGCTTCACATCGCCGGTTGCGGATTTTTTGCTCACCTTGCCGGCGCGCTTCAGTTCCGGGAACACCGCCTGCAGCACTTCATGGCCGCGCAGCGCCCCGCGCCCGACATCGGCAAAGACATCCTCGGCCCGCGCCAGGCGCAACTTCTTGGCCACTTCCTCAATGCCCTTGTCGGTCAGTTCGCGGCCTTCATCGGCGAAGGTCTTTTCCAGGATCTTGCGGCCGAAACGGACATGCTCGTCGCGCTGGGCATGGCGCAGGAAGCGGCGGATTTCCGCCCGCGCCCGCCCCGTCACCACAAACTGCTCCCACATCGGCGAAGGCGAGGAATCCGTGGTGGTGATGATTTCCACCTGGTCACCGTTCTTCAACGGCGTGTGCAGCGGGACATGGTTGCCATTGATCTTGGCGCCCACCGCGCTGTTGCCGAGATCGGTATGCACCGCATAGGCAAAATCGATCGGCGTTGACCCGCGAGGCAGCGAGATCAGCGAACCCTTGGGGGTAAAACAGAAGACCTGGTCCTGATACATGGCCAGGCGCGAATGCTCCAGCACCTCTTCGGCGCTGTCGCCGCGCTCCAAGAGGTCCACCATGTCGCGCAGCCAGCCATAAGTGACGCTGTCTTCTCTGCTGGCGCCTTCCGGCACATGCTCGCGATAGCGCCAATGGGCGGCGACGCCGCGCTCGGCAATGTCGTGCATGTCCTGGGTGCGGATCTGGATTTCCACCCGCTGCTTTTCCGGCCCGATCACCGTGGTGTGGATGGAGCGATAGCCGTTGGGCTTGGGCGTGGAGATGAAATCCTTGAAACGCTCGGGCACCATCTGCCAACTGGTATGGATGATGCCCAGCGCCCGGTAGCAATCGGCATCGGAGCCGACAATGACGCGGAAGCCGAAAATGTCGGACAGTTGCTCGAAGCTGAGCTTCTTGGTCTGCAGCTTGCGCCAGATGGAAAAGGGCCGCTTGCCGCGGCCATAGACCCAGGCCTCCATGCCATGCTCGGCCAGGCGGCGCTTGATCTGGTCGGCGATGCGCCCCACCCGGTCACCGCCCACCATGTCGAGACGCGCGAAATGGGTGACGATGGAATTGCGCGCCTCGGCATCCAGTTCGGCGAAGGCCAGGTCTTCCAGCTCCTCGCGCATATTCTGCATGCCGATGCGGCCCGCCAGCGGGGCATAGATGTCCACCGTCTCCTGGGCGATGCGGCTGCGCTTGTCGACCTTGTCGATGTAACCAAGCGTGCGCATGTTGTGCAGCCGGTCGGCCAGCTTGACCAAAAGCACGCGGATGTCGCTGGTGATGGCCAGCATCAGCTTGCGGAAATTCTCCGCCTGCTTGGTGCGCTCGGAGAAGACTTCGAGCTGCGACAGCTTGGTGACGCCGTCCACCAGGTTGGCGATCTCCTCGCCGAATTTTTCCTTGATGTCGTCATAGGTGACCAGCGTGTCCTCGATCGTGTCGTGCAGCAGCGCCGTCACGATGGTGGGCACGTCGAGCTTGAGGTCGGTGAGAATGGCCGCCACTTCCAGTGGATGGGCGAAATACGGATCGCCCGAGGCGCGGAACTGCTTGCCGTGCGCCGTCATGGCATAGACGTAAGCCTTGTTGAGCAGCGCCTCGTCGGCGGCCGCGTCATAGGCCAGCACCCGCTCGACCAGGTCGGTCTGGCGCATCAGCCGGCGGCGGCCCCGCGCCGGCGCGGCCGCAGGAACAGCGGCAGGTTTCGCGGCTTTGGGGGCCGCGGTGTCGGGGGTCGGGGCACTCATGCGCCCACTATATAGGAATTCCTGAGTTCCGCTTTAACGGAGAGATGCAAAAACGGCGGAAATCGAGGATTTCCGCCGTTCCCTTAGGCCGCTCGCCTTAGCTCGCGGCGTTCGACGCTCAAATCGGTCCACCGGACCGATTTGCCGGGCTTTCGCCCGTCGCCTCTCACTCTTCGTAGTCCGCTTCCGGTTCCGGCTGCGGCTCGGCGCGGCGCTGGGCCTCGGTGGTGAGGGCCCGCAGCAGCTCTTCTTCCGTGACCTGGCGATGCGAGGGATCCTCGCGGTCGTCGGCCTCGGGGCGGGATTCTTCGGGCTCGTCCACTTCCGCATGCTTCTGCAGCGAGCGGATGTAATCTTCCTTGGAATCTTCCGGCTTGATCAGCTTGGCGGCGATTTCGCGCAAGGCCACGACGGGGTTCTTGTCACGGTCGCGCTCCAGCATCGGCTCGGCGCCGCCCGAAAGCTGACGGGCGCGGAAACCCGCGGCCAGGACCAGATCAAAGCGGTTGGGGATCTTGTCGACGCAATCTTCGACAGTAACGCGGGCCATAGGAATCCTTACGGTTCAATAGGTTAGCGGCCCGAAAAGCCGCTGACTCTCAGGGGTTGGCGGGGAAATAACAGAAACGGGCCGATTAGGCCAGTTGTTTGGGGGCGTCCCGGTCCGCCAGCCCGGCCAGGAGTTCCCCCGCCCCCTGCCCGGTCAACGGGTGACGCCAGCCCGGCGCCACCTCGGCCAAGGGAACCAGCACGAAGCTGCGCGTGGCCATCCGGGGGTGCGGCAGGACAACTCCCTCGGTCATGACGCGCCCGTCATAATCCAGCAGATCAATATCCAGTGTCCGCGCGGCATTGGGGGCGGAACGCATCCGCCCGAACGCAGTTTCCACCCCATGCAAAAGCGCCAGAAGTTCAACGGGTTGGAGGGTCGTTTCGACGACAGCCACCGCGTTGACGAAGGCGGGCTGGCCGGGATCGGGCCAGGACGGCGTTTCATAGAGGTGCGACCGGGCGAGGATTTTCACGCCCAACGCTTCGAGCCGCGCGGTCGCGGCTTCAAGGGTCGCCGCCGGCGGACCGGCGGCACTGGGCAAGTTGGCGCCTAGCGCGATCAGGATCATGGGCCCGCATCGGCAGATTGGATGCGCCGCCCTTTCGTTTTGGAGGTCATATGCTTTTCTATCCGTCCGAGAAGATCGCATTGTTCATCGACGGCGCCAATCTGTATGGCGCGGCCAAGGGTCTTCAATTCGACATCGACTATAAGCGCCTTCTGGAGCTGTTCGCGCGCAAGGGCACGCTTGTCAGGGCCTTCTATTACACCGCCGTGGCCGAGGACCAGGAATTCTCGCCGTTGCGCCCGCTGGTGGACTGGCTGGATTACAACGGCTTTTCGGTGGTGACCAAGCCGCTCAAGGAGTTCACCGACGCGCAAGGCCGACGCCGGGTCAAGGGCAACATGGATATCGAGCTCGCCATCGACGTGATGGAGATGTCGGTTTGCGTCGATCATGTGGTGATCTTTTCCGGCGACGGCGATTTTCGCCGCCTGGTCGAGGCGGTGCAGCGCAAGGGCCGCCGCGTCAGCGTGGTCTCCACCATCCGCACCTCGCCGCCCATGGTGGCCGACGAACTGCGCCGCCAGGCCGACAATTTCATCGAGCTGGACGACCTCAAAGGCCAGATCGCCCGCGAAGGCGGCAAGGCCCCGGCGCCTTACGTTTCGGCATAGGCGTCTCCGCCTAGACAGAAGAGCGGACGCAAGCTAGTTCGGGGTCATGCCCGTTCCCGCCAGCCCGCCGCCGGACTGTCCGCTCTGCCCGCGGCTGCATGCCTTTCGTCACGCCAACCGCGCCAAATATCCTGACTGGTTCAACGATCCTGTTCCCAGCTTCGGGCCGTTGACGGCGCGCATCCTGATCGCCGGCCTGGCGCCCGGCCTGCAAGGCGCCAACCGCACGGGCCGGCCCTTTACCGGCGACTGGGCCGGCGACCTGCTCTACGCCACCTTGCTGAAGTTCGGCCTGGCCAAGGGCGTCTATGACGAGCGCATCGACGATACGCTGGAGCTGGTGGATTGCCGCATCGCCAACGCGGTGCGCTGCGTGCCGCCGCAAAACAAGCCAGAGCCTTCGGAAGTCAAAACCTGCCGCCAGTTCCTGATTTCGGAACTGGATACGCTGGCAAATGTGAAAGTGATCTTGGCGTTGGGCAAGATCGCCCATGACAGCGTGTTGACGACCCTGGGCGCGAAGATCAGCGCCCACCCTTTCAAGCATGCCGTCGCCTATGACGTCGGCAGGTTCAAGCTGATCTCGAGCTATCATTGCTCGCGCTACAACACCAACACCGGCCGGCTGACCACGCCGATGTTCGAGGATGTTGTGGCCAAGGCGAAGGCGCTAGCCTTTATCCCTTAGCAGCCGCGCCTTGTCGCGCTGCCAGTCGCGCTGCTTCTCGGTTTCGCGCTTGTCGTGCAGCTTCTTGCCCTTGGCCACGCCCAGCTCGATCTTGGCCCGTCCCTTGGCGTTGAAATAGAGCTTCAGCGGGATGAGCGTCATGCCCTCGCGCTGGATCGCCGCCGCCAGCCGCGCCGCCTCGCGCTTGTGCACCAAGAGCTTCCTGCTGCGTTTGGGTTCATGGTTGAAGCGGCTGGCCTGGGTGTATTCGGGGATGTAGCAGTTCACCAGCCACAACTCGCCATCCTTGGCGTGGGCATAGGATTCCCCGATGGTGGTCTTGCCGCTGCGCAAGGATTTGACCTCCGAGCCCACCAGCATGATGCCCGCTTCCAGGGTCTCGTCTATCGCATAGGCGTAACGCGCCTTGCGGTTGTCGGCGATGATCTTGAAGCCGTCGTCTTTTTTCTTCGCCATCTAGTTGATGAGGCCGACGTCCTGCATCGCCTTTTTGATCTGGGCGCGCGCGGCATCGGCCGGCGGGACCATGGGCAACCGCATGTCTTCGGCGCACTTGCCCAGCAGCGACACGGCATACTTCACCGGCCCCGGATTGGTTTCGCAGAACATGGCGTCATGCAGCGGCATCAGCCGGTCCTGGTATTCCCGCGCCTTGGCATAGTCGCCGCTGGCGCAGGCCGCCTGGAACTCGGCGCACAGGCGCGGCGCCACATTGGCGGTCACCGAAATGCAGCCCACCCCGCCATGGGCATTGTAGCCCAGCGCCGTGCCGTCCTCGCCCGAGAGGAGCAGCCAATCCTTGCCGCAGGCCAGCCGCTCGCGGCTGGGGCGGTTCAGGTCGGCGGTGGCGTCCTTCACCCCGATGATGTTCTTGTGTTTGGCCAGGCGCGCCATGGTCTCGACGTTGATGCCCACCACCGCGCGGCCGGGGATGTTGTAGAGGATGACCGGGATGTCCACGCCCTCGGCGATGGCCATGAAATGGCGGTACTGCCCTTCCTGGTTGGGCTTGTTGTAATAGCCGGTCACATGCAGGACGGCGTCGCAGCCGACGTCCTTGGCGTGGCGGGTGCGCATGATGGCTTCGCCGGTGGAATTGGAACCGGCGCCGGCGATCACCGGCACGCGGCCCTTGGCCTGTTCCACACACAGCTCAATCACCCGGGCATGTTCCTCATGGCTCAGGGTCGGCGATTCGCCCGTGGTGCCGCAGGGAACCAGCCCCTGGGTGCCCTCGGCGATCTGCCAGTCCACCAGGGCGCGAAAGGCGTCTTCGTCGATCCTGCCGTTCTTGAACGGGGTCACCAAAGCGGTCAGGGAGCCTTTGATGCGGTCGCGGATGTTGCCGGTCATGGGTCGTCTCAATTTCTTTTTGTGGCGGTCACATTGTTGCCCGCCTTTTAAGCGCCCATTATGGCCTTGGGCCGGTGTTTCGTCTAAGCCGATCCACGCTTTTCAACAAGCCGCACCCTGAAATAATGACCATGCCCCTCTTGCGTACCTCATTGCTTTGCACCGCCCTGATCGCCGGGGGCGCGGCGCTCGCCCAGACCCTGCCTTTAGGACTGACCCGCAGCGGCGATGTGGTGATGATGCAGCCCATCCCGGACGGCGGCACCGCCGGCGGCTCCCTGTCGGGGGTACGGCCCAGCCGGCTCAGGTTCCTCACCGCCACCGACCACGACATCTTCACCCGCGCCTTCGAGGCCGCCGGCAAAGGCGACTGGATAGGCGCGCGCGCCTTGGGCGCGCAGGGCCAGAGCACCACCGCCCGGCGACTGCTGGAATGGCGCTATGCCCTGGACAAGAACAGCGGCGCCTCCTTCGCCGAGATAGACGCGGTGATCAAGGACACCCAATCGCCCACCAGCGCCGGCACCTGGCCGCTGCGCGGCACCCTGCAGGCCCGCGCCGAGGCCATGATCACCGACGACATGGCGCCCGCAGCCATCGTCGCCTGGTTCGGAACCAAGTCCCCCAATTCCTCCATCGGCAAGATCCGGCTGGGCGAAGCGCTGGTGGCGACGGGTGAAAAGAGCCGCGGCGCCACCCTGATCCGGCAGGGCTGGGCCGAAGGCAGCTTCGATCCGGCCATCGAACTGGCCATTGTGCAGAAGGATGGCGCCTTGCTGACGCCGGAAAGCGACCGTGCCCGGGTGGACACGCTGTTGTGGCGCAGCGAGATCACCGCCGCCCGGCGCACCCTTGCCCGCATGGACGGGCCCGCTGCCGACATCGCCGCTGCCCGCATCGCGCTGGCCGGCTCCGGCCTGCCCAAGGCGCAAGCCGCGCTGGACAAGGTCGCAGACAGTTCCGATCCCAACCTTCTGTTCGATTGGGCCCGCGCCCTGCGCCTGGCCGGCCGCGACCGCGAAGCCCGTGCCATCCTGCTGCGCCTGCCCGCCGCGCCCATGGTGGCGGGCCATGCGGCGCGCTGGTGGGCGGAAATCAACCTGCATGCCCGCGATGCCCTGTCGGGTGGAGACCCGCGTGAGGCGCTCGCTTTGGTGCAGCATGCCGGCTTCACCGCCGGCGACCAGTTTGCAGAGCAGCAGTTCCTGGCCGGCTTCATCGCCCTGCGCTTCCTCAAGGACGCCAACACGGCGCTCACGGCCTTCCAGAAGCTGGATGCGGGGGTGGCCCGCCCCATCAGCAAGTCGCGGGCGCAATATTGGATGGGCCGCGCTTATGAGGCGCTGGGTGACAATGCCAGCGCGCTGGCGCGTTACCGGCAGGCGGCGACGTATCCGGAGACCTATTACGGCCAGATCGCGATCGCCCATACCGATCCCACCCCCATCCTGCATCTCACCGACACCATCGTGGACGCCGCAGCGCCGTCGGAGCTGGAAAGTGATGCCCTGATGCCGCAGATCAAGGTGCTGGCGGACCTCGGCCAGGCGGCGTCCCTGCGCGCCTTCATCGATCGCGACGTGGAGGTCTATTCCTCGCCCCGCCACGTCAAGCGGCTGATGATGCTGCTGGTGGAGTGGGGCTATCCGGAGATCGCGCTGCGCCTTGCCAAGACCGCCGGCTATGCCGGCGCGCCCATGCCCCAATTCAGCCACCCGGTCATCGCCCTGCCCGCCTATGTCGGACCGGGCACGGCGCCCGACCCGGCGCTGGTGCTGGGCCTGATCCGCCAGGAGACCGAGTTCGACGCCTATGCCATCTCCAGCGCCGTGGCGCGCGGCCTGATGCAGATGATGCCGGCCAGCGCCAAGGTGGCCGCCAAGCAGGCGAACCTGCCCTACCGGCCAGAAGCGCTGCTCAGCGACACCACCTACAACATGCAACTGGGCATGACCGAGTATCGCGTCCACCTGAACCGCTATGGCGGCTCGCTGGTGCTGGCGGCGGCGTCCTACAATGCCGGTCCCGGGAACGCGAAAAAGTGGCTGGCCGCCAATGGCGATCCGCGCACGGGCGATCCGGTGGACTGGATAGAACAGATCCCCTTCAGCGAGACCCGCAATTACGTGCAGCGTGTGTTGGAGAATACCGAGGTCTATCGGGCGCGGCTGGCGGGCAAGGATGTGCCGCTCAGGATATTGCCGGACCTGTATGCGCCGAACCCGCCCTCGATGCCGGTTCTGACGAAATAAGCGTTGGCGAAGTAAAAATCAGTGCTTGAAGATGTTGAGCCATTCGCGCGCAAGTTTTTGCGCTTCGGCGATCTGGCCCGAGCTCATTTCGGTGGCAAGCTGGTTGCGCCAGTTCTTGGCGGCTTCCACGCCGCGCACGGCAGCGAGATTGAACCACTTATGGGCCGCGACCATGTCCACGCCCACGCCCTGGCCCGTGGAATAGGCAAGGCCGAGGTTATAGAGCGCATCCGCGCGCCCTTCCTTGGCATCGCGCTCATATTGCGCCAGTGAATCTATGTCGATGCACGCCACGACCGGTTCCTCTCAGCTTGCGCGAGCAGCGGGTCCGCCTTTCGCGCGTGGTGATGGTGGCGTGGGAGAAGCTAAGGGTCGGTAAATGCCGGTTAGTCTTAATTGCTAAGACGCGTTAGGCGTGGTGAAGAACTTCCTAACGTGCGCGCTGTCCGAACAGTATCTTGCGGTCGGCATCGGTGATGGGCTTGCGCAAATCCGCCGCCACCGCCTTGCCGCGCTGGACCGCTTTGCGCGCGCCCACCCGGTCCTTCCAGGCCGCCAGGTGCGGGAACTGCGCCAGGTCGGTGTATTTGGAGGCCGACAGCACCCAGCTCCAGCAGGCCATGTCGGCGATGGAATAGGCGCCGGCCAGGTATTTGCGGGTCGCCAGCCGCTTGTTCATCACGCCCAGCAGGCGATGGACCTCGTCGGTGTAGCGCTTCTTCGGGTACGGCATGTCCTCGGCAGCATAGTTGCGGAAATGGTTGGCCTGCCCCGCCATGGGGCCCAAGCCCCCCACCTGCCAGAACAGCCATTCTTCCACCTGGACCTGGGCGCGCGCATCCTTGGGGTAGAAGCGGCCATATTTGCGGCCCAGATATTGGAGGATCGCCCCGGATTCGAAGACCGAAATGGGCCGCCCGCCGGGTCCGTTGGGGTCCATGATGGCGGGGATGCGGTTGTTGGGGGCGATCTTCAGGAAAGCGGGGGCGAATTGCTCGCCCTTGTTGATGTCCACCGCATGGACCTCATAGGGCACCCCCAGCTCTTCCAGCATGATGCTGATCTTGTGGCCGTTGGGGGTCGCCCAGGTATAGAGCGCGATGGGCTTGGCGGGCTTCTTGGCTTTGCGGGCCGGCGCTTTTTTGCGCTGCAGCGTCTTTGCCGATGTCCTGGCCATGGTCCGGTCCCTTGCGTCTTCAACCTGCAAATGGGGGATAAAGAGGCCCAGAGCAAGGGTCCTAAAAGCAGCTTGGCCGCGGCGCCCTTTCGGGACCGCGGCCTTCGCTTTAAGCTTCGAGGTCACCTGAGTGAATGATCAGGGGACCCGAAGAAGATCTAATTGACCGAGGTCAATTACTTCTTCTTCTTGGCGGCCTTCTTCTTGGT
>CANJJD010000033.1 GCA_947474645.1 Alphaproteobacteria bacterium | reverse complement strand
TGGGGGCGAAACAGGATCGACGGATGTGTAAAGGCAGTTCTTTTGCCCGGTATGGTTCCGCCGTCATCGGACTATTGTTTAGGTGCCAACGATAATGAAATGGCCCTCGCTGCCTAACTTCGGTTAGCCAAGCGCGGTTTTGGTAGTTGCACCGGGCAACAGAAGCAACTGCCACTCTTACTGGGTAATTTTGATCGAGACCTCGCCACGCTGCGAAACGATGGCGACCTCCGTGTTCGCGCCGCGGCGGCGCAGGCGCAGGTTCACGCTGGCGCCCGCCAGCTCCAGGTCGTTGATGTGAATCTCTTCCAGGAATTTGGGAAGCTGCGGATTGTTGAAGCGGATTTCGCGCCGGGCGAAACACAGCTCCAGTCCCAGGCAGGCCTGCAGCAGCGCAAAGGGCACCACGCTGGCCCAGGCTTGCGGCGCGCAGGCCACCGGATACAGCACCGGCGCCATGCCCCGGCGGCGGGGAAAGCCGCAAAACAGTTCGGGGAAGCGCATCATCTCCATATGACTGGCGGCGCCGAACAGGCCCTCAAAGATCGCCGAGGCGCCGCGCTTGAGGCCATAGCGCGACAGGCCCAGCGCGATCAGGGCATTGTCGTGCGGCCAGACCGAACCATTGTGATAGGACATCGGGTTAAAGCGCGGCGCATCCGCCGACAGGGTACGCACCCCCCAGCCTGAGAACATTTCCGGCGTCATCAAATTGGCGGCCACCAATTGCGCCCGTTCCGGCGCAGCAATTCCGCTCGCCAGCACCTGGCCGGCATTGGAACTGCGTATCCGGCAAGGCTGCTTGGCGCCGTCGAGCGCGATGGCATAGGTGCCAAGCTCCTCCAACCAGAATTTTTCCTCGAACGCCAGGCGCAATTTTTCCGCCGCCCGTTCCAGGTCCTGGGCGCGGCTGCGATAGCCCAATGCGGTCGCCAACGCGGCGGCTTCCTTGCGCGCGGCATAGACATAGGCCTGCACCTCGCACAGCGCGATCGGCCCGGTGGCCAAGGTGCCGTCGGCATGCATCACCGAGTCCGAAGAATCCTTCCAGCCCTGGTTGGTCAGCCCGTTCTCGCTGACCCGGTAATATTCGACAAAGCCGTCGCCGTCGCGGTCGCCATAATGGTCGATCCAGGTCAGCGCCGCCTCGATGTTGGTCCATAGCGCGCGGATGGTCTCCAGGTCGCCGCTACGCTCGAAATAGCGCGCCGCCAGCCAGACGAACAACGGCGTGGAATCCACGCTGCCGTAATAATGGCCGAACGGCACCTCGCCCAGCACCGCCATCTCGCAGGAGCGTGTCTCGTGCAGGATCTTGCCCGGCTCGGCATCGGCGCGCGCGTCGGTCTCGGTGGCCTGGTGGGCGGCGAGGTACTTCAGCACGCCCCGCGCCAGTTCCGGGTCCAGCCACAGCATCTGCAACGCGGTGATGATGCCGTCGCGCCCGAAGGGCGTGGAGAACCAGGGGGTGCCGGCATACGGATACGGACCCTGCGGCGTGTCGGTCACCAGCATGGACAAGTCCGCGCCCGCCCGGAGCAGCATGCGGTTGGCCAATTCGTTGCTGGAGGTGACGCTGCCGCCCAGGCTGGCGGCGCGCGCGGCCCCGCGGCGGGCAGCGCGATAGGGCTCGGAGAAGGCTTCGGACGCCGGGGGGCGCTTGGCGGTGGAATCGGTGCAGCGCACCGTCATCACGATGGCGAATTGCGCGCCCGGCTCCAGCTCCAGTTCGTACAGCGCCTGGCTCTTGGAAAGCTGGCGCGGGGCGGGATCGAAACTGATCTCGCTGCGCCGCTCGACCTTGTCCAGGCCCATATAGCGGAAGATGGTCTTGGCGCCGCCGATCACCGCGCAACTGGTTTCGCCGCGCCTGGGCCGCTGCATGCCGCGGATCTCGAACAGGTCGGCAAAGTCGGCGGCGAAATTCAGGGTCAGCCAGCATTTCTGCGGCCGGGCGTCAAAATTGTGAATGGCGATGCGCTCATGGCAGGTGCCCTGCCAGAGGAATTTCGAGCGCCTGATGTGCAGCACCTCGCGCGGCAGCACAATGGCATTGCCCTGGTAGATGTCGGGATTGGAAAGATCCACGGTGAGGATGACATTGTCATTCTCCACCGCGCTGGACAGCAGTAGCGGCCGCTGGCCGTCAATCAAAAGCTGCACACCGGACAGATAGCGCGTGTCGTTGTGGAACACCCCGCCCGGGGTCAGGCCGGGATCGATCACATCCCCCAGCGCATCGAACATGGCGAAGCTGTCACCCTGTTTGAGGGTGCGGGGCCAGCGCTGCTGGATGGATTCCGTTGCCTGAATATAAAAAGTCGAAATATCGTCGGCCACGTTCGGGAGGATTTTGGCCTCCATGGTGTCCTCGCGTTTCAAATCATTCCGCGGCCACCGGCACCGCGTCCGTCCCAGCCAAAGTCCGATAGATTTTCACATATTCGCGCGCCATGGCGCGGGCGCTGAAGCGTTCCTCAAAGCGCGCGCGGATGGCGGAACGCGGCAGCCGGTCCAGCTTGCCCACCGCCGCCACGGCCTGATCCACATTCTCGACCACAAAGCCGGTCAGGCCATCGTCCATGATCTCCGGCACTGAGCCGCAATTGAACGCGATCACCGGCGTGCCGCAGGCCATGCTTTCGATCATCACCAAGCCAAATGGTTCGGGCCAGGAGATGGGAAACAGCAGCGCCCTCGCCTTGCCCAGGAAGTCCTGTTTCTGGCCGTCATTGATCTCGCCGATAAACTCCACATGCGGGCTGCGGTCCAATACCGGCTTCACCTGTTCGTCGAAATACGCCTGGTCAGCCGGATCCACCTTCGCCGCCACTTTCAACGTCATGCCGGCACGGCGGGCGATCTCGATGGCCGGCAGGATGCCCTTGTCGGCGCAGATGCGGCCCAGGAAGGCCAGATAGCCGCCCTCGCCCTGCCCTTGCGTCAACAACCCGTCCGGCAAGCCGTGATAGACCGTGCCCAACCAGTTCACCGGCGGCACCGGCTTTCTCTGGTGATTGGAAATCGAAACCAGCGGCATGTGCGGGAAGGCGCGGTAGATGTCGGGCAGCTCTGGCAGGTCCTGGCGGCCATGCAGGGTGGTCAGGGTCCGATGCGCCATGTTGCGGAAGGCCGGATGCAGAAAGAAGTCGATGTGGAAATGCAGCACATCGAATTCGCCGGCGCGCGCCGCCACCTGGTCCAGCATCAGGATGTTGGAGGCGGTGGAATCGTGGATACCGTCCAGCCGCAGCGCGCGGGGGACGATCGGCACAAGCTGGGCGGCGGTCCGGGAGTCCCCTGAGGCGAACAGGGTCACTTCATGGCCCTCGGCCACCAGTTCTTCGGTCAGCCAGGACACCACCCGTTCGGTACCGCCATACAGGGTGGGCGGCACGCTTTCCACCAAAGGGGCGATCTGCGCAATTTTCATGACGAGAATCCGGGGCCTTAGGGCACGACTTAATCACAACGGCGTTTATGCCGGTCCGGTTCCGTTTTCTTCGCAATTGCGTCAAAATGGCCCTCTACGGACCCCCGGCGCAATTGACTTGGCCCAAGCGGCGCTTAGTCTTTCGAGGCATATGGCAAAAGATTTTATCGGCTATCAGGCTCTTACCGACTCGGCGCTGCGCGGCGTGGTGCGCGATGCGTTGCGCCGCATCGAAAAGTCCGGCCTGATCGGGGCGCATCATTTCTACCTGACCTTCAAGACCCATGCTGACGGTGTGGACATTCCCGATTTCCTGAAGGAGCAGTATCCCGACGAAATGACCATCATCATCCAGCACCAATATTGGGCGCTGAAGGTGAAGGATGATTATTTCGAGGTGACCCTGACCTTCAAGAAGCTGCCGGCGCCGCTGCACATTCCCTTCAATGCCCTCACCGCCTTCTTCGACCCCGGGGTGCAGTTCGGCCTGCAGTTCCGCGCCGAGGGCGATGTCGCCAAGGCCGCCACCGGCCCCGTCATGGTGCCGACCAATCCTCCGGAGCCTGCCGTCGAGGCCGAAGTGCCCGAGGCAGCCAAGGCCGCGCCCGCGCCCGCCGGCGAAAAGCCCGGCGAAGTGGTCAGCCTGGATTCATTTCGCAAGAAATAATTTCGAAAGACACGATCATGACCAAGACCCGCACCGAAACAGACACCTTCGGACCCATAGAAGTTGACGACAGCCGCTATTGGGGGGCGCAGGCCCAGCGATCCCTGGGCAACTTCAAGATCGGCTGGGAAAAGCAGCCTGCCCCCGTTGTCCGCGCGCTGGGCATCGTCAAGCGCGCCGCCGCCGAAACCAACATGGCGCTGAGCGGGCTCGACAAGACCATCGGCGAAACGATCATCAAGGCCGCGCAGGAAGTGATCGACGGCAAGCTGGACGAGCATTTCCCGCTTGTTGTCTGGCAGACCGGTTCGGGCACCCAGTCCAACATGAACGCCAATGAAGTGATCAGCAACCGCGCTATCCAGATGATGGGCGGAACGATGGGCAGCAAGAAGCCGGTCCATCCCAACGATCACGTCAATATGAGCCAGTCGTCCAACGACACATACCCGACGGCCATGCACATCGCCTGCGCCGAGGAGATCCAGCACCGGCTTTTGCCCGCGCTCAAGCACCTGCACACCGCGCTGGCCGCCAAGGTCACCGCCTGGAAAGACATCATCAAGATCGGGCGCACCCATACCCAGGACGCCACCCCCATCACCCTGGGCCAGGAATTTTCCGGCTATGCCATGCAAATCGCCAATGGCATCGCCCGCATCGAACAGACCATGCCCAAGCTGATGGAGCTGGCCCAGGGCGGCACCGCCGTGGGCACGGGCCTGAACGCCCCCATCGGTTTCGACAATATGGTGGCCGATAAAATCGCCAAGATCACCGGCATGGCGTTCACCACCGCGCCCAACAAGTTCGAGGCGCTGGCCGCCCACGACGCCATGGTGTTCAGCCACGGCGCCATCAACACGGTAGCCGCCAGCCTGTTCAAGATCGCCAACGACATCCGCCTGTTGGGTTCGGGCCCGCGTTCGGGCCTGGGCGAGCTGGCCCTGCCGGAGAATGAGCCGGGTTCCTCCATCATGCCGGGCAAGGTCAATCCCACCCAGTGCGAAGCCCTGACCCAGGTCTGTGTGCAGATCTTCGGCAACAATGCGGCGCTGACCTTCGCCGACAGCCAGGGACATTTCGAGCTCAACGTCTACAACCCGGTGATGGCCTATAATTTCCTGCAGAGCGTGCGCCTGATGGCCGATGCCGCCATCAGCTTCACCGACAATTGCGTGGTGGGGATCGAGCCGCGCCGCGACAATATCAAGGCGGGTCTTGACCGGTCGCTGATGCTGGTGACGGCGCTGGCGCCGAAGATAGGCTATGACAATGCCGCCAAGATCGCCAAGACCGCGCACAAGAACGGCACCACCCTCAAGGAAGAAGCGGTGGGCGGCGGCTATGTCACCGAGGCGGAATTCAACGCCGTGGTGAAGCCCGAAGACATGATCGCGCCGAAGTGACGGGCGACGCCCGGCCCCGCATCGCGGTGGACGAGAAGCCCGATGCTTCGCTGCGGGACGAAATTCTCAAGCCCCTGCGTGCCTACAATGAAAGCCATGTCGGCCCGATAAAGGCCGAGCAACTCGCCATCACCCTGCGCGGCGCGGACGGTGCGGTGACAGGCGGGCTGTGGGGTGTCTCCGTCGCGGGATGGATGTTCGTGGATTTGCTGGTGGTCCCGGAAGAATTCCGCGGCCAGGGCCTGGGCAGCGACGTGCTGGCGCGCGCCGAAGCGATTGCGCGCAACCGTGGCTGCATCGGTATCTGGCTGCACACCGGCACTTTTCAGGCGCCGGGTTTCTATGAAAAACAGGGCTATACCAGCTTCGGCACCATCCCGGATTATCCGCTGGGCCATGACACGGTCTATTTCATGAAGCGGCTTTTGTAATGCCCACCAACCGGATCATTCCTGCGCCCGGCCATTACATCATCCAGGACCGAAACACCGGCAAGGTCAGCTACTGGCAGAAGGAATATCACCAGAGCGCCGCCGATGCGCAGGGCGTGTCCACCGCCGACTATATCCACGCCATGTATTTCTTCCTGATGCAGGCCGGGGCGCGCGACGTGCTGATGATCGGCTGCGGCGGCGGCACCTTGGCCACCATGCTGGCGCGCAGCAACGTTCAGGTGACGGTGGTGGATCTGCACAAGTTCAGCTTCGACATTGCGCGCAAGTATTTCCACCTGCCGGAGGCGGTCACCTGCCACGTTGCGGATGGCATCGAATACTTGAAAAAACATGGCCAGTGCCACGACGCGCTGGTGCTGGATGCCTTCGGCGAAGGCGGCATGCCGGAAGCGTTTATGCAGCCGGCCTTCTTCAAGCTGGCCAAGTCGCGGCTGAAGCCCAGGAACAGCCTGTTTCTGATGAATGTGATCGTGGAAGACGATGACGACACGACCCCCGACGACCTGGTGCGCGCCTTGCGCCGGCAATGGGGCCGGGTGCGCCTGCTGGACACCGATGGCTGGACCGATCGCAATGCCGTGATCGCGGCCGGCGCCGTCACAAGTCTGAAACGGCCGAAAGTTCTGATACCGCCGCGTCCCGGCGGCGCCAAGCTGGCAAAGGAACTGGCCGTGCTGGACTGGAGAGCCATCCGGTGAGCCTGAAAAAACGATCCTTCTCCCTGTCCGGGCATCGCACCAGTGTTGCGCTGGAAGCAGAGTTCTGGGCGGTGATCGACGAGGCTGCCCAAAATCAGCGCATCAGCCTGGCGGCGCTGGTGGCCCAGATTGACGCATCCCGGGAGAAGCGGCCGCTGGCCAGCGCGTTGAGGCTTTACGCCCTCGCCGCCAGGCAATAGCCTTCGCGTATGCTCACACTCTATCACCATCCCCGCACCCGCTCCTCGCGCTTCATCTTCCTGCTGGAAGAGCTGGGCGTGCCCTATGACATTCACCGCATCGCCAATATCCGCCGTCCCGACGGCAGCGGCGCGGCGGACCCGGAAAATCCCCATCCCCATGGCAAGTCGCCGGCGCTGAAGAACGGCGACACGCTGGTGTTCGAATCCAGCGCCATCGCGCTTTATCTCACCGACAAGTTCACCCAGAACGGCATCGGTCCCGTGGTGGGCGATCCCAAGCGCGGCGCCTATGTTTCCTGGCTGGCTTATTATGCCGGGGTGATGGAGCCGGCCTGGATGAGCGCCTATATGAAATGGGAAGTCCCGCGCGGCGTCGCCGGCTGGGTCAAGACCGACGAAGTGATGGACTTCATCAACGGCACCCTGGAAAAAAGCCCCTTCATCCTGGGCGACAAGTTCAGCGCCGCCGACATCCTGATCGCCACCACCTTCAAGCAGTTCATGGGCTCGCCGCTGCTGGAATCCACGCCGCTGCTGGAAGCCTATGTGAAGCGCGTCACCGACCGTCCCGCCTATGCCCGCGCTACGGCACGCGAAAATGGCTGAAATCGTCAACCTGAACCGGGCCCGCAAGGCCAGGGCGAAGGGCGAGAAGGACAAGACCGCCGCCGCCAACCGCGTCCTGCACGGTACGCCCAAGGCGGTGCGGAACTTGGGCCAAGCGCGCAAGGACAAGGCCGACGGCGCTTTGTCGGGCCACAAGCTGGAAAACGGCAACGACGATAATTAGATGGGATTTCCATCCCCCGCGTTCTAATATCGTTCTCATGTCCCCAGACGCAGATTCCTCCCCATGAGCGGCTATGGCGACCGCTATTCCGACCCGCTGGATTCCGCTTTCAGCGAGGGCGAGGATAGCGACAGCGTACCGAGCGAGACCGCGCCAATTCCGCGCGAGCCGCCCTATTTTGCCGGCCTGAATACTGAACAGCGCGAGGCGGTGGAGGCGGTGGATGGCCCCGTGCTGGTGCTGGCCGGCGCCGGCACCGGCAAGACCCGGGTGCTGACCACCCGCCTCGCCCACATCCTCGCCACCCGCCGCGCCTGGCCGGGCCAGATCCTCTGCGTCACCTTCACCAACAAGGCGGCGCGCGAGATGAAGGAGCGCATCGGCGCCCTGATCGGCGGCGTGGTCGAGGGCATGCAATGGCTGGGCACCTTCCACTCCATCGGCGCCAAGATGCTGCGCCGCCATGCAGAGCTGGCGGGGTTGAAATCCAATTTCACCATTCTCGACACCGACGACCAGTTGCGCCTGATGAAGCAGTTGATCGAGGCCGAAGGCGTGGACGAGAAACGCTGGCCCGCGCGGACCCTGGCCAGCATGATCGACGGCTGGAAGAACCGGGGCCTGCGGCCCGCCGATGTCTCCGAAGGGGAAGCCCAGGGTTACGCCTTCGGCAAAGGCAAATCGCTCTATCACCAGTATCAGGAGCGGCTGAAGGCGCTGAACGCCGCCGACTTTGGCGACCTGTTGCTGGAGACCCTGCACATTCTCAAGACCCAGCCCGATATATTGGCCGATTACCGCGACCGCTTCCGCTACATGCTGGTGGACGAATATCAGGACACCAATGTGGTCCAGTATCTGTGGCTGAACCTGTTGGCCAAGGGATCGGGCAATGTCTGCGTGGTGGGCGATGACGACCAGAGCATTTATGGCTGGCGCGGCGCCGAGGTGGAAAACATCCTGCGCTTCGAGCGCGATTTCCCCGGCGCCAAGGTCATCCGCCTGGAACGCAATTACCGCAGCACCCCCGCCATATTGGGCGCCGCGTCCGGCCTGATTGCCGCCAACAAGGGCCGGCTGGGCAAGACGCTTTGGACCGAGGGCGAGCCGGGCGAGAAAATCCGCGTTGCGGGCGTGTGGGACGCCGAAGAAGAAGCCCGCAATGTCGCGTCCGATGCCGAGGACCTGCACCGCCAGGACAACGCCTTCGCCCAGATGGCAGTGCTGGTGCGCGCCTCCTTCCAGATGCGCGAGTTTGAAGATCGCTTTATTTCGCTGGGCCTGCCCTATCGCGTGATCGGCGGCCCGCGCTTTTATGAGCGCCAGGAAATTCGCGACGCCATGGCCTATCTGCGCCTGATCGCGCAGGGCGATGACGATTTGGCCTTTGAGCGTATCGTCAACAAGCCCAAGCGCGGCATCGGCGATGCCTCGGTCGCCAGCCTGCACACCTATGCCCGTGCACGCCAACTGCCGCTGCTGGCGGCAGCGCGCGAGATCGCCGACAGTGACGAGCTGCCGCCCAAGGCGCGCAAGGCGCTGGGCGAGCTTGCCGCCAATTTCGCGCGCTGGAGCGAAACCGCGCGCGTGTTGCCCCATACGGAGCTGGCCGAAATGGTGCTGGACGAATGCGGCTATACCGACATGCTGAAGGCCGACAAGTCGGCGGAAGCGCCGGGCCGGCTGGACAATTTGAAGGAATTCGTCCGCTCGATGGAGGGCTTTGAATCCCTCGCCGCCTTCCTGGAACACGTCTCATTGGTGATGGAAATCGCCCAGGATGAATCCGGCGACCGCATCAACCTGATGACCCTGCACGCCGCCAAGGGGCTGGAGTTCGACACCGTGTTCCTGCCCGGCTGGGAGGAAGGGTTGTTCCCGTCCCAGCGCACCATGGATGAGAACGGCTTGGCCGGATTGGAAGAAGAACGCCGCCTGGCCTATGTGGGCCTGACAAGGGCGCGCCGCCGCATCCGCATTTCCTTTGCCGCCAACCGCCGGGTGCATGGCAGTTGGCAAAGCGCCCTGCCGTCGCGCTTCATCAAGGAAATCCCCGAGGACCATGTGGACGCCACGGTGGATGAAGGTTTTTACGGCGGGTACACGGGCTTTCGCGACAATGAGAATGCCGCCAATTTCGGCAGCACTTACGATTCACCGGGCTGGAAGCGCGCCCAGGCCAACCGCGCGGCGCAAGGCAGCATGCGCACACGCCCGCCGATGATCGAAGCCCAGGCCTGGAGCGTGCAGACCTCCGACCCCGGCGCCTCGCAGTATGCCCGCGACGACCGGGTGTTCCACCAGAAGTTCGGCTATGGCCGGGTGCGTTATGTCGAAGGCAACAAGCTGACGGTGGAATTCGACAAGGCCGGTGAAAAGCGCGTCATTGACCAGTTCGTGAGCCGCGCCTGACCAGAATGCGCATCCTGCCCGATACAAATATCTTCAATTCAATTTTGGACGGATCATGTCCACCGGACGTACTGGCCAGCCACCACGTTTTTGTTACGCATATTCAGAAAGATGAACTTCAGCGCACGGCGGATATGGACCGCCGTGCTGCCTTGATGGCGACTTTTGAGACGATACCATCCGCTTCAACACCTACAAGGACGGCGGTCTGGGACGACACGCCGTGGGGCGAGAGCGGCTGGTCGGCCAAGGGCGATCTCTATGACCGACTGCTTGCTCGCATAAAAGAATTGGATTCCTTAGCGAAGAAAAAGAAGAAGAGCGCAAACCAATCGCGCGACGCGCGGATCGCAGAAGTCGCCATAGCGGATCAAATAGTGCTCATTACTAACGATCAGTCACTAGCAAAAGCCACGGCAGAACATGGCGGTACGGCAATGAGCCTTTCCGATCTTCAGAAACACCAGGAGCCGAAATAAATCACTAAGGCTCCATCGGCATGTGCAGCGCGATGCTGATGAACTCGCCCTGCACATCAGTGTACCAGTGCGGCGTGCCCGGCGGCACCAGGACGTAATCGCCCTTGGTTATCTTTCGCGGCGTGCCGCCCTCGATGGCGGTGCCCGCCAGGTTGGCGCCATTGTCCTTGGGCTCTTTCAGCGTTCCACCCGTGATCAAGGTGCAGCCGCCGCCCGCGACATAGATCAACTCGGCCTGGGCCTTGTGCACGCTGGGGGGCGTGGTGGCGGTGCGGTATTCCAGTTGCCAGGCATAGATGCCGACATTGGCCAGAATCTCGACCGTGTTGCCGCCTTTGTGCCGCGCGCGGGCCTTGGCGATGGCGGCGTCCACCTCGGCGGCGGAGGCGAACAGCTTGGGCGGCATGGGCGCCTTTTCCTGGGCCTGAACCGGAAGCGCAAAGGCCAGCAAGGCGGCAACAAGCAAAGCTCTCATGACATCCTCCTTCTATTGGTTTCTCAGGGGCGCCGGTTGACCGGCATGCGCCGGCGCGGCATACCGCCCCGGCATTTCCGGACAAGCCTATGCCCTCCCCGCCCCTGTGGAAAGCCTCGGTCGCACTCAGCAAGCTGCAGGCCGCCGACGTCGCCGCCGCGCTGGAGCTGGACGGCAGCGCCCAGGCCGTGCTGATTGCCGAAGAGCCCTTTACCGACAATGCGGTGGTGGAAGCGCTGTATGACGAGGCGCCCGACGCCGCCTATCTCACGCGCATCGCCGGCCTCACCATCACCGTCGCGCCGCTGCCCGACCAGGACTGGATCAAGCTGAGCCAGGAAGGGCTGCCCCCCGTGCGGGCCGGGCGCTTCTTCGTCTATGGCGCCCATGACGCCGGCACCATGCCCCATGGCGTGATCCCCATGAAGATCGAGGCGGGGCTGGCCTTCGGCACCGGTCATCACGAGACCACCGCCTTGTGCCTGGGCGTGCTCAGCGAACTCGCCAACAGGCGCGCCTTCCGCAACGTGCTGGACCTGGGATGCGGCACCGGGCTGCTGGCGATCGGCGCCGCCAAGCTGTGGAAGCGCAGCGTGTTGGCCTCCGACATCGATCCAGTCGCCGTAGACGTCACCCGCGACAATGCCCGCGCCAATGGCGTGGCGCCCCTGGTCCGCGCCGTCACCGCCGATGGCCTGACCAATCCCATCCTGGCGGGCGGGGCGCCCTATGACCTGTTGATCGCCAACATCCTGGCCGGGCCACTGACCCAGTTGGCGCCCACCATCACCAGGGCGCTGGCCCCCGGCGCGATGCTGGTCCTGTCGGGCCTGCTGCGGAACCAGGAAGCGCTGGTCACCAGCTTTTATCGCAGCCTGCGCTTTGTCGGCCGCCGCCGCGCCGGGCCGTGGAGCGCGCTGGTGCTGGAAAAGCCGCGATAACCCCACCCTTCGACAGGCTCAGGGTGAGGATTAATACAACTCCTCATGCTGAGCTTGTCGAAGCATGAGGGGGAGCTTAGCTTTCCGGCATGGACAAGCCTTTCCAGACCTATGACGACACTTCCGATCCCGCCACCTGCGCGCCCAGGCTGGCGGCCCTGCGCGCCGAACTGGCCAGGCGCGGGCTGGACGGCTTTGTGGTGCCGCACAGCGACCAGCATATGGGCGAGTATCTGCCGGCCTATGCCGAGCGGCTGGCCTGGCTGACATCCTTTACCGGTTCGGCCGGCGCGGCGGTGGTGCTGAAGGACAAGGCGGCGGTGTTCGTGGACGGCCGCTACACCCTGCAAGTCCGCAACCAGACCGACACCGCGCAATTCGAGCCGCGCGACTTGGTGGCGGAAGGGCCGCAAGGATGGATACCGGACAATCTGCCAAGCGGCGCCAAGCTGGGTTACGACCCCTGGCTGCATACCCAGCATGGTGTGATGCATCTGAAAGCCGCGGTGGAAAAAGCCGGCGGCACATTGGTGGCGGTGGAGAGCAATCCGATTGACGCGGTGTGGAGCGATCAGCCCGCCCCGCCCGTGACTCCCGCCAAGCCCCATGCCTTGAACCTGGCCGGTGAGCAGAGCGAGGCCAAGCGGTTGCGACTGGGCGATGGCTTGAAGAAAGCCGGCGCCGATGCCGCGGTGATCACCTTGTCGGATTCCGTCTGCTGGCTTTTGAACATTCGCGGCAGCGATGTGCCGCACACGCCCTTCACCCTGGCCTTCGCCATTTTGCATGAGGACGGCGGCGCCGACCTGTTCCTGGATTCCGCCAAGCGCACGCCCGAACTGATGGCGCATCTGGGCAATGCGGTGCAGGTGCATGGTCCCGGTGAATTCGCCGCCGCGCTGGATGCGATGAAGGGCAAGAGCGTGCTGCTGGATCCGTCCACCGCCGCAGCCGCCATCTTCGACCGGCTGCAAAAGGCGGGCGCGAAAATTCGCCAGGGCGCCGATCCCTGCCAGCTCCCCAAGGCTTGCAAGAACCCCCTCGAAATAGAAGGCATACGCAAGGCCCATATCCGCGATGGCGCGGCGCTGGCGCGCTATCTCGCCTGGTTCGAAAGCCATGCCGCGGGTGGTGAGCTGACCGAGATCGATGCGTCCGAAACGCTGGAAGGCTTTCGCCGCGCCACCGGTTGCCTGTCCGACGTGTCGTTCGACACCATATCCGGCGCGGGCAGCAACGGCGCCATCGTGCATTACCGGGTGACGCGCTCCACCAACCGCACCATCAATCCGGGCGAGATGTTCCTTTTGGACAGCGGCGCGCAATATCCCGACGGCACCACCGACGTCACCCGCACCATCATGGTGGGCGAATCCACCGCCGAAATGCGCGACCGATTCACCCGCGTGCTGAAAGGCCACATCGCCCTGGCCACAGCGCGTTTCCCAGACGGCACCATCGGCATGCAGTTGGACAGTTTCGCCCGCCGTCCCCTGTGGGAAGCCGGGCTGGATTACGACCACGGCACCGGCCATGGCGTTGGCTCATATCTTTCGGTGCATGAAGGGCCGCAGAACATCTCCAAGAAGCCGGTGATGCAGGCGCTGAAACCCGGCATGGTCTGTTCCAACGAGCCCGGCTTCTACAAGGCCGGCGCCTTCGGCATCCGCATCGAGAACCTGGTGGTGGTGACCCCGCCGGAAGATTTGGGCGGCGAAAGGCCAATGATGGGCTTCGAGACCATCACCCTGGTGCCGATTGACCTGAACCTGGTGGAATCGTCGCTGCTGACCGATGCCGAGCGCGGCTGGCTGAACATCTATCATGCCCGGGTGCGCGACGTGATCGCGCCGCTGGTGGATGAAGAGACCCGCACCTGGCTGGACCGAGCCACGCGGTCTCTCTAGCCGATCAACGTCAGCCAGCCGTCCTCGTCCATCACCGTGACGCCGTGCTTCTGCGCGTCTTTCAGCTTGGACCCCGCGCCCGGGCCCGCCACCACGATGTCGGTCTTGGCCGACACCGAGCCTGACACCTTGGCGCCCAGGCTTTCGGCCCGCGCCTTGGCTTCCTGCCGTGTCATCTTTTCCAATGTGCCGGTGAACACCACCGTCTTGCCCGACACGGGAGAGGATTTGGCAGGCGCCGCCATGTCCATCACCGTCAGCCATTCCAGCAGCCGCCCCAGCGCCTTCACATTGTGCGGCTCGTTGAAGAATTCGTGAATGGCTTCGGCCACCACACCGCCGATGCCTTCGATATGCTGCAATTCCTCCAGCGCGTCGGCCGACGTCATGCCCTTGAGGAAAGCGTCCAGGCTCAAGTAACGCCGCGCCAACAGGCGCGCGGTGGTTTCGCCAACATGGCGGATGCCAAGCGCGTTGATCAGGCGATCCAGCCCGATGGTGCGGCGGCGTTCGATCGCCGCCATCAGATTCTCGACCTGCTTGCCCTCCCCCTCGTCCTTCTTCTTGGCCTTCGTCTTGACCGCGTCCTTTCCCTCGGCGGCGCGGCGTTCCTCGCTCAGTGCGGCGCGGTGTTCGGCCAACACCTTGGCGAGTTTTTCGGGCTTTTGGGTCAGGGCGAAGATGTCGGCGGGCTCTTTCAACAAGCCCCTGTCATGGAACAGCTCGATCAGGGTGCCGCCCAGGCCCTCAATGTCGAACTGGTCGCGGCCGACAAAGTAGCGAAGCCGCTCCACCGTCTGGGCGTCGCACACCAGCCCGCCGGTGCAGCGGCGGTCCACGTCCATCTTGCCGGTTTTCTCGTCCACTTCGCGCACGGCATGGCTGCCGCAGACCGGACATTTTTTCGGAAACTCATAGGGCTTGGCGCTCTTGGGCCGCTTTTCCGGGATGATGCGCAAAATCTGCGGGATCACGTCGCCGGCGCGCTGGATCACGACACTATCGCCGATGCGGATGTCCAGCCGGCCGATCTCGTCCTCGTTATGCAAGGTGGCGTTTTGCACCACCACCCCGCCCACCGTGACGGGCTTCAGTCGCGCCACCGGCGCCAGCTTGCCGGTGCGGCCGACCTGGATTTCGATGCCTTCCAGCACCGTCTCGGCCTGTTCGGCGGGGAATTTGTGGGCGGTGGCCCAACGCGGGCTGCGGCTGACGAACCCCAACCGCTCCTGCAAATCCAGCCGGTCCACCTTGTAGACCACGCCGTCAATGTCATAGCCCAGCTTGGCGCGCTTGCCTTCGATGTCGCGGTAGAATTTCAAAATCTCTTTCAGCGTCTCGCAGCACCGCACCAGCGGATTGACCTTGAAGCCATAGCTTTCGAATTTCTCCAGCATGCCGCTTTGGGTCTTGGCCGGCAGTTCGCTGATCTCGCCCCAGGTATAGGCAAAGAAATTGAGCGCGCGGGCAGCGGTAATACTGGGATCGAGCTGGCGCACCGAGCCGGCGGCGCTGTTGCGCGGATTGGCGTAGGTCGGCTTGCCGTCCTTTTCCTGCCGCTTGTTCAGGGCTTCGAACGCCTTGTGGGTCATATAGACCTCGCCGCGCACTTCGAGCACGGCGGGCGGCTTGCCCTTCAGCCGCAGCGGGATATCGGAAATGGTGCGCAAGTTGGCGGTGATGTCCTCGCCTTCCTGGCCGTCGCCACGGGTGGCGCCCTGCACCAGCACGCCATGCTCGTAGCGCAACGACGCGGAAAGCCCATCAATCTTGGGCTCGGCGGTGACGGGGATGTCTTCGTCTTCCTTCAGGCCCAGGAAGCGGCGTACCCGGCCCAGAAAGTCAGCCACATCCTCGTCGCTGAAGGCATTGTCCAGAGACAGCATCGGCACCCGATGCATGACTTTGGCGAATTTTTCGGACGCCTTGGCGCCCACCCGGTGGCTGGGGCTGTCGGCCCGCACCAGCAACGGAAAGCGTTCTTCAATGTCGGCATTGCGGCGGCGCAGGAGGTCATAGTCCGCGTCGCTGATCTCGGGCGCGTCGTCGCCATGATAGGCGCGATCATGGCGGGCGATCTCTTTCGCCAGCCGGTCGAGTTCTTTCTCGGCCTCGGCGGAGATGAGTTTGTCGACGGCTTTCATCACGCCCGCTTGCGCGCTTTTTTGGCGGGCGTCGCCGCTTCCGCCATCAGCCGCTTGGCGGCGGCGCGGGCCTCGGCGGTGACATTGGCGCCCGACAACATGCGGGCGATTTCTTCCAACCGCTGGTCGTCATCCAGCAGTTCTATCTTCGTCTTGTCCTTGGCGCGGGAGATGCGAAAATGCCGCGCGGCGCGGGCCGCCACCTGCGGCGAATGGGTAACCAGCAGCACTTGGGTGGTTTCGGCGAGGCGCTGCAGGCGCTCGCCCACCGCATCGGCCACCGCCCCGCCCACGCCGCGATCCACCTCATCGAACACCATCGCGGCGGGCGATGAGACCTGCGACAGCGCCACCTTCAGCGCGAGCGAGAAACGCGCCAGTTCGCCGCCCGAGGCGATCTTGGCCAGCCCGCCAAAGGCGGCGCCCTCCACGGTGGCGACTTCAAAGGCGATACGTTCAAGCCCGGTGGCCGCGCCCTTGTCGTCATCCAGCTTTTCCAGCGCCACGCGGAATTTGGCATGGCCCAGCTTCAGGGGCGTCAGTTCACCGGCCACGGCAGCTTCCAGTTTCCTGGCGGCGCCTTCGCGCGACTTGGACAGCTTGCGCGCGGTGGAAAGATACGCCTCGCGCGCGGCGGCCACCTTGGTTTCCGCCTGTTTGATCTGGCTGCCGCCTTCACTCAGCGCCTGCTGCTTGGCGACATACTCGTCGCGCAGGGCCGGCAACTGGTCGGGCGTGGTGCCATACTTGCGCGCCAGTGCGCGCAGGGCGAACAGCCGTTCTTCCTTCTTCTCCAGCGCGCCGGTGTCGCTGTCCAGCCGCGACAGCAGCGAATCCAGTTCCCGCCGCGCCTCCTCCGCCAGGGCATAAGCCTGTTCCAGCGCCGTCTCGGCTGGCGCGGCGATCTTGCGCGCTTCCTCGTTCATGCGGCTGAGCTTTTTCAGCGCCTGGGCCAGGCCCGTTTGCGCCCCGCGATCCCCCGAAAGCGATTCCAGCGCCGAGGAAACTTCCTCCACGATCCGCGCCGCGTTCATCATCAGGGCGCGCTCACCCGCCAGGCTTTCTTCCTCGCCCAGTTGCGGATCGAAATCGGACAGCTCGCTGGCGGCGGCGCGGACAAACTCGGCTTCGGCCTGGGCGCGCGCGGCAAGCGCCTTCAACTCTTCCAGCGCGCTGCGCGCGGCCGACAATTCCGCGAACAGGGCCGACACGGTCTGCACATCGCCGTTCAATCCGCCAAAGCCGTCCAGCAGGGCGCGGTGGGTGGCGGTGTCGAACAAGCCGCGGTCATCCTGCTGGCCATGCACTTCCAGCAGCAGGCTGCCCAGATCCTTCAGCAGGCCCACGCCCACCGCTTCGTCATTGATGAAGCCGCGGCTGCGCCCGTCGCTGCCCAAGGTCCGGCGCAGCACGATTTCCGCGCCCGTTTCCATCGCCTGTTCGCGCAACAGCGCCCAGGCGGGATGATTTTTCTCCGGCTCGAACACGGCGGTGGCGGAGCCCTGCGCGGCGCCGGCGCGCACGCTGGCGCGGCCGCGGCCACCGACGGCCAAGCCCAGCGAATCGAGAAGGATGGATTTGCCCGCCCCGGTCTCGCCGGTCAGCACATTCAGGCCGGGCGCGAATTCCAGCGCCGCCTGCTCGATCAGCACGATGTCCCGGATGGTCAGGCCTGCGAGCATTTTTCCCGAATCGCCCCCCGAATCGATTAGAGGACCCGGCGGAAAGCCTTACTGATCCAGGAGCCTTTGTCTTCCGTCGGGCGCAAATTGCGGCCCTTGAGGATATTATAGGAGTTTCTGTACCAGGCCGAGCCCGGATAATTCTTGCCCAGCACCGCGGCGGCGGTCTGCGCCTCGCTGTCCAGCCCCAGGCTGTAATAGGCCTCGCAAAGACGCTCCAGCGCCTCGGCGATCTGGGGGGTGGTCTGGTACTGGTCCACCACGGTGCGGAAGCGGTTTATGGCGCCGATGAAATCGCCGCGATTGAGGTAATAGCGCCCCACCGCCATTTCCTTGCCGGCCAGGTGATCGTTGGTCAGGTCGATCTTCAGGGTGGCGTCGCGGGCATATTCGGTGTCGGGGAAGCGCTGCACCACGTCCTGCAGCGCCACCAGCGCGCCTTCGGTGTTGGACTGGTCGCGGCCGATATCGACGATCTGCTCGTACAGCGAAATCGCCTTGATATAGAAGGCATAGGCCACTTCGTTGCTGCCCGGATGCAGTGCGATATATTGGTCGGCGGTGGCGATGGCCATGGGATAGGCATTGGCCTGGTAGGAGCAGAAGGCGCTGATCAGCATGGCGCGGCGCGCCCATACCGAATAGGGATGCTGGCGGTCCACTTCGTTGAACTGGGCGGCGCACAGCACCCAGGCGCCGGCCTCGATCGCCTTCCAGCCATCGGCATAGATGTGTTCCACGCTGCGCTCGCGATAGGCGGCGGCGTCCTTGTTGGCGTTGTTGGTCTCGTCGTCCGTGCCGCCGAAGATGCTGCAGCCGGCCAGCAGGACCAGGCCGGCGCCCAACAGGGCGACGCGCGCAAAAGACTTCAAACCCGCATGCGTCATGATCGTCTCTGGTCCTAGGGTCGCGATTTCCACGTTAAAACAATGGCTTAACATGGGCCTAAAGGCCGGGCCGCGCCGCATTGGCTCTATATACCGCGACCGCCCCGATTCAGGAAAGTGTCTGTTTGGATAGGCTAGAGTTCCGCCCGTTCATAGTTCGAGGGGTCGGAAAACAGCTTGCGCAGCAGGGCGTTGTTGGTGGCATGGCCGGACTTGCGCCCTTCGAAGCGCCCGACCAGCGGCGCGCCCGCCAGCGCCATGTCGCCGATCGCGTCCAGGATCTTGTGACGCACAAATTCGTCGGCAAAACGCTGGCGCTCGTGGTTGACCACGCCGCTATCGTCCAGCGCCAGGGTGTTGAGCAGCGAAGCGCCCTTGGCCAGGTCCATCTTGTTCAGGGCCTCCAGCTCCTTGAGGAAGCCGAAGGTGCGGGCCGGCGCGATCTGGGCGCGAAAGCCGGCGCGGCTGAAGGCGAAGGCGTAATACTGCTCGCCGATCACCGGAAAGCTGAGTTCGTAGGTATAGGACAGCGCGTCGTCCGGCAGCAGCGAGGCGCGGGCATCGCCGCTTTCCACCACGACATCTTTCAGCACCTTGATGATCGTGCGCTTCTCCGCCTGTTCGGCCAGCCCGGCGCCTTCCAGCAGATCGAGATAGGACAGCGCATCGCCGTCCAGGATGGGCGGTTCCGGCCCGTCCAGGCTGACCAGCAGATCGTCAATCTCCAGCCCCGCGGCGGCGGCCATCAGATGTTCGACCACGCCGACCTTGGCGGCGCCCTGCCCGATCACCGTGCCCAGCCGTGTCTCGCTCACCTGGTCATAGCGGGCGGGAATGTCAGCGCCGATATCGGTGCGGCGGAAAATGATGCCGCTGCCGGATGCGCCCGGCGCAAGGGTCATGGTCACCGGCACCCCGGCATGCAGGGCGGTGCCGGTAACGGTGACGGGCTGGGCGATGGTGCGGCGGGGCGTCATTGCTTGCACCTTATAAACAAAAAGGGCGGCCGTAGGGCCGCCCTTTTCGATTGGGTCGCTGAACCAGCTAGTTCGACTGGCGGCGCAAAAAGGCCGGGATTTCGAACTGCTCATCCCGCTTGTGGTCGGGGAACAGGTCGTCATCCTTGCCGCGCGGCGCCTCGGCCGCTTGCGGCTGGGGCATGGGCGGCATGGTCTGGGCCGTGGCGCGGGGCGCGGCGGCGCGCGGCTCGGGCTGCGGTTCGGCGCGTATGTCGGCCGCGGCCTTCTTGCGGCCGAAGAAACCCCAGCCGCTCTTCTTTTCTTCCGGCGCGCGCGGGGCCAGCGGCTGTTCGGCCACCGGGCGATAGGTTTCGGTGACGGCATACTTGGCCGCCACCGGTTCGGCCCCCACTTCCGGGGCCTCTTCACCACCCAGGATCATGTCCTCGACGGGGCTCCTCTCCGCGCCGATCTGGCTGGCCAGCGCGTCCATGGTGGCATGGACCGGATTGGCGGCAGGCGTATTGACGAAGGTCTGGGGCGCCGGCTGGACCGTGCGGGCCTGCGACTTCAGGTTCAGGTGCGGATGCAGCGGGCGGACCTTTTCCGGCAGGGGCATGCGCATCTGCTCGGCATCAATGCCGGTGGCGACCACCGAAACGCGGATGCGGCCTTCCATCTCTTCCAGGATGGTGTTGCCGAAGATGATGTTGGCGTCCGGGTCCACTTCCGAACGGATGCGGTTGGCGGCCTGTTCGACTTCGAACAGCATCAGGTCGGGTCCGCCGGTGATGTTGATGAGGACGCCCTTGGCGCCCTTCATGGTGACATCGTCCAGCAGCGGATTGGAGATCGCCATGTCGGCGGCCTTCTGGGCGCGGTCTTCGCCTTCGGCCTCGCCGGTGCCCATCATCGCCTTGCCCATCTCGGAGATCACCGACTTGATGTCGGCAAAGTCCAGGTTGATCAGGCCGGGCATCACGATCAGGTCGGTGACGC
>CANJJD010000032.1 GCA_947474645.1 Alphaproteobacteria bacterium | reverse complement strand
TATCCCGACCTGGTGAAGAAGTATCTGGGCACGGTGGTGCCGGTGACCGACAATTTCTTCGCCACCCTGAACTCGGCGGTGTTTTCCGACGGCACCTTTGTTTATGTGCCCAAGGGTGTGCGTTGCCCGATGGAGCTCAGCACCTATTTCCGCATCAATGCCTCGGAAACCGGCCAGTTCGAGCGCACGTTGATCATCGCCGATGAAGGCAGCTATGTGAGCTATCTGGAAGGCTGCACCGCGCCCAAGCGCGACGAGAACCAGCTTCATGCCGCGGTGGTCGAGCTGGTGGCGCTGGACAATGCCGAGATCAAGTATTCCACGGTGCAGAACTGGTATCCGGGCGACGAAAACGGCCTGGGCGGCATCTTCAACTTCGTCACCAAGCGCGGCGATTGCCGGGGCAAGAAGTCCAAGATTTCCTGGACCCAGGTGGAGACCGGCTCGGCCATCACCTGGAAATACCCGTCCTGCATCCTGCGCGGTGACGAAAGCGTGGGCGAGTTTTATTCCATCGCAATCGCCAACCATTACCAGCAGGCCGATACCGGCACCAAGATGATCCATCTGGGCGCCAACACCCGCAGCCGCATCATCTCCAAGGGCATTTCGGCCGGCAAGGCGCAGAACACCTATCGCGGGCTGGTCAGCGTCTATGGCAAGGCGAACAATGCGCGCAACTATACCCAGTGCGACTCGCTGCTGATCGGCGGCGACTGCGGCGCCCACACGGTTCCCTACATCGAAAGCCGCAACAAGACCGCGCGCATCGAGCATGAGGCGACCACCTCCAAGATCGCCGAGGATCAGTTGTTCTATTGCCTGGCACGCGGCATCCCACAGGACGAGGCGGTGTCGCTGATTGTCAACGGCTTCTGCCGCGAAGTGCTGCAGCAACTGCCGATGGAGTTCGCGGTGGAAGCGCAGAAGCTGGTGGGTATCTCTCTGGAAGGTTCGGTAGGTTAGTCATGCTTGAGATCAAAAATTTGCACGTTGCGATCGGCGGCAAGGAAATCCTCAAGGGCCTGAATCTGTCCATCGGTGTCGGCGAGGTCCATGCCATCATGGGCCCCAACGGTTCGGGCAAGTCCACCCTGTCCTATGTGCTGGCGGGCCGCGCCGGCTATGACATCACCGAAGGCAGCATCAGCTATAACGGCGAGGACCTGGGCGCGCTGGCGCCGGAGATCCGCGCCGCCAAGGGCGTGTTCCTGGCCATGCAGTATCCGGTGGAAATCCCCGGCGTCACCACCATGATGTTCCTGAAGACGGCGCTGAACAGCCAGCGCCGCGCGCGCGGCGAAACCGACCTGGACGCAGTGGGTGTGCTCAAACTGGTGCGCGCCAAGGCCAAGACCTTGAATGTGTCGGAAGAGATGCTCAAGCGCGCCCTGAATGTGGGCTTTTCCGGCGGCGAGAAGAAGCGGCTGGAAATCCTGCAGATGGCGTTGTTCGAGCCCAAGCTGGCGATTTTGGACGAAACCGATTCCGGCCTGGACATTGATGCCCTCAAGCTGGTGGCCGAAGGCGTCAATGCCCTGCGCGATCCGTCGCGCGCCATGCTGGTGATCACCCATTACCAGCGCCTGTTGGATTACATCGTGCCCGACCGCATTCATGTGCTGGCCGGCGGCAAGATCGTGGCCGAGGGCGGCAAGGAACTGGCGCTGGAGCTGGAAGCCAAGGGCTATGAGCATATCGTCAAGGAGCCGGCATGAGTTTGGCGGTCGCGACCCGCAAGGCTGGAGCCGCCGCGATTTTCGGATCGCATGGCGTGCCCCATCGCCGGGTGGAGGAATGGAAATATTCCGACCTCAAATCGGCGCTGGGCGAAGCCGGCATCGGCACGGGGCAGGCGCTGTGGCAGGCCGGCACCTTGCTGGACGGCGTGGAGCTGTTCGATTTGTCGAAGAGCAACCCGCCGGATTGGGTACAAAAGCATTTCGGTGTTGCGGATCGCAACATCATGGGCTCAGCCTCGCTGAGCCTGTCGGATGGCGGGGTGGCATTGCGGGTTGCCAAGGCTGTACTCGCGCCGCTGAAACTGGCCTTTGACGGCAACGGCCATGTGCGCGGGCTTCTGGTGTTGGAAGCGGGTAGCTCCCTGACCCTGGTGGAAAGCGTCGGCATCGCAGATTTCCGCAATGTCGGCTTTGAGATTGTGCTGGGCGAAAGTGCCAGCTTGGAACATGTGCGCATCTCGCCGGAATCCGGCGATGCCGTGCTGGTGGAGGAAGCCAGCCTGCGCATCGCCGCAGGTGGCCGCTATCGCGGTCATTTCGCCGGCTTCGGCAGCAAGCTGTCGCGCATGGAACTGGAAATCGCGCTGGAAGGCGAGGGGGCCGAGGCGCATTTGTCGGGCGTGGCGGTGCTGGACGGCAAGCGCCACAGCGACGTCACCACCCATGTCATCCACCGCCATGGCAACACCACCAGCACCCAGCGGTTCAAGCATGTCGCGGGCGGCAATTCCAAGGCCGTCTACCAAGGCAAGGTGACGGTGGCCAAGGGCGCCAATGGCAGCGACAGCAACCAGAGCGCCAAGGCGCTGCTGCTGGGCGAGAATGCCGAAGCCGACCTCAAGCCTGAACTGGAAATCTTCGCCGATGATGTCAAATGCGCCCATGGCGCGGCGGTCGGCGACCTGGACGCGGAATCGCTGTTCTACCTGCGCGCCCGCGGCATACCCGAGACGGAAGCACGGGGCCTGTTGCTGCAGGCTTTCCTGGAAGATGCGGTGGCGGAAATCGCCAGCACCGACCAGCGCGAGCTGGTGCGCACCGAAATGCTGACCGCGCTGAAGAGGGTGGCATGAACGCGCCCCAAAGAATTGCAGCGTCCTTCAACGTCGAAAAGGCCCGCGCCGATTTCGAGATCCTGTCGCGCACGGTCTATGGCAAGCCGCTGGTCTATCTGGACAGCGGCGCCAGCGCCCAGAAGCCGCGCGTGGTGCTGGACACGATGCGCGACTTCGCCCAAAGCGAATATGCCAATGTCCATCGCGGGGTGCATTTCCTCTCCGCCGCCGCCACCGACCGTTATGAAGCGGCCCGTCGCACGGTGCAGAAGTTTCTGCACGCAGCCCACGAAGAAGAGATCATCTTCACCAAGGGCGGCACCGAAGCGATCAATCTGGTGTCCTATTCCTACCTGGCGCCGCTGACCCAGCCGGGCGACGAGATCGTGCTGTCGGTGATGGAGCACCATTCCAACATCGTGCCCTGGCATTTCCTGCGCGAACGCGCCGGCGCGGTGCTCAAATGGGTGGATGTGGGCGATGACGGCAGTCTCGATATCGAGGCGCTGGACGCCGCCATTACCAAAAAAACCAAGCTGGTCGCCGTCACCCACATGTCCAATGTGCTGGGTACCGTCACGCCGCTGAAGGAAATCGTTGCCCGCGCCCACGCCAAGGGTGTGCCGGTGCTGGCCGATGGCTGTCAGGGTGCGGTGCATGAGATCGTGGACGTGCAGGCGCTGGACGTGGATTTTTATGCCGTCACTGGCCACAAGCTCTATGGTCCTACCGGTATCGGCACGCTCTATGCCAAGCGCGCGCATCTCAAGACCATGCGGCCCTTCAATGGCGGCGGCGAGATGATCCGCGAAGTGATGAAGGACCGCATTTCCTATGCCGATGCCCCGGCCCGCTTCGAGGCCGGCACCCCGCCGATCATCGAGACGGTGGGCCTGGCGACGGCGCTGGATTACCTGTCGGGCTTCGACCGCGCCGCGGTGGCCGCCCATGAACATGATCTTCTGACCTATGCCCGCGAACAGGTGCGCCAGTTCAACTGGCTGCGGGTGATCGGCGATGCGCCGGGCAAGGGCGCCATCCTGTCCTTTGAAGCCGATGGCATGCATGCCCATGACCTGGCCACCATCCTGGACCGCGAAGGCGTGGCGGTGCGGGCCGGGCATCATTGCGCGCAAGTTTTGATGGAACGCTTCGGCGTCGCCTCGACCAGCCGCGCCAGCTTTGCCCTCTACAACACACGCGCCGATGTTGATGCGCTGGTGGCGGGCCTGGCCAAGGCGCGGGGGATATTGGCATGACCGACCACGCGCTGCGCGAGCTGTATCAAGAGGTGATCCTGGATCACTCGCGCCATCCGCGCCATTACGGCATCTTGGATCAGGCCAGCCACAAGGCCGAAGGCTACAATCCGCTATGCGGTGATAAAGTGACGGTCTATCTGAAGCTGGGAGCGGACGGCCTGGTTTCCGAGATCAAGTTCGAAGGCAAGGGCTGCGCCATCAGCCAGGCGTCGGCCTCGATGATGGTGGAAATGCTCAAGGGCCGCACCGCTGCCGAAGCCGACAAGCTGATGCAGGGCTTCCTGCACCTGGTGAAGGGAGAGGATGCCTCGGACCTGCCGGAAGACGATCGCGAGCGGCTGGAAGTGATGGGCGGCATCAGTGAATTTCCCATGCGGGTGAAATGCGCCACCCTGGCCTGGCATACTTATAAAAATGCAGTGGAAGAGGGCAAGAACGCGGTCGAGGAGGGCGCGACATGAGCGAACCTGCCCAACCCGCACCCTCGGCCCTCAGCCCGCAGGAACTGGACGCCTTCACCTCCAAGCTGGTGACGGCGCTGAAGACCGTGTTCGACCCGGAAATCCCGGTTGATATCTATGAATTGGGGCTTATCTACAAGGTAGATGTCGCGGACAACAAGGACGTCACGGTGGACATGACTCTCACGGCCCCCAACTGCCCGGTGGCCGGCGAGATGCCGCAGAACGTCAAGGCGGCGCTGGAACTGGTGGACGGCATCGGCGAAGTGACGGTCAACATGACCTTCGATCCGCCCTGGACGCCGGAACGCATGAGCGAAGAAGCCAAACTCGAATTGAACATGTTCTGATGGAAACGCCCATGAACGCATCAGCCCAAAAGCCGCGCCGCGAGCGCCCCAAGCCGGTCAAGCTGACCGAAACCGCGGCCACGCGCCTGCAGGAGATCATGGCCGGCGCCGATGGCAAGTATCTGGGCCTGCGCGTGGGCGTCACCAATGGCGGCTGCGCCGGCATGAGCTACACCATGGCCTATGCCGAGGACACCAAGCCGTTCGAAGAAGTGATGGAAGACAAGGGCGTGAATATCTTCATCGATCCCAAGGCCATCCTGTTCCTGATCGGCACCGAGCTGGATTTCGTCCAGGAAAAGCTGGGCGCCCGCTTCATCTTCAAGAACCCCAACCAGACGTCAGCCTGCGGCTGCGGCGAAAGCGTGCAGATCACGCCGGCCCAGGACGCTTAAGCGGCCTCGACCCGCTGGTTCGGATTGATCGCCAGCCAGGCCAGTGCGGCGATGGCGTAAATGCCGGCCAGCACCATCAGCGGGAAATTCCAGTTGTTGGTGGCATCCACCAGATAGGCCAGCACCAGCGGGCTCAAGATTCCGCCGACCTGCCCGACCGTGTTCATGGTGCCGGCGGTCACGCCGGCATGGCGGCCGCCCACATCCACCGCCGTGGCCCAGGCTGGCGCCAGGGTCAGCATGGAGCAGGCGCCACCGATGGCGATCAACAGCCCCGCGGCAAACCCGCTGGGAACTTGCGTGGCGCAGAATATGGCGATGGCCGCCAGCACATAGCCGCCGGTGCCGAAGGCGCGGCGCGCGGCGCGCAGGCCCATGCGCCGCGCCAGCCGGTCCGAGCCTTCGCCGCCGGTCAGGTCGGCGATGAAGCTCAGCATCAGGGGCAGGCCGGAAAAGATGGCGAGCTCGGCGCCCTTCATGCCGCGCGCCTGCGCCAGATAGGTGGGCAGCCAGGTGATGAAGAAATAAAAGCCGTACGAGTTGGCGAAAGCCTGGACGCAGAGCGGCGCCACCGTCGGCGTCTTGAACACGCTCATCCAGCCGCCGCCGGCTTTTGCCGGCGTTGTCGCCAGGCCGCGCGTGGCCTCGATATGGTCACGCTCTTCCGCCGAAACGGACGCATGGTCACGCGGCTCGTCACGGAACCAGGCGTACCAGCACACCGCCCACAGCGCGCCGACCAGGCCGAATACGATGAAGATCATGCGCCATTGCAGCCAGCCCGCCATGGCGGCGACCACCAGCGGTGTCAGCCCGCCCGACAGGTGCGCGCCGGCAAAGAAAATGCCCTGGATGCGGCCGCGTTGGGCCAGCGGAATCCAGCGCGAATAGACCCGCGCCACGGAGGGCCAGGCGCCGGCTTCGCCGATGCCGAACAGGAAACGGATCACCGCCATGGAGACGAAATTCCACGCCAGCGCCGTCGCCATGGTGAAGGCCGACCAGATCAGCACCACCCAGGTGAGAACTTTACGGGCGCCGTCGCGGTCGGCCCAGTGGGCGATGGGCACGCCGAAGGCGGCATAGGCCACCGCAAAGGCGCTGAAGATATAGCCCATCTGGACGCGTGTCAGGTCCAGTTCGGCGCTGATCTGGGGCGCCAGGACCGCGATGCAGACCCGGTCCAGATAGGTGACCGCGGCCAGCGCCATGGTGAAGGCGACGACGCGGTTGCGAACGGAAATAGCCATGATCCTGTCCCCTGAAAGGCGGCTCTGGCGGCCGCAGCTTGGGGGTCAGCTTAAAGCCTGGCGGGGATCGCGCAAGCTGGGACGGGGGGATTAAGCGGCGCTGGTCTCGAGGGCGGCGATGCGCGCATCGTCCTGGTTGATCACCATGTTGCGGCCGCTGTGCTTGGCGCCGTACAGGCAGGCATCAGCGCGGCGGATGACGGCTTCCGCCGTCTCGCCGGGGGCGAATTTCGCCACCCCGATGGAGATGGTGATGGTGCCCAGCACGTCGCCGGTGGACTTCTTCACCAGCTTCTTGGTTTCCACGGTGCTGCGGATCTGGTCGGCCACCATGGTGGCCGATTGCAAGGTGGTGCCGCGCAGCAGCACGGCGAATTCCTCGCCGCCATAGCGCGCCGCGGTATCGCGGCCCTTGACGTTCTCCGCCATGCACGACGCCACCAGGCGCAACACCTGGTCGCCGGTCTGGTGGCCCCAACTGTCGTTGAATTTCTTGAAATGATCGATGTCGCACATCAACAGGCAGACATCGTCGCCGGCATCGGCGGCCTTGCGGCCGGCCTCCATCGCCTCGTCGAACGCCTTGCGGTTGGCGATGTGGGTGAGGGGATCGGTCATGCTTTCCTTGCGCACATCGTCCAGCTTGCCGCGCAGATCGCAGACCTGCTGCGAGGAGGCCTGGAGTTCGCCTTCCAGCGCCTTGGTGCGCTGTTCCATGGCGCGGGTGGCGGCGATAAGCCCTTCCACCAGCTTGCGCACATCGGCGGGGTTGCGGTCGCTGTCCAGCTCGCCGGTGGCGGCGGACAAAGTGTGCTTGTAGTCGGCGGTCTCGCGCGCCGAGCTTTCCAGCTTGCCCAGCACGTCGTTGATCAGGCTGCTCATGTCGCCGCCCAGCGATTCCATGGCGACGGCGGCGCGCGCGCCCGACAGGCAGCGCAGGCGCAGGTCGGACAGAAGTTCGGGGGTGAAGGGCGTCTTGGCGTTGATGACGGCGCCCATCACCTGGGCGATGGCCGGGTTCTCGCCCGAGGCATAGGCGTAGAAGAGTTCGAAGTTTTCGGGCGTGGCCACGACGCCCGCACCGCCCATCAGGGCGAGCGCCGTCTTGGCAAAAGCCTGTTCCCGGTCCTGGTTGAACACCGACAAATCCCCCGCGGGCTTTGGGCCCGTTGCTTGACGCCAGTTTGCCCAGCCCGCTGTGTAAAAAGCGTTAAATAGCGGGTTTTTCAAGCCTGAAATTTCAGCAAAAGCCAAGAATTCCGGGGCCGAAGTGCTATTCGGTCTGGGGTTCGGGCTTCTTGACGGGCACGGGCCGGAACAGGAAAGCGGGGAGTTCGCTCTTGTCAACCGCTTCGGGGCGGGCGGCCTGTTCGTTGTGCTGGCGCTGGCTGCCGCGGTCGCGCTTTTCGTTACGCGGCTGCTCGTTACGGGGCTGGCGGTTTTCCTGCCGGGGCCTTTGTTCCTGACGCGGCTGTTCCTGGCGAGGTTGGCGCTGTTCCTGTGCCGGAGCCTGCACGGCGGGCGCGGGGGCCGCGCCAGCCTCAACCGGGTCCATGCTGGCGACCTGGTCGTGGAATTTGCCGCCGGGCGGACGGCGGTCACGCTGCTTGCCGTCACGGCCGCGGCCACGGTCGCCGCCCTTGCCGCCACGTCCACCACGGTCATCGCGGCGCGGACGGGTTTCCTCGCGCACCTCGATGTCCATCATTTCGCGGCGGTCCAGCTTCTGGCCGGTGATCTTCTCGATGGCGTCGATATATTTCTCGTCGCGGTGCGTCGCCAGCATATAGGCGTTGCCGCTGCGTCCCGCCCGGCCGGTGCGGCCGATGCGATGGACATAATCGTCGGCATGGATCGGCACGTCGAAGTTGAAGACATGGCTGACGCTGGGCACGTCCAACCCGCGCGCCGCCACGTCGGAGGCCACCAGGATCTTGAGTTCGCCGGCGCGGAACTTGTCCAGCGTCTTGGTGCGCAAGCTCTGGTCAAGGTCGCCATGGATCGGGGCAGCGTCGAAGCCGTGCTTGACCAGGCTCTTGGCCACCACGTCCACGTCGCGCTTGCGATTGCAGAAGACGATGGCGTTGTTCAGGGTTGGTTCGACCTCGCGGACCATCCGGCGCAGCGCTTCGCGCTTGGCCCAATCATTGGCGGGCACGACCACGATCTGCTGGGTGATGTTGGTGGCGGTGGTGGCGGGGCGCGAAACCTCGATGCGCACCGGATTGTGCAGGAACTGGTCGGTGAGGCGCTGGATCTCCGGCGGCATGGTGGCCGAGTAGAACAGCGTCTGGCGCGTGAAGGGCAGCTTCTTGCAGATTTCCTCGACGTCGGGGATGAAGCCCATGTCCAGCATGCGGTCGGCTTCGTCGATCACCAGGATGTTGACCTGGGAGAGCAGGATGCGGCCGCGGTTGAAATGGTCCATCAGGCGGCCGGGGGTGGCGATCAACACGTCCACGCCGCGATCCAGCTTCTTGATCTGTTCGTCCATCGCCGTGCCGCCGATCAACAGCGCATGGGTCAGCTTGGAATATTTGCTGTAGCGGTCGAAGCTTTCGGCCACCTGGTCGGCCAGCTCGCGGGTCGGTTCCAGCACCAGGGCGCGGGGCATACGCGCCTTGGCGCGGCCCTTGGACAGCATTTCGATCATCGGTAGGGTGAAACTGGCGGTCTTGCCGGTGCCGGTCTGGGCGATACCGATCATGTCGCGCCGCTGCAGGGCATGGGGAATGCCTTGGGCCTGGATCGGGGTGGGGGTGGTGTAGCCGCTGTCGGTCACCGCCCTGAGGAGATCTGGGGAAAGACCCAAGCTGTCAAAGCCCGTGGAAACGGGCTGATCGGCAGGGATCACAATCGAGGAAGTCTCAGTGGTTTCAATGACTTCGTCTAATCCGGCTTCCGCGCCGGAGGTCGTCACAGTGTTCAAGCACGCTCCTGAAAAAGGGGCGCGACATGTGGCGCCCATGGTCGCGAGGCCCGGATGGCGATGCGACTCTTACTGCACCGCAAAATAGGGATATTCCTCGAAAATGCAAGTTATGCCTGTATTTTCGAGTTTGGGCGGAATTGGGGGCTGAATTGGTACGCATCTGGGCATTGGCGGCACTGGCCGCGGCCATCTGGCTGTTGTCGGTCTTCGGCCAGGCGCGTCCCGGCGCCCTGCCGGCGGATGCGCCGCTCACGCAATTCTCTGCCGCCCGCGCCGATGCGGCGCTGGGCCGGATACTGGGCAATCAGGCGCCGCATCCGGTGGGCAGCGCCAATGCCGAAGCGGTGCGCGCGCGCATCCTCGGCGAGTTGGCGGCGATGGATGTGCATGCCGTCACCAAGACCGGCATGACCTGCTATTCGCAGCGGCGCTGGGATAACAACATTCCCTGCGGCACCGTCACCAATATCGTCGCCGGCGTGGCGCCGGGCGCGGGCAAGGCCATCCTGCTTCTGGCGCACAGCGATTCCGTCGCGGCGGGGCCGGGCGCCGGCGATGACGGTTCTGGTGTCGCCATCCTTCTGGAAGTCATCCGCGCCCTGAAGGCGCGCGGGATCGAAGGCGGGGCTGAGCGTCCGGTGATCGCCCTGTTCACCGATGGCGAGGAAGCCGGGATGCTGGGCGCCGCCCACTATCTCAGCGATCCCTTGCAGCGGGCCAGGATCGGGGCGGTGATCAATGTCGAGGCCCGCGGCAACAAGGGCCCCAGTTATCTGTTCCAGACCAGCGCGGGCAACGGCAAGCTGATCGATCTTTATGCGGCGCGCGTGCAGCACTACGCCACCTCCTCGCTGTATGGCGAGATCTACAAATACATGCCCAACGACACCGACCTGACGCCGATGCTGGCGACGGGCGCGGTCCGGTTTTGCTGCTATCGGCGCTGGCGGCCCTGTTGGTGTGGGTCGGGCTTGCCGCCGACGGCGAAGTCATCATGGGCCTGAAACTGCATTCGCTGTTCACCGTCAGCGCGGCGTTCGGCCTGCTGACGCTGTTGCCGCTGCTGGAAAAAGCCAAAACATGGGGCTGGTCCTTTGTCCTGTCGCTGCTGCTGGCGCTGGGCCTGAGCATCACGGCGGGATTCCAGCCGGCTTTCAGTCCCCAGGCGCCGCAGCGGCTCAACATCACTTATGCCGAACAGGCGGGGAAAGCGTCCTGGATCGCCAGTCCCGTCGCCCAACTTCCCGATGCCCTGCGCAAGGCGGCGAATTTCTCGGCAGAGCCGCAGTCCGGTGTCGCCTATGGCTATGCCGTGTCCGCCGGCGCTGCGCGTCTGGCGCCGCCCACTGCCGCGGTCACGCGCAACGGCGACGAAGTCACTCTGGAATTGAATGCGCCGGGGGACGGCGTCCGGCTTGAGGTGCCTGCAGAGGCAAAGTTGCAATCCATCAGCTTGAATGGCGCTGTGACCCCGGCCGCCCCGGAGCAGCGTACCTTCCTCGCCTGCGTGACACCGGACTGCGGCCATGCGCGGGTGACCCTGAAGCTGGGATCGCCCGACGCCGTGACGCTGAAGCTGGTGGCGCAGCGTCGTGGCCTGCCGCCGGACGGAAAGAAGCTGCACGCGGCGCGTCCGGCCGATGCGGTGCCGTCACAATCCGGTGACCAGACGTTGCTGGCGGCGAAAATCGCGATACCGGCGCGCTAGACGTCGACCGCTTCTCGCGCAAACTCCGCGTTCTCCTGGATGAACTGGAAGCGCAGCTCCGGCTTCTTGCCCATCAGACGTTCGAACATGTTCTCGGTCAACTTGATGTCGGCCTCGGGAATCTTGACCTGCAGCAGGGTGCGGTGGCCGGGCCGCATGGTGGTTTCCTTGAGCTGGGCCGGCATCATCTCGCCCAGGCCCTTGAAGCGCGAGACTTCGACCTTGGCATTGCTGCGGAACTCGGTTTTCAGGATGCGCTCGCGGTCGGCATCGTCGCGGGCATAGATGGTCTTGCCGCCCTGGGTCAGGCGATAGAGCGGCGGCATGGCGAGATACAATTTCCCGTCGGCAATGAGGCCGGGCATCTCGCGATAGAAGAAGGTCAGCAGCAGGGAGGCGATATGGGCGCCGTCCACGTCGGCGTCGGTCATGATGATGATGCGGTCATAGCGCAAATCGCCGGCGCTATATTTCGCGCCGGTGCCGCAGCCCAGCGCCTGCACCAGGTCGGACAGTTCCTGGTTCTGTTGTAACTTGCCGGCCGCGGCGGAGGCCACGTTCAAAATCTTGCCACGCAGGGGCAGGATGGCCTGGGTGGCGCGGTCGCGCGCCTGCTTGGCGCTGCCGCCGGCGCTGTCGCCTTCCACCAGGAAAATCTCGGTGCCGTCGGCGGCGCCCTTGGAACAGTCGGCCAGTTTGCCGGGCAGGCGCAGCTTGCGCGTGGCCGACTGGCGCTTGGTTTCCTTTTCCTGCCGCTTCTTGAGCCGGTCCTCGGCGCAGTCGATCACGAAATCCAGCAGCCGGTCGGCCTCCGCAGGGCTTTCCGCCAGCCAATGGTCGAAATGATCCCGCACGATGTTTTCCACCAGGCGCTGGGCATCGGGCGAGGACAGCTTGTCCTTGGTCTGGCCCTGGAATTCCGGTTCGCGGATGAAGATCGACAGAACGGCGCAGGCCGCATCCATCACATCCTCGGCTGTGATCAGCGATGTCTTGCGGTTGTTGGCGCGTTCGCCATGGGCGCGCAGCCCTTTTGTCAGGGCGTTGCGCAAGCCCTGTTCATGGGTGCCGCCCTGGTGCGTCGGGATGGTGTTGCAATAGGAGCGGGTGAAGGGATCGCGCGCCGGCGCCCAGGTCACTGCCCATTCGACCTTGCCGCGAGTGCTTTCTTCCTTCTTGTCTTTCTTGTCGTCCTTCCGTTCCTCACTGGAGGTCGGCGGCCATTGAAACATCCGGGAGGTGACGGTCTGGGCCTTGCCGACTTCGCTGCGCAGGAAATCCGACAGGCCGCCGGGGAATTTCAGCACATCCTCGGCCGGGGTCTCATCGGTGATCAGCGAAGGATCGCAGGACCAGCGGATTTCCACGCCGCGGAACAGATAGGCCTTGGACTTGGCCATGCGGTGCAGCCGGGCGGGCGAGAACTGGACGCCGCCGAATATCTTCTCGTCGGGCTTGAAGCTGGTTATGGTGCCGCGCCGGTTGACCGCGCCCAGATCCTTGAGCTTGCCGACGGCATGGCCGCGTTCGAAGCGCATCTTGTGGGCGCGCTTGTCGCGCGCGACTTCCACTTCCACCCATTCCGACAGGGCGTTGACCACGCTGGCGCCCACGCCGTGCAACCCGCCCGACGTGTCATAGGCCTTGCCGTCGAACTTTCCGCCGGCATGCAGCGTGGTCATGATCACTTCCAGCGCCGACTTGTTCTTGAACTTGGGATGGGGATCGATGGGCATGCCGCGGCCATTGTCGCGCACCACCAGGATGTTGCCCGGCTTCAGCTCCAGCTGGATGTTGCTGGCATGGCCGGCCACCGCTTCGTCCATCGAGTTATCGATGATTTCGGCCGCCAGATGATGCATGGCATTGACGTCGGTGCCGCCGATATACATGCCGGGGCGGCGGCGCACCGGCTCCAGCCCTTCCAGCACCTCGATGTCCTTGGCGGTGTAGGCCTTGGAAGCGGATGCGGCGCCGTCGAAAAGGTCGGGATTGTTCTTGGCCATGACGTCAATCTGTGGGGCAACTAGGTGAACGGTGCATCGCAGACTGGCGCGATTCGCCCCGTCCACACCCCTGTTTTACGATTCCTTAAGCGTGAAAAGCGAGGCCAAATGCGGCTGCGCAAAAAATGTCAGGGCCAAAGGTATTATTAAGAGCCCCGGCGCAATAATGGCCCTGATAAAACGGGGTTTTCCGTGTCGTTGTTGCGCTTCATCACCGAGGGTCAGGAGAGCGAGCCGCGCGTCGTCAAGGCGCAGCTTTCGCTTGCCGCCAACACCGCGCGCAATACCCGCATCACCTCGCCGATCTGGGCCGCTGCCGCGGCGATGCTCTGCTCCATGGGAATCTTCGGCGATGTCAGTGTCGCCAAGACGCTGTGGGTGCCGCTGGCGGTGACCGCCGCGATGGGCGCCAGCACCCTGATGGCGACCGCCTATCAGCATTACAATGACGACGAAGGCGATACCGATTCCTGGCTGCAATGCTTTGTGATGATCCAGGCTTTCGGCAGCTTCTCCTGGGGCCTGATGCCCTGGCTGTGCTGGGAACCCGGCAATGCCCTGAACCACATGTTCCTGGCCGCCTGCGTCATGGCGGTGATCGCCAGCCTGGTGGTGGCGCGCGGCAGCAACATGAAGTTGTACCTCGCCAACCTGCTGCCGCTGTCCTGCATGGCGGCCGCACGCTTCCTGTTGGGCGATTCTGTCACCGATATGGTGATGGGCGCCCTGACGCCTTTCGTGGTTTTCCAGATGTGGCATACCGGCCGCCCGCTGGTGCTGCGCATGGGCGAGGACGCCCGCCTGCGCTTCAAGGTGGAAGACCTGGCGCGGGAGCTGGAAGAAACCCGCGACGAGGCGCTGCGCAAGCGCTTTGAGGCGGAAACCGCCAATGCCTCCAAGACCGCCTTCCTGGCGAACATGAGCCATGAACTGCGCACGCCGCTCAACGCCATCCTGGGCTTCTCCGAGATCATCGCCCAGGAATGCTTCGGCCCCGTGGGCTCTGAGCGCTACCGCGACTATGCCGGCGACATCCATTCCTCCGGCGCTCATCTCCTGTCGCTGATCAACGACCTGCTGGACGTGGCCAAGATCGAGGCCGGCCGCATGGACATTTCGCCCGATCCGCTGGACGCGGCCCGCACCTTCGACCTCGCCCTGAAGCTGATCGGCACCAAGGCGCGCGAGAAGGACCAGACCCTGGTGATCGTCGTCGATGACAACGCCCCGGCGCTCTATGCCGACGAGCGGGCGGTCAAGCAGATCCTGATCAATCTTGTGTCCAACGCCGTCAAGTTCACACCCCTGGGCGGGCGCATCGAGGTGATCGGCGGCCGCGCCGCCAATGGCGATTTCCAGGTCACGGTGCGCGACAATGGCCCGGGCATTCCGCGAGACAAGCTCGACGCCATCTTCGCGCCCTTCAACCAGGTGGACAACCGCTTCGACCGCCAGGCCGGCGGCACGGGGCTGGGCCTGGCGCTGGTGCGCGGCCTGGCCGAACTGCATGGCGGCCGCGCCTGGCTGGAGAGCGAATATGGCCGGGGCTGCTCGGTGTTCGTGACCTTCCCGCTGCCCAAGGCCGATTCCCTGGCGGGCCTCACCGCCAGCGCCGTCGCCTAAAAGAAAAGGGCACGGCTTGCGCCGTGCCCCGTTTCTGAAATCCGATCTTTCGATCAGACCGAATAGTACATCTGGAACTCGATCGGATGCGGCGTGTGCTCGAAGGCATACACGTCTTCGTATTTCAGATCGATATAGGCGTCGATGAACTCCTGATCGAACACGCCGCCCTTCTTCAGGAAGGCATTGTCGGCCTTCAGGCTGTCCAGCGCTTCGCGCAGGGAGCCGCAAACCTGCGGAACCTTGGCCAGCTCGTCCGGCGGCAGGGCATAGAGATCCTTGTCCATCGGGCCGCCCGGATGGATCTTGTTCTCGATCCCGTCCAGGCCCGCCATCAGCATCGCGGCATAGGCGAGGTAGGGGTTCGCGCCCGGATCGGGGAAGCGAACCTCGACGCGCTTGCCGTTGGGCGAAGACGAGTGCGGGATGCGGCAGGAGGCCGAGCGGTTGCGGGCCGAATAGGCCAGCAGCACCGGGGCTTCGAAGCCGGGGATCAGGCGCTTGTAGCTGTTGGTCAGCGGGTTGGTGAAGGCGTTGAGCGCCTTGGCATGCTTGATGATGCCGCCGATGTAGAACAGGCACAGTTCCGACAGGTCGGCATAGCCCGAACCCGCGAACAGCGGCTTGCCGGCCTTCCAGATCGACTGGTGGACATGCATGCCCGAACCATTGTCGCCCTTGATGGGCTTGGGCATGAAGGTCGCGGTCTTGCCATAGGCCTGGGCGACCTGGTGGATCACATACTTGTAGATCTGCATGTAATCGCCGCACTTGGTCAGGGTGTTGAACTTGAAACCAAGTTCATGCTGGGCGGTGGCGACTTCGTGATGGTGCTTTTCCGGCTGGATGCCCATGTCGCGCATCACCGCCAGCATTTCGCCGCGCATGTCCTGCTCGCTGTCCACCGGGGGGACGGGGAAATAGCCGCCCTTCACCGCGGGACGATGGCCCAGATTGCCTTCGGGATATTCGGTGCCGGTGTTGTAGGCGCCTTCCTTGGAGTCGACGTAATAGAAGGCCTTGTTCATGCCGACGTCGAAACGCACATCGTCGAAAATGAAGAATTCGGCTTCCGGGCCGAAGTAGGTGGTGTCGCCAACGCCCGAGGAATTGACATAGGCTTCGGCCGCCTTGGCGATGGAGCGCGGGCAGCGGCTGTAATTCTGGCCCGTCATCGGCTCAACCACGTCGCAGATCAGGATCAGGGTGGTCTGGGCGAAGAAAGGATCGATCACCGCGGTTTCCAGATCCGGCTTCAGCATCATGTCGGACTCGTTGATCGCCTTCCAGCCGGCGATGGAGGAGCCGTCAAACATGGTACCTTCATTCAGGAACTCGTCATCGACCATCATCAGGTCGAAGGTCACATGCTGCCACTTGCCCTTGGGGTCGGTGAAACGCACGTCGACGTATTTGACTTCCTTTTCCTTGATCAGCTTGTGGATGTCGGCTGCAGTCGTCTTCTTGTCGGCCATAATTCAGTCTTCCCTTCAACGTTGATCAGCAATGCCCCAGCGGGCGATGATTTGGCTTAGATGGCGTCCGCGCCGGTCTCGCCGGTACGGATGCGAATGGCTTCCTCGACATTGAGGACGAAAATCTTGCCATCGCCGATGCGGCCCGTGCGCGCAGCCTTCTGGATGGCCTCCACGGCCGCCTCCTGGCGGTCCTCATTGATGACGATCTCGATCTTCACCTTGGGCAGGAAATCCACCACATATTCGGCGCCCCGGTACAGTTCGGTATGGCCCTTCTGGCGGCCAAAGCCCTTGGCTTCGGTGACGGTGATGCCCTGGACCCCAACTTCCTGCAGGGCTTCCTTCACTTCGTCGAGCTTGAACGGCTTAATGATGGCTTCGATTTTTTTCATAATGCTCCTTCGCGCGACCGGACGGCCACGACGCTCCGTTAACGCTTTAGCAGGACTTGTGCCGGTTTTTGCTGAAAAAAAGCGCAGTCTGTTCAATAGGTTGAGGATGACCCCCGGGGAGGGGTCGAAAAACGGTCTAATAAACAGGCATATTGCCTAATAAAGCACCATGTCTGGAACGGTTGTCCGGTGCGGTCACGGAAGGCTCGCCGTGACGCTTCCGCTCCCCTAAACATTGCCGCCATGCCCAATCCGGTCTTCTCCAGCCTGCCCACCAGCATCTTCCAGCACATGACCGTGCTGGCGCTGAAACACGACGCCATCAACCTGGGACAGGGCTTTCCCGACCAGGACGGCCCGCTGTCGCTGCGCGAAGTGGCGGCCAAGCAGTTGATCGACGGACCCAATCAGTATCCGCCGTCCAAAGGCCTCTTGGCGCTGCGCCAGGCGGTGGCGGCGCATGGCGCCAAATTCTATGGCCTGACCTACGACCCCGAAGATGAAGTGTTGATCACCTCCGGCGGCACCGAGGCGGTGACTGGGGCGCTGATGGCCATGGCCGGCGTCGGCGACGAAGTGGTGATGATCGAGCCCACTTATGATTCCTACCGCCCCATGGCCGAAGGCGCCGGCGCGGTGGTCAGGGCGATCCAGCTCGGACCGCCGCATTGGCGGCTGACCGAGGAGGCGCTGCGCGCCGTGATCGGGCCGAAGACCAAGGCCATCCTGATCAATTCGCCGCACAATCCGGCCGGCCGCGTCTTCAGCCGTGAAGAATTGGATGTGCTGGCCAAGGTGGTGACCGGCACCGATATCGTGGTGATCTGCGATGAGGTCTATGAGCATCTGGTGTTCGAGGGGTGCGCGCATCTTCCCTTCGCCACCCTGCCTGGAATGCGCGAACGCACCTTGCGCATCGGTTCGGCGGGCAAGATTTTCTCGCTGACGGGATGGAAAGTGGGCTGGGTGACGGGGCCGCGCGAGTTGGTGGGCGTGGTGACCAAGGCGCACCAGTTCCTCACCTTCACCACTTCGCCGGCGCTGCAACTGGGCGTGGCGCATGGCCTGACCCACGAAATGGATTTTCCCCTGGCATTGACGGCGCGGCTGCAGAAGAACCGCGACGTGCTGGCGGCAGGCCTCAGCAAATTGGGTTTTGAAGTGCAGCCCTGCGAAGGCACCTACTTCCTCACCGCCGGGATCACCAAGCTGACCAACGAAAAGGATTTCGCCTTCTGCGAGCGGCTGATCCGCGAGGCGGGGGTTGCGTTGATCCCGCTCTCGGCCTTCTTCAAGAGCGGCACGCCGGACACCTATGTCCGCTTTGCCTTCTGCAAGCAGCAATCCCTGATCGAACAGTCGCTGGCGCGGCTGGAAAGCTACTTCGCCAAAAAATGAGCGGCCAGATCCTCACCAGCGCCCAGATGGCCGAGGCCGATAAATTCGCGGTGGCGCGGGGTGTGCCCTCTCTGACCCTGATGGAAAATGCGGGCAAGGCGGTGGCCGATGCCATCGGTGCGCGCTTCAAGCCCTGTCCCGTCACGGTGCTGTGCGGCCCGGGCAACAATGGCGGCGACGGCTTTGTCGTGGCCCGCCACCTGGACGAGCAGGGCTTTACCGTGCGAGTGGCGCATGACGCTGACCACAAGGGCGATGCGGGCACCATGTCGGCGCGCTGGAAAGGCGCGCGGGTGGCGCTGACCCCGGCGGCGCTGGAGAGCGCGCGCCTGGTGGTGGACGGACTGTTCGGCGCCGGTTTGTCGCGCCCGCTGGAAGGCGCGCCCGCGCAGGTCGTGGAAGCGCTCAATGATCTGCCGGTGGTGGCGATTGATGTGCCCAGCGGCATCTCCGGCGATACTGGACAACCGTTGGGCGCGGTCACTGTCACGGCGGTGCTGACCGTCACCTTCTTTCGCAAAAAGCCGGGGCATCTGCTGCTGCCCGGCCGCGCCTTGTGCGGGGAGGTGGTGGTGGCCGAGATCGGCATTCCCGCCGAGGCGGCGAACACCGCGCTGCACGAGAACACGCCGGCGCTGTGGCGCTATCCCTGGCCCAAGCCGGACGGCCACAAATATGCCCGCGGCCATTGCGTGGTGGTGAGCGGTCTGGCGCATGCGACCGGCGCGGCGCGGCTGGCGGCAAGCGCGGCGCTGCGGGTGGGCGCCGGGCTGGTCAGCGTTGCTTCGCCGCCGGACGCAATGGCGGTGAATGCCGCCCATCTCACCGCCATCATGCTCAAGCCGTTCGACGGGGCCTCCGGCCTGGGCGAGCTTCTGTCCGACAAGCGCCTCAATGCCGTGGTGCTGGGGCCGGGCCTGGGTGTCGGCGGCGAGACCCGGACGCTGGTGGATGTGGTCTTGAAATCCGGCGCGGCGGTGGTTCTGGACGCCGATGCACTCACCTCTTTCCAGGATGACCCCGAAGCCCTGTTCAACCGCCTGCATGGCGCCTGCGTGCTGACGCCCCATGCCGGGGAATTCGAGCGGCTGTTTCCCGCTTTGCTGGACGCCAGCGCCGGCAAGCTGGAGGCGGTGCGCGCGGCGAGCGCCCGCACCGGCTGCGTGGTGCTGCTCAAGGGCGGTGACACGGTGATCGCGGGCCCCGGCGACAAAGCCACGATCAATGCCAACGCGCCGCCGACCCTGGCGACGGCGGGGGCGGGCGATGTGCTGGCGGGACTGATCGCGGGACTGTTGGCGCAGGGCATGAACGCCTTTGACGCGGCGGCTTGCGGCGCCTGGTTGCATGGCGACGCCGCGGCGCGGTTCGGCCCTGGCTTGATCGCGGAGGATCTGCCGGAGATGATCCCGGCGGTGCTGGCGGGTCTGAAACCATGAGCGACGTTGCGATCCGCCGGGTGGAGCAGGGCGATCTGTCCGCCTTGCTGGCAATCTACAACTATTATGTCCGCGAAACCCCGGTCAGCTTCGACATTGCGCCGCGCACCCTGGAACAGCGACAAGCCTGGTTCGACAGTTTTGCCCAAACCGGGCGCTACCAGTGCTTTGTGGCGGTGAAGGACGGCGAGGCGGTGGGCTGGGCCAGTTCGCACCGCTATCACGAGCGCGCAGCGTACGACACGACCATCGCCAGCAGCATCTATCTGTCGCCGGAGGTTTGCGGGCTGGGACTGGGTCGGCGGCTTTACGCCACCCTGTTCGACGCCCTTAGGCACGAAGACATTCACCGGGTGTTCGGCGGCATCAGTTTGCCCAATGAAGCGTCGGTCGGGTTGCACCTGGCGTTCGGCTTTGAACTGGTGGGGACCTACCGGGAAGTGGGCCGGAAATTCGGCCGCTTTTGGGACGTGGCGACCTATATGCGGCCCATGGCGCCGGGGGGCGGCCCCAAGCCCTAGCAACCCCCCAAAACCCCTGCTATAGGGGCCCGCTTCGGGCGGTTTGCCGCCCAAAACGCGGGTCTTTTAAAAGGGGTCCGCATGAATGCGGACATGGCGGAACTGGTAGACGCGCTGGATTTAGGTTCCAGTGACGAAAGTCGTGGGGGTTCAAGTCCCTCTGCCCGCACCAGTTCCAGCAAGATTGAGAAGAGAGTAGTTCAGATGCAGATCAGCGAGACCCTTTCCCAGGACCTGCACAAGCAGTTCACGGTCACCGTCGCCGCCAGCGAGCTGGAGGGCCGGGTCAATGCGCGCCTGGAAGAGATGAAGCCGCGGGTCAACCTCAAGGGCTTCCGTCCCGGCAAGGCGCCGGTCTCGTTCCTCAAGAAGCAGTTCGGCAAGTCCATCATGGGCGAAGTGGTGGAAGCCGCCGTCAATGAAGGCAGCCAGAAGGCCATCGCCGACAACAAGCTCAAGCCCGCGCTGCAGCCGCGCGTCGAGCCGGTCGGCAGCGTGGAAGACGTGGTGGACGGCAAGTCCGATCTCACCTTCAAGGTCATCGTGGACCTGATGCCCGATTTCGAAGCCACCGATGTCGCCAAGCTTTCCGTGGAACGCCTGACCGCCGACATCACCGATGCCGATGTGGACGAGGCGGTGGACCGGCTGGCCAAGAATGTCCGCAACTACACCGCCAAGGATGGCGCCGCCGCCAAGGATGATGTGGTGGTGATCGATTATGAAGGCAGCATTGACGGCACTCCCTTTGCCGGCGGCAAGGGTGAAGACTTCAATCTGACCCTGGGCTCGGGCACTTTCATTCCCGGCTTTGAAGATGGGCTGATCGGCGCCAAGGCCGGCGACGCCCGCGACGTGAAGGTCACCTTCCCCAGCGAATATCACGCCCCCGAAATGGCCGGCAAAGACGCCGTGTTCGCCGTAACGGTCAAGGAAGTGAAACAGCCGGACGAAACCAAGATCGACGACGAGCTGGCCAAGAAGCTGGGCCTGGACGATCTGGCCACCTTGAAGAGCCGGGTGCGCGACCAACTGACCGACGACTTCAAGGGCGCCAGCCGCCTTCACCTGAAGCGCCGCGTGCTGGACGCGCTGGACAATGCCCATAGTTTCCAACTGCCGCCCGCCATGGTCGAGCATGAGTTCGCCAATATCTGGGCCCAGGTGGAAGAAGAGCTGAAGCGCGAAGGCAAGACCGCCGCCGACGAAGGCAAGAGTGACGACGAGTTGAAGGCCGAATACCGCAAGATCGCCGAGCGCCGCGTGCGCCTTGGCCTGGTCTTGGGCAAGCTGGGCGAGCAGAACGGCATCACCATCGGCGCCGACGAAGTGCAGCGCGCCATCATGGCCCGCGCCCGCCAGTTCCCCGGCCAGGAGCAGCAGGTGTTCCAGTTCTATGCCCAGAACCAGCAGGCCCAGGCCGAGATCCGCGCCCCCCTGTTCGAGGACAAGGTGGTGGACTTCATCGCCGAGCTGGCCACGGTCACGGACCGCAAGGTGGACCGGGAAACGCTGTTCGCGGACCCCGAGGACGAGCCTGTTAAGTAGGCTGCACTCGCAATCCGGCTTTGCAACGCTATATTAAGCGGGACCGGCGACTTTCCGGTTACTGTTCGCTGACGAATCAAAAGGCGCTGCCGATGGCCAATCCTACCGAATTCTACAACAACACCCTGGTCCCCATGGTGGTCGAACAGACCGCCCGCGGCGAGCGCGCCTATGACATCTATTCGCGCCTGCTCAAGGAGCGGCTGATCTTCGTCACCGGACCGATCGAAGATTACGGCGCCAGCCTGATGACCGCCCAGCTCCTGTTTCTTGAGGCCGAAAACCCCAAGAAGGAAATCCACATGTACATCAACTCGCCGGGCGGGTTGGTGACTGCGGGCATGGCGATCTACGACACCATGCAGTACATCCGCCCGGCCATTCACACCTATTGCATCGGCCAGGCCGCCTCGATGGGCTCGCTGCTGCTGTGTGCGGGTGTCAAAGGCCAGCGTTATGCCCTGCCCAATGCCCGGGTGATGGTCCACCAGCCCAGCGCTTCCTACTATGGCCAGGCGGCCGACATCGCCCGCCATGCCCAGGAGATCGTGAAGCTCAAGAAGCGGCTGAACGAGATTTACGCCAAGCACACCGGCCAGACGGTGGAAGCCATTGAAAGAATGCTGGACCGCGATACCTATATGACCGGCGAGGAAGCCAAGGCTTTCGGCCTGATTGACCAGGTCATGGAGCGCCGTCCGGACACCGAAACTCCCACCCCCTAGGGGCATTTTGGGGCTAAAGTTCCGGAATATCTGGCAGATTTGGTGTCCGGCCGGATTAAACAAATCTTGATCCCATCGGCCTTAGCATGGTCGAATGTTGGGAAGCGGGGGTGCTTCGGCGCTTTCCCCGCATTGTGCAAAGCAGCAAAGGCCAGTTAGGCTTGAGGCTGCAGTGGGTCGAAAGGACCCGGTGGAAGACGATGAGCAAGGCCAGCGGCGGCGAGTCCAAGAACACGCTCTACTGCTCTTTCTGCGGCAAGAGCCAGCATGAGGTCCGCAAATTGATCGCGGGCCCGACCGTGTTCATCTGCGATGAATGCGTCGAACTCTGCATGGAAATCATCCGGGAGGAGAACAAGACCTCCTTCATGAAGTCCAAGGAGGGCGTGCCCACCCCCCAGGAAATCTTCAAGGTGCTGGAC
>CANJJD010000031.1 GCA_947474645.1 Alphaproteobacteria bacterium | reverse complement strand
GTCAGGCCGCACTCATCGCTGGGATATCGTCCGCCAGCACCAGAAGCAATCTGTTGGCCGCCGGGACAGTCCGCAGACGGCCAGCTAGCGCAAACCCCGTCACTAAACTAACATTGAAACTGGACCACTCAGTGGGGGCCGGTCAGGGGAGATTGGTCTTTGGATCAATTGTTTGGCTTAGAAGGGCGCACAAGGCCGAACAACGTTCGGTAGCGTGATAGGGGCGCACCCGGTGTGTACGTTCCCGCAGTGCCGGCCTCGCACTCAGATTGGACGTAGGTTTAGGCCGTTCTAGGATGCTTTGTCAGCAATCCGTCAGGGTCGGTCATGCACAAGTCTGCCATGCGTTCCGGGGCACTTCTTTTTTTGATGTTGCTTGTGGCCACGTCCGCCACGGCAAAGCCCTGCGCCACCGTCACCTATCATGAGCCCGGCGATTTCGAAGGACAGGTTGGCCACGACGGCGCGCGCGCCGCGGTGAAGCGCGGCGACGCCGCGCCCTTCCAGGAGATACTGGCCAAGGTGCGCCCGCAAATCCGTGGCGAGATCGTGGGCGAGAAGCTGGAACAGCATCGCGGCGTCTGGGTTTATGAATTCCGCGTCGTGGATTCTCACGGCCATATGCAGTTCCTGCATTTCGGCGCGCGTTCGGGCCGGTATGTCGAAGTGAAGGCTGTGCCATGCGCATCCTCCTAGTCGAAGACGACGAGCGGCTGGCGCGCAACCTGGTTGAGCAACTGGGCCAGGCGGGCTTTGCCGTGGACCGCGAGGCCAATGGCCGGGAAGCCCTGTTCAAGGGTGACGTCAACGATTACGACGCGGCCATCCTGGATCTGGGCCTTCCGGCGCTGGACGGCTTGTCCATCCTCAAGCAGTGGCGCCAGGCGGGCCGCGATTTTCCCATCCTGGTGCTGACGGCCCGGGCCAACTGGGCTGAGCGGGTGGAAGGCATCGAGGCAGGCGCCGACGATTATCTCGCCAAGCCGTTCCAGATCGAGGAAGTGCTGGCGCGGCTGCGCGCCATCATCCGGCGCGCCGCGGGCCGGGCCGCGCCGGTGCTGACGGTGGGCGAGATCGCGGTGGACGGGCGCCGCAAGCAGGTGACGGTGGCGGGCGAAAGTGTGGACCTGACGCCCCAGGAATACCGGCTGGTCAGTTATCTCGCCCATAACGCGCACCGCGCCATATCCCAGTCCGAACTGCTGGATCACCTGTATGCCGCTGATGCCGACCTCACCACAAATTCGGTCGAGGTGCTGGTGGGACGCGTGCGGCGCAAGCTCGGCGCCGGCCATATCCAGACCCGGCGCGGCTATGGCTATGTCCTGAAGGGAGGCGGCGCATGACCTTGCGATCCCTTCGCCTCAGGCTGTTCGTCGCCGCCACGATCGCGGTGATCGTATCGCTGGCCCTGGCGGGCTTCATCCTGGTGGAATTGTTCGAGCGCCATGTCACCCGGCAGTATGACGCGGAGTGCCAATCCTTCCTGCGCCAGCTTTCCAGCGCCGTGGAATTCCAGGCCGATGGCGGCATCGCCCTCAGCCGGCACCTGGATGACGCCCGCTTCGGCGAGCCGCTCAGCGGGCTTTACTGGCAGATCGAGGAAGACAAGAGCGGGCGGATCCTCGGGTCGCGGTCGCTCTGGGATGCGCGCATCCCGCTACCCAAGGATTACCTGGCGCAGGGCGCGGTAGACAGCCACGTCCTGCCGGGCCCGCAAGGCGCGCCGGTGCGTGTGCAGGAACGGATGATCACTTTCGACCTGCCGGGCGGCAGCCGCGCCCTGCGCATGGCGGTGGCGATCGACCTGTCGGAGATAACCGATGCCCGCCGGGCCTTCGCCTCAGACCTTTGGCCCTCCCTGGCCGCGATCGGCCTGCTGCTGCTGGCCGCGACCTGGTTCTACATCGGAGTGGGCCTGCGCCCGCTGGAGGGCATTCGCCGCAGCCTCAATGACGTGCGCACCGGCGCCAGCCGGCGCATGGAAGGCAACTTTCCAGCCGAAGTGAAACCGCTGGTGGAGGAGGTAAATGCGCTCCTGGCCGCCCAGGATGAATCGCTTGGCCGGGCGCGGGCGCGCGCCACCGATCTGGCGCACGGGCTGCAGACACCGCTGGCGGTTCTGCAATCGGACGCCGAACGCCTGCGCGCGGGCGGCCAGAGCGACATCGCCGACGGCATGGCGCAATTGGCGCGCCAGATGCGCCGGCATGTCCAGCGCGAGCTGGCCCGGGCGCGCACCGGCGGCGCCACCGCCGGGCGCTCCGCTTTGCTGGCGCCCGTCGTGGAGCGGCTGGCCGCATCCCTGCGCCGCACCCCGGCCGGCGAGGCGCTGGCGTGGCACCTCAATATTCCCAAGGCAATGCGCGTCGCCGCCGATCCCGAAGATCTGACCGAGCTCTTCGGCAGCCTGCTGGACAATGCGTGCAAGTGGGCGCGCAGCGAAGTGCGGGTGGAAGCGGTGGTGGAGCATGATAAAGCGCGCATCGCCGTGCTGGATGACGGGCCGGGCGCGCCGGAAGCGGCGCTCGACTCTCTGACCGATCGCGGCGTGCGGCTGGACGAAACCGTGCCCGGCAGCGGCCTGGGTCTGGCCATCGCTCGGGATATTGCCGCGGCGTGCCATGGCGACCTGCAAGTTTCCAACCGCCCCGGCGGAGGGTTCTCCGCCATGGTCGTAATCCCCTCCCAGCCGAAAAGTGCGCGCGATGCATAGGACTTTTGTCTGCCTTCTGGCCCTGCTGCCCCCCGCCGCCGCCGCTGCGGCGCCGATCGTCGTCATTACGCCGCAACAACAGCGGCAGCTACGCATCCGGCTGGCGCCGGTGCGCCCCGCCGCCGCCCAGGCGACGGTGTCGGTGCTGGGCCATGTCGCGCCGGCGCCGGACTCCCGGCTTCCAGTTTCAGCGCCCTTTGCAGGCACAGTGAAGAGCCTGCTGCGGCTGGAAGGACAAACTGTTCGCAAAGGCGAGGCCGTGGCGGCCATTTCCAGCGGGGACATGCGCTCGGCGGAAGCCAGGCAGCAGGGCTTTGCGGCCCGCTACCGCAGCACGCGCGCCGCCGCCGACCGTGCCAAGGCGCTGGTGGCCGAAGGCATCGCGCCCGCCAGCCGCGCCGAGGAAGCCAATGCTGAAGCCGCTGCCGCGGCGGCGGATCTGGCCGCGTCGCGTCGGGTGATGGGCCAGGTGTCTGGGTCCGAAGCCAGTGGCTATCAGTTGCTGGCGCCGCAGGCCGGCCACATCGCCGCCATTCGCGTAGCGGTGGGCGACCAGGTCGCCGCCATGCAGCCGGTCCTGGAGATCGACACCAGACAAGAACTGTGGGTGGAAGGGGCGCTGCCCGCATCCGCCATCGGACACGTGGTGGCGGGCGACACTGTGACGGTCGACGATGTGCCTGGCGCGCGCGGCACGGTGATGGCCGCCGGCACCAGCATCGATTCCAGGACGCGGTCGGCGATCCTGCGCGCCCGCCTGACGGCGGTGACCACCTTGGTGAGCGGGCAGACGGTGCGCCTGTCCATCCAGCGTCGGGCAGCCGCGGGCAGTTTCAACGTCCCACGCGCCGCGGTGGTGGAAATGAAGAACGGTCCCGTCGTGTTTGTGGCGCGTGCGCGCGGGTTTGAGCCAGTGGCTGTGCAGGTGCTGGGCCGCGGTGCGGCAGATGCCACCATCACCGGCCGCCTGGGCGCGCAGGACAGGGTGGCGGCGGCGGGGCTCAGCGAACTCAAGGCCGTGAGCGCTCAGGATTAGCATGCTGCGTCGGATCATCGAATTTGCGCTCAGCCAGCGCTTGCTTGTTCTGGTCCTGGCGGCGCTGCTGGCGGGCGCGGGGGGCTATGCCTTTTCGCGCCTGCCCATCGACGCCTATCCCGACATCTCCACCACCCAGGTCAAGCTGATCCTTAAGGCGCCAGGCATGACGCCCGAAGAGGTCGAGCAGCGCGTGATCGCGCCGCTGGAGCTGGAGCTGCTGGGCATTCCCGACCAGGTCATCCTGCGCTCCATGGCGAAATACGCCATTGCAGACATCACCATCGATTTCAAGGACAGCACCGACGTCTATTGGGCACGCCAGCAAGTCGGCGAAAGGCTGGCCAGTGCGATGGACGAATTGCCGGACACGGTGAGCGGCGGGCTGGCGCCCATCGCCACGCCGCTGTCGGAAATCTTCATGTTCACCATCGAGGGTGGAAACCTCACCCTCGCCCAGCGGCGGACGCTGCTTGACTGGACCATCCGGCCGGCGCTGCGCACCATTCCCGGTGTCGCGGACGTCAACGCGCTGGGCGGTCATGTCGTCAGCTTCGAGGTGGTGCCCGACGATGGCGCCCTGCTGTCGGCGGGGGTCCGTGTCGCCGATCTCAAGACCGCCATCGAACAGGCCAACCGCAACGATGGCGCGGGCCGGATCGATGATGGCGAGGAAACCCTGATCGTGCGCGCGGTGGGCGCGGTCCGCACGCTGGAAGACCTGCGCCAGGTGATGGTGACGTCACGTGCCGGCAAGGCCGTGCGGCTGGGCGATGTGGCCATGGTGCGCACCGGCTCGCTCACCCGCTATGGCGCCGTCACCAAGGACGGGCAGGGCGAGGCGGTGGAAGGGCTGGTGCTGGGTCTGCGCGGCGCCGATACGGGTGCGGTGGTAGCCGGTGTTCGCGCCAAGCTGGCCGAGATCGAGGCCAACCTGCCCAAGGACGTCAGGCTGCATGTCTTCTATGAACGTGCCGACCTGATCGACAAGGCGGTCGCGACCGTCAAGCACGCGCTGATCGAGGCGACCATCCTGATCGTGGTGCTCCTGCTGCTCTTCCTGGGAAACCTGCGCGCCGCCATCGTGGTGGCGCTCACCTTGCCCTTCGCGGCGGTCACCACTTTCCTGTTGATGTCGGCCTTTGGGCTGACCGCCAACCTGATGAGCCTGGGTGGGCTGGCCATCGCCGTCGGCATGCTTGTGGATGCCGCCGTGGTGGTGGTCGAAAACACGGTGGAGCAGCTTGCGCGCCAGGCACCGGGCACGCAACTGCCCAAGCTCCACCTGGTCTATCGGGCAGTGAGCGAAGTGGCGGTGCCTGTCGTGTCCGGCATTGTGATCATCTGCCTGGTTTTCCTGCCGTTGCTGTCGCTGCAGGGCCTGGAAGGAAAACTGTTCGCGCCGGTGGCGTTGACCATCATCTTCGCACTGTCCGGCTCGCTGGTCCTGTCGCTGACCCTGATCCCGGTCATCGCCTCGCTGGTGCTCAAGCCGGGGGACCATGGCGAAGCCTGGCTGATGCGCAAGCTGGCGCCACTTTACGCACGCGCCCTGGCGGATGTTCTGGCGCGGCCGCGCCGCCTGTTCGTAGGCGTGGGCATGGTGCTTGCGCTTGCGACAGTCGGCTATTTCGCCATCGGCAAGACCTTCATGCCGACCATGGACGAGGGTGCGATCGTGATGCAGTACGCCAAGCTGCCTTCCATCAACCTGGACCGCACCATGGCGGTGGACAACGCTATCGGGCGGGCCATCCGCGAGAAGGTCCCGGAAGTGACCGACATTGTGGCGCGCGTCGGGACCGACGAGATCGGGCTGGATCCGATGAGCCTCAACGAAACCGACATGTTCCTGATGCTGAAGCCGCGCGGCGAATGGCGCAGCGGCGACAAGAACGCCATCGTGGACGCGGTTCGCACGGTGATGAAGGACTTTCCTGGTATCGACTTCACCTTCACCCAGCCCATCGAGATGCGGACGTCGGAAATGCTCACCGGCAGCCGCGGCGACCTGGCCATCAAGGTGTTCGGTCCCGACTTGGGCGAGCTGGGCCATATCGCCGCGGCAATCCGCGCCACCGTCGGGAAGGTGGAGGGCGCATCCGAAGTCTTCAGCGTGGCCGATGATTCCGTGCGCTATCTGCAAACATCCATAGACCGCATGGCGGCCGGCGCCGCCGGGGTGCCTGCCCAGGCTCTGCAGGAAGAAATGCGGGCGCGGCTGGAAGGCCTCAATGCCGGCATCGTCACCGAAGCGGTGCGCCGCATTCCCATCGTGATACGGGGCGGCGCAGACTTGCACAGCCGCCCGGAGCTTTTCGGCGATGTCGGCATCGCCACCGACAATGGCGGCATGGTCCATGTCTCCGACGTCGCCCGTCTCAGCCGGCCGGAAGGTCCGGTGCGCATCCAGCGGGAGAATGCCTCGCGCTTCGCCACCATCCAGGCCAATGTCTCGGGCCGCGACCTGGTCGGTTTCGTGGAAGCTGCTCAGGCGGCGGTGGACCAAGAGGTCAAGCTGCCGCCGGGCTACCGGCTGGAATGGAGCGGGGAATTCCAGAACCAGCGCCGCGCGGCGCAGCGCCTGATGATCGTGGTGCCACTGGCGCTGGGCCTGATTTTCCTGGTGCTTTTCGCCACCCTGGGATCGGTGCGCCAGTCGCTGCTGATCCTGGCGAATATCCCGCTGGCCCTGGTGGGCGGCATGCTGCTGCTCTGGCTTTCTGGCGAATATCTTTCGGTGCCGGCATCGGTCGGGTTCATCGCGTTGCTGGGCATCGCCGTTCTCAACGGGTTGGTCCTTATCGTCTATTTCAACCAGTTGCTGGCACTGGGCCTGCCCATGCGCGAGGTGGTCTATGACGGGGCGCGCCGGCGGCTCAGGCCCGTGATGATGACGGCCGGCATCGCCGCGCTGGGCCTGGTGCCGTTGCTGTTCGCTACCGGGCCTGGATCGGAAATCCAGAAGCCTCTGGCCATCGTGGTGATCGGCGGGCTGATCAGTTCCACCGCTTTGACATTGTTCCTGCTGCCAATCCTGTTCGAACGTTTCGGCGTGGCGAGAGAGAGGGTCACATGAATCGCGTCCGCCTGACCCTGTCGTGTCCGCGCGCCGTCGGCGAGCAGATTGTGGAACATATGCTGGAATCTTCGCTGCTCCCGCACGGTTTCCTCACCGCCGATGGCAGCGGCCATGGCGCGGATTTCGCGGGCGCATCGCTGCGGGAAAAAGTGCGTGGACGCATCGACGTTACGCTGGTGATCGCCGTCCTGCCGCAGGCCGGCGTTGCACCGCTGTTGGAGGAGCTGCGCGGCAGGTTCCGTTCGCCGCAGGTGCGCTACTGGACCGAGCCGGTCGATGAATTTGGAGATCTTGCATGAAGACCGCTCTTTCCGCGCTGCTCTCGCTGGTGCTGACCCAGATTGCCCTGGCGCAGCCTGCGGTGCCGGCCGCCCCCCATACCGAGATCATTTCCTCGCCCAGTCTATCCTTCATGCCTCCGCATGACATGGTGGACCGCGTGATGTCCGAAGATCCCACCGTGCTGCGCGCCGGCGCCATGCTGAAATCGGCGCAGGCTGAAGCGCGCGGGCGTGAGGCCGGCCCGCATGAATTCACGGCACATGGCGAATATGTCACCCGCGCCACCAACCTGGAGGGCCGGCTGGACGAGTGGACCGCCGGCATCAGCCGCGGCATTCGTTTGCCGGGCAAGGCGCAAGCCGACGGCAAGATCGGGGCGTATGGCATCGCGGTTGCGGAAAATGGTTTCGGCGATGCGCGCCACCAGGCCGCGACCTTGCTGAAAACGCTGTGGCTGGGCTGGGTGATGGCGGAAGCGGAGGATCGTCTGGCGCAGGACGAGGTAGCCGGATATGAGCGCCAGCAAAAAGCCGCCGCGCGTAGCCGCCAGTTGGGCCAGTCCGCGACCTTGCAGGTCGAACAGGTTGAGGCCGCGCTGGCGCAGGCGCGTGCCGCGGCGGCACTGTCTATGCAAAGCCGTGAGGATGCTCGTATGACGCTACGGCGCACCTTTCCTTCCCTGACCTTGCCGCCCGCGCCACCCGCCATGCCGGAGCCGGCGCCGCCGCCGGGCGAGTGGACGGAATGGCGCAACGCCGTGCTGGACGACAATCACGAGATCAAGATGGCCCGCAGCGAGGCGGACCGCCGGACGTGGCTGGCCAGGCGAGCGTCGCTGGACAAGTTCGCCGATCCCACCCTGGACTTGCGCACCTTCCAAGAGCGGTCCGGCCACGAAACGGGCTTCGGCATCGGTTTCAGCATGCCCATCGGCGGAGCCTTGCGCAGCGCCGCGGAGGACCAAGCGGCGGCGGAGGCCACGGCCGCGTCTGTCGCCGCCCACAAGGCCTTGCGCGACGTGGAGATCGTGGCCGACCGCGATGTGATCCTAGCGCGGCAGGGGCTTCAGGCCTGGCAGCAAAGCCAGGCCGCCGCGGCCAGCAGCCGCCAGATGACGGCGCGCATGCAGCGCGCCTATGAACTGGGAGATCAGGGCCTCACCGAACTGCTGATCGCCCAGCGCCAGGACTTTGACGTCCGGCGGGGGGAATTGCGGGCGCGAGGCGCGGCCCACGGCGCAGTCCTGCAACTGATGATCGACGCGCACCGGATCTGGTCGCTGGGGGACGAGTAGGTGGGTTCTATCCAGCCCACCATGTTGCGGTCCCGGCACCCATCTTGAGTGACCGCTTTTGCCTCAAGGCGGACATTCGTCCCCGGTCAGCCAATGGCCGCTTTTGACCCAAAGCGGACGTTGGGCTGACCAGGGCGCTCAGCGGATGCCAAAGGCAAAGACGGTCTGGCCGGCGATCAGGACAAGGCGCTCCTTGCCATCAATCGTATAGGCCATGGGACCGCCCTTGAATTGCTGGCTGGTTTCGAAGTGCCAGAGGATTTTTCCGTCATGGACATCGGCTGCTGTCACCGCGCCGAACCCGTCGCCAAAGAAAACCAGGCCACCAGCGGTTGTCATGAGCCCGCTGCCCAGGGCAAGGCCCCCGATGTCGGGAATTTCCCACGCTATCTTGCCGGTCTGGATGTCAAAGGCGCGGAGGAACTTCCGGCTGATATCGCCGGGGGAATTGCGCTGGCTGCCCTGGTAGAATGACTTGCCGTACGCGAATGGTTCTTCATTCTTGCTGAAGATCTGGCAGGCCTCGGTGGCGAAGACCAGAAGATAGCCGGTCTGCGGATCGAAAGACGATGAGGGCCAGTTGGTGGCGCCCGCGCCCATCGGGCAGACGCGTTTTCCTTCCGACGATGGCGCCGGGTCTTCCTTGATGATGGGGCGCCCGTTGGAATCGAGGTCGCTAGCCCAGGTCAGATTATGTACCAGGGGCGCGCCCAGCAGGAAATCGCCGTTCAGGCGATCCAGAACATAGAGAAAGCCGTTGCGATTGGCCTGTATCAGCAGCTTGCGCGGCTGGCCATGGAAACTGGTGTCCACCAGCATGGGTGTTTGTGTGGCGTCCCAGTCATTGGTGTTGTGCGGTGTCATCTGACGATACCAGATCAGCTTGCCGGTATGGGGATTGAGCGCAATAACCGAACAGGAATAAAGATTGTCGCCTTTGCGCTGGTCGCCGTTGAAATCCGGGCCGGGATTGCCCACGCCCCAATAAAGAATGTCGGCTTCGGGATCGTAGGTTCCGGTCATCCAGGTGGAAGAGCCTGGATGGTTGATGGAGCTGCCGATCCAGGTTTCCGAGCCGGGCTCGCCGGGGGCGGGCACGGTCCAGAAGCGCCACACACGCTCGCCGGTCGATGCCTTGTAGGCGGACAGGAAGCCGCGCACGCCTTCGTCGCCGCCAGAGATTCCGGAAATGACCAGATCGCCGACAACCAGCGGCGCCTGCGTGGCGCCATAGTTCAAGCGATAGTCCGCCATCTCGGTATCCCAGACCAGCTTGCCGGTGTAGCGCTGCAGCGCGATCAGATGGGCATTGTCGGTGACCATGAAGACGCGGTCGCCCAGTATGGCAACACCCCGATTAATGCCGGAAACGGCGTCGCCGGTGGGGACAAGATCCTTGGTGCGCGGGCGCGAATAATGCCAGATCAATCGGCCGGTGCGGGCGTCCAGCGCGAAGCATTCGTTGGCGCCCGTGACGTACATGATGCCGTCCACTACCTGCGGCGTGTTTTCCAGTGCGCGGCGGACACCTGGCAGGGTGAAGCTCCAGCGCGGCGCCAACTGCGCGATGTTGGAGGTATTGATCTCCTTGAGCGGGCTGAAGCGGTTGCCACTGACATTGCCGTTATAGCTGGGCCATTCGCCTTCCCTGGGATGGGCGATATCGGCGAAGGCAACGCCGGAGCCCAGTTCAAGCGGCGGCAGCAACGCGGCATCCGTGGCGTCGCCTTTGAGCCGGGAAAGATAGGCGACCAGATCGCGTGTCTGCTCCGGCGTGGCCTTTAGCTTGGGCATCAGCGACTGTGACTCGCGGGTGATGCCGGCAATCTGGTCTTTTGAAAGCAGGCGCAGACGGCCGTCCAGGGTCATAAGCTGGACATCGAAACGGCTTTCGCTTCTCAGCGCGCCGCGCAGCACCTGGCCGTCGTGAAGCCTGACAGTTGCGGCGGTGTAGGAGACGGTGTCCGTTTTGTCGGCGTCTTCCGCGCCGGGCTGGGCCGCGGCTTGCGCCGACAGCGAGCCAGGGTTGAGCAGCGCCTGGCGCAATTGGGCGGCCGTGCGGGTGAGGCCCATCTCCCCGAGGTCCGGGCCAATGACGCCGCCGCGGCCCTGGATGGCGTGGCAGCTCATGCAAGAGCCCTGACGCTGGAAGAAATCGCGGCCGGCATTGAAATCGCCGGGAGCCGCCGCGAGCTGTGGCGCGGGCCTGGGCGATGCCTTGAGCGACATCACATAGGCGGCGATGGAATCCACCTCGGCATCGGACAGGGTGGTGAAAGCGGGCATGCCGACAGCCGGTATGCCGGAACGGACAAGGCCGTGCACAGCAGCGGCGGATGTGGCGCGGGGATTGCGAATGCCGACAATGCCGGGACCAAGCACACCGCCGCGCCCGTCTTCTCCGTGGCAGGCCGCGCAACGGCTGATAAACTTCTGTTTGCCGGTTTCCGGGCCTTGCGCGCCAGCCGGATGGGCAAACGCAAACAGGCCTATCATGGTAACGCTCAACAGCTGGTATGCGATCGGGGCAAAACGACGGCGCTGGGCCATTCTGCCCTGGCCCGGTACAGGCGCGAAGCCGGTGGGTATGATGCCCTGTGCGAAGGCTGCCGCGGCCCCAAGAAGAATTACGGCGGAAGCAAAAAAAGAAGCTTTCGACGAAAATGCCATGAGTATGCCCTTTTCTGATCCGCCGCTTATGGCCCCCTAATTGGGCGCGCGCGGGAGATTCCCCAGCGTGATCCGGAATTTCCCCTGATTGAGCAGGCTATACTGTCCCCGTTACCGCTTGTTTTCGGGATATTTTCCTAGTCGTATCCGGAATTATTCCCGGTACCAACTATTTTCGGGAGCTATTCCAGAATATCTTGGAATTCTTCCCGGCAGGCTTCCAGATGGGCTTTGTTGCGGGGCTATGGTCAGATCCGAACGACGCAACACCCGGGGAAATTTCATGGCATCGCAGTCTCGCCGGAGCATTCTGTTGACGACGGCTGCAGCGTTTGCAGTGTCAAAGCTACCTGCGGCTGCCAGGGATATGGCAGCGCCGGACACCGAGTGGCGTCACTATGCCGGCGACCTGGGCAATCAGCGTTATTCGCCGCTGAATCAGATCACCGGCAGCAATTTCAACACCCTCCAGGTCGCTTGGCGCTTCAAGCCGGACGCGCTGGGCGCGCGACTGGAATATCAGTTCGAGGCGACGCCCCTGGTAATAGGCGGCCGCCTGTTCACGACGGCCGGTTCGCGGCGCGATGTGGTGGCCTTGGATGCTGGCACAGGCGAAATGCTGTGGCTGCACCGCTACGACGAGGGCGAGCGGGGCCGCGTGGCCCCCCGGCAATTGTCCGGCCATGGTGTGTCCTATTGGACCGACGGCAAGGAGGAACGCATCCTTTTCGTCACGCCTGGCTACCGGCTGATCGCGCTGGACGCCAAGACCGGCACCCGCATTCCCGGCTTCGGTTTGGACGGGATCGTAGACCTGCGGCTGGACGACGACCAGGACATGGATTTGGTGCACTCCGATATCGGGCTTCATTCCACGCCGATCGTTTCCAAGGATGTGGTGATCGTGGGCGCTGCCCATGACTCCGGCAATGTCCCTGCGTCCCGTGTTAACGTGAAGGGCTATGTGCGCGCTTTCGACGTGCGCACCGGCCGGCGCATCTGGATCTTCCACACCATCCCGCAGAAGGGCGAGTTCGGCTACGACAGCTGGCTGCTGCCCGGCCAGGCGGAGAAGGCGGGCAATGCCGGCGTCTGGGCCCAGATGTCGGTGGACGAGGAGCTGGGCCTTGTCTATCTGCCGGTCGAATCGCCGACGGGCGACTATAGCGGCCAGTACCGCCACGGGGACGGGCTGTTCGGCGAAAGCATTGTCGCGGTCGAGGTGCAGACCGGCAAACGCCGCTGGCATTACCAACTCGTCCATCACGGTATCTGGGACCGCGATATACCCTGCGCCCCGATCCTGGTGGACATTCCGGTACGCGGAAAGATCGTCAAGGCGCTGGCCCAGCCGACCAAGCAGGCATTTCTTTATGTGCTGGACCGCACCACCGGCAAGCTGGTCTGGCCCATTCCGGAAGTGCGGGTGGAAAAGGGCAATGTGCCGGGCGAATGGTACTCGCCCACCCAGCCCATTCCCAGCAAGCCGCCGGCTTATGACATCCAGGGCGTCAAGATCGACGACCTGATCGACTTCACGCCCGAACTGCGCGCCGAAGCCGTCAAGCTGGTGTCCAACTGGAAGATTGGCCCGCTCTATACCCCGCCCGTGCTCAGCACCGAGGACGGACCACTCGGCACCCTGGTGGTGCCCGGCATCAATGGCGGCACCAACTGGCCCGGCGGCTGCTACGATCCCGAGACCTATACCGTCTATGTTTATTCCCAGACGACGGCCGGCTCCATCGGCATGATTCCCAATCCCGGCCAGCAACTTTCCCATTCCGACTTCGATTACCTGCGCGGAACGTTCGGAAGCGTCCCGCGGCAAAATCCGCCGTCTGGATCGGCCGCACGCGATGAAGCCTTCAGTCAGGCGGCCCCGCCGCGCCCGGCCACGGGTTCGGCTCCGCGGCGCTCCGCGGCCCTGTCGGTTCAGGGCTTGCCACTGCTCAAGCCGCCCTATGGCCGCATCACCGCCATTGATCTTTCGAAAGGCGATATAGCCTGGCAGATCGCCCATGGTGAGACGCCGGACAACATCAAGCGCCATCCCGCCTTGAAGGGCGTCAACATTCCGCGCACGGGGCGCCCCGGCATCCTGGGCCCAACCGTCACCAAGTCGCTGGTGATATGCGGAGAAAGCGGGTTCTTCACAACGCCGTCCGGAGCACGCGGCGCAATGCTCCGCGCTTATGACAAGAGGACAGGCGACGAGAAGGGCGCGATCTATATGCCCGCGCCGCAGACGGGTAGCCCCATGACATACATGCTGGGTGGAGAGCAGTATATCGTTGTCGCTATTGGTGGAGGGAGTTACAGCGCGGAACTCGTCGCTTATCGTCTGCCACGGACATAGCCTGCGCTAAAATTCATCGGCCCACCAACCAGCCCTCTGCTTCAGGATTGGATGATGCGCGCCTGCCGGTGGATTTCGTGCCAGGCTTCGAAGCTGGTGGCGCCGCTTTTCACGGTTTCTTCCGCGGCTTTTTCCGCGGCCTGCACCATGCGCAGTTTCGCCAGCACGGCTTGGGCCATGGCGAGGGGAACAACGACCACGCCGTCCGCGTCGCCCACCACGATATCCCCCGAGCAGACATGCACGCCGCCCAGCACCACGGGAGCGCCGATCTGTCCTGGTCCGGAACTGGCCGGCGAATTCGGCGAAATGCCCATTGCGAACAGCGGCATTCCGGTCGCCATGATTCCGGCACGGTCGCGCGCCAGGCCGTCGGTCACGAAAGCGGCAACGCCCTTGTTGCGCATCGTGCCGGCGGACAGGTCTCCTACCACCGCGGTGCCGGTATAACCGTCATTGGCGCACATGATGACGTCGCCCGCCTCAGCCTCCAGCGCCGCGCCGATCATGCCGAAGACGTCGGCGGGATGGGAATGGGCGGTCAGTGCCGGGCCGACGAAACTCGCATTGGCGGGATCGAGCGGCTTGATCCGCCAGTCCACCGCGCCGCGTCCTTCCATGGCATCCGCCAGATGCGAGGTCAGCGTACCGCGAAACGCCTCCAACAGGGCGCGATCGGGCCGGCGATGGCCGCGATGAATGGTCAGCAGGGGCGGATTCTCGAGCATGGTCCCTCCCGGGAATAGCCGCTTGGGCTAGTCTTCTTGAATCTGGCTGTGGCGGCGGGTGTCGGGCATGGTCAGCACCACCAGGAAGCCCAGCGCCATGAGGATCGAGGAATAGATGAAAAAACCGCTCTCGATCCCGGCGGATTTGAACCACAGCGCAACATATTCCGCGGTTCCGCCGAAGGTGGCGTTGGCCAGGGCATAGGGAAGCGCCACGCCCAGGGTGCGCACATGTGATGGATACAACTCAGCCTTCACCACGGCGTTGATTGCGGTATAGCCGGCCTGCACCAGCATGGCGCCCAAGAGGATGAAGAAAACCGCCGTCATGGACGAGGCGGTCGCCAAGGTCGTCATCACAGGCCAGGTGATCAGCGCGCCGCCGCCGAACGCCATCAGCAGCATCGGCTTGCGGCCGACCTTGTCCGAGATCCAGCCGATCAAGGGCTGGGCCAGCATGAAGCATACCAGGGTTGCGGCGCTGAGCTCGGTGGCTTCATCGCGGGTGAAGCCCGCGGTGTTGGTGAGGAATTTCTGCATATAGGTGGTGTAGACATAAAAGGTCAGCGAGCCGCCGGCGGTCAGGCCCAGAACGGTCAGGGTTTGGCGGGGGTAGTTCTTGAACAGCATCTTGGTGCTGCCCAGTTCGACGCCGGACGCCTTGGCCTGGACAAAGGATTGGGATTCCTCCATCCGGCTGCGCAGGTAGAACGCCACCACCGCCAGGATGGCGCCGACCACGAACGGCACGCGCCAGCCCCATTCGTTCATCGCCTCGGCGCCGATGCTGTGACGAAGCACGATCAGGACCAGCAGCGCCATCAACTGGCCGCCGATCAATGTCACGTAATTGAAGCTGGACCAGAAACCGCGATAGCTCTTGCCCGCAACTTCGCTCATGTAGGTGGCGCTGGCGCCATACTCGCCGCCCAGCGCAAGGCCCTGCAGGATGCGGGCAAGCACCAGGATGATCGGCGCCGCCACCCCGATCTGGGCCGCACCCGGCGTGAAGGCGATCACCAGCGATCCTATGCACATCAGCGCCACCGAACCGATCAGCGCCCGCTTGCGGCCGAAGCGATCGGAATAGCGGCCCATGATCCAGGCGCCGATGGGGCGGGCGAAGAAGCCGACCGCAAACACCGCCGCCGTCTGCAACAGTTGCGCGGTCTGGTCGCCTTGGGGAAAGAAGACCGGGGCGAAATAAAGGGCGGCGGCGGAATAGGCGTACCAGTCATACCATTCGACCAGGTTGCCGACCGATCCGGCCACGATGGCCTTGAGCCGGCCCATTGTTGAATATGTCGCCACTGTTTCCCCTACGCGTCCCAGATTGGCCGGGATCTGCTCTTTTTTGTCCGGCTTGCAGATTGGGAGGATGGGGACAGGGACACAAGCGCAAAAGCGCGGGATGCCGCTGGTGGAATCGGCTGGCCGTTTTCAGGCCTGCGCGGATAGCGGCGACGGTATACAGGCCGATCGAAGACAAGCCCTTGAAATATGCTGCATAATCTGCGCGAAGGCCGGTATATTGCGTGGCCGTACCGCGGCGAAATGCTGGCGCCCGGTCCTTGGCGCAAGTGGAGACGGCGCTGCTTCGCCCCGCTGCCCATCCCGGCAATGACCGGCAAGACGCTGTGGCATTTCCCCCTCAGCGCGCTGGCACGCCTCGCCGATGACCCATGCGATCAATGGCCGGCAATATGTTGCGGTGGCCATGAACTCCAGCATCATCCGCTTTGCACTGGTGCCATGACCAGGAAGCGGACTGTCCGCCTTTGGCGGCAAGCGCCGCTGCGCTACTTCGGAGCCGATCGGAAAAAGGGTCCCTTGCGATAACGGAACGTTTGCCAGTCCTCGCTCGCCCGTCCATCGCGATCCCACATGACAGCGCCCTTGCGCAAGGTCAGGGCACTGGTCAGCCGGCGGGTGCCGGCATTGCGCGCCCCCACCGAATCCGCGAACCAGAATTTCCCCGTCTCCATTCCCAAGACGGCGATGTCGGCCTCGGCGCCGACATCCAAGTTGCCCAGTTCCGGGCGATGAATTTCCCGCGCCGGAGCCCAGCTCGCCATTTCCACCACTTCCGGCAGTGACGATCCCAGGCTCATCAGCGCCGACATCATGTTGGGCATGTCCTTCATGCCTTCATTCATGTTGTCCTTGTGCAGGTCGCTGGAGATGGAATCGGGGTGGAAGCCGGCCTGATAGGCAGGAACCGCGACGTACCAGAAGAAGCTCAGGCTGCCGAAGCCCAGGTCGAAGATGATGCCGCGTTTGCGCCCCGCCTGCATGGCCGGGTTGAGCGTGCCGTTCTCCAGCACTTCCTCGCGATGGCCGGAGAAGCTGTGGGTGAAGATGTCGCCGGGACGCAGCCTGTGGCTGAAGAGCTCGTCGATGTTGCGGGTCGCCGTGATGCGCCCGAAATCCACCATCACCGGCAGGTGGGCCAGGTTGCCCGCCGCCACGGCGCTGTCCACCGATTCCCAGCCCGGCCCGGAATAATGCGCCGACTTGAATCCGACGATCAGTCCCTTGTTGGCATCGGCCATGCGCGCGGCCTCGCTGGCCGTCATCTCGGCGATATTATCGTCATTGCCGGTGCCCATGCCGGCGCCCACGATGTTGAGGAAGGCCAGCACCCTTGTCTTGGAGGGCTTGATCACCCGCTCCTTGAATTCGGGGAATTCCCGCCAGCCGGTGCTGCCGGCATCCACCATGGTGGTCACCCCGCCGCGGAACGAGAAGGTGTCGGGATCGATCCCTTCGCTGGGCGGCGATCCGGGCGGAAGCACCAGGCGGGAAAACAGATGGGTGTGGAGGTCGATCAGGCCCGGCACGACATACAGACCTTTGACCTCGATCACCTTTCGCGCCGAGGCGGACGGAATATTGTCGCCAACGCGCGCGATTTTGCCGCCTGAAACGGCAATGTCGGTAACGCGGTCTATCCGGTTCTTGGGATCGATGACATGGCCGCCCTTCAGCACCAGGTCATAGACCGGCGGTGTCGCGGTCTGCGCCGACGCGCTCAGCGAAAATGCAAAAACAAAGCAGGCCAAGGTGCGCTTCAAGATGGTCCCCCGGCGATTCCGCCTGACATGTTCCACGGAAATTAAATTACCGCATATCCGTCGCGCTGCCGGAGCGGCCGTCCAGTTATGCACAGGGAATGCGGATGGTTACTCGGCGATAACCACGTGCATCACCAATCGTTCAGGCGCGGTTCATCTTTGGAATGCATTAGATGGCGTGGGGCTTGTCGCATCGGTAACGGATGGGGGCTGCGTGATTCGTGTGATGTGCGCCGTGCTGGGCGCCGGTCTTCTGGCAAGTTCCGCCGCATTCGGGCAAGCGGCCGTGCCGCGTGGCGCCACTCCCAAACTCGCGGACTTTGCCGCCAACAATCTTTCCGCGTTGGATGGTTCCACTCTCGCGTTGTCCGTCCAGGACAGCGGCCTGGTGCGCAAGATTTCGGTGCCGGACGGCAGGGGCAAGAAAACCCTTTTTGTGCTTTTGAACGACAGCCTGGGCACAGTGTCCGAAGGCACGGACGGCAAGCTGAATGTCACCGGCATATTCCGGATCAACCAGGCCGGCATCACCGTGGCCTATGGCGATGGCCGCTCGGAAGTCATGACGTTGAACGGCTCTGGCGGCGTGTCGATGGCGATGAATATGCTGGGCGGCGAAGTCATTTGCAGAAGCTGGTATCCGGCAGGTCACAGCTTCAGCCTGGCGGAACGCAAAGGCGCCTTGGCCGAATATGCGCGCACGCTCGGCATCGCCGCGACCGGCCGTGACAGGTCCGCAAAGCCTGGCTGCGCCTTGGCGGCCGCAAAAGGCCTGGAAGCGCAACCGCGGCCGGCCGGCGCTCCCGCTGCTGTGAAGGACGCCGCCAAAGGCTCCGCCATTCTGGGCCGCGTTCTGGCGCGCGCCCTGATATTTTATGCGCGCCAGTCGGCGAACAACGGCCCTCCGCCGAGCTCGAACATCGGGGACGGCTTCGAGAATTTCTATGCCAATTTTCTCGCGGCCCATGAAGGCGGCTATACCGAGAATGACGGCAACGGCAGTCCGGCGAATTTCGGCATTAACCAGGGCGCCAATCCTGACATTGATGTGCTGGGCCTGACCCAGGCGGAGGCCAAGCAGATTCTTCATGACCGCTATTGGGTGGCATCGGGCGCCCACCGGCTTCCGGCCGCGCTTGCCGCGATCCATGGCGACACGGCGATCAATATGGGGGTCGGCGCGGCGAACGATCTGCTCGCCCAATCAGGTGGTGATGCCCGCAAGTATCTGGACCTGCGCGGAGCCAGGTACCGCAGCATCGCCGCGCCCGATTCAGACAAGGCGAAATACCTGCCGGTATGGCTGGGCCGCAATGAAGACCTGCGCAATTATGCGGGCGCTGATGCCTTCGCGGAGGAAGAACAAGGCGCTGACGATTACCGTTCGGGGCTGTAGTGGTGCACAACCGGGGGTGCGGCGAAAAGGTGGCCGACAATGGCCCGCCATTGGTTGAAATTGTCGGACTGTTTGAAGATTTGGGTGTGATGCTCCAGCGTTTCCCACCACACCACCAGGATGAAACTGTCCGGCGCCTCGATTCCCTGGCGCATCTCCAGCCGCTGAAATCCCGGTGCGCTTTCGATGAACCGGCGGCCTCGCGCGAACGCTTCGCGGAAAATATCCGCTTCGCCCGGCCGGACGGTGAAGATGGCGGTTTCCAGGATCATGCCTTCGTCTCCCAGCGCAAGCGCATCAACAGATAACTGAGCCCGGCCGAAAGCGCCGCGCAGCCCGCCATCAGATAGAGCCCGATGGAAAAGTCCCCGCCCCGCGCCGACGCGCCCACCAGATAGGGCCCCAGAAAGCCGCCAAGATTGCCGGTGGCATTGATGGCGGCGATGCCTGCCGCCGCCGCGGTGGCGCTGAGCATCAGGGGCGGCAGCGACCAGAAGCACACCGCTTGCGCATAGAGCCCGACGGCGGCCAGCGAGACCGCCGCCAGCGACCAGACCGATGCGCCCGTCATGGCCGCCAATGCCAGGCACGCCGCCGCCAGCGCCATGGCGGCGATGGTGTGCCAGTGGCGCTCATTGTGGCGGTCGGAATGGGCGCCCCAGATGACGGCCCCGACCGCGGCGCAGGCAAAGGGGATGGCGGCGGTCAAACCGACCTGGCCGTCGGACAGCCCCGCGCCGCTCAGGATCAAGGGCAGGAACAGGCTGACGCCATACATCGCAATGTTGCGGGTCAGATAGATGGCTGACAGCAAGGCGGTGCGCCGGTTCAGGATTGCACGCAACTGGGCGATGACGCCGCCATGCGGCGCCCCGCTTTCCACCTGCTGTTCCAGCCACTCCCGCTCCTGGGGTGCCAGCCATGACGCATTGCGCGGCCGGTCCGGCAAGCGGCGCAGCACATACAGGCCCAGCAACAGGGCCGGCACACCTTCGGTCAGGAACATCCATTGCCAGCCGCGCAAGCCGGCGATGCCATCCATGGCGAGCAGCGGAACAGACAACAGGCCCGCCACCGCATTGCCCACCGGCGCGCAGAAAAAGAAAATGGCGGTGGCCCGCGCCCGGTACTGTGGCGGAAACCACCAGGCGATATAGAGCAGCAGGCCCGGCACGAAGCCCGCTTCCGCCATGCCCAGCAGGAATCGCATTGTCAGGAAGCTGGCCGGCCCCTTCACCAGCATCGTCGCGCAGGTCACAAGGCCCCAACTAATCATAATGCGGCCGATCCAGCGGCGCGCGCCCACGCGCTCCAGGATCAAGTTGCTCGGCACCTCGAAGGCGAAATAGGCGATGAAGAAGATGCCCGCACCCCAGGCATAATCCAGGGTCGAAAGCCCCAGGTCGCGGTTCATGGTCAGCGCCGCGAAGCTGACATTCACCCGGTCGAGCTGGTTGACCAGGAACATCAGGGCCATCAGCGGCAACAGCCGCCACATGACCTTGGTCATGACCGCCCGCTCGAGGGCCGCGCTACTCAGGACTTGGGCTTTTCGTAGAGGCGGGCCACGGCGGCGCTGTCCAGCATCGGATTGTCGCCCGCGAAGTCGTGATAACGCTCCGCCGCCTCGCTCACCAGCGGCAGGTCCAGGCCGTGCGCCTTCACAAAGGCCAGGACATTCTTCAGGTCCTTGTCGAGCTGGCGGGCATAGCCGCGGGGCGGCTCATAATCGCGCGCCTGCTGCTGGGGATAGATGCGCTTCAGCACGGTGGAATCCGCCATGCCGCCCGCCAGCGCGGCGGGAAGCCGGGCGGCATCAATGCCAGCGGCCTCGGCCAGCGCCAGGGTCTCGCCCATCAGCACATAGCCCACGCCGACAATCGCCTGGTTGATGATCTTGGCGGTCTGGCCGGCGCCCAGCGCTCCGATATGGGTGAAGTTGGCCGCCAGGTCGCCCAGCACCGCGCCCGCGCGGGCAACGTGTTCCTCGTCGCCGCCGGCCATGATGGTCAGTTGGCCTTCGGCAGCGGCGGCCGGGCCGCCGGAGATGGGCGCGTCCACCCAGGACATGCCGGTTTGTTGTTTCAAACGCTCTGCCAGTTTCAGTGTGTCGTCAGGATTGACGGTGGAACAGTCTATCAAGAGGTCGGCGCCCGCCTGCGCTTGGACCAAACCCAGCGGGCCGAAGCAGCATTGCTCCACGGCGTCGGCATTGAGCACGCAAAAGATGACGATGTCGCTGTTGGCCCGCACTGCCGCGGGGCTGTCCAGCACGGCGGCGCCGGGAACCTCCGCATAACGTTCCGGTTCCAGATTCCACACCGATACCTGCCGGCCGCGCGCCATCAGGCGGCGCACCATGGGCGCGCCCATGATGCCGATGCCGACAAAGCCGATTCTTTCGCTCATGGCGTATCCAGCCGGTAGATGCGGGCGGCATTGCGGGAAAACAGCTTGGCCTGCACCTCATGTCCCATTCCGCTGGTCGCTTCCGCGAAGCCCGAATAGATCGTGGCCATGCTGCCCACCAGGCTGTCCACCGGGTAATTGCTTGCGAACATGCAGCGATCCTCGCCGAAGATTTTGATTGTGTCCAGAATAACGCCGCGGTTGCGCTCCAGGCTCCATGTGTGGTCCCGCTCGCCCAGGCCGGATATCTTGACCGCCACATTGGGCGCGGCCGCAAAGTTCGTCATGGCCGCGCGCCAGCCGTCAAGTTCAGCGGCGCTGCGATCGCGCGGCAGCCCGGTATGATTGAGGATGATCAGGGTATCCGGGAAGGCCGCGTTCAGCTCAGCGGCTTCGGCCAGGTGCCACCAGGGCGTCTGTAGGTCGAAGCTGAACCTATGACGCGACAGCATCGCGTAGCCGCGGCGCCAGGACGGATCCGTCATGGAGCCCGGCGCGCCCTTTTCGATTTTATCCGCTGACGGCGCCGAAGCCGGCTTGTGCCGGATGCCGCGCACCAGCGGAAAGGCCGCGTGCTGCGCCAGGATATCGGCGGCGTCATTCTGATGAAGCGCCGCGTGGGCGACCATGGCGCTGGGCAGGCCGCAATTGCGGCTGAGCGCATCCACCCAGCGCGTCTCGGCGACCGGATCGCGGCGGTCCCATTCGGTTTCGACGAAAACCGATCCGGCCAGGTTCAGGTCCAGGGCGTCGCGACGATAGTCGTCCGGCAGATAGTCGCGCTTCAACGCGCTGTAATCGCCATAGCGGAAGGACGCGATCGGCGCGTCCTTCAGCCAGGGCAGATAGTTGCGGGTCAGGTCCCAGAAATGCTGGTGCGGGTCGATGATCGGAAGTGTCGGAAGCATGCGCCCCTAAACTCTGGACCACTTTCCGGTCTTGATATCGAACTTCACCTTGCCGGCGGCCCGCATGCGCATCAGAAGATCCTGGAGGGGATCGGTGCTTTTGCTGCTGGGATCGAGGCGCTGCTGCAAAGGGTAAATGGCGGCCGGCTTATCAAGTGCCGCCAGAACATCTTCTTCGCTGGTCATGGCAGAATTCCTCTGGCGTCAGCCTTCTTATAGCGCGATGTCCCCGGGTGAAACCATGGAACTAGCGGGATGCAGGGGTCCGGCGCGTGGGCGATTGGGTGGTGCTTTGCGCGTTGGCGGCGGCTGCCTCGGTGGCGGCTTTGCGGGATTTCGCGTGCCTGCGCCTTTTGTCCTTTTTCCGGGCGTTGTTTCTGCGAGCGGCCATGTGGGTTCCAATCTGTGTAGGAGTGATGACCGGGACCATGACCGCAGCGCCCCAAAAAAGCGAGGCCTTAAACCTTTTTTGTGGCGATCCAGATGGTATGCCAGGCGCCGCGGCCCCGGTTTGCGCGGGCCTTCACTTTTTCAACCGCGAACCCTGCATTGCCCAGGCGGCCGGTAAATGCCTCATTCGGCGCCGCCGACCACACGGCCAGCATGCCTTTTGGCCGAAGCGCCTTGCGCGCCACGGCAAGGCCCTTGGCGCTGTAAAGCCTGCTATTCACATCACGGCTGAAGCCGTCCGGACCGTTATCCACATCCAGTATAATGGCGTCGAAGCCGCCCGGCCTTGATGCCATGACCTCTCCGACATCGCCTTCGTGAATGGCGACCCTGGGATCATCAAGGCATCCGGCGGTCAGTGCGGCCATCGGGCCACGCGCCCATGCCATGACGGCCGGCACCAGTTCAGCCACCAGAATGCGGGCATTGCCGGGGAGTGCGCCCATGGCCGCCCGCAAGGTGAAGCCCATGCCATAGCCGCCGATGAGCAGGCTGCAAGGACCTTGAAGGCGGGCGCAGACCAGGGTCGCAAGCGCCTCTTCCGAACCGCTCATCCGGCTGTTCATCAGCGTGTGGGCGCCCGCCAGAATAGAGAACTCGCCGCCCCGCTGCATGAGCTTGAGCTTGTCGCTTCCGCCAGGGACGGTTGCCGTATCGAGATGGATCCAGGGGATCATGTGAACTCAATAGCGCATTTTTCTCAAAATACGCTATCGGCACTGACCTGACGGATATTTTGTACCACCGGCATAGAGAGACTATTGCATCGCCGCCGCCTGATCCAGAGGTGGTGGGACAGGGCTGAATGCCAGCGGTGCGGGTGGCCGATATCCCAGGGATGAGTGCGGCCGGACGGTGTTGTAGTGG
>CANJJD010000030.1 GCA_947474645.1 Alphaproteobacteria bacterium | reverse complement strand
GCCTCCAAGATCAAGGACATCGCCGCCGCCGTGAAAGGCGCCGACAAGCTGATCCTGGCCACCGACCCGGACCGCGAGGGCGAGGCCATCAGTTGGCACATCCTGGAAGTGCTGCGCGGCAAGAACCTGCTCAAGGACATGCCGGTCGAGCGGGTGGCGTTCAACGCCATCACCAAGACCGCCGTGCTGGAAGCCATCCAGCATCCGCGCCAGATCAACCAGGAACTGGTGGACGCCTATCTCGCCCGCCGCGCGCTGGACTATCTGGTCGGCTTCACTCTTTCGCCCGTGCTGTGGCGCAAGCTGCCGGGCGCGCGCTCTGCGGGGCGCGTCCAGTCCGTCGCCCTGCGCCTGATCGTGGAGCGCGAACAGGAAGTCGAAGCCTTCAAGCCCCAGGAATATTGGAGCATCGATACCGATCTGGTCGCCCCCGGCGGCGCCTTCGCTGCCCGCCTGATCCAGTTGGACGGCAAGAAGATCGAGAAAATGTCGCTGACCAACGAAGCGGACGCCACCCGCGCCGTGACCGCGATCAACGCCCAGAGCTTTTCGGTGGGCAGCGTCGAGGCCAAGCCGGTCAAGCGCAACCCCTCGCCGCCCTTCAAGACTTCGACCCTGCAGCAGGAAGCCAGCCGCAAGCTGGGCTTCAACGCCAAGCGCACCATGCAGATCGCACAAGGGCTTTATGAAGGCGTGGAAATCGGCGGCGACACCACCGGCCTGATCACCTATATGCGTACCGACGGCATCACCATGGTCGGCGAAGCCATCGTGGAGGCCCGCGAGATGATCGGGCGCAAATATGGCGCCCGCTATGTGCCCGCCGCCGCCCGCGCCTATACCAACAACAATGCCAACGCCCAGGAAGCCCATGAAGCGGTGCGCCCCACCAGCTTCTCGCGCACGCCCGAAGAAGTGGCGCGTTACCTCGATGCCGACGCCGCCAAGCTGTATGAGCTGATTTGGAAACGCGCCGTCGCCAGCCAGATGGAAAGCGCCGAACAGGAACGCACCACCGTAGATGTGCTGTCGGGCGACGGCAAGATCACCCTGCGCGCCACCGGCACCGTGACGTTGTTCGACGGCTTCCTGACGCTTTATCTCGAAGGCCAGGACGACGAGTCCGACGAAGACGGCTCCAGGCTGCCCAAGGTTGCGGCCGGCGACAAGACCAAGGTCGAGACCGTCACCCCGGCGCAGCATTTCACCGAGCCGCCGCCGCGCTATTCCGAAGCCAGCCTGGTGAAGAAGCTGGAAGAGCTGGGCATCGGCCGCCCCTCCACCTATGCCTCGATCATCTCGACCCTGCGCGACCGCGCCTATGTGAAGATGGACCGCCAGCGCTTCCTGCCCGAGGACAAGGGCCGGCTGGTCACCACCTTCCTGAACAGCTTCTTCAAGCGCTATGTCGCCTATGACTTCACCGCCGACCTGGAAGAGAAGCTGGATGCGGTTTCCGACGGCAAGCTGGACTGGAAACAATTGTTGCGCGATTTCTGGACCGAATTCTCCGCCACGGTGGGCGAAACCAAGAACCTGCGCATCACCCATGTCATTGACGAGCTGGAAAAGGTGTTGGAGCCGCACATCTTCCCGCCCGGCGCCGAGGGCGTGGACCCGCGCAAGTGCCCGTCCTGCGAAGGCGGCCGCCTGAACCTGAAGCTGGGCAAGTTCGGCGCCTTTATCGGCTGCACCAACTATCCCGAATGCCGCTTCACCAAGCAGTTGGGCGCCAGCGAAGGCGATGCCGGCCCGGTGGAGATCGGCGAAGATCCCGAAAGCAAGGAAAAGATCACCCTGCGCACCGGCCGTTATGGGCCGTATGTCCAGCGCGGCGAAGGCGAAAAGCCCAAGCGCAGCGGGTTGCCGCAAGGCACCGACAAGTCCGACGTGGACCTGGAAATGGCGCTGAAGCTCCTGGCGCTGCCGCGCGAAGTCGGCCTCCATCCCGAAGACGGCAAGAAGATCAGCGCCAATTTCGGCCGCTTTGGGCCTTACGTCGCCCATGACGGCATCTATGCCTCGCTGCCCTCGCCCGAGGACGTGTTCGAGATCGGCCTGAACCATGCCGTGACCTTGCTGGCCGAGAAGAAGCTGCGCGGCCCTGGCCGCCGCGGCGCGCAGACGCTCAAGGATCTGGGCGCAGCGCCGGACGGCCGGGCGATCAAGGTGCTGAAAGGCAAGTTCGGTCCCTATGTCAGCGACGGCGAGACCAACGCCACCCTGCATGAAGGCACCGAGCCCGATGCCGTGACCATGGAACAGGCGCTGGCGTTGATCGCTGAGCGTGCGGCCAAGGGCGGCAAGAAAAAGAAGAAGCCCGCCAAGGCGCCGAAGGCCGCGAAAGCGGCCAAGCCTGCCAAGGTGAAGGCGGAAAATCCCGACGGCGCGGAGAAAAAACCCGCCGCCAAATCCAAACCCAAGAAGAAAGCTGCCAAGCCCGCGGCCAAAGCGTCCGACAAGACGACCACGGGCAAGCCCTCCGGTAAATCGAAGGCGCCCGAGATGGCAGGCGAATAGGACAATTGAAGAATAAATCTCCCCGCAATACGCCCGCCCTGGACAAGGCGCGGGTGCTTGAACTGCTGGCCGGCGGCGCCAACAAGCGCGACCTGGCCAAGAAACTGAGCCTCAAGGGCTCCGACCGCATCCTGCTCAAGCGCATCCTGAAAGAGCTTCAGGCCGACGGCGCCATTGAAGGCAGCCCCAAGCGCGGCTTCACCAAGCCGGGTGAGCTGCCCGAAGTCTGCCTGATCGAAGTCACCGGCATTGATGCCGATGGCGAAACCCTGGCCAAGCCGCTGGAATGGGGCGGCTCTGACGCGCCGCCGCTGATCTATCTGATGCCGCCCAAGGAAGGCGGCGCTCCCATGATTGGCGATCGCGTTCTGGCGCGTATGAGCAAGCATGGCGAAAGCTACGAGGCCCGCATCATCCGCCGGCTGGAGCGCGAAACCCAGACCCGGTTGATCGGCGTGTTGCGCGATGCGCCTTCCACCGGCTGGCGGCTGGTGCCGATCAACAAGAAAGAGCGCACCGAATATGCGCTGGATAAAGCCGACCTGGGCGGCGCCAAGCACAATGAACTGGTGGCGGCCGAACCGCGCAGCGGGCGCATTGCCGGGTTCAGCCGCGTCAAGGTGGTCGAGCGTATCGGCAGCATGGATTCGCCCAAGACCATCAGCCTGATCGCCATTCACGATCACGGCATTCCCACGGAATTTCCAACCGCGGTGATCGACGAGGCCAAGGCGGCCCAGCCCATTACGCCGCAAGGACGCACCGACCTGCGCGCCGTGCCGCTGGTCACCATCGATCCGCCCGACGCCCGCGACCATGACGATGCGGTATGGGCCGGACTGGATGATGATCCGTCCAACAGCGGCGGTCACATCGTGCTAGTCGCCATCGCCGACGTCGCCCATTACGTCACCCCCGGCTCGGCGCTGGACAAGGAAGCCTTGAAGCGCGGCAACAGCGCCTACTTCCCCGACCGGGTGGTGCCGATGCTGCCCGAGGAGCTTTCGGCCGACCTGTGTTCGCTGCGCGAAGGCGTGGACCGCCCTTGCTTGGTGGCGCGCATGGTGTTCGACCGTTCCGGCCACAAGAAAAGCCACACCTTCCTGCGCGCGGTGATGCGTTCCGCCGCCAAGCTGACCTATGCCCAGGCGCAGGCCGCGTTCGACGGCAATCCCCATGCGGGCATGGACAGCATCGTGAAGAAGACGCTGGCCGATGTGTGGGAGGCGTATCAGTCGCTCTGCGTCGCCCGCGGCAAGCGCGACCCGCTGAACCTGGACCTGCCCGAACGCCGCGTCATCTTGGGCGCCGACGGCAAGGTCGCCTCCATCGCCTATCGCGATCGCCTGGAATCCATGAAGCTGATCGAGGAATTCATGGTGCTGGCCAATGTCGCGGCCGCCGAGGCGCTGGAGAAAGCGCGTACGCCCCTGATCTACCGGGTGCATGACACGCCCTCGAAGGAAAAACTGTTCGCCTTCTCCGATTTCCTGCGCACCCTCAACATCACCTTCGCCAAGGGCCAGGTGGTGCAGCCCGGTGTGTTCAACCGCATCCTGTCCGGCGCCAAAGGTACGCCCCATGAAGCAGTGATGAACGACGTGGTGCTGCGTTCCCAGGCGCAGGCGATCTACGATCCGGCCAATATCGGTCACTTCGGCCTGAACCTGGCCAAGTATGCCCACTTCACCTCGCCCATCCGCCGCTATGCCGACCTGATCGTGCACCGCGCCCTGATCAAGGCGTTCGACCTGGGCGAAGGCGGTCTGACCGAGCGCGAAATGTCCGGCATGGCTTCAATCGCCGAGCACATCACCATCACCGAACGCCGCGCGATGGCGGCGGAACGCGATTCCACCGACCGCTATGTCGCCGCCTTCATGGAAGACCGCATCGGCCAAAGCTTCGATGCCCGCGTCACCGGCGTCACCCGCTTCGGGCTTTTCGTTCGCCTGGCCGATCTGGGCGCCGAAGGCCTGATCCCCATCCGCAGCCTGGGCGCCGACTATTTCAACCATGACGAAAAGCGCCAGGCCCTGGTCGGCCAGCGCACCCGCGTCAGCTACGGCATGGGCGACGCCCTGGCGGTGAAGCTGCTGGAAGCAGCCCCTCTGACCGGGGGCCTGCGCTTTTGCTTGGCCGATGCGCCGGACGAGTCTCCCCGGATGGGCAGCAAACCCCGCTCCAGCATGCCGTCCCGCCGGCCCGGCAAGGACCGTTTTCGGGGCAAAAAGCGCTGATTTCCGCCCTTTTCGGCGGATTTGCTTGACAGGAGTGGGGCTTATCCCCCATTACCCCGCCCTCTCGACCTGCCCTTCCTGGAGACTGTCATGGCCAAGCCCACCACCGCGAAAATCCGCCTCAACAGCGAAGGCGGCTCGGGCTTTTTCTATGTCACCAAGAAGAACACCCGCACCATGACCGAGAAGTTCTCGATCAAGAAGTACGACCCGGTGCTGCGCAAGCATGTCGAGTTCAAGGAAGGCAAGATCAAGTAGGCATTCGCCTGTTTGAATTGTAGCCTTCGCGCGCATGCTGCGCGCTCTAGACCGTCTCTCCAACGAAACATTCGACGTCCTGATCATCGGCGGCGGCGCCACCGGCTGTTTCACCGCGCGCGATGCGGCGATGCGCGGCTTGAAGGTGGCGTTGATCGAGGCGCGGGACTTCGCCTCGGCCACCAGCGCCCACAATTCCAAGCTGGCGCATGGCGGGCTGCGCTACCTGCGCAATTTCGAATTCGGGTTGGTGCGCGAAAGCTTGCGCGAGCGGCTGGGCCTGATGCGCATGGCGCCGCATTTGGTGCGGCCGCTGCCCTTCCTGCTGCCGCTGTATGGCGCCGGGCTGATGGAGCGGGCCAAGCTGAAGGCCGGCCTGACGCTCTATGATTTTCTTTCCTATGATCGCAACCGGCTGGCCGATCCCGGCCAGCATCTGCCCGGCCATCGTTGGTTGAACCGCAAGAAAGCCCTGGCGCGCGAGCCGGTGCTGACGGGTGAGCGCTTCGAAGGCGCTTTCGAATATCACGACGCCCAGATGTACAGCCCCGAGCGCATCGCGCTGGAAAACCTGATCGATGCCGATGCCCATGGCGCGGCCATCGCCAACTATGTCTCGGCCGACCGGCTGATCCTGCGAAACGGCAAGGTCGAAGGCTGCGCCGTGCACGAAACCATGGCCGGCACCTGTTTCGATATCCGCGCCAAGACGGTGCTGGTGGCGGCCGGTCCCTGGGCCGACCTGTTCCTGGAGCAGGCGACGGGCGAAGCCGCCGCACACAAGCTGATCCGCTCCAAGGGCATCCATGTCATGGTGCCGCGCATCAGCAAGGCGGCACTGACCATCGAGGCCGGCTCGGGCCATCTCTTCGCCCTGCCCTGGCGCGGCCATACATTGCTGGCCACCACCGACACGCCCTTTACCGGCGATCCCGCCACGGTCGGCGTCAGCGAAAGCGACATTGAAAATTTCCTCGCCATCTTCCGCAAATATCTGCCTGCCGCGCCGCTGGCGACCGACAAGGTCGAGTTCTTCTATGCCGGCCTGCGGCCGCTGGTCAGCGACGGCTCCAAGGACAGCTACAATGTCAGCCGCCGTTCCGAACTGGTGGATCATGGCAAGGAAGGCTCGCTGGATGGGGTGTTTTCCGCGCTGGGCGGCAAATGGACGACCTCGCGCGACCTGGCCGAAAGCATCACCGATGCCCTGGCCGCCAAGCTGGACATGAAGACGGCGCGCTGCGCCACCGCCACCACGCCGTTGCCCGGCGGACGCTTCGAGCGTTTCGACGAGATGCTGAAGGGCTTCCAGAAAACCTGGCCCGGCATTTCCTCCCTGCGGCATCTGGCGCACATGCTGGGGGCGCGGCTGCCCGAAGCGCTCAAGGGCGCGCGGCTGACGGACCTCGCCAAGCTGGGGCCCAGCGGCGACACGCCGGCGCAAGTGGGCTTTGCCTTGCGCGAAGAAATGGCGCTGACCCTGGAAGACATGGTGATGCGGCGCACCGGCATCGGCCAGTTCGGGCCGCCCAGCAAAGCCGTGACGGAAAAAGTCGCCGCCCAGATGGCGCTTCAACTGGGCTGGGATGCCGACAAGACGGCGCGGGAAATTGACAGTCTGGCGCCATTGTACAGGACGAGCCCATGACGGCCTTCGTCGTCTTCAACCCCGCCGCGGCCGGCGGCCGCACCGGGCGCGACTGGCAACAGATCGAGGAAGCGCTGGAGCGCATCTTTCCCCTGATGTCCTTCTTTGTCACCACCGGACCGGCCCAGGCCGCCCATATGGTGCGCGAAGCCCTGCGCGATGGTCACATGGAAATCATCGCGGTGGGCGGCGACGGCACCATCAATGAAGCGCTGAACGGTTTCTTTGAACGCGGCGTGGCGCTGGCGCCCGACGCGACCTTCAGCTTCGTCCATAGCGGGCATGACAGCGCCCTGTGCCGGCGCTTCGGCATCGCGCCGGGCTGGCGCGCGGGGGTGGCGCATCTGGCCCGCGCCCGCATCCACAAGACGACCCTGGGCCGCGTCGCCTGCGTCAGCGATGGCGGCGAGCCGGTGACGCGCTATTTCCTGGGCGGCGCCAGCTTCGGGCTCTCCGCCAGCACGGCGCGCGCCTTGGGACGCGCCCGCATCGCCCGGTTGTTCGGTCCGGGCTTTGCCGCCGCCTGGCACCGCTTCCTGGCGCGGCTCGCCTGGCGACCGACAAGGGTGCGATTGATGGCAAGCGGCCTGGACGAGATCGCCGGCATCGCCAGCGTCAAGCTGGTCCCCGCCAATGGCGCGTTCGACATGACGGTGCTGGATGGACGGAACCGCGCCGCCGAGGCCCGCACTTTTCGCACCCTGCGCCTGACCACGGCCCCCACCCTGGACACTTTGGCGCCGGTGGATGTGGAAACCGACGGCGAAAGCGCCGGTATCCTGCCCGCCAGCTTCGAAATCTGCCCGGCGGCCCTGAATCTGCGAGTCTAGGGCTTTTGCGCTACTCTAGCACCATGAATCAGTGGATTCGCTGGGATACCGCCGAGCCGTCCTGGCGCTGGCTGGCGGATGCGCTGGCCATGCCGGCGCTGTTGCTGACGCCGCCGCGTGCGCGTGACGACATCACTTTGGCGCAAAGCCGGCTCAGCGGCGCATCACGCGAAAAATTCCTCGCCTTGCTCGGCGAAGCGGGGTTGCGCGAAGACAAGGACACGCGCCTGGCCCATGCCGCCCGCGCCACCGCCGCCGATCGCCTGCGGCTGCGCGCGGGCCAGGTCTCCGAGATTCCCGATGCGGTGCTGGTGCCGCGCAATCGCGACGATGTGCTGTCCATCCTGCGCCTCTGCGCCGAAGACGGGATTGCCGTGACGACGGCGAGCGACAAGTTGCATGTGGTGTTGAACCTCGCCCGCATGGACCGGCTGCTGTCGGTGGATTTCATGGCGGGGCTGGCCGAAGTCGAAGCCGGGATCAGCAGCACGGAGTTGGCGCGCCAGTTAGCCGCGCGTGGCCTGTGGCTGGGTTCCGACAGCTTCACCACCCTGGGCGGTCCGGTCGCGCACGGCAATGTACCTTGGCTGCGGGATGTGAAAGTGGCAACACCGCAAGGACTGGTGGAGTCCGGACTCGATCTGCCGTGTGGCATCGTCACCGCCGCGACTTTGCGAGTGCGCGCCCTGCCCCCGCGCAGCGAACAACGTCATTACCTGTTTCCCGATTTCGCCGGCGGGTTGGCGGCGCTGCATGAAGCCGAACGCCACGGCATCGCCCTGTGCGATGCACGCCTGTCGGACGCGGCCCAGACCCGCTTCAACAGCCAGATGGCGGGCACGCGGCTGACGCTGTGGCAAAGGCTGGAAGAGATTTACCGCCAGGCGCGGCGCCTGGACGATAACGCCGCTGCCCTCGCCGTCACCTTCTGCGGCAGCGAGGCGGACATCACCGCCAGCCGCAAGCGCTTCGATGCCCTGGCCGCAAGGCTGGGCGCGCAGGTGCGCGCCATCGCGGAACCATCGGACCAAAGCGACGCCCTGCTGGATCGCGGCGTCACGGTGGACAGTATCCAGGCCTTCGCCACCTGGTCGCGGCTGCCGGTGCTTTACGCCACCGCGCGCGCGGCTCTGGACCAGGCGATGCGCGAACACTCTCCCCGCGCCGGATCGCATGGGTTGGTGCTGGGCCAAGTGAGCGGCATCTGCCAGGACGGCGCGCAACTGCGCCTGACCATGATTTTCCCGCGCGTGCTGGGCGACGGCGTCGCCCAGGCGCAAGTGATCCGGGAAGTGGCGGAAAAGGCGATGGCGGGCCCTGAACCCAGCACCTTGCAAAGCCGGATGCGCGCCGCGCTCCGCCAGGTGTTGGACCCCAACGGCATCCTGCCTTAAGCGGCGGCCAGCGCCGTCTTCACCGCTTTTGCCGCCTCGGCCACCGCGTCATGCGCTTGGGGCAGCACGGTTTGCAGATAGATGAAGCAATGCACCATGTCGGCATAATCGGCGATGGTAACTTTCACCCCGGCGCCGCGCAGCTTCTCGGCATAGGCAAGCCCCTCGTCATGCAGGGGATCATAGCCGCCCAGCATGATGTAAGCCGGCGGCAGGCCGGAAAAATCCTTGGCGCGCAGCGGCGAGATTTTGGGCGAAGCGGTATCGGCCTCGTTGCCCAGGTACAGCGAGTTGAAATATTCGATGGCGCGGCGTTCCAGGAAATAACCCACCGCGAATTCGTTCAGCGAAGCGGTCTCCCCGCCCATCTGGGTGTTGGGAAACAACAGCATCTGGTAGGCGATCCTGATGCCGCCCTTTTCCCGCGCCAATTGGGTGACGATGGCGGCCAGCATGCCGCCGGCGCTGTCGCCGCCCACCGCGATGCGGCCGGCATCCACGCCGATCTCGGCGGCATTCTGTTCGATCCATTGGGTCGCGGCCCAGGCGTCGTCCATCGCCGCGGGGTATGGATGCTCCGGCGCCAGCCGGTAATCCACCGCGATCACCCGGAAACCGCCTTCGGCCGCGAACAACCGGCACAACCCGTCATGGCTGTCCAGGCTGCCGGCAACAAAGCCGCCGCCGTGAAAATAAATCAGGGTGGGTTGCGGCCCCGACGCCGCCACCGGCGCATAGGAGCGGGCGCGGATCTCGCCGCCCGGACCGGGAATGGTGAAATTCTCCACCTTGCCCACCGCCACGTCCCTGGGACTGGTGAGCTGCATCATGCCGGCGAAGGATTGGCGGGTGATGGCGGGCGGCACGTCCCAGGCCTTGGGGCGCGGAAACGCGGCGGCCTTGTCCAGGAAGGCTTTCACCAGTGGATCGAGCGGCATGAGAGTCCCTGCGAAGCGCGCAGGGATGCTAACGCATTTTGCGGAACTTTAGTGGATGGAGATGTGCTGGTCGGGGTCGATGCGGCCCGAATGGATGTCGCCGAGCAGGACCAGCATCAGGAACCAGAACTGCGCCCGCTCATGGGAGCCTTCGGCTTCCAGGGTCATCACCGCGCGGCTGGCATAATCGGACGCCGCCTTGCCGTGTTCGGCCGCCAGGTCGCCCGCCAGTCGATAAAGGTCGCCGGTCCTCATGGTCATGTTCCAAGCATGACAAGGGCTGATGAACGTCGGCTTAACCGAACATTCAGGCAGTATTTTCAAAGGCTTGATGAAGAATTACACGCCGTCGCCGTGATTTGCTATATACCCCGTCCTTCAAGCGTGGATTTAACGCGTGCTCGGCAAAACCATTCTCCTGATCGTTGGCGGCGGCATCAGCGCCTATAAAAGCCTGGAAATGGTGCGCGCCCTGGCCACACGCGGGGTCCGGACCCGCGCCATCCTCACCAAGGCGGGGGCGGAGTTCGTCACGCCTTTGTCGCTGTCGGCGCTGACCGGCGAGAAAATCTATTCCGATCTCTTCAGCCTGACCGACGAAGCCGAGATGGGCCACATCCAGCTTTCGCGCAGCGCCGACCTGGTGGTGGTCGCGCCGGCCACCGCCGACCTGATGGCCAAGATGGCCAACGGGTTGGCCAATGATCTCGCCTCCACCGCGCTCCTGGCCACCGACAAGAAAGTGCTGATGGCGCCCGCCATGAATGTGCGGATGTGGGAAAGCGCCAGCGTCAAGCGCAACCGCGCGCTACTGGAAAAAGACGGCGTGCTGTTTGTAGGTCCGGGTGACGGCGAGATGGCCTGCGGTGAGTTCGGCCCCGGCCGCATGGCCGAGCCGGCGGAGATCGTCGCCGCCATCGAACAGGCGCTGTCCGCATCCGGTCCGCTGGCCGGCATGACGGCGCTGGTCACGGCGGGCCCCACCCGCGAGCCGGTGGACCCGGTGCGTTTCCTGGCCAACCATTCCAGCGGCAAGCAGGGCTATGCCATCGCCGAAGCGCTGATGCGCGCGGGCGCTGCGACCACATTGATCTCCGGTCCCGTCTCCATCGCCCCCCCGCAAGGCGTCAAGCTGCAGCGCGTCACCACGGCGCGCGAAATGCTGGCCGCCTGCGAAGCCGCCCTGCCCGCCGATGTGCTGGTGATGGCGGCGGCGGTTTCCGACTGGCGGCCCGACATCGCCGCCAATTCCAAGATCAAGAAGTCGGTGGACCGCGTGGTGCCGCTGATCAAGCTGGTGGAAAATCCCGACATATTGGCGACCATCGCTGGCGGACCGCATCGCCCGCGCCTGGTGATCGGCTTTGCCGCCGAAACCGATGATGTCGTCACCAACGCCGTGGCCAAGCGCGGCCGCAAGGGCGCCGACTGGATCATCGCCAATGACGTGTCGGGCGACGTAATGGGCGGCGACCGCAACCGCATTCACCTGATCAGCGAGGCCGGCACCGAAGACTGGCCCGACATGACCAAAAGCGAAGTGGGAACACAGTTGGCGGCCCGCATCGCGCAAAAACTCAAGGGTGCTGCGTGAAGGTTGGGATCAAGAAATTACCGCATGCGCAGGACCTGCCCCTGCCCCATTACGCCACCCAAGGCTCGGCAGGCCTGGATTTGCTGGCGGCGATTGACAGCGACATCGAATTGAAGCCCGGCGCCCGCATGGCGGTGGCCACCGGCATCGCCATCGAATTGCCGCATGGCATGGAGGCGCAGGTGCGCCCGCGCTCCGGCCTGGCGCTGAACCATGGCATTACCTGCCTGAATTCGCCGGGCACCATCGACAGCGACTATCGCGGCGAGATCAAGGCCATCCTGATCAACCACAGCGATGCGGTGTTCAAGATCTCACGCGGCATGAAGATCGCCCAGATGGTGATCGCGCGCCATGAACAGGCCGAACTGGTCGAAGTGGAGGCCCTGTCCGACAGCGCGCGCGGCTGCGGCGGCTTCGGCTCCACCGGCATGACGGTCAAATCCTAATGTTGAAACTGTCCCGCAAAACCCTGCTGGCGCTGGAAGCGGTGATTGATATCGCCTTCAACGCCCGTCCCGAGCCGGTGCAGGCCAAGGAAATCACCGCCCGCCAGGGCGTGCCGCAACGCTATCTGGAACAGGTGATGCAGCAACTGGTGCGCGCCGGCATTCTCAAGGGCGTGCGTGGGCCCCGCGGCGGCTACCGCCTGGCACGCGAACGCCGCCGCATCTCGGTGGGCGATGTGGTGCGGGTGGCCGAAAGCATCGAGGATGACGAGGAAAAGCACTCACCGCGCTCGGACCTGGGCCAACGCATCGTGGCGCCGTTCGTTTCGACGCTACAGGACGAACTGATGGTGCGGCTGGATTCCGTGTCCATCGAGGATCTTTGCCAGCGTGCCCGTCACGCGGGTGTCGAAGCCGGCGCCGAGAACAGCGCCGATTTCATAATTTAGGAGAACGCCATGCAACAGGGTAAGCCCGGCCGCGGCCGCATCTATGATTCCATCACCCAGACCATCGGCGACACGCCTTTGGTGCGCCTGGGCCGCATGCCCAAGGCCGCCGGCGTCAAGGCCGACATCCTGCTCAAGCTGGAATTCTTCAATCCCCTCTCCTCGGTAAAGGACCGCATCGGCGTCCACATGATCGAGGCGATGGAGAAGCAAGGCATCATCACGCCGGGCAAGACGGTCTTGATCGAGCCGACATCCGGCAATACCGGCATCGCGCTGGCCTTTGTGGCCGCGTCCAAGGGCTACAAGCTGATCCTGGTGATGCCCGAAAGCATGTCGCTGGAACGGCGCAAGATGCTGATGATCCTGGGGGCGCAGATCGAACTGACCGAAGCGGCCAAGGGCATGAAGGGCGCCATCGCCCGCGCCCATGAGCTGGTGGCCAGCCATCCGGGCGCCGTGATCCCGCAGCAATTCGAGAATCCCGCCAATCCGGAAATCCATCGTTCGACCACGGCCGAGGAAATCTGGAACGACACCGATGGCAAGGTGGACATCGTGATTTCCGGCGTGGGCACCGGCGGCACCATCACCGGCGTGGGCCAGGTGCTGAAGGCCAAGAAGCCGTCGGTGAAGATGATCGCGCTGGAACCCGAAGATTCCCCCGTGCTGTCGGGCGGCGCGCCCGGCCCGCACAAGATCCAGGGCATCGGCGCCGGCTTCGTGCCCGCCATCCTGGACCGCAAGGTGATTGACGAAGTGATCACCATCTCCAACGAGACGGCGCTGGAAACCGCCCGCCGTGCGGCGCGCGAAGAAGGCATCCCGGTGGGCATTTCCTCCGGCGCGGCCATCGCCGCGGCGCTGGAAGTGGGGGCGCGTCCCGAAAATGCCGGCAAGACGATCGTGACGATCATCCCGAGCTTTGCGGAACGGTATCTTTCAACGGCCTTGTTTGAAGGGCTGTAACCGCCTTCTCCCATGTCATGGCCCGGCTTGACCGGGCCATCCAGTGCGCGAAGCGCCAGAAGAAGGTGGATGGCCCGCATGAAGCCAAGACATGTGAGTTTGAGGCGCTACTTCCCGACGCGGATGCCTTCGAGCGAACCGAGTACCCCGAAGGCCTGCAGCAGCCAGATCACCACGGCGATGACAACCACCGCGTTGAGGATGGACTTAATCTTGCTGTCCATGGGGATATAGGTGTTGACCAGCCAGAGCAGCACGCCAACGACAATAAGCACGATCACAATGGTCAGAAGCGGCATGAATATTCCTCCGGAAATCTGCCTGTTAAACACGCGAGTTCCGGGAAAGTTCCCTAAGCCAGGGCGGACAGCAGATCCGGCCGGTCTGTGCAGATCGCGTCCAGGTCCATCAGCCGGCGCATATCGGCGCTCTCATTGACCGTCCAAGCTCCGATTTTCAGCCCAAGGGTGCGGGCATAGGCGACGTTTTCCGGCGTTGTATCTGCCAGATGGGGAAACCAGCCCTGCCCGCCCGCCGCAGCGATCGCGTCGATCACCGGGCGCGCATCACCTGACAATCTGTCGGTGGTGAACCAGCATTGCGCGCCCACGTCGCGCCGGCGGATCTGCGCCAGGGCCCGCCAGTCGAAGCCGACAAAGATGATGTTCTCAAGTCCGGCGCAAACCTCATAGGCGGCATCGGCCAGCGCCACCGGGTCACCGCTGTCGGCGCTGCCGTCGCATTTCAATTCCACCAGCAGCTTGAAGCCGCGTCCCGCCAGCGCCACCACGTCGTCCAGCGACGGCACCAGCGCCGCCAGCGGCTTCAGCAGCAGATGACTGCGCGCAGTGTCGCTGCCCGGCCGCACAGTGCCGACATCGAAAGTTTGTAGTTCATCCCACGTCAGGTCTTTGAGACGCGGTCCCGCCCCGCTCAGCCAAACGCCGTCGCGGCGCGTCATGTCCGCCACCAGCCGGAAATCGTGATGCACCACCACCACACCATCGCGGGTCAATTGCACATCCAGCTCGGCGCCGTCACAGCCGCGCGCCAGCGCTCCGGCAAAGGCCGCCAGCGTGTTTTCCGGCATCAGTTGGGCGCCGCCGCGATGGGCGATGTTCCAGGGCTGCATGGCTTTTTATAGCGCCTGGACGCGCCTTCGTCGCCCGCCTGTGCTATTGCGCCGGCCATGAGCGACCATGTTGCCGATCCGGGACCGGTAATCCCCGCCAACAGCCGCAATGCCTGGCTGCTGGAGGCGCGCGAGCTGCTGCGCCTGGCGGTGCCCATGGCCGTCACCCAGCTCGCCCAGATGGTCATCCTGGCCACCGACACCGTGATGCTGGGCCATTTCACCAAGCAGGCGCTGGCGGCGGCCGCGCTGGGCAACACCATCTTTTTCATGTGCTGGCTTTTGGGCAGCGGCATCCCCATGGCGGTGTCGCCGGTGATCGCCCATGTCCAAGGCAAGCACAGCGCCAGTACCAAGCCACGCGATCAACGCGAGGTCCGTATCGCGGTGCGCATGGGCCTGTGGTCGGTGGCATTCGTGTCGCTGCCGCTGCTGGCGGTGCTGGTCTTCACCCGCCCCTTGCTGATCCTGCTGGGCCAGGAGGCATCACTGGCCTCGGATGCGGCCGTGTTCATGTCGGGCCTGGCCTGGGGCCTGCCCTTCGCCATGGGATTCCAGGTGCTGCGTGGTTTCTCCACGGCGCTAAGCCGCGCCGTGCCGCCGCTGGTGGTGATGGGGGCTGCGGTGCTGTGGAATGCCGGTTTCGACTATGCCCTGATCTTCGGCCATTTCGGCGCCCCGCGCATGGGCATTTATGGCGCGGGCCTCGCCAGCGCCAGCTCCAACATTTTCAGCTTCATCGCCATGCTGGCGGTGTGCCTGGCGGTGCCGGCGCTGAAGCGCTACCGCATCCTGCACCGCATGTGGCAGCCGCATTGGCAAAGCTTTGCCGAACTGTTCCGGCTGGGCCTGCCCATCGGCATCACCATGGTGTTCGAAGTGGCGCTGTTCAACGGCGCCGCCCTGGCGATGGGCATTATCGGCCTGTCGTCGCTGGCAGCGCACCAGATCGCCATCACCATTCCCTCTCTCACCTTCATGATCCCGCTGGGCATCGGGCTGGCGGCCACCGTGCGGGTGGGCATGGCGGCGGGCGCGGGTGATGCCGTCGCCGCGCGGCGGGCCGGCTTTACCGCGATACTCATGTCCGCGATCTTCATGTGCGGCACCGCCTTGGTGCTGCTGTTGTGGCCGCGCGAGATCGCCAGCCTGTGGCTGCCCGACATCCCCGACAATGCCGAAGTGCTGGCGCTGGCGGTCAGTTTCCTGGCCGTCGCCGCCGCCTTCCAGTTGGTGGACGGTATCCAGGTCGCGGCCTCCATGAGCCTGCGGGGCCTGAAAGACGCGCGCGGTCCGATGTGGCTGGCGGGCGCCTCCTATTGGCTGGCGGGCGCGCCGCTCTGCCTGGTGCTGGGCTTCGGCACTGATCTCAAAGGCTTCGGTATCTGGCTGGGACTGGCGTTCGGATTGCTGGTGGCAGCGGTGTCGCTCACCCTCCGCTTCGCCATCCTGTCAAAAAAACCGCTGTAAGCCGAAGATCAGCGCCGCCGCGATCACCAGCAGCACCGCGATCAAGGCGACGCGCGTGGGGCGCGAACGCCGTTCCTGTTCTTCGGCGATGGCGCGGGTGGTGTCGGGATGCAGGCGCACGCCGCCTTCCGCCACCATCTGGGACAATCCTTCCGCATTCTTGACCAGTTGCGGCAGGTCCTGGGCCAGCTTGCCCAGCGCCCCGAAGGTTTCGCCGGCGCGGGTCAGGGCCGCTTCCGGTCCCATATTGTCGCTCACCCAGCGTTCCGCCACCGGCCGCGCCGCATCCCAGATGTCGAAGTCCGGGTCCAACCCGCGGCAGACGCCTTCCACCACCACCATGGTCTTTTGCAGCAGCACCAATTGCGGCTGGGCCTGCATGTCGAAGCGCCGCGTCGTCTCGAACAATTGGCCGAGCAGCCGGGCGATGGAAACATCGCGCGCGCTGCGCCCGAAGATCGGCTCGCCCACGGCGCGCATGGCTTGCGCGAAGGTCTCGATGGGATGATACGGCGGCACGAAGGCGAATTCGTAATGCAGTTCCGCGACCTTGCGGTAGTCGCGCTGCAGGAAACCGGCAAGCGTGCCGGCCATGAAGCGGCGCATGCCGGCATCCAGCCGCCCCATGATGCCGAAATCCACCGCCGCCAGGCGGCCTTCCGCGTCAATGAACAGGTTGCCAGGATGCATGTCGGCATGAAAAAAGCCGTCGCGCAGCGCCTGGGTCAAAAAGCTGCGCATCACCAGCACCGCCACCTGCTTGGGATCGCGCCCTGCGGCGGCGATAGCGGCGGTGTCGCGCAAGGGAATGCCGTCAATCCATTCGCTGGTCAGCACGCTCGCGGCGGTGCGGGTCCAGTCGATATGCGGCACGCGGAATTCCGCTTCCCCCCGCGTGCGTTCATAAAGCTCGGACGCCGCCGCCGCTTCCATGCGCAGATCCAGCTCCAGCACCACCGATTCCGCCAAGGTGGCGACGATGGCGGTAAAGCGCAGCCGCCGTGCTTCGGCGGAATAGCGTTCGGCGGTGCGGGCAAAGAAGGCCAGCGCCTCCAGGTCGCGCCCGAATTGTTCGCGGATGCCGGGCCGCAAAATCTTCACCGCCACCCGCACTGGCGGGGTGTCGCTGGTCTGGGCGCGATGCACCTGTGCGATGGAGGCGGCGGCCAGCGCGGCCCCGAAGCTGGAGAACAGCGCCTCCACCGGCTTGCCGAAAGCGCGGATGATTTCGGCGCGGGCTTCTGTTTCCGAGAACGGCGGCAAGCGGTCCTGAAGATGTTCCAGCGCAGACGCCATCTCGGCGCCGACAATGTCGGGCCGGGTCGCCAGCATCTGGCCAAGCTTGATATAGGCGGGCCCCAGCTTTTCCAGCGCTACGCTCAGTTTGGCGCCAGCGTCCGCGCGCCCGGCGCGGAACGCTCGCGCCGGACCGGCCAGCAGCCAGGCGGCATTGAGAAGGCGCAAGGAACTGGAAACCGCGCTCATCAGATACGCCAGGCCGAATGCATGGCGGCGATGCCGCCCGACAGGTTGCGCACCTTGACCTGTTCCAGCCCGGCATCGCCGATCATCTGGGCGAACTTGGCTTGCGGCGGGAAGCGGCGGATGCTTTCGGCCAGATAGCGATAGGACTCTTCGTCTTTCGCCACCAAGCCGCCGATCTTGGGCATCAGCTTGAAGGAATAGGCGTCGTACAGCGTGTCCATGCCGGGCACTTCCACCTTGGAAAATTCCAGGCAGAGAAAACGTCCGCCGGGCTTCAAGACACGCCGCGCCTCGGCCAGCGCGTTTTCGATGTGCGTCACGTTCCGGATGCCGAAGGCGATGGTGTAGGAATCAAAATGCGCGTCGGGGAACGGCAGCGCCTCGGCATTGCCGCACACCCATTCGATCGCGGTCTCGGATTTTTCCTCGGCGCGGCGCACGCCCTCGCCCAGCATCTGCTGATTGATGTCGCACACCGTCACGGCCGCGTCCCCGCCGCCCCTTTGGTTTTTTCTGGCCCGCGCCAACTCCACGATGCGGAAAGCGATGTCGCCGGTGCCGCCCGCCACGTCCAGGCTTTTCCAGCCCGGTTGAGGATTGAGCCATTCCACCATCGCGTCCTTCCAGATGCGATGGACGCCGGCGCTCATCAGGTCGTTCATCAGGTCATAGCGCGCGGCAACGGACGAGAAGACCTCTTTGACAAGGGCTTCCTTCTCGCCTTCGGGCACATCGCGGAAACCGAAACTGGCGGTTTTTTCAGTCATGCCCGCAACATAGCCGCCCCGGCTGCAACAGGCTACCGCCGCGCCCCGCGACCCTTTATGACGGGCCCATGCCGGAATTACCCGAAGTCGAGACCGTGCGCCTGGGACTGCTTCCCGTGATGGAGGGTCATGTCCTGACCGATATTCAGACCCGGCGGGACAATCTGCGCATCCCCTTCCCGCGCGACTTCGCCGCCCGGATGCGCGGGCGCAAAGTCCTGCATTTGCGCCGCCGCGCGAAATATCTGCTGGCCGACCTGGATAGCGGCGAGACGCTGGTGATCCATCTGGGCATGTCCGGCCGCATGAGCGTGTATGCCCATGGCAAACAGCGCCGCATCGGTTCTTATGTCTATGACAAGGCGCCCGAAGGCGCCGGCGCCGGCAAGCATGACCATGTGGTGTTCGAGACCGATGCGCCCGCCCGCATCATCTTCAACGATCATCGCCGCTTCGGGCTGATGACCCTGGTGGAAACCGCCGGCCTGGATCAGGACAAGCTGTTCAAGGGGATCGGCATCGAGCCGCTATCGGAGAAATTCAACACCGCCTATCTCGCCAAGGCATTGGACGGCAAGAAGACGCCCATCAAGTCGGCGCTGCTGGACCAGCGGCTGATCGCGGGCCTGGGCAACATCTATGTTTGCGAGGCCTTGTTCCGCAGCAATATCTCGCCCAAGCGGCTGGCCGGCGCCATCAAGAAGGACCGCTTGCCGCCTTTGGTATCGGCGATCAAGAAAGTGCTGAAAGACGCCATCGCCGCCGGCGGCTCGACCTTGCGCGACCATGCCCAGGCCACCGGCGATCCGGGCAACTTCCAGCACCATTTCCTGGTCTATGGCCGCGAGGGAAAACCGTGCAAACTGGGCTGCAAGGGCACCGTCAAGCGCATCGTGCAGGCCGGCCGCTCCACTTTTTATTGTCCCAAATGCCAAACATGAGACAGACATGAACATCACCACAGAGGTCAAAGGTTCAGTCGGCATCGCCACCCTGAACCGCCCCGATGCCCTGAACGCGCTCAATACCGCGCTGCTCAACGAGCTGGCCGAGGCGCTGGAGGCCTGGGATGCGGGCACCGAGGTACGCTGCATGATCGTCACCGGCAGCGCGCGGGCCTTTGCCGCCGGCGCCGACATCAAGGAGATGGCGCCCAAGGGCTATTCCGAGATGTACCGGGAAAACCTGTTCGGGGCGCAGTTCGACCGCATTGCCCGCATCAAGAAACCCATCATCGCCGCGGTGGCCGGCCATGCCCTGGGCGGCGGCTGCGAACTGGCGCTGGCCTGCGATTTCATCATCGCCGCCGACACCGCCCGCTTCGGCCAGCCGGAAGTGAGCCTGGGCATCATCCCCGGCCTGGGCGGCACCCAGCGCCTGACCCGCACAATCGGAAAATCCAAGGCGATGGATCTGTGCCTGACCGGGCGCACCATGGATGCGGCGGAAGCCGAAAGCTGCGGCCTGGCGGCCCGGGTGGTGCCCGCCGACATGCTGCTGGACGAGGCCTTGAAGGCGGCCCAGCGCATCGCGGCCCAATCCTCCCCCGCCGCCCAGATGGTCAAAGAGGCGGTGAACCGGGCTCTGGAAACCGGCCTGGCCGATGGCCTGCATTTCGAGCGCCGGCTGTTCCACGCCATGTTCGCCACCGCCGACCAGAAGGAGGGCATGGCGGCCTTTTCCGAGAAGCGCAAACCGGGCTTCAAGGACGCGTAGGTCAAATTTGACGGCTGACGCCGCCCGAGGGCCAAATGTTGACCTAAAGGCCATCCGGGGCTATACGCGCCCCTCTTTTCGACGCAATCCAAGGACTTTCCATGCCCAATATCGCCTCCGCCAAGAAGCGCGTCCGCACCACGGCCAAGCGCACCGCCATTAATACGGCGCGCAAGACCCGCGTGCGCGGCTTTATCCGCAAGGTGGAAGAAGCCATCGCCTCGGGCGACAGCAAGGCCGCCCTGGCCGCCCTGAAGGCCGCGGAGCCGGAAATCATGCGCGGCGTGTCGAAGGGCATCCTTCACAAGAATACCGGCTCGCGGAAGGTGTCGCGCCTGACCAAGCGGGTCTCCAAACTGTCAAAATAGCGAACAGGCTGGAATCCTTTGAGGATTCAAGTCCAGAACAAGGTCCGGAAGCAATTCCGGGCCTTTTTTATTTGTCCGTGTGCTGAATGTCGTCCCAGCGTGTTATTTTGCGCTGCAACACGGACGATCGCCGGGTTAAGTGACTGATTCAAAAAAGCTTGATCCAAAACAGTCATTTTCCGTATACGTCACAACCATTTAGCGACGTTCACAAAAGCGAAAAAATTTCGAATCAAGGCCTCTGTTCGCAGTTTATTCCCTTGTGGCCCGCGTCAAGCTGAGCGTATCTTAACCAACGAGTGGGGCGGGTACCGGACATGTTGAAGACTAGAATAAGTAAAACTGAAGTATTCAGCATGGACTTGCAGCTTTTCGGCTCTGACCGAAAGCATAGTAGTCTCTAAATTCTTCCAATTATGACGTTTTTGTGCTGGGCGAAGACCCCGGCCGCCCCCGAATTGTCACCAAGGCGCAAAGCATGGCCTCTGTTTCTTCTTCCTATGCCGGCGATATCAGCGCCACCGAGGCCTGGGAACGCCTGAAGGCCGACCCCAAAGCCCAACTGGTGGATGTGCGCACCACCGCGGAATGGAACTTTGTCGGCCTGCCCGACCTCTCCGCCCTTCGCCGCCAGGTCCATTGCATCGAATGGCAGAGCTTTCCCTCCGGCGCCCGCAATCCAGGCTTTGTAATCGAGGCCGGCCAGGTGCTGGCCGATCCGTCCGCGCCGGTGATGCTGCTGTGCCGCTCAGGGGCGCGCTCCCGCGCCGCCGCCATCGCCCTGACCGAGGCCGGCTTCGCCCAGGCTTTCAATATCGCGGGCGGCTTTGAAGGCGATGCCGATGAAGACGGCCATCGCGGCAACAACAATGGCTGGAAGGCCGAAAATCTTCCCTGGAGCCAAGGATAAGGCCTTAGGGGCTGGACGAACACCGGACACGAATACGTGCCGGACCAACAACGAGAATGGGTAGTCAAATGGTGCAAGCAGGAAAATCGATACCGGACTGGCGCGCGGCATGGGCGGCGGTGCGCGAGCGCATGCGCCGCGAACTGGGCGACCCGGTGTTCGATGCCTGGATCGGGCCGCTGAACCTGGAATCCTTCGACAGCGACGACCTGAAGATCGGCGCCGCCAAGCCCTTCGTGCGCAACTGGGTGGCCAACCATTATGTCACCCGCATCGAAAAAGCCTTTGTGGCAGAGGGTTTCCGGCCCTCCTCGCTCGCCATCGTGATCAGCGTCACGCCCGCGCCGGTGATCGGCGGCGGCATTCCGCGCGAAGCCCAGCACCAGGGCCTGAACGAGACGGCCGCCAGCGTCGCCTATATCTCGCCGCGCAACGAAAGCCGTGGCCCTGAAGACGACAAGGGCCTGTGGAACCGGATGCTGCATCCGCAGCAGACCTTCGACAGCTTCATTCCCGGCGCCGCCAACCAGTTCGGCCATGGCGCCGCCAAGAGTTTCGCCGATGGCCAGCAGGCCGATATTCCGCTGCTCTACATCCATGGCGGGTTCGGCTTCGGCAAGACGCATCTGCTGAACGCAGCAGCCCTGGAATTCAGGAAGCGCGGCAAGCGCACGTTGTTCCTGCGCGCCGAAGACTTCATGCGCCACTTCCTGGGCGCGCTCTATCGCAAGGACACCTTGGCCTTCAAGGAAGAGCTGCGCACCGCCGAAGTGCTGATCATCGACGACCTGCAGCATATCTGCCGCTCGGCCGCCACGGCGTCGGAGTTCCTCTACACCGTCAACGCCTTTGCCGATCTGCGCCGCCGGGTGGTGATCGCCGCCGACCGCGCGCCCCAGGCGCTGGAAGGCCTGGGCGCCGACGTCAAATCACGCCTGGCCGGTGGCCTTTGCGTCGGCCTGGACAAGCCGGACCGCGACACGCGGCTGGCGATCCTCAAGTCCCGGGCCACCGAGTTCAGCCGTCACAAGCCCGAAGTGGTGCTGCCCGAAAGCGTGCTGGAACGCATCGCCGACATGGACGATGCCAGCCCCCGCGAGTTGATCGGGGTCTTCACCAAGCTGGCGACCTATGCCGACCTGACCAAGAAGCCGGTCACTTTGGAGACCGCCGAGGAAGCGGTGGGCCTGCGCGCCGGGCCCGGCGCCAAGACCTCCATCGAGGACATCCAGAAGAAAACGGCTGAGTTCTACAAGCTGGACGTGAAGGACTTTCATTCGCCCCAGCGCGCCCGCCGGGTGGCCCGTCCCCGCCAGGTGGCCATGTACCTGTCTCGCAAGCTGACCACCCGGTCCCTGCCCGAAATCGGCCGGCGCTTCGGGGGCCGCGACCACACCACGGTGCTGCATGCCTGCCGCCGCATCGAGGCCCTGATCGTGGAAGACGCCCTGTTCCGCCAGGAGGTGGACTTCCTCAGCCAGATGCTTCAGCGCAGGCCGGAAATCTGACCGAAAAAGCCAGTCTTTTCAGTGCCAAAAACAGGCGGAAAGCTCCGGTTTTCCGCCTGTTTTTTTTGGCTTGAACGGGGCTTTTCTGCTATGGTCTGGGCCTTGAGTCTTGGGGCCAATCGGGGCTCTCCCAAACACAAGAAAAACGCGCATTTCCGGGGCTTTTTGGCAGCCGGGAGCGGGACAGCTAACCGGGCGGTAGAACGATGAAGATCAACGTCGAACGCGGCGCATTCCTCAAGGCGCTGAACCATGTGCAAAGCGTGGTGGAGCGCCGCAACACCATCCCGATCCTGTCCAACGTGCTGATCGAGGCGGCCAAGGGCCAGATCAAGCTCACCGCCACCGACCTCGACATCGAGATCGTGGAGGCCCTGCCCGCCGATGTGCTGCGCAACGGCTCGGCCACCGCCCCCGCCCACATGCTCTACGACATCGTGCGCAAGCTGCCCGACGGCGCCCAGGTCCAGGCCGAGCTTCTGTCCAGCGAAGGCGGACGTCTTGCGGTGTCCGCCGGCACCTCGCGCTTTGAATTGTCCTGCCTGCCGCGCGAAGACTTTCCCCAGATGGCGGCCGGCGCCCTGCCGCACAAATTCCGCCTGGCGGCCGACGACCTCAAGCGCATCATCGCCAAGACGCGCTTCGCCATTTCGACCGAAGAAACCCGCTATTACCTGAACGGCATCTATGTGCACGCCGCCAAGGACGCCAAGCCGCCGGTGATGCGCGCCGTGGCCACGGACGGCCATCGGTTGGCGCGGTATGAGTTGGAGCTGCCCGACGGCGCCGGTGACATGCCGGGCGTGATCATTCCGCGCAAGACGGTGGGCGAGCTGATGAAGCTGCTGGACGATGCCGATGGCGCCATCGACATTTCGCTGTCCGATACCAAGATTCAGTTCGGCTTCAATGGCGTGGAACTGACCTCCAAGCTGATCGACGGCAATTTCCCGCCCTATGAGCGCGTCATCCCGTCCGGCAACGACAAGTCCCTGGCGCTGGAAGCCAAGGAATTCGCCCAGTCGGTGGACCGCGTGTCCACCATCAGCGCCGACAAGACTCGCGCCGTGAAGCTGAACCTCAGCAAGGACAAGGTGACCCTGTCGGTGGTGAACCCCGAAAGCGGCACCGCCACCGAAGATGTCGGCGCCACCTACAGCGCCGGCGCGCTGGAGATCGGTTTCAACGCCCGCTACCTGCTGGACATCACCAGCCAGATCGAAGGCAAGGAAGTGCGCTTCCTGCTGTCGGATGCGGGCTCGCCCGCCATCATCGAAGATGCGGAGGACACGCGCACGCTCTACGTCCTCATGCCGCTCCGGGTCTGAGTTGACGGTTACGCCGCACACGCGCCCAGCAGGCGATGCCCCAGCCGTTTCCCGGTTGGCGGTGACGCGGCTGCGCCTGACCAATTTCCGGTCGTATGCGAGCGGAGAGATCGCCGTGTCGGGCGCGCCGGTAGTGCTGGCGGGACCGAACGGCGCCGGCAAGACCAATGTGCTGGACGCCATTTCGCTGCTGTCGCCCGGCCGGGGCTTGCGCGGATCCAAGCTGGCCGAACACACCCGCAAGGGACCTGTCGCGTCGGAAGAGACGCTGTGGGCGGTGGCGGCCACGGTGGCGCGCGGGGCAACCGAGTATGAGATCGGCACCGGCCTGACCCAGGCCAGCGCTTCGCGTCAGGTGCGCCTCAATGGCGTGGCGGCGGGCAGCAGCGCCGATCTGGGCGACATCGTGCAGTTGATCTGGCTGACCCCGGCGATGGATCGCCTGTTCATCGAAAGCGCCGGCGGACGCCGCCGTTTCCTCGACCGGCTGGTGCTGGGCTTTGACACAAGCCATGCCCGCAGCGCCACACGCTATGAAACCGCCATGCGCGAGCGGGCGCGGCTGCTGAAATACGGCCCGCGCGATCCGGCCTGGCTGGACGGGCTGGAAAATGAAATGGCTGAAGCCGGTGTGCTGATCGCCCAGGCGCGCGCCACGACGGTGGAAAAACTCTCCCGGGCCTTGGCCGAGCGCGGCCAGGCCGGCGCCTTCCCTGCCGCCTCGCTGAATCTCACCGACGAATTGCACCTCTCCAGCGCTGATGATTTGCGCAGCGCCCTGGCCGCGTCGCGCATCCGCGACGCCGAAGCCGGCCGCACACTCGTTGGTCCTCATGTCACGGACCTTCAAGTGCGCCACACCGCCAAGCGCGCCGATGCGCGAGACTGTTCCACCGGCGAGCAAAAGGCGCTGTTGATTTCCATCATGCTGGCGGATGCGCGCGAGCTGAGCCGCGCGCGCGAAGGGCTGGCCCCCATCCTGCTGCTGGACGAGATCGCCGCCCATCTGGACGTGGTGCGCCGCGCCGCCCTGTTCGAGGAAGTCCATGCCCTGTCCGCCCAGGCCTGGATGACCGGTACCGATCTTTCTTTGTTCGACGGCGCGGCCTGCGAAACCTTCGAAGTCCGCGACGGCGTCTTTCTTCCCCAATGATACTCTGGTGACCTGAATGTCCGAACCCAACATGAACACGTATGACGCCGACAGCATCAAGGTCCTGAAGGGCCTGGACGCGGTGCGCAAGCGCCCCGGCATGTATATCGGCGACACCGATGACGGCTCGGGCCTGCATCACATGGTCTATGAAGTCGTGGACAATGCCGTGGACGAAGCGCTGGCCGGCCATGCCAACCGCATCGATGTGATGCTGAACCCCGACGGCTCCTGCACCGTGCGCGACAATGGCCGCGGCATTCCCACCGGCATCCATGCCGAGGAAGGCGTGTCGGCGGCCGAGGTCATCATGACCCAGCT
>CANJJD010000029.1 GCA_947474645.1 Alphaproteobacteria bacterium | reverse complement strand
GTGGTGGCCACCGACACGCTGTCGAACACCGCGTCCACCGCCACGCCGGCCAGCGCCATCTGCTCGGACAGCGGGATGCCCAGCTTCTTGTAGGTCTCCAGCAGCTTGGGATCGACTTCGTCCAGGCTCTGCTTCAGCGGCGTGTTCTTGGGCGCCGCATAATAATAGGAATTCTGGTAGTCGATCTTGGGATAATGCACCCGCGCCCAGTTGGGCTCCTTCATGGCGCCCCAGCGCTTGAACGCGGACAGGCGCCATTCCAGCATCCATTCCGGCTCGCCCTTCTTGGCCGAGATGTAGCGCACCGTGTCTTCCGACAGGCCCTTGGGCGCCATCTCCATCTCGATGTCGGTGACAAAGCCGTATTTGTACTTGTCGCCGATCTCGGCGACCTGGGCTTTGGTTTCGGCTGCGATGTTCATGCCGCTTCCTTGTTCCGCGCGCGTTCGCGCAACTTGACCAACGAGGCGACCGCCGCGTTGACATCGTCCATGGTGGAGGACCAGCCGAAGCTGGCGCGCAGGCCGCAAGCGGCCAGCGCCTCGTCAATTCCAAGCGCCGCCAGCACGGGGCTGACCGACAACTTGCCGCTGGAGCAACTGGCGCCGCCGCTCATCATCACGCCGTCCAGGTCCATGGCGATCAGCGCGGTTTCCGCCGTCAGGCCGGGAATGGCGAAGCCGGTGGTGCTGCACAACCGAGGGCTCTTTTCGCCGAAGATCACGGCTTCCGGGATGGCCGCCTTCAGCGCGGCTTCGAAATGATCGCGCAAGTGGGTGATGCGGGTGCGCTCGCCTTCGCCATCGGCCAGGATATGGGCTGCGGCGCCGAAACCGGCGCTGCCCGGCAGGTTTTCAGAGCCTGCGCGCAAGCCCCGCTGATGCCCGCCGCCGACCATCTGCGGCGCCAGAGGCGCTTCCCGGCGCACCACCAGCGCGCCGGCGCCGAGCGGGCCGCCGATCTTGTGCGCCGACAGCACCAGGTAATCGCACAGCGAAAAATCCAACGCGATCTTGCCGGCCGCGGGCACCGCATCCACCAGCAGCAAGGCGCCGGCTTCGCGTACCAGTTTGGAAACGTCCGCGAGCGGCTGCAGCGTGCCGATTTCATTGTTGGCGGCCATCACCGCCACCAGGGCGCGGCCCTTGCCTTCGCGCAGGGCCACGCGCAGGGCTTCCAGATCAATCACGCCATCCCCTGTCACCGGCAGGATATCCAGCCGGACCCAGGGAAAACGCTCGGCCACTTTGCGGGCCGCGGCGGTCACCGAACTGTGCTCGATGGCGGAGATAAACAGGCGGGTGATGCGGACCTTCTTGGAATCCTCGCCGTCCAGCGAGCCTTCCACGGCGCCGAACAGCGCCAGATTGTTGGCCTCGGTGGCGCCGCTGGTGAAGATCACCTGGTCGGCATCGGCGCCGGCCAGCGCCGCGACCTTTTCGCGCGCATCTTCCACGATGGCGCGCGCGGCACGGCCGCCGCCATGCAGCGACGACGGATTGCCGCCGATGCCCAGGGCATGCGTCATCGCCGAGAGGCACTCGGGGCGCAGCGGCGACGTCGCGTTGTGATCCAGGTAATGCATGACTCTACTCGGCGGCCGCGATCTCGCCCGTCAGCTCGTTGCCCCGATCGTTACAAGGCTTGGCGCGGTCCAGCACACGGCGTTCCACCACATCGGCCAGGCTCACCGACGACAGGAAGACATGAATCTGCTGGCCCAGTTCTTCCCACAGGTCATGGGTGACGCAGCGCGCGCCGGTCTTGGTGCAGCCCTTGGTGCTGCCCGACTTGCAGCGAGTGGCGGCGATGGGTTCGTCCACCGCCAGGATGATGTCGGCGATGCGCAGGTCACCGCTGGAACGCGACAAGCGGTAGCCGCCGCCGGGGCCGCGCACCGAGGTGACCAGCCCGCCGCGCCGCAGCTTGGCGAACAACTGTTCCAGATAGGAGAGCGAAATATCCTGGCGCGCGGCGATGTCGGCCAGGGCCACGGGGCGGGGTTGGCCCGCTGCTTCGGCATTGCCGGCCAGGTCGGCCATGGCCATCACCGCATAACGTCCCTTGGTGCTCAGCCGCATATGCGCTTTCCTTTGATAAAGAGGCGTTTTTCCTTGCTTTTTGACCCCCCTCCCGGTGTAGAGAGGGGGCCAAGCCACCAGGGGGTGGCCCGGGATATAGAATTCCTGACTAGATTGGTCAAGTATTCGCAGTTCTTTGGTTGGTCATCCTGCAAGCGATTGAAAAATAAAGAGTTTTAAGGGGCGTGCCGCTCCGGAAAAACCGAGTTTTTCGCTTGCTAGATGCGGCGTTGGGGAAAGACTTTCATGCCCGATATCATTCTGCCCGGCTCGGCCGGGCGCATCGAAGCGCGCTATCAGCGGCAGAAGAACCCCGGCGCGCCCATGGCGCTGGTGCTGCACCCCCATCCCCAGTTCGGCGGCACCATGAACAACCCGCTGGTCTATGACCTCTTCCACATGTTCCACGGGTTGGGCTGCACCACCGTGCGCTTCAATTTCCGCGGCGTGGGCCGCAGCCAGGGCAGCTTTGACAATGGCGCGGGCGAATTGTCCGACGCCGCCGCCGTGCTGGACTGGATGAACACGCTCTATCCCAACCCGTCCAATGTCTGGGTGTGCGGCATCAGCTTCGGCGCCTGGATCGGCATGCAGCTTCTGATGCGCCGCCCCGAGATCACCGGCTTCGTCTCCATCGCCCCGCCCGCCAGCATGTACGACTTCGCCTTCCTGGCGCCCTGCCCGGCCAGCGGCCTGATCGTGCACGGCACCAAGGACAATGTGGTGCCCGAGCCCGATGTGCAAAAGCTGGTGGACCGGCTGACCGCTCAGAAGGGCATCAAGATCACCTATGACAAGATCGACGGCGCCAACCACTTCTTCGACAAGCATGAAGGCGATGTGGTGGAGACCGTGAAGGAATACGTCTCGAACATGATGAGCAAGCCGCGCGAAGGCCGTTAGGCCTTCCAGTATTTGCCGCCCGTCATCGCCGCTTTAACGCCTGTCGTGGTCGGCAGTGACAGCGGCAAGCCTTTCTTCGAACGCACCGCCAGATAGGCGAAGCCTTCCGCTTCCATGGCGTCGCCGTCCCAGGCCACGTCTTCCGTCTTCAAAACGGGCGCAACCACACGCGCTTTCAACTGCTCCATCAGAAAGCTGTTGTGCCGGCCGCCCCCGGTGACGATCCAGTTAGCGGCAGGCTTGGGGAAATGCTCGCCCGCCTTGGCGATGGATGCGGCGGTGAAGGCGGCCAGGGTGGCGGCGCCGTCAGCCGGGGACAGGCCTTCCACCGCATCCATGCCGAAATCCATCCGGTCCAGCGATTTGGGCGGCAGGCGGGCGAAGAACGGATTGGCCAGCATCGCCGCCAGCGCCTTCTCATCCACCCTGCCTCTGCGCGCGAAGTCGCCGTTGGTGTCCACCGGCTTGCCGGTATGGCGCTGCATCCAGTCGTCAATCGGCGCGTTGCCGGGACCGGTGTCGAAGGCCAGAACCGTATCGCCGTCCATATAGGTGACCTGCGCCACCCCGCCGATATTGGTCAGCACCAGCGGCGCGGCCTGCCCTGACCTGCGCGCCAGCGCCGCATGATAGAGCGGCATCAGCGGCGCGCCCTGCCCGCCGGCCGCCACATCGGCGCTGCGAAAATCATTGACCACATCTATCCCGGTCAGCCTGGCCAGCAGCGCCCCGTCGCCGATCTGCCAGGTCCAGTGCTGTTCGGGGCGATGCAGGATGGTCTGGCCATGAAAGCCGATCAGGTTGACATCGCGTGCCGCCAGCCCCGCCTTTTCCAGCAACGCCTTCACCGCCTGGGCATGAGCCTGCGTCAACACCCGCTCGGCTTCGACAACGGATGCCGGCACCGGTGCGCCTCGCGTCATGGCCAACGCGGATTCCAGCGCACCGCGCAACTGGGCGCGGATAGCCGCGTCATAGGGCACGGTCAGGCTGGGGCCGGGACGGACAATGCCTTCGCCGTCCGTGTCCAAAAGGGCCGCGTCCACGCCGTCCAGCGAGGTGCCGCTCATCAGGCCCATGACTTTCAGGATTTCGCGCATCTATGCTATGCCGCCTGCCTCACCAGTCAGAGTCTATAGCATGCCCGCCGCGCCCGCTTTCCAGTCCGAATTCCTCAAGACCTTCGCCGCGCGCGGGGCCTATTACGACTGCTCGGCCCCCCAGGATCTGGACGCGCTGTTCGCCAAGGAACGGGTCACCGCCTATATCGGCTTCGACTGCACCGCCGATTCCCTGCATGTCGGCAGCCTGGTGCAATTGATGACCCTGCGCCGGCTGCAACAGGCGGGGCACCGTCCCATCCTCTTGATGGGGGGCGGCACCACCAAGGCGGGCGATCCCTCCGGCAAGGACGAAACCCGGCTGATCCTCACGCCGGAGCAGATCGAGGCCAACAAGCAGAACATCCTGGGCGGCATCCGCCATCTGCTGAAATTCGGCGACGGCCCCAGCGACGCCATCCTGGTGGACAATGCCGAATGGCTGGACAAGCTGGAATACATTCCGTTCCTGCGCGATGTCGGCCGCCATTTCTCGGTCAACCGCATGCTGACCATGGACAGCGTCAAGCTGCGGCTGGACCGCGACCAGCCCTTGTCGTTCCTGGAATTCAATTATTCCATCATGCAGGCCTATGATTTCGTCGAGCTCTACAAGCGCTATGGCTGCAAGCTGCAATCCAGCGGCTCCGACCAGTGGGGCAATGTCGTCTCCGGGATCGATCTGGGCCGGCGCATGCAAAGCGCGCAACTGTTCGGGCTGACCACGCCGCTGATCACCACATCTTCCGGCGCCAAGATGGGCAAGACATCCGCCGGCGCGGTGTGGCTGAATGCCAACCGCGTCTCGCCCTATGACTATTGGCAGTTCTGGCGCAACACCGAGGATGGCGATGTCGGCCGTTTCCTGCGCCTGTTCACCGAACTGCCGGAGGCCGAGATCGCGCGGCTGGAGAAGCTGCAGGGCGCCGAACTGAACGACGCCAAGAAAGTGCTGGCCACCGAAGCCACCGCCATCCTGCATGGCCGCGAAGCCGCGGACAAAGCCGGCGACACGGCGCGCCGCGCTTTTGAAGAAGGCGCATCGGCGGATGGCCTGCCCACCATCACCGCGACTTTGCCGGACGGCATCCTCAATCTTGCCGTGGCGGCGGGGCTGGCGGCATCCAATTCCGAAGCGCGCAAGCTCATCGCCAACAATGGCCTGAAGCTGAATGATACGTCGGTCAGTGATCCCAAGCTGACCGTGGACGCCAGCGCGCTGAACAGCGACGGCGTGCTCAAGCTGTCGAGCGGCAAGAAGAAACACGTCCTGGTCAAACCCGCCTAGTTAGGGCTGGGTGCCGCCTTGGGCGCCGGCGCGGCGGCTTGCGGCGCGTTGGACGGCGCGTCTTTCTGGGTCGGAATATGGCCCTCGAAAATCCGGCGGAAGATGCCCGGCGCCAGCATGGCCAAGGGATTGGTGCTGATGACGGGCTGTTCCATGTTGCCGGTCGCCGAATAGGTCGCGCTGAGCACGCCCTCGCCCTTCTTGGACGCCAATATGTCGCCCAGCAGCGGGATATTGCTGATCAGCGAATTGACGCCGCAGGCCGGCACCAGCGAGCCCTTCAGCGCCAGAGTGCCGTGCGGCCGGTCGATATAGCCGTCCGACGTGGCGCAGATCGCACGGCCCGATGCGCGTGCGCCATTGACCCCGATCACATTGTTCTTGGAGCTGAACGGGAAATTCCATTCATCGATGGTGATGCCGTCGCCGCCCATCAGATCACCAATACCGGTCAGCGATCCGGCCGCGAACATGCGGCTGATCAGCGGCTGGTTGATCAGTTGGAAATTCTTGACGTTCAGCACACCGGTGAAATCGGGCGACGCCGGATTGACGGCATCGGTGGCCTGGCCCGGCAGGTTGACGGTGGCAGACAGCGTGCCGCCCCGCATGCTTTCAAAAGCAAACACGCCCCGCGCCAGAAGCGCGGCATCGCCCGCCGTGAAGCTCACCTTGCGCCCGCTGGGCACGCGTTCCAGGTTGGCGGCGATCGTCGCGGACCTGGCGCCCTGCACCAGGCTGCCGCTGAAACTGATGGCCGAGGGGCGGTTGCCGATCCCCGTCAGGTCCAGATTGAGCGGCGCGATGGCGACGCCGGCGCGCATCGCCATCCGGTCCAGCTTGGCATCGATGTGGAAGCGCCCTTCCGGCGTATCGTTGGGCGTGCCGGCCGCGCCGCCTGGCTGCTCACTGGAGCCGGTGCGTCCGATCTTGGAGCCGTCCAGCGAGCGGCCGCGCAGCAGGTAATCGTCCACGCCGCTGGCGCTGCGCGAAAGCTGGAACGACAGGTCGTTGAGCGGTCCCATCTTCACGGACGGGAAGTTCAGCACCGTCAGGTCGCCGTTGCGGTTGAAGTCGGCGGTGCCGGTCAGGTTCAGCACCGGCCCGGTGATGCGGATGGTCTGGTCCTGCACCACATTGCCGGGGGCGAAATTGACGCCGATGCGGCCCGCCGCCGCCTGGCCAGGTGTTTTTTCCAGATTGACGATGGGCACCGACAGGGTGGCGGGGGTGAAATCCACCGCCACATCGGCATGCAGCAGGCTGCCGCGATGGCCTGTGATCTCGGCGGTGATCGGCACCGTGCCGCGGAAATAGCGCAGCAGGTTGATGTTCAGCGCCGCGCGAGCGCCTTCGGTCATCGGGCCCTTCACCGTCAGCTTTGTGGTGACGGGATCCTTGGTGCGGAAATCCTCGGTCCAGTCCACATTCAGCCGGGCATCCGCCAGGTTGATGATGCCGTATTGATGCAAGTGGGTGTTGTCGACCTCGAAGGTCACCGCCCCATCGGTCAGCCGGGTCTTGCCGCCCAGGGTGACGGCGAACTCGCTGGCAACCGCCTTCACCGAGATGCCGACATCATCCACCGGCAGGTCCGCCAGCATCGGCACCTTGAACATCAGGTCGGCGCCGACCTGGCCGCCGGTGGTCTTCGGGTCGATGCCGAACTTGGTGGGATAATTCAGCGGCTTCATGTCGATCAAGGTCATCACGTCGGTCATGGCGCCGTCGACATGCACGCCGAACTGACCCACCGTTCCCACCTTGTGGAGCGTGGGGATCAGGACGGTGCCATTCCTCGCGGTCAGCGGCCCGATGCGCCCGGATGTGAGATTGGCCTTGAAGGTATCGCCCGTCATGATGGCCTCGCCCATGACATTGGTGGCGCGGGTCAGGCCCTTGATGTAGCTGCCTTCCATGCCCTTCATGGCGAAGGTCAGTTTCATGGAGTCTTCCGGCAGGATGTCCTGGTCCAGCATGCCGGGCGGGAAGTTGGTCATCGCCTCCAGCGGGCCCATCGTGCCCGCAAAGATGTTCTCGTCAATCCAACTGCGCGCGCCCGGCGCCGCCGGCATCGGCCAGTACTTCAACAAGGTGCGCACCGGCGTGGCGGGAATGCGGGCCTTGGCCACGATTCCCGGCGCGCCATGGTCGTTCAATGTGACAGTGCCCGACGCGTCGAGCGCAAAGCCCTGGGCGGCGAGCGCCAGCTTGGTAAAATTGAACTGGCGCGGCCCGGTCAGGTAATCGGCCGCCACCGTCACCGACTGATAGGCCACCGCCTGCGGGAACACGCCGGGCATGTCCAACATCACTTGATGCGCGGCGAGATCGGCATGCACCCGTTCCAGGCTGCCGGCCGCATCATAGAAGAAATCGCCGGCGCCCTTGAACTGGGCGCGCGCTTCCTTCGCATCCAGGTCGGCGGTGGTCAGCGCCAGGTGCCGGGTCGTGCCGTCATAGCGTCCCACCAGCCGCAAGCTGGTGATGTGCAGCGCCTTGCTTTTCAGCGCGACGTACGGAATGTCGCCCTTGGCGACGATGTCGAACGCGGCGCTTGCCAGCTTGCCGCCGGGATCGACGCGAAACGCGCTGGAGGCGCTGACCGTGACCGGCAGGTTTTTCACACCGTCGAAAAATCTGGCGTTGCGGCCCAGGGCGCGCAGATCCAGCCCCGTCACCGTCATGGTGCCGGCGATCGGCGCCTTGCCGGGCGGCATGGTGAACTCGGCGGTGATGTGGCTGGGGCTTCCGGACATCACCACATCGGCGTCGAAGCTGGTGACGATGGTGTCGCCGCCCTTTGCGTTCTGGGCGCGCAGCACCAGATTGGCGCGCGGCGCGGTCAGGTTCAGGCCGGTGACCTCGTCATAAAGCCCAAGCCGCGCGCCGCGCACCGCGAAGCTTTGCAGCGACGAGGATTCACTGCCGCGTGAATTGATGACGTCGCTGATGCGCCCGATGATGTCATCGTCGCCGGCATCCTTCTGGCTGCCCAGCCGGACGCGGCCGTTCTTCATGTGGATCAGGGTGAACCCCACCCCCACCAGGGTGATGCGCTGGACCACGAACTTGCCCTGCAGGAACGGCGCGGCCGCAAGACCGATCGCCGCCTTGGGCGCGGTGACCACCACCTTGCCGTGGGAATCGATGATGCGCGCGCCCAGCACCACCAGATTCACCCGGCCCTGGTCGCGGCTCCATTCGATGGCGGCCTGGTCATAGTCCAGGTTGATGCCGGGCAAGGCGGTCTGGATGGCCCCGGCCAGGGTGCCCCGCAAGGGACCCAGTGACACAGGCCCCCAGAGCAGCCGCAAGCCCGCCCCCAGCACGAAAAACACGATAGCCGCCACCAGCACCCCCGCGGTCAGCGCGGCGCGGCTGATATGGTGAGCCTTTATGAAATGGGAAAAAGGCAGCTTCACGCAGGGATTCTCGGACGATTCTTGGGGGCCGGCTGCTGTAATACGACTGTTAGGCCTAAAAAGGGCAAATGTTCCAGCCTCTTGCTACGATGCTGCGATTGCACTGGACCAGCCAGATGGGCTTAAATCCGATTTGTTAGAAGGGCTTGGGAACAAATGGCGTTGGCGGTGGGCGACAAGGCTCCCTCTTTCAAGATTGCGACCGATGGCGGCGAGACCCTGTCTTCGGCTGCCCTCAAGGGCGCGCCCTATGTGGTCTATTTCTATCCCAAGGACGACACCTCCGGCTGCACCAAGCAGGCGATCAGCTTTTCCGAAAGCCTGAAGAAGTTCGACAAGCTTGGCGTAAGGATAATCGGGATTTCCAAGGACAGTTTGGAGTCCCATGCCAAATTCCGCAAGAAACACAAATTGAAGATCGCCCTGGGCGCCGATCCCGACATTAAGATGGCCAAGGACTGGGACGTCTGGGGCGAAAAAACGCTCTATGGCCGCAAGTATATGGGCATGGAGCGCGCCACCTTCCTGGTGAATGCCAAGGGCGTCATCGAACAGGCATGGCGCAAGGTTAAGGTGCCCGGCCATGTCGATACGGTGCTGGAGGCGGCGAAGGCGCTATGAAAAGCCCGTTCAAGAACCACCTGCGCCGCACGTTAACCCCCCGGTTAACCTCACGCTCGTTTTTCTGGCACCGCAGCTTGATCGGCAAGCCGGGGGCGGGTGATATGCCCGCGGTCAAGCCCATGGACGCAACCGACACCCGCTCCGCGCCAGCGAAGGCGACGTTCCTGGAACGCGCCTGGCAGTGGATTCATGCCACCTTCCCCGAACGCCAGATCTATATCCGCAGCGACGGGCGGGTGCAGTTCTTCACCTTCGGTCCCTCGCTGCAGGCCACCCTGGCCGGCCTGACCCTGATCTTCCTGGGCTGGGTGGCGTTCGCCACCGTCAATGTGATCTTCAAGGACCGCATCATCGCCGCCAAGGATCACCGCTATCAGCAGATGCAGGTGGCATATGAGAACCGTGTCGCCGATCTTCAAATCTCCTATGACGAGTTGAACGGCGCCCTGGTTTCGGCCGAGGACCGTTTCAAGGCCACCGCGGATTCGCTCCAGGCCAAGCAGAACGCCATTGCCGGTTTCCTCAACCGCGCGGGCCAGGTGCAGGCCGCCGTCGGCATCCGCACCGCCGCCGCGCCGGCGCCGCTGCCCTCCCTGGCGCCGCTCGCCCGCGGTGAAGTCCATGGCGGCAGCCTGGATGTGGAAGCGCCCAGCGACATCAATGCCGACGATGCCGGCTCCTCCCAGCTTGTGGTGATGCCCGGCCCCGCCCAGCCCCAGCCGCGCACCGCCCGCCCCATCAAGTCCAGCATGCTTGATCGTGCGATGCAGCGCTTCGCCACCCTGTTCAAATCCGTTACCGCCAGCGTCCATGTCGCCGCCCGTCCGGCGCGCGAAGTGCCCGCCGCCTATGCCCAGCATCCCGCCTTGCGCGCCCTGGCCGAACAGACGGCCCGCGTCTCCCATATCGGCGATTCCGAAACCGTGCTGATGGCCAAGACCGAAGGCGCCCTGGGCCATGGCGTCGGCCTGTTGCGCAGCGTAATGCGCCGCACCGGCATCAATCCCGACGCCTTTGCCCGCAAGATCGCCGCCCGTGAAGGCGTGGGCGGCCCGGACGTGTCGCTGGACCAGGTGCGGATCGAAGGCATTTCCGATCCGGGCTTCACCCATGCCTATCTCAGCGCCGCCGCGGTGCTGGAACAGCTCAACGGCTTGTCGGCGGCGATGGACCATGTGCCGCTGGCGATGCCGGTTTCCACCGCCAGCTTTGATCGGTCCAGCGGCTTTGGGGCGCGCATCGATCCCTTCACCGGCCGCTTCGCCTTTCATCCCGGCATAGATTTCGCCGGCCCCTGGGGCAGCGTGGTCCATGCCACCGCCCCGGGAACCGTGGTGTTCACCGGCAACAAGGGCGGCTATGGCAACATGGTGGAACTCGACCATGGTTACGGCATCCACACCCGCTATGGCCACCTGTCCGCCATCAATGTGCGGGTGGGAACCCGGATCGGCAAAGGCGCTGGCCTGGGCCGGGTGGGCTCCACGGGCCGCAGCACCGGGCCTCACGTCCATTACGAAGTCTGGTATGATGATGTCGTGAAGAACCCCAACAACTTCATCGAGGCTGGCCGCCATGTTCTCTAGCAAAAGCAAAGACAGCGTCCCCGCGCCGCAGCCGGTGGCGCCCATAGCGGGCCCCAACGCGGTCAAGCGCGCGCGCGGTGCGTCGGCGCCCTCCCTCATCAGCGCCGACATGGTGATCAACGGCACCCTCAATTCCACCGGCGACATCCAGATTGATGGCCGGGTGGAAGGCGATGTGCGCAGCATCGGCCTGGTGATCGGCGACAAGGCCGAAATTCACGGCGAAATCTATGCCGAAGACGTCACGGTGCGCGGCAAGGTGGTCGGCCGCATCCGCGCCCGCAAGGTGTTGCTGGCTTCCACCAGCCATGTCGAAGGCGACATCCTGCACGAAGCCTTTGCCGTGGAGTCGGGTGCCTTTTTCGAAGGCAATTGCCGCCACAGCGACAACCCCCTGGGCGAGCCGGTGGGGGACGCGCAGAAGTCGCAACGCCCCGCCGCGCCGGCCGCCATGTTCGCGCCGCTCAGCCCGGTCGTGACCAACTAGCTATTCCAAGTCTGCGATCTTTTCTTTCGGCTTGCCGCCCACTTCCTGGGCCAATGCGGCGGCCATGAAGGGATCAAGGTCGCCGTCCAGTACGTCTGACGGCGTGCGGCTTTCCACGCCGGTGCGCAGGTCCTTCACCAACTGATAGGGCTGCAGCACATAGGAGCGGATCTGGTGGCCCCAGCCGATCTCCTTTTTTTCGCCGACAAAGGCGCCGGTCTCGGCCTTCTTCTTTTCCAGCTCGATTTCATAAAGCTTGGACTTCAGCATGTCCCAGCAGATGGCGCGGTTCTGGTGCTGGCTGCGCTCGCTCTGCGAGGCCACCGCGATGCCGGTGGGCAAATGGGTGATGCGAACCGCGCTTTCGGTCTTGTTGACGTGCTGGCCGCCGGCGCCGCTGGCGCGATAGACGTCAATGCGGACTTCCTTTTCGGGAATGTCGATCTCGATGGACTGGTCGATCACCGGATAGACCGTGACGCTGGAGAATGAAGTGTGACGGCGTGCGTTGGAGTCAAACGGCGAAATCCGCACCAGCCGGTGCACACCGGCCTCGGTCTTGAGCCAGCCATAGGCGTTGGGCCCCTTGACCATCAGGGTGGTGGACTTGATCCCCGCCCCGTCGCCTTCGCTTTCCTCGATCAGTTGCAGCTTGTAGTCGTGGCGTTCGGCCCAGCGGGTATACATGCGCAGCAGCATGGAGGCCCAGTCCTGGCTTTCGGTGCCGCCGGCCCCGGCATGGATTTCCAGATAGCTGTCATTGCCGTCCGCTTCGCCCGACAGCATGGATTCCAGCCGCATCTGCTCGGCGCGCGTGTTGAGCGCCAGCAGCGTGGCCTCGGCGTCCTTCACCATCGCACTGTCGTTCTCGGCTTCCGCCATCTCGATCAGGGCAATGGCGTCGGCAAGTTCATTTTCCAGCTTGCGAACGCCACCCAGCGAACTTTCCAGCTTCTGGCGCTCGCGCATCAGCTTCTGCGCGGCGGTGGGGTCGTTCCAGATGGCGGAGTCTTCGGCCTTGGCGTTCAGTTCGTCGAGGCGGCGGCTGGCGGCATCCCAGTCAAAGATGCCTCCTCAGCAGGGCGATGGCCTGCTGGATGTCGTCGGCGGCGCGGGAGATTTCAGGGCGCATCGCGGCTGCTTAATAGAGGGGCCTAATAAAGTCCACCGGTGCCCTCACCGACAGTGCGTGCCGGGGCATTGGACTGGCCCGCGGGCGAACCCGGCACACCCTCCTCGGCGCCCAGCACCGGCGCATTGCCTTCGCCGGGCGCGGTGCCGGCCTTGAAGGCTTCGGTGATGGCGCCGGGGGTGCCGGGCGGTACGGGATTGCCGCTCCGCCAGTCGATCGCCACTTCCTCGATGCCCGGCGCGATGCGGAACGGGATGGGCAGTGCGTCGGCCAACGCCTCTTTCATAAAGTCGCGGAAGATCGGCGCCGCCACCGTGGCACCCTGCTCATGCGGTCCCAAGGTGCGGGGCGTGTCGAAGCCGACATAGACCCCGGCAACGAGATCGGGCGAGAAGCCGATGAACCAGACGGACTGGGCATCCTGCGAGGTGCCGGTCTTGCCGGCCAGCGGCTTGGGGATCTGAGCCCCGACCGAATAGGCGGCGGTGCCGCGCTGGACCACGCCCTGCAGCATGGAAACGACCTGATAGGCGGTACGCGGATCAACGACCTGCTCGCGGGTATCGGCCAGCAGCGGCTCTTCCTGGCCATGCCAGGCGGCATCGTTGCAGCCCTCGCATTTGCGGTCGTCATGGCGCCAGATGGTCTTGCCGTAACGGTCCTGGATGCGGTCCACCAGCGAAGCGCTGATCTTCTTGCCGCCATTGGCGAATTCCGCATAGCCGGTGACCATCTTCATCAAGGTGGTCTCGTAGGAACCCAGCGAATTGGCCAGTAGCGGCGGCAGCTTGTCGTACACGCCCATGCGCAGCGGCAGCTTGACCACCTTGTTCATGCCAACCTCATGCGCCAGCCGCACCGTCATGACGTTGCGCGACAGTTCCAGGCCGCGCCGCAAGGTGGTGTCGCCCAGGAATTCGCCCTTCTCGAAATTGTCCGGCCGCCAGATCCCCAGGCCGGGGCCCTGGTCCATCTCGAAGGGCGCATCCAGCACCTTGCTGGCGGGGGTATAGCCATTGTCCAGCGCCGTGGCGAAGACGAAGGGCTTGAAGGCGGAACCGGGCTGGCGCTGGGCCTGCATGGCGCGGTCGAACTGCGACGAGGCATAAGAGAAGCCGCCCGACATGGCCAGGACGCGGCCGGTATGCGGGTCCATCACCACAATGGCGCCGTTCACTTCCGGCACCTGGCGCAGGCCGAACTCGCCGGCCTTGGCAGGTGCGGCCAGCGGCTCGACATAGAAGACATCGCCCGGCTTGACGACTTCCTGCGGGCTCGAAGGCGTCGGGCCCCACACCGCGCCGGGCAGTTGCCGGTTGGCCCATTTGTAGCCCTGATAGGTCACAAGCCCGATGGTCCCGTCGGCGAAACCGATGCGGATATCCTTGCCGCGATAGTCCAGCGCCACCGCCAGCCGCCAGGTATCGATGCCCGAGGCTTCGGGAATGGCGCTCAGGCTCTTTTTCCAGTCTGCCAGCTCGATGTGGTTCTTGGCGCCGCGCCAGCCATGGCGGCGGTCATAGCGCACCATGCCCGAGCGCAAGGCGCTGACGGCATAGTTCTGCAGCCGCGTGTCCAGCGAGGCGCGCACTTGCAAGCCGCTGTCATACAGGCCCTTGGCGTGATAGCGCCCGATCAGAAGGCGCCGCACTTCCTCGACATAATAGTCCACGTCCGCCGCCTGGCTGCCCAGGGCGCGGGTCTGGGTCACCAACGGCTCGGCCTTGGCGGCGTCGGCCTGCTCGTCGGTGATGTAATTGTTGTCGGCCATCAGGCCGATCACCCAGTTGCGCCGTTCCACCGCCGCCGCATGATAGCGGCGCGGATCGTAATTGGCCGGCCCCTTGGGCAGCGCCGCCAGGAAAGCGACCTCGGCGATGTCCAGCTCGTCCAGCGACTTGCCGAAATAGTTCAGCGACGCCGCCCCGATGCCGTAGCAATTCTGGCCCAGGTAGATTTCGTTGAGATAAAGCTCCAGCACCTTTTCCTTGGGGTACGTGGCATCAATGCGCACCGCCAGGATCGCCTCGCGGATCTTGCGGCTGAACTTGACGTCGGAATTGAGCAGGAAGTTGCGCGCCACCTGCTGGGTGATGGTGGAGGCGCCCTGCGGACGGCGACCCTGCAGCACCAGCCCCACATCCTTGATCGCGGCGCGCAGGATGCCGGACGGATCGATGCCCGGATGGCTGTAGAAGTTGCGGTCCTCGGCGGATGTGAAAGCCTGCTTGACCAGCTTGGGGACAAAAGCGGCCGGAATGAAGATGCGACGCTCGCGGGCATACTCGCCCAAGACGGTGCCGTTACCGGCATAGACGCGGGTGGTGATGGGCGGGGTGTAGTCCTTCAGCGCTTCCACGCTGGGAAGGTCCCGGGTGATGGTCACCAGATAGACCGCCAGCGCGCCGATGGCGATCACGACCAAGGCCGCGGCCGCCAGGCCGAGCCACTTCAGAAGACGGGGAAGAAAATTCTGCATGGAATGGGTGGTTTATAAAGCTGCGGAGATGGGGTTGCCAGCGCTTTGAAACATGTTATCGGGCCATCTGGACGGCGGAAGGGCGTGTAAACTGGGCGTCCACCGCATCGGCGATGGCGCCGGCCACCCTGGTGCGCCATGAATCCGTGTTCATCCGGGTGGCATCGCCGCGATTGGACAGATAGCCCAGCTCGATCAGGACGGCGGGAACATCAGGCGCCACCAGCACCGCCAGGGAGGCGGAACGGTGCGGGCTCCTCGCCAGCAGATCGGTCACCTGCGACATGGTCTTCAGCGCCGTGGTGGCGAATTCCGAAGACTTGTTGCGGGTATCGCGCTGCGCCAGGCCGATCAGGATGGGCGCCACCGGATTGTTGTCGCCCGAAAGGTCCACGCCGGCGATGACGTCGGACTGGTTTTCGCGCCGCGCCAACGCGCTGGCTTCGCGGTCGGAGCGGCCGTCATTCAGGGTATAGATCGAAGTGCCGGTGGTGTTGGGATCGGGATGGGAATCGGCATGCAGGGCGATGAACAGGTCCGCCTTGTTGGCGCGGCCCATGGCGACCCGCTGGCGCAAGGGAATAAAGACGTCGTTCTCGCGGGTCATGAACACGGTATAGCCGCGGCGGCGCAGTTTGCGCGCCAGCTTCAGGCCCTCGGCCAGCGCCAGGTCCTTTTCCATCAGCCCGTTGACGCCGACGGTGCCGGAATCCAGGCCGCCATGGCCGGGATCCAGCACAATGATCTTTTTGCCCGCGGCGCGCGCCGGCGGCGCCTGCTGGGCGGCGATCATGGCGGCGAGTTTCTCCGCATCGCTTTCGCGCTTCTTCAGGTCGGCGGGCCAGCCGGCCTTGGCGTCGAACTTGGGCCGTGTGGTGGGGAACAGGTCGATCACCACCCGGTAGCCGAAACCGGCGGATGGCGGCAGCACCAGGGAGTCCGACACCGAAGCCGACGAATTCAGATCGATCACCATGCGCGAATTGCCGGCGCGGAACTGGCCATAGCGATAGGATTTCACCACCCCGAAGCCGGTGGGCCGGGGCGGTGCGCCCAGCCGCCAACTGACTTCCGGCATGTCGATCACCACACGGTCCGGATTGGCCAGGGCGAAGGCGCGCAAATTCACCGGATCGGACAGTTCGATCACCAGCCTGGTGCGATCGTCATGCTCGCCGATGCGCGCGCTCATCACGATGGGCAGCGGGCCGGGGCGCGTGGCCCCGATCGTGGGGCCGGCCACGGGCTGGGGCAGCGGCTTGGCAGGCGCCACCGGCAGGTTCCTGGCATCCTGGCCGCGCATCAGCTTGCTGATGGCATCGTTGGCGCCATCGGCCCGCAGCGCCACCAGCGACACCAGCGCGGCGGCCATGCAGCAAACGGAATAAGGGCGCAAGGCCAAGACTGAGCGGCTCCGAATCGATGTCCGAACAATAGCATGCGGTTTGTTTCGCCGATTTGCGCCCTGCCCACTGCGCGAAGTCACGCCGGTCCGGGGCCCGCGGCTGGTCGCCATCCGCTTCATCGAAAGCCTGATCCCGGACGACTACCAGAGCACCCCGCTTTGGAACCTGGGCGAGATGGCGGCGCGGGAGGGGCTGAAAATGGCCTGGGAAACCCGTCCGGCAGCAGCGGGACGGAACAATTCGTCAGGATTAGTGTCTAACTAGCTGATTATACTGGATATTAAATCCAAGCCATGCAGCCAGTCACAGATCTGCCCATTAATCGCTTGTTGAACGGCTTGGGGCACCCTACAAAAACTGTGTCCGGCAGCTTTTCGCGATTCTCGCGACTGCCGCGCCGCCCCTGACCAGGCCCGGCATGCCCCGCGAGCAACGCGGGCACAACGGCCCTCCAGGACCCATCTTTGGCCACCAGCCTCGAGGCTTGCGGCCCGCCGAAGTAACAATGACTGACAAATTTGCGCTCCCCTCCGACGCTGTCCCGGTCCTGATGACCGTTTCGACGGATGGGTTCGCGCACATTCTTTCCACCATCACATCGCGCCGCCCCCAACCGCCCGCCGCACGTCGTGCCGCCGGCCCCGGACGTGCGCGCCCAGGAGATATTCATGACCAAGCGCATGCTGATCGACGCCAACCACCCGGAAGAAACGCGGGTGGTCATTCTCGACGGTTCGAGAGTCGAGGAATTTGACTTCGAGGCCGCTTCCAAGCGGCCGCTCAAGGGAAACATCTATCTTGCCAAGGTGACGCGCGTTGAGCCGTCGCTGCAGGCCGCCTTTGTTGAATATGGCGGCAACCGCCAGGGCTTCCTGGCCTTCGCCGAAATCCATCCCGATTATTACCAGATCCCCGTCGCCGACCGGCAGGCCCTGATTGCCGAGCAGGAGGCCGAGGCCCGCCGCCGCTCCGAGGACGATATCGAAAGCTTCGAGATCACCGGCTCGCGCAGCCAGGACCCCGAGGACGAAGACGAAGCCGAGGACGAGCCCGACACGGGCGAGGAAAGCGCGGAAATGGCGCCCCTGGTGCCGCTGGAAATCTCGCCCGAAAGCGAAGAAAGCGACGAGCCGGCCGATAGCGTGCCTTCCGAAGCCGAAGACGATCACGAAGACGTCTTCGTCAATCATGCCGGCGCGGTTGTCGAACAGGAACATGACGAAGAACCGCTGACCAAGCCGGAAGCCGCCGCCGATGCACTGAGCGACTATCCGGACGAAAGCGAAATCGCCGCCGCCGAAGCCGCCGAAGAGAATGAAGGCGAAATCCAGCCGGTTTCGATTGACGAACAGTTCGATGAAACCGCCGCCTTGGCCACCGAAAACGGCGAAGGCGCCCTTGAGCCCGTATCCGGCGAAGACCAGTCACCCGAGGCCCAGGCGCTGCAGGCGAGCAAGCCCACCCAGCGCTGGGTGCGCAAGAAGCATTACAAGATCCAGGAAGTCATCAAGCGCCGCCAGATCATCCTGGTGCAGGTGGTCAAGGAAGAACGCGGCAACAAGGGCGCCGCGCTCACCACCTATCTGTCGCTGGCCGGCCGCTATTGCGTGCTGATGCCCAACACCCCGCGCGGCGGCGGCATCTCCCGCAAGATCACCAACGCCGCGGATCGCAAGCGCCTCAAGAGCGCCGCGCAAGGTTTGGAGCTGCCTGAAGGCATGGGCCTGATCATCCGCACCGCCGGCGAGAGCCGCAGCCGGATCGAGATCCGCCGTGACTATGACTATCTGCTGCGCCTGTGGGACACGATCCGCGAAAAGACCCTGTCCTCCAACGCGCCGGCCTGCGTCTATGAAGAAGGCGACCTGATCAAGCGCGTCATCCGCGACCTGTACAACAAGGACGTGCAGGACGTGGTGGTGGAAGGCGAAACCGGCTTCCGCAACGCCAAGGACTTCATGCGCATGCTGATGCCCAGCCATGCCAAGTTCGTCCATCACTACAAGGACACGGTGCCGCTGTTCCAGCGCATGCACATCGAATCCCAGCTCGATTCCATGTTCTCGCCCACCGTCACCCTGAAATCGGGCGGCTATATCGTCATCAACCAGACCGAGGCCCTGGTCTCGATCGACGTCAATTCCGGCCGCGCCACCCGCGAACATTCCATCGAGGAAACCGCGCGCAAGACCAACCTGGAAGCAGCGTCCGAAGTGGGCCGCCAGCTCCGCCTGCGCGACCTGGCCGGCCTGATCGTCATCGACTTCATCGACATGGAAGAAAGCCGCAACGACCGCGAGGTCGAAAAGCGGCTGCGCGATGCAGTGAAGAACGACCGCGCCCGGGTGCAGATCGGCAAGATCTCGCAGTTCGGCCTGATGGAAATGTCGCGCCAGCGCCTGCGCGCCGGCGTGCTGGCCGGATCGACCGTCCCCTGCCCGCACTGCGACGGCCAGGGTATCGTGCGCTCGGTGGAATCCACCGCGCTGCGCGTGCTGCGCGGCATCGAGGAAGAGGCCGAGAAGAACCGCGCCGCCGCGGTCACGGTCCGGATCGCCAATGATGTGGCGATCTACATCCTCAACCAGAAGCGCCATGAACTGTCGCGCATCGAAACCGAGCACGGCATGGATATTTCCTTCGTGCCCAAGGACGATCTTTCGGCCGGTTCCTTCGAACTGGAACGGACCAAGAGCCGCGATCCGGGCGAGCGCCCGCGCAATTCGGCGGTGAGCATCGAGGCGGGCTTTGTGCCCTCCAACGAGCCCGAGCCGGACTATGTCGAGGAAGTCGACGAGGAAGAAGAGTTGCCGCAGGCCGAAGGCGGCCGCGATGACGTCTCCGAGGAAGAGGATGGCGAAGATCGGCCCGCCGCTTCCCAGGGCGAGCGCGGCGACCGTGGTGGCGAAGGCGGCCGCGGCAAGCGCCGCCGCCGCGGCGGCCGTGGCCGCAACCGCGACCGCGATGCACCCCGTGATGGCCAACGTCCCACCGGCGCCGATACCGGTGTGGCTGCACCTGCGCCCGTTGAAGGCCAGGCGATGGCGTCCGCGGACGACAGCGAATTCGAACCCGCTCAACCCGGCGCGCCGCTGGACGAGAACGGCCAGCCGCGCCGCAAGCGCCGCCGCCGCCGCGGCCGCCGTGGCGGACGCGACCGTGACCGTCCCGAAGGCGCGAGCAGCAGCCAGGAGGCCGCACCGCCCGTCGACCGCTTCGGCGCCGCTCCGGACGAAATCGACACCACGCCCACCGATGCGCGCCATGCGCCCGGTGCGCCGTCCGCGCCGGTCTGGTCGTTGAAGGATGACATCCCCGACACCACGCCGAGCTACGACAAGCCGACGAAAAAGGGGTGGTGGCAGAAAGCTTTTGGCGGCGAGTAACGCCCGCGAAATCTGAAACGAAAAAGGCCGCGATCCTGTCGCGGCCTTTTTTATTGCTTATTGACCTTGGGCAGGACCAGCACGTCCCGCGTCCAGGGCAGCGCCGACTCGCACCAGATTTCGCGCTGGGGCGGCAGCGCCGCACGCTCCGCCAACGTGCCGATCCGCAGGTTGTAAATTTTCGCATCCACGGCGTCAGCGGAATAGAAGGGCGAGCCGCAATCGCCGCAAAAAGCCTGGACGCGGCGGTTGCCGCTTTCGGCCGTCTTCACATAGGTCCTGGGCGCGCCCTTGAGCAGGCGGAAATCTTCGATCCTTGCCGGGACCGAGGCGCGAAACGCCGCGCCCGACAAGGTCTGGCAGTCTATGCAATGACAGATCGCCGCGCGCGCAGGATCAACCTCGGCTTCATAGGCAATGGCGCCGCAATGACAAGCGCCATGGACAATCACTGCTGGACCACCACTTCCGATGCCGCGCCCGTGCCATGGCCGCCCGGATCGCTCAGCGCCACGCAGGAGATGTCGTCGCAGGAAATCATGTTCACCGTGTCATAGGGCGCCGTACCGGTGCCGCGCAGGTCGCCGCGCTTGACCAAGGGGCGGCCGCCCGCCGCCGACAGCACCGAGCCGATCGCCGCCGCCGCGCCGGCCGGACCGCCGGCGCCCGCGCCGGCCATCGCCACCTGACCGCCCGAGATGGCGATCACCGGCGCCAGGAAGGCGGAGGCCAACCCGGCTTGGCTGGACGGTGTCATGCCCAGCACCACGCCGGTGCCCGCCGCGGTGTGCGCCGAACCGAACGGTCCATTGAGAGTCACGGCGCAGGACGCCGCGCCGCCATTGATATCCACTGCGGCAAAGCCGGTGGAGCCCAGGTCGGGCGGCAGGCTGGCGACGCCAAAGGCGGCCAGCGACTGGCTCGCCGCAAGCGGGGCGGAGCCGACGGCGCCGCGCGTGCCGCGAAGGCCGCGCGAAAGATTGTCGGTGATCGAGGCCGAGAAGGCGCCCGCGCCGGTGCGGGCGCCGGGCAGATACATCACCAGGCTGCCCAGCCCGCGCGAACGCGCCGGTCCCTGCAGCACACTCGTGCCCGCCAGTTCGGCGGCGCTGATGCCGCCGCCCTGCGCCGCCGAATAGGCGACAATGCGCGCCGCGGCGTCGCCCTTGTAGAAAGCGTCCGCGCCGCCCTGGCGGATCGCGCCCAGGGTCACGCCCAGCGGCACATTCTTGGCTTCGCTGCCGGCGGCCAGCGGCGCGCCGCTTTGGTCCAGGAACTCGCCCGCCAGCGTCGCATCCAGCCGCAGGATGTTCTGCGCCGCGGCCAGCCGCACCGCCAGCGCCTGGGATACCGGAAAGCCGGTGGAGGCATAGGCTTCGGCCGGCGCCACCACCCGCTGCCAGGGCAGCGCGCCATACAGGCGGTGCATTTCGGCAAAGCCCTTCACCGCGCCCGGCAAGGCATAACCGCCGCCGGCGCGCGGCGCCTTGGTGAGAAAATCGAATTCGACAACTTGGCCGGATGCATCCCGCACCAGGCAGATGCCGCCGCCGCCCAGCCCCGCCGCCACCGGATAGGTCACAGACATGGTGAAGAACATGGCGGCCACCGCATCCACCGCGCTGCCGCCCGACGTCAGCACCCCGGCGCCCATGCGCGCCGCCAGGGGCTCGTCCGCCACCGCGAGGCCGCCGCGCTGGCTCTGGCTGATTTCGCTGGCGGTATAGGACTGGGGCGATGCATCGCCCAACCCCAGGGTCGCGGCGGTATGGTCCCCCATGGATTCGATGGTCTGGCAGCCGGCCAACATCAGAGCGGGCGCGGCTGCGAGGGCGAGAAAGCGTCTGGACAGCATGAAAGGGGCGTAATCCTTGGAGGGCCTGGCGAAACCTCTTATGCCCCAGCCCGGCGCGGTGCGCCACCGTTTGACCTGAGAAGGCCCTCACCCTAGGTTCTGGCCGGGATCGGGCGGGGCATCAGGAGTACAGGCTTGTCGCTGAAAACACCCAATCCCCGCATCCGCAAGCTCGTTTTCGCCGCCGGTTTCGCATGCGCCGCGCTGGCCATCGGCCTTCCGGCCCAGGCGCAAGGCATCAGCCTGTTGCGCGACACCGAGACCGAGGAAGCCCTGCGCAGCTATGAGGCGCCCCTGGCGCGCGCCGCCGGCCTGGACCCCGCGCCCAAGGTCTGGCTGGTCGGCGCCAACGACATCAACGCCTTCGTGACGTATGGCGATCGCGGCGAGAACATGTTCATTTTTGCCGGCATCCTGCTGTGGCTGCGAAATCCCAACGAGCTGATCGGGGTGATGGCGCATGAAACCGGCCATATCTCGGCCGGGCATCTGTCGCGCGGCCAATACGGCATGAAGAAAGCCATGATTCCCATGCTGCTTTCCCTGGTGGCGGGGCTGGGCGCGATGGTCGCGGGCGCCGGCGAAGTGGGCATGGCGATCATGGGCGTCGGCAATGCCTATGCCCAGGCCCAGATGGCCGCCTTCACCCGGGTGCAGGAATCCACCGCCGACCAGATCGCCGCCAAGCTGCTGCGCGCCACCCGCCAGTCTCCGATGGGCATGTACAAGACCTTCCAGCGCTTTGCCGCGGATGAAGCCCGCAGCGCCTACCGACTGGACAAGTTCGCCGTAACCCATCCGAGCGGCCAGGACCGCGTCTTCGACCTCAACGACATGGTGGAGTCTTCGCCCTATCGCGAAGTGCAGGATTCCCCGGAAGTGCTGCACACCTTCCAGATGGTCCAGGCCAAGCTGGCGGGCTACACGCTGGCCGTGAAGGACGCGCTGATCCGCTATCCGGAGAGCGACAAAAGCGAAGTCGCGCGCTATGCCCAGGCCATGATTTATATGCGCCAGCCCAACTTCCAGAAGGCGCTGGCCGCCGCCAACAGCCTGATCGCCGAGGAACCCAACAATCCCTATTTCTACGAAGTGCGCGGCCAGATCTATATGAGCCTGACCAAGCCGGCCCTGGCCATTCCCGACTATCAGAAGTCGGTGAACCTGCGCCCCCGCGCGCCGCAGCTTCGTCTGGCGCTGGCCACCGCCCAGCTCGCCACCCAGGATCCCTCGCTGGCTGCGCCGGCGCTGCAGAACCTGAAGGCCGCTATCCTGGTGGAGGATGACGACCTCTTTACCTGGTACCAGGCCGCCCAGGCCTACAGCGTCCTCAAGAACGAGCCGATGGCCAGCCTGGCCACCGCCGAACTCTGGTACAATGCCGGCGACATGCGCAAGGCGCTGATCTTTGGCACGCGGGCGCGCGGCGGGCTGGATCAGGGCGGCACGGACTGGCAGCGCGCCAACGACATCATCGGCGCCGCCGGTCCCCTGGCGGCGCAACAGCGGAGATAACATGCGAGTTTTCATTATTACCTTGGCAGGCGCCATTGGCGGCGCGGCGCTGGCGGTGGCCATCATCCTGACCATGGCCGGGAACGGGTTGATGCCGATCAACGACCGCCAGATGCAGACCTATCTGATGCAGCATCCCGACCTGGCGCCGGCCATGATGGGCCAGGCCCAGATTTTGAACGAGCAAAAACAGAAAATGGCCCAGCAAGCGGCGCTTCAGAAAGTCGGCCATGCCGCCTTCTTCGATCCGGCCATCGCCTTTGTCACCGGCCCGGCCGACGCCAAGAAGACGCTGGTGGAATTCTATGACTATGACTGCCCCTATTGCCGGGTGTCAGTGCCGGCGGTGAAGAAGTTTTATGAGGCGCACAAAAACGACACGCGCTTTGCATTCATCGAATTTCCCATCAAGCAACTGCATGGCGAAAGCGCCATGCAGGCGGCCCGCGCCTCGCTGGCGGCGCGCCGCCAGCCCGAGCATTATATGGACTTCCACTTCGCGCTGCTGAGCCGGGAAGAAGGCGCCGTGACGGATGAGATGGTCTTTGCCGATGCGGCCAAGGCGGGCATGGATGTGAACAAGCTGAAAGCCGACATGACCGATCCGGCGATCGAGAAGGCGCTGGAGGCCAGCATCGCCCTGGCGCACAAGGTTGGGGTGGACGGCACCCCCACCTTTGTCCTGAACGGCAAATTCCGTCCCGGCGCGCTGGACGAAGCGACCCTGGCCAGCGAGATGAAGGGCTAGCTTAGCGCTGCGCCATGCGGACGACGGGCAAGGTGATGCCCCAGCGGATGGCGGCCAGCCGGATCAGCGCAATCGTCGCCATGCCCGCGATGCTCGCCACTTCGGTGGGCAGGCCCAGTCCGCCCAGGCAGAAATAAAGCGCCACGCCGGCGATGCAGCAGGTGACGTATAATTCCGATTGGCGGAACACCAGCGGCACTTCGGCCACCAGCACATCGCGGATCAACCCGCCCGCGCATCCAGTGATTGCGCCCATGATGGTGGCGGCAAAGGGCGCGAGGCCTCCCGCTTGCGCGATCTGGGCGCCGGCGATGCTGAAAAAGGCCAGGCCCAGCGCATCGGCATACTGCAGCGCCTTGTCGGGCGGCGGAAACTTGCGCACCCACAACCAGGTCGCCAGCGCCGCCAGGGCCGACACACCGATGAACCAGGGCGAGGAAATCCAGAAGATCGGATGCCGGTCCATCAGCACGTCGCGCAAGGTGCCGCCGCCGGTGGCGGTGACGATGGCCAGCACCAGCACCCCAATGGGATCGAGCGAACGCCGCACGGCAGCAAGCGCCCCCGAGGCCGCGAAGACGGCCACGCCGATGAAGGTAAAGAGTTGAACCAGGCTCAAATCAGCCCGGACAAAGGACTGGACGGATCAGCGTAAGCCTTCCGGGGCATGCGCCCCGCCAGCCAGGCCATGCGTCCGGCCTGGACCGCCAGCTTCATGGCGCCCGCCATCTTCACCGGATCGCGGGCATGGGCGATGGCCGTGTTGGTCAGCACCGCGTCACAGCCCAGCTCCATCGCCACAGCCGCGTCGGACGCGGTGCCGATGCCGGCATCCACCACCACCGGCACCTTGGCGTCCTCGATGATCATGCGGATGTTCACGGTGGCCTGCATGCCCATGCCCGAACCGATGGGCGCGGCCAGCGGCATGATCGCCACCGCGCCGACATCTTCCAGCCGCTTGGCCATCAAGGGGTCGTCGCTGCAATAGACCATCACCTGGAAGCCATCGTTGGACAGCATCTCAGTGGCGCGCAGGGTTTCGATCATGTCGGGATAGAGCAGTTTCTTCTCGCCCAGCACTTCCAGTTTCACCAAGGTCCAGCCGCCGGCTTCGCGCGCCAGGCGCAGGGTGCGCACCGCATCCTCGCCGGTGAAGCAGCCGGCGGTGTTGGGCAGGTACTGCACTTTCTTGGGATCGATGAAATCCACCAGCATGGGCTGGCTCTTGTCGGTCAGGTTCACCCGCCGCACCGCCACGGTGACGATTTCCGCGCCCGACGCCTCCAGCGCCGCGGCGTTCATCGCATAATCCTTGTATTTGCCGGTGCCGATGATCAGGCGCGATTTGAACGTCTTGCCGGCTATGACCAGCGGCTTGTCCTCGCGCGGCACGTCCACGGGCGCATTGCCGCCGCCGATGAAATGCACGATCTCCAGCCGGTCGCCATTGGCCACCGCTACGTCCGAATAGGTCGAACGCGGCACGATCTCCAGGTTGCGCTCCACCGCGATCTTGGCGGGGTCCAGCCCCAGCCCTTCCAGCAACCCGCGCACGCTGGTCGGCGCATCCAGCCGCTTTGTCTCGCCATTCAGGGTGATTTCAACGCTCATAGAACCTGTACCTTAAGCATTTCCGTATCCGCCGCGATGCGATTATAAGGCTTGAATCAGCTTTACCCACGGAAAGTCTATGGCAAAAAAATCCAAACAATCCAAGACCTTACCGATCTATATTCTCAACGGCCCCAACCTCAATCTGCTGGGGACGCGCGAGCCGGAGGTCTATGGCTACACCACCCTGGCCCAGATCGAACAGATGTGCGCCAGCCGCGCAGCCGCCCACGGCCTTTCCATCACCTTCCGCCAGTCCAACCACGAAGGCGAAATCGTCGAGCAGATCCAGGAAGCGCGCACCGGCGCCAGTGCCGTCATCATCAATCCGGCCGGCTATGGCCACACCTCCATCGCCATCCTGGACAGCCTCCAGATGCTGAAGGTGCCGGTGATCGAAGTGCACCTGTCCAACATCCATCGCCGCGAGCCCTATCGCAACCATTCCTATGTCTCCAAGGGCGCCACCGGAATCATCATGGGCCTGGGCGCGCAAGGCTACCTGCGCGCCGTGGATGCCATCGCCGAAATCCGCAAGGTGAAGAAATGAAGTCCAAGAAGAAGCCCACGCCTGCCGCCAAGCCGGCGCCCAGCAAATCCGGCATCGATGCCGATGCGGTGCGCGACCTGGCCAAGCTGCTGAAGGAAACCGGCCTCACCGAAATCGAGATCGAACACAAGGGCGCCCGCATCCGCGTTTCGCGCGGCGGCGGCGTTGCCGCTGCTGCCCCGGCGCCCGCGCCTGTTGCCGCCGCGCCGGCCCCCATAGCTGCGCCCGCTGCTTCCGGGCCCGTGGCCGGCGCGGTGCCCTCGCCCATGGTCGGCACGGTGTATCTGTCGCCCGAACCGGGGAAGCCCGCCTTTATCAGCGTCGGCAAGACGGTCAAGGAAGGCGACACGCTGTTCATCGTGGAAGCCATGAAGACCATGAACGCCATCACCGCGCCACGCGGCGGCACGGTGCGCGAGATTACGGTCAGTGACGGCACGCCCGTCGAATTCGGTCAGACTCTCTGCGTCATCAGCTGATGTTCGAAAAAGTTCTCATCGCAAATCGCGGCGAAATCGCTCTTCGCGTCATCCGCGCCTGCAAGGAGATGGGCATCTCCACCGTGGCCATCCATTCCACGGCCGATCATGACGCCATGCATGTCAAGCTGGCCGATGAAACCGTCTGCGTCGGCCCGCCCGCCGCGGCCCAGTCCTATCTCAACATTCCCGCCATCATCGCCGCCTGCGAGATCACCGGCGCCGAAGCCATCCATCCCGGTTACGGCTTTTTGTCCGAGAACGCCAAGTTCGCCGACATCGTCAAGGAACACGGCCTGACCTTCATCGGGCCCACGCCCGAACATATCCGCATGATGGGCGACAAGATCACCGCCAAGCAGACGGTCAAGGAACTGGGCATTCCCACCGTGCCGGGCTCGGACGGCGAAGTCAGCGATGCCGATGCGGCCCGCGTGGCCGAGGAGATCGGCTATCCGGTGCTGATCAAGGCCACCGCCGGCGGCGGCGGCCGCGGCATGAAGGT
>CANJJD010000028.1 GCA_947474645.1 Alphaproteobacteria bacterium | reverse complement strand
GCCGGATATCGGCAGCCAGGACAACAACCAGGTGCTCTACGATGTGATCGGCCGCATGTTCCGCGTCGGCGTCCGCTTCAACCACTAAGAAGCGAACAGCATCAAGAACCAGGGCCCCGCCAAAAGCGGGGCCCTTTTTCTTTGCGGCTATGCCCGCTTTGCCAACATGAACGACAGATAAACGGCTGCCTCAGAACCGGTTCATGGCGCCCCTGTCAGGGTCCTTCTCAACGACGCGGGATTCGCGCCGCCGAGATGGAGGACCGACCCATGAAACGCCTGATATCAGCTGTTCTCGCCCTGACCCTGCTGGGAGCCACCGCCGCTTCCGCGCAGTCTTTCCGCGGCGGCCATGGCGGCCATGGCGGTTACAGCCGTGGATATGGCCATGGCGGCGGCTGGCACGGCCGCGGCGATGGTGGGGCCCTGTTGGGCCTGGGTCTGGGGCTGTTTGCCCTCGGCGCCATCGGGGCGGCTTCGGAGCGTGACCGTTACTATGACCGCTACGACGGCTACGACTACGGTCCCCCGCCGCCCCCGCCGCGCCGCTATTATGGCCGTTACGGCTACGGCTACTGACCCGCAAAGGGCCCGGCATCGCCGGGCCCTTTGTCTTAGTAGGGCTTGTAGCTCTTTTCCTCGACCAGGCCTGAGCCCAGGGCCAGGTTCAACTCCCGCTTCACCGTCCCCCGCTCGTCATTGCGGTGATAGACCGCGCGCGCCAATTCGATGAAGCCTGTGTCGAAGGTCCTGGACCGTTCATGCTCGCGAATTCGATCCTCGATATCCCATAGCGTCTGGTTCAGGCTTTTGAGCCGCGCCACCAAGCCTGCGATATCGGCGCGCGCCGGCGTCGGGCCGGCGATCTCCTTCAACAGCCCCAGCTCCCGGGCGGCGTTGGCCCGCGCCGCATCGCTGTCCAGCCGCTCGACCTTGATTTCCAGGATGGTGATCTTGTCGATCAGCTCGCCCCAGGAGGTCGGCACATGTGGGATGGCAAGGCTCATCCGGCCTTTATAGCGGTGAGGAGCGGCGCGCCAAAGCGTGTGAGCAGGTCCAGTGGACCTGCGAAAGGTCCATAGCAATAGCGTATGGACAAGGCCCTGGGCGCAAGCGAAGGGCCGGGTACAGAGGCGAAATGGTCCCAAATCCCGCCAAAGCCGCGCCCTTGCGCGGGGCGGATGCCGGGCCTAAACGGGTCTGGTCATGCCCGAATCCGGCGCGCCCCAAAACGGTCCTAAGGCCAATTTTCGCACCATCGCCCTGATCGTGGGCGCGGCCATGTTCATGGAGCAATTGGACGGCACGGTGCTGGCCACGGCTTTGCCCAGCATGGCGCGAGAGCTGGGCGTGTCGGCGCCCAGCCTGTCCATCGCGCTGACTTCTTATCTCATCAGCCTGGCGATCTTCATTCCGGTGTCGGGGCGCGTCGCTGACCGCTTCGGCGCCCGCACCGTGTTCCGCAGCGCCATCATCATCTTCCTTCTGGGCTCTATCGCTTGCGCCAACGCGCCCAATGTCGCGACCCTGGTGATCGCGCGCTTTTTCGAAGGCGTGGGCGGCGCCCTGATGATGCCGGTGGGGCGCCTGGTGCTGATGCGCAATGTGGAAAAGCGCGACCTGATCCAGGCCACCAGCTGGGTGCTGATCCCCGCCGTGGTCGGGCCCATCCTGGGGCCGCCGGTGGGCGGCTTCTTCGTCACCTATCTGAGCTGGCGCTGGATATTCTACATCAACCTGCCCATCGGCATTCTGGGCATCGTGCTGGTCAGCCTGTTCATCGCCAACACCAAGGGCGAGGTGCCGGAAAAGACCGACTATAAAGGCATCTTCCTCTCCAGCCTGTCCCTGGGCCTGTTCCTGTTCGGCTTCGAGCTGATCAGCCATGAAGGGCTGCTCTGGCTGGCGCTGGGCTTCCTGGCGGTGGGGGCGCTGCTGGGCGGGCTCTATATCCGCCATGCCCGCATCGCAAAGGATCCCATCCTCGACATTACGTTGATGAAGATCCCGACCTTCGGTACTTCGGTGATCGCCGGCGCCATCACCCGGCTGACCCAGGGCGCCCATCCCTTTTTATTGCCGCTGATGATGCAGTTGGGCTTCGGCCTTTCCGCCGCCCAGTCCGGCGTGATGACCCTGGCCACCGCGCTGGGCTCCATTGTCGCCAAGCCGATCGCGCCACGCATTCTGCGCCGCTTCGGTTTCCGCGATACCTTGATGGTCAACGGCTTTTTTGCCAGCGCCGGCTATGCGGTGTGCGGGCTGTTCCGGCCCAGTTGGCCGCTGCCGGTGATGTTCGTGATCATGATTTTCAGCGGTTTTTTCATGTCCATCCAGTTCACCGGTTACAACACCATCGCCTATGACGAAGTCAGCCAGCAGCGCATGAGCGCCGCCACCAGCTTCTACACCACCTTCCAGCAACTGATGCTGTCCATGGGCATCTGCGCCGGCGCCGCCGCCCTGCAGGGCGCGATGGTGCTGCGCGGCCATCATGGGCCGCAACTTCCCGATTTCACCATCGCATTCTGGACGGTGGCGGCGGTATCGCTGACCGCCACCATCTGGAACCGGCGCTTCAGCCACGAAGCCGGCACCGAGATCAGCGGCCACACCCCGCGCACCTTCTCCACCCGCCAGGTGATCAAGGAGCCGCGCGGGCTCAATTCCTGAGAAAGCTTCCATGTCCAACACGTTCAAGATAGGCGGCAAGATCGAGGTGAACCGGCTGGGCTTCGGCGCCATGCAGGTCACCGGCCCTGGCGTGTGGGGGCCGCCGCGCGATCACGCGCAAGCCATCCGGGTGCTGAAGCGGTTGCCCGCACTGGGAATCAATTTCATCGACACTGCCGATTCCTACGGCCCCGATGTCTCCGAACAACTGATCCGCGAAGCGCTGCATCCCTATAAGGGTCTTTTGATCGCCACCAAGGCCGGCTTCACCCGAAGCGGCCCCGACATGTGGCACATCAACTGCCGTCCCGATCACCTGATCGCCAGCGCCAAAAAGAGCCTGCAAAAGCTGGGCGTGGAGCAGATCGCGCTGTGGCAACTGCATCGCATCGACAGCCGCGTGCCGCGCGCCGAACAGTTCGGCGCGGTCAAGCAATTGCTGGACGAGGGACTGATTGCCCATGCCGGCCTCTCGGAAGTTTCGGTCTTGGACATCGAACAGGCCCGCAAGGTGTTTCCCGTTGCCACGGTCCAGAACAGCTACAACCTGGCCGACCGGGAAAGCGACGATGTGGTGGACTATTGCCAGGCCAATGGGATCGGCTTTATTCCCTATTACCCGCTGGGCGGCTCGGGCGAACTGACCCGTGCCGGTGGGTCGCTGGACAAGCTGGCCAAGGCCAAGGGCGTCACCCAAGGGCAGGTGGCCCTGGCCTGGCTGTTGAAGCGCAGCCCGGTGATGCTGCCCATTCCGGGAACCTCGAAACTGGCGCATCTTGAAGAAAATGCCGGCGCGGCGTCCATCAGCCTGACGGACGCGGAATTTGCCTCTCTGGACCGCAAGCGCCGCTGAGCTATGCTGCCCCTAAATAGAGGGTGGGATATGAAGCTCAAGATTTTTCTGCTGGCCTGCGTCATCGCATCGCCCGCATCTGCCGCCGTCAGCAAGCTCACCGTCGAAAAGACCAGCCCCATGGCCGGCGGCTACGAGCTGCTGGAAGGCCATTTCAGCGGCGCGCTGGACCCGGGCAATGCGCACAACAGCATCATCAACGACATCAAGCTGGCGCCGAAGAATGCGGCCGGCAAAGTTGAGTATACCGCCACCTTCGCCATCGCCCGGCCCACCGGCGCCCCATCGGGCGTGCTGGTCTATGACGTTTCCAATCGCGGGCGTGGCGCGGCGGCCGCCCTCGGCGGCGGTCATATCAACGTCCTTAGCGGCTGGCAGGGCGACCTGGATGACAAACCCGGCGTTCAGCGGATCGATCTGCCCGCCGCGCCCGTCACTGGCCCCGCTTATGTCCGGTTCATGGACATGCCGGCGGGCACCAGCACCATGCCGGTCAAGGGCGGACCGCAAGGCAACTATGGCGGGCGCAGTTTCGAGGTGGCGACGGCGGATGGGGCCAGGCTCTATACCGGTGTTTCCGACGACCGGCCGCGCGAGCAGAAGGAAGTGCCGCGCAGCGACTGGGCCTTTGCCGATTGCAGCAGCACGCCGTTCCCCGGCAAGCCGGATTTGACCCAGTTGTGCGTTAAGGGTGGCTTCAATCCCGCGCTGGCTTACACCCTGGCCTTCACGGCCAAGAAACCCAAACTCTTCGCCATTGGGTTGGCCGCCACCCGCGACCTGGTTTCTTTCCTGCGCTATGACGCAACGGGCGCCAATCCGGTGGCGGGCAAGGTGCGCTGGACCATCGGCCGCGGCGTCTCCCAGTCCGGCAATTATCTGCGCAGTTTTGTCCATCTGGGATTCAACGCGGGCGAGGACGGCCGCATCGTGTTTGACGGCCTCAATCCTGTGGTCGGTCCGCGCATGCTTTCCATCAATTACCGCTTTGCCTCGCCCGGCGGCCTGGTGTGGCTTTACGATACCGGGACGGAAGGTCCCAACTGGTGGAGCACCTACGACGATGTGGCGCGGGGGCAGGGCAAGCACAGCCTGCTCGACCGCTGCCTGAAGGATAATACTTGCCCGAAGATTGCGGAGATCATGGGCTCGACGGAGTTCTGGGACCTGCGCGCCAGCCATGATTATGTCGGCACCGCCGCCAAGGCCGACATTCCGCTGCCGGCCAATGTGCGGCGCTATTACAATGCCGGGGCTCCCCACAATGGCGGCCGCGGCGGTTTTGATCACATAACACCTGCCACCCAGGCCTGTGTGCTCTCCACCAATCCCACCCCGGCTTCCGACACCAGCCGCGCCGTCTTCGCGGGCCTGGTGGATTGGGTGACCAAGGGGACCGAGCCGCCGGCCAGCATCTATCCGACCTTGGCGTCCGGAGGCTTGGTCACGCCGGCGGCCTATGACGGGGCCTTTCCCAAGATCCCCGGCGTACCGCGCCCGGTCTATTCTCCTACCTATCAGTATGACCTGGGCAGGAGCTTCAACGATGCCGACCTGTCGGGCGCCATTACCGTGGTCCCGCCGCGCATCATCAAGGAAATACCGCAACTGATGCCGCGCGCCGATGCCGACGGCAATGAACTGGATGGCATCCGCTCGCCGCTGATTTCCGCGCCGCTGGGCACCTATGTCGGCTGGAATGTCTTTGCCGGCGGATTCCAAAAAGGGCGCTTCTGCAACAATATCGGCGGCTATATTCCCTTTGCCGCCACCAAGGCCGAACGCCTGGCCAAGGGCGATCCGCGGCCCTCGCTGGAGGAGCGCTATCCCAGTCATGCCGCGTATGTGGCGAAGGTGAAGGCCCAGGCCGATAGCCTGGTGGCCCAGCGCTACATGCTTGCGGAAGACGCGGCCCGTATCGTGGCGCAGGCCGAGGCCGCCAGAATCCCATGAAAAAACCCGCCGGCGCGAACCGGCGGGTTTTCATTTAAGTCCGTAAAATAGGGCTTATTTCACGCCGACGCGAACATCTTCCAGGATGCGGCGGGCGCGGGTGGTATTGAAGATGCCGCAGGAGCAGAAGCGCGCCATGGTCTCGGCGGCTTCCTTGGGCGTGCGGCGGTTCTCCTTGACGAAGCTCATCATCTTCTGCGCCAGGTTGATGGACAGCATGCCATGGCCGCACATGGTGGACAGCATGATGGCCTGCTTGCCCGGGGTGTTGTCGCCCACATCTTCGAAGCCCAGCGAATAGGCCACCGAGTGGCGCGGGATGCCGGCGAACTTGCAGGCATTCTTGGCATTCTCGATCGAGGAGGAGATGTTGACCGACAGGCCCAGCTCTTCTTCCTTGATACGCTTGACGAAGGCTTCGGCCTTGGCGCGGCTGTCGAACACCGCCGCCATGGTGCCGGCCTTGCTCATGCCTTCCAGAACCTTCTTGAAGTTCGGCTTGTTGCGCTTGCCCCAGTGGCCGAAAATGCTCTTGCTCTTGGTCGGACGCAGCGAACCGCCGTGCAGCGCGTCGCCCAGGCTGCAGGGGCTGTATTCCGCCGCGATCTGCATGAAGCGCTTCTGCGCCGCCAGCGCGTCGCCGCTCTGGCCGGCGGCCTTGGACTTGGCGGGCAGCGAAAAGACGATGTAGTCGTCAACGAAGCTTTCGGCCTTGCCGTAACGATGCAGGGTGTTGGTCATGCGGTCACCATTTCCTTGGGCTGGGCAATCGGGGCTGCGCCGGACAGATCGCGGATCACCTTGCGGCCCAGACCGATATTGGTCTTGGCGCGCTGCGGGTTGTAGCCGAGCTTTTCCAGGATCGGCAGGACGATGTTCTCCTCGCCGTCGGCGTCGCAACGTACGCCCACGCCGATCACGACCTGGGTGTTGATGCGCTTTTCCACGCCCCAGATGATGCGGATGATTTCCTCGGTGCGCGCCACGTCCACCTTGATCTCGATGATGGCGCTCATCACCTTTTCATTCAGGATGTCGGGGCGGATGTCGCCCTTTTCCACGTCGCTCATCAGGGTGGTGATGGGGTTGTTCTTTTCGAACGACACGCCCGCCTTGGCCAGTTCGCGGCTCATTTCCTGGAAGTCGCGGAAGCGGGCGCCGATGCCCGGCCGGCCCAGTTCGATGGTGAAGCCGACCTGGCCGATGCCGACGCGGTCGGTGACGTCGTTGGTCTTGACCTCTTCGGTGCCGCGGCCGGAAACGCCGGTGGATTCATGGGGCACGCGCGGGTCGGAGAAGGCGCGTCGCACCACCCGCGGCCATTCCAACTGGTCGGGCTCGAAGGCGGTGGTGGGGCAGACATCGGGCTCCGGCTCGAAGCGGACGCGGAAGTTGGCCAGGGTACGGCGCACGAAGCGCACGGTGGACGGCGGCAGCACTTCCTTGCTCAGCCCGTTGTAGCAGGCATAGCACTCCACGCATTCGTCGCGGTTGATGGTGGCGCGCTTGAGCTCCGGATCGATATAGATCGCGCCCATCGGGCAGACATAGGTGCAGTTGCCGCAGGCGACGCACTTCTTGGGATTGATCTTCATTGTATTCCTTTCCAGGAAAAAACACTGACCGGCGAGCCGGTTGTGAAGCTGGGTGGGATTAGAGCACTCGGCTTTGCCAGCGCAAGCCTTTTCCGGCTTATGGCTTTAAAGCGGATCGCTGTTGCGAGCGGCTCTCAAAAACCTGCCTCGAAATGGGGAAAATCATGTTTTCTTGAATACGATAGTACGAGTTCGCGGCGGGTTGGGGAATCGCACGCCGCTGTTATCGTGGCGCCAAAAGGGGAGGCGTCTGATGAAGCGTCGCATCATCCTGGCCGTGCTGGCGGCGCCGCTGGCCGCGCTGGCCCAACCTGCGGCGGCGCCGAACCCGAAATCCAACCGCTACGTCGAAGTTCCCGGTTTCTTCAGGATGCCGGCGGGACGCGCCATGGGCTCGTCCAGCGCGGTGATGGGCGACTCACACGGCAATATCTGGGTGGTGGACCGCTGCGCCGCCAATAGCTGCGTCGGCAGCAAGCTCGATCCCATCATGCAGTTCGATGCCAACGGCAAGTTCATCAAATCCTTCGGCGCCGGCCTGATGCAGTTTCCGCACGGCTTCACCGTCGACAAGAATGATCGCCTCTGGATCACCGATGGCGTGCCCCCCGCCGGCAAAGGGGCGTTGGGCCATACGGTGCTGGCGTTCGATACCAGCGGCAAGCTGCTGCGGACCATGGGCAAGCCGGGTGTGCCCGGCGGCGGTCCCACACGCTTCACCGAGCCCAATGCGGTGCTGGTGGCGCCGGACGGCAGCCTGTTCGTCGCCGAAGGCCATACCCGCGATTACACGGGCCATCCTCGCATCATCAAATTCGACGCCAATGGCAAGTTCATCAGGCAATGGGGCACCTCGGGCACCGGACCTGGCCAATTCGGCATGCCCCACTGCCTGGCGATGGACTCGAAGGGCAATCTCTATGTCGGGGACCGCGACAACAACCGCATCCAGATCTTCACCCAGGACGGCAAGCTGCTGGGCCAACTGACCCAGTTCGGGCGCCCCAGCGGCATCATCATCGACCGCAATGACGTGATGTATGTCACCGACTCCGAATCCACCAACAAGGACGGTTACGGCCACAATCCCGGCTGGCAGCGCGGCATCCGTATCGGCAGCGTGAAGGATGGCGTCGTCACCGACTTTATTCCTGATCCCGATTCCACGATGGACACCACCGGCACCAGCGCCGGGGAAGGCGTATGGGCTGACGGCAAGGGCGCGGTCTATAGCGCCGAGGTCAGGCAGAAGGCGGTCGTGAAGTATGTCCGGCGCTAGCGGATGACGCTTAACGGATAACTCTGGCGCCCTTGCCCTTCATCACTGCTTCGACTTCCGAGACATTGACCATCGAGGTGTCGCCCGGCGTGGTCATGGCCAGCGCGCCATGCGCCGCGCCATATTCCACGGCAGCCTGCGGGCCTTTGCCTTCCAGGAAGCCATAGGCGAGGCCGCTGGCGAAACCATCGCCGCCGCCGACGCGGTCATAGATCTCGAGATTTTCGCGCATCATGGACTGGTAGAATTCGCCGCCGGCATACAAAATGGCGGACCAGTCATTGACGCTGGCCGTCTTGGCGTTGCGCAACGTAGTGGCGGCGACCTTGAAATTGGGGAACTGCTTCACCGCGGTCTGGATCATCTTCTTGAAGTTCGCCGGATCGATGGCCGAGATATGCTCGTCCAGGCCTTCGACTTCAAAGCCCAGGCAGGCGGTGAAGTCTTCCTCGTTGCCGATCATCACATCGACGTACTTGGCGATATGACGGTTGATCTTCTGGGCGCCCTCCTTGCCGCCCTGGCTCTTCCACAGGCTGGCGCGGTAGTTGAGGTCATAGGAAACAATGGTGCCGTATTTGCGGGCGCATTCCACGGCTTCGATCACCGCTTCGGAGGTGCTGGGGGCCAGCGCCGCGAAGATGCCGCCGGTATGGAACCAGCGCACGCCTTCCTCGCCGAAAATCTTCTCCCAATTCACTTCGCCCGGCTTGATCTGCGAGGCGGCGCTGTTGCCGCGGTCCGAGCAGCCCAGCGCGGCACGGATGCCGAAGCCCTTTTCCGTGAAATTCAGGCCGACGCGGGTGTTGCGTCCCAACCCGTCAAAATCGCGCCAGATGATGTGCGAGGTATCAACCCCGCCCTGGCAGATGAAGTCTTCCACCAGCCAGCCCAGATCGTTCTTGGGCAGGGCGGTGACGACGCTGGCGCGCTTGCCCCAGCATTTGCGCATGGCGCGGGCGACATTGTACTCGCCGCCGCCTTCCCACACCTGGAACTGGCGGGCGGTGCGCACGCGGCCGAAGCCGGGGTCCAGGCGCAGCATCACTTCGCCGAAGGACAGGCAGTCCCACTTAACATCGGCGGCAGGGCGGATCTTCAACACGTCGGTCATGGCTTACTTTCCCCGGATCTTCTTGATGAGAGCGACGGTCTCGGCCACCTTCTTTTCGATGCCGGCATAATCCTTGGCCGCCAGCAATTCCTTGGTGATCAGGTTCGAGCCGATGCCGCAGGCGACGATGCCGGCGCCGAACCACTTCTTCAGAGATTCTTCCGAAGCATCGACGCCGCCGGTGGGCATGATGCGGGTCCAGGGCATGGGCCCAAGAACATTCTTGACGAATTCGGGACCGCCGACGCTGGAGCCGGGGAACACCTTGACGATCTCGCAGCCCAGTTCCTCGGCGGCGGAAATTTCCGAGGCCGAACCGCAGCCCGGGCTGTAGGGAATCTTGCGGCGGTTGCAGACCTTGGCGACATCGGCGTTCAGGATCGGTCCGACCACGAACTTGGCGCCATTGGCGATGAACAGGCCCGCGGTGGGCGCATCCACGATCGAACCCACGCCCATGATGACGCTGGGATCGGCCTTGGCGAAATGGCGCGCCACGTCGAGGAAGATCTGGGCCGCGAAATCGCCGCGGTTGGTGAACTCGATGCACTTGGCGCCGCCATTGGCGCAGGCCTGGATCACCTTGAGACAGACTTCGACATCGGAATGGAAAAAGACCGGGATCATGCCCTGGCTCATCATCCCCTGCAGCACCGCCATGCGATCGTGAATCATCCGGAAATCTCCCCAAGGGGCCGTCCCGGCCCGCAATTTTGTGACGCTCTTATAACGGCTGTTTCCGTACACCGATAGCGCCTAAAAACCCAGCAAAATCAAGCCGCGACGCCCCGCCGCGCGCCCGCGCCGACCCCTTGTGCGTTGCCTTTGCACCCCTATGTAACGACTGCCATGGCCCGCCTGACTCTCACCCCGGAAATGCTGGAAAGCGCCTATGAATATCTGCGCGTCAGCCCGCCCTTCTGCCGCTGGAGACTGCCCCATGCCGACCATGTCGAGTTCCGTGTGCTGGGCGCCAAGGACCGCTTCGGCCATTTTCGCGGCCGCCACCGCCGGGCCCGGGGCGATGTCGGGTTCAGCGAAATCGCCATTTCCGCCGGCATGGTGCGTTCCAGCGACGCGCTGATCGCCACCATGGCGCATGAGATGATCCATCTGTACCAGGACGAAACCGGCACGGCGCGCGGCCATCACAATCCGAAGTTCCTGAAACTGGCCAAGCGGGTCTGCGCCATTCACGGCTTCGACCCGGAAAGTTTCTAGAGCGGCTTTTGGTAGATGCGATAGGTCTTGTAGGGGATGGCGCCGACCATCTCGATGACATGGCGCACGCGGGTGTTGCCCGCCAGGATCCAGGACAGTTCGGCGCTCTCCACGCCATGGGCGATGTTGAAATTGCGCGTGGCCCGGATCACCGACATGGCCAGGGCCGCGCCCAGGGCGGAGTCCTGGAATTCCTTGCGCACGCCCATCATGGGCATGCGCGCGGTTTTGGTGCGCGCCACTTTCAGGCGCCACAACAGCTTGATCCAATTGACGGGAAACAGCCGCCCCTTCATGTCGCGGATGGCTTCGTTGAGGTTGGGGAAGATCGCGGCGAAGGCGGCGGGCTTTCCCTGATATTCGGCGATGGCGACATCGCCGGGGCGCAGCAGCAATTTCAAAATGCCGGCCAGCTCGTCAATCTCCGCCTTGGTCATGGGCACATAGCCCCAATTGTCCGACCAGGCGTCGTTGATGATGTCCAGCAGCAATGCCACTTCGTCTTTGAAATGCGCCTTGCCCATGCGGATGGTGCGCACGGCAATGGCGCCGCCGCGCTGGGCCCGGTCCACCAGCCGGTTCATCAACTCCATCGGCGCGTTGAGATCATAGCGATAGCAGATCAGATCCTGCACCGGGGCATAGTGCTGGGCCAGAATGCGGTCCGCATAATAGGGCCGCTGATGGTTCATCATCACCGAAGGCGGGGTGTCGAAGCCCTGGACCAGCAGACCCGGCTGATCCCATAGCGAAAAGCTGATTGGCCCCACGGCGCGCTTCATGCCGTTCTGGCGCAGCCAGTCTTCCGCGGCCTGCAACAGGGCAGCGAACACTGCCGGATCGTCAATCGCCTCGATGAAGCCGAAATGGCCGGTGCCGTCCTGATAACGGTCCTGGACCAGTTGATCGATCTGCGCGGTGATGCGGCCCACCGCTTCGCCGTCCCGATAGGCGAGGAAGAAGGCGGCCTTGGCATGTTGGAAATAGGGATTGTGCCGGGGGTCGAAATGGAATTTGCGCTCCAGCAGCAGCGGCGCCACCCAGTGCGGGTCATCGGCGTAGATCTTGAAGGGCAGGTGATGGAAATCGCGCCATTGCTGGCTGGTCTGTACCGGGACGATTGCGAGGGACAAGGGGCTTTTCCAGGCTGCGCGAAGCGGGGCACCATAGCGCTGGACCCTGCGATTTGATAGTAACAAAAGCCGCATTTCCGCGGCTTGTCGCGCGCGAGTCATGCCTCACAAAACCATCCTGATCACCGGCGCATCCAGCGGCATCGGCGCCGCATTGGCCCGCGCCTATGCGCGCGCGGATGTGACGCTTTTGCTGTGGGGCCGGGATGTTGCGCGGCTCAATGACGTGGCGGCTGCCTGCCGGGCGCAGGGCGCTACGGTGACGACGCAACTATTCGACCTGCGCGATGTGGTGGGCTTTGCCAGGTTGCTGGGTGCCGTGCCACCGCTGGACATCGCCATCTTCAATGCCGGCCTGGGCGGCAGCGCCCCCGCCGATGTGCTGGCCGAAACGCCGGAAGCCGCGCAAGCGCTGGCGGAGGTGAACTTCACCGCGCCGGTGGTGGGCGCCAACGTGATCGCCGGCGCGATGGCACAGCGAGGCGCCGGCCATATCGTGCTGGTCGGCTCCATCACCGAAAGTTTTCCGCTGCCCATGGCGCCGACTTATTCCGCCACCAAGGCGGGGCTCAAGCTTTTTGCCGAGGCGCTGGGCATCCGCATGGCCAGGCACGGCGTGAAAGTGAGCCTGGTGTCGCCGGGCTTCATTGACACGCCGATGAGCCGCCAGGTGATCGAGCCCAAGCCGTTCCTGATGACCCCCGATGCTTGCGCCGCCATCATCGTGCGCAAGATCGCAGCAGGCGCGCGCACCATCGTGGTGCCGTGGCAGTTCGCGGTGATCCGCGGGTTTTCCGGCCTGTTGCCGCGCCCGCTGCTGCGCTGGATACTGTCGCGGCTATGACGGCGGCGCCCGACCTTGGCCCGAATTTTCTGGCGCGGGTGACGGCCAGCCCCTGGGGCAAGCGCGGCTTGCAGATCCTGCGCTGGTCCATTGCGCTGGCGCTGGTGCTGCTCATCGGCCGGCGCCTGACTGAGCTGGGCTGGCGTGAAATGTGGAGCGCGCGGCCTTCCAGCCTGCTGTTCTACCTGCTGCTGGTGGCGCAGTTCTTCGTCCAGCCCAGCGGCGACTTCTTCATCTACCGCAATCTGTGGCCGGGCAAGAATCCGCCGCTGGGCGTGATCCTGCGCAAGCGTTTCCTCAACAATGTGATGGATTACACCGGCGAGGTGTTCTTCTTCTTCTGGGCCCAGCGTCACGTGAAGCTGGCCACCGCCACGCTGGCGCACTCCATCAAGGACAGCAACATCCTGTCGGCGGGCGCGGGCCTGGCCATGGTGTGGCTGATGGCGCCCTTGCTGCTGGTGACGGGCGGCTTGCAGCTTCCCAAGGAATGGGCGGGGCAGGCCTGGCTCTATGTGTTGCTGGGCTCGGTGCCGCTTCTGCTCTGCGCCCTGCTGGTCCTGGCGCACCGCAAGGTGACGGTGCTGAGCCGCCGCCAGATCGCGGCCACCTTCACCATCCACTTCTTCCGCGCGCTTCTGATGCTGGTGGTGGAGTTCTTCCTGTGGACCGTGTCGGGCGCCTTGCCCACGGCGGTGGCCTGCCTGCAATTTGTGGCGCTTCGGCTGGTGGTGACGCGATTGCCGCTGATCCCCAACAAGGACCTGATCTTTGTCGGCGCCGGCATTGCCGCGGCGGGGTTCACCAATGTCTCGGTGACGCCGGTGGCCACGGTGCTGGTGATCCTGGCGGCGGTGGATCTGGTGCTGGGCGTGCTGGTGGCGGGCATTCCCTGGGCGCTGGATACCATTCGCGGGGAGCGCGCGCCGTGAGCCTGAAGATCCGCGCGCCCTTGTTCTGGATACTGCTGCTGGCGGCGGGCTTGCGGCTGGCCGGTATCTTCTGGGGCCTGCCGGCATCGGACGGCTGGGACAATGACGGGTTTGCGCCGCGCAATTTCCTCACCGCCCTGGCACTGACCTGGACGCCGGGCAGCTATTTCACCTATCCGCCGCTGCACGCCGTGATTTTGGCGATCCTCAACCTGCCCAGCCTGGTCCTGGCGTTGCTGCACGCGCCGTCGCCGGCGCAGCACGACGTGATCGGCGAGTTCATCAAGCCCGAGCACATGACCTGGTTCGCCGTCACAGCGCGGCTGGTCAGCCTGGCCATGTCGCTGGGCATCATCTGGTGTGTCGGCGAGATGGCGCGGCTGCTGGCGGGGCCCCGCGCCGCGCTGTTTGCGACCTGCGCCGCCGCCCTCAACATGGCGCTGACCTATTACGGCCAGGTCAGCAACCTGGATGTGCCTTATCTATTCTGGGCCATGCTGTCGCTGCTCGCCGTGATGCGCGCCATCGCCTTGCATGAGCCGCGGCGCCTCTGGCACGCCGCCCTGCTGGCGGGCGCCGCGGTGGCGACCAAGGACCAGGCCTATGGCGTGTTCCTGATTGGCTTGCCGTTGGCGTTGATATTCTGGATCGCGACCGATGCCTGGCCGCGCCGCAATGCGCGCACGGTGCTGGTGCCTTTGCTGTCGGCGGCTTTGGCCGTCGCCAGCCTGCTGTTGCTGGTGGATGGCGCCATCACCAATCCGTCGGGGTTCCTGCGGCGTCTCGCTTTCCTCACCGGACCGGCCAGCAGCGACTATGCCGAATATGCCGGCGGCGTTGGCGGTTGGCTGGCGCTGCTGGGCGACATGGCGACGTATTACCTGCGCGGCGGCTATGGCGCGGTGGCGGTGCTGCTGGCGGGGCTGGGATTTGCGGCGCATTGGAGGAGCAGCAGGGATGGGATGCGGGCCGCGGGCCTGGTGCCGCTGCTGGCCGCCGTCTCTTTCACCTTGTGCTTCAACTTCGCAGCCTTGCGCAGCGACGACCGTTTCCTGATGCCGCAAGGCGTGCTGGCCTGCGTCTATATCGGCATCGGCGCCGAGATGCTGGTATTCGCCGGCAAGGCCTGGTTGCGGATGGCGGGGCAGTTGGCGCTGGCCATCACCGCGTTGCTGGCCTTTCACCAATGTTTCGCGATCAACGCCGCCATGCTGATGGACCCACGTTACGACGCGGCGGCCTGGCTGGCGGGCCAGGTGCGGCCGGGCGACGTCATCGAAGTCTATGACCGAAACTGGATGCTGCCGCGTTTTCCGGCCGCGACCAGGGTGGTGCGGATAGGCCCCAACGAACCATCACGGCGCTCGCCGCTGCCGGGTATTCTCGAACTGCAGGAGGCTTACGGGTCCCCGCGCGGCGCCCGCTTTGTGCTGGTTTCCAGCGTATGGGCGCGGCGTTACATGGAACCGGCGCGCCCGCTATCGCCTGGGAAAATCTATTCCCGGATGCAACAACGGGACCTGCGCAACAGCGAGGCGCGGACCTATTTCGCGCGGCTGGCGACCGAACAGCTCGGCTATCGGCTGGCGCACGTCGCCCATTACCAGGGGCTGTGGCCGCCGGTTCGCATCCATGACAGCCTGAATGAAAGCATCAGCATCTATGAGCGCCGGCCATGACGGCACAGCGCATCGTCATCGCCCAGCATGATTTCTTCCGGGGCGGCACCGAGCGCGGGGCCATCCGGCTGTCCCGGGAATGGGTCAAGGCCGGACGCGAGGTGACCATCCTGTGCGGCAGCCTGGCAGGCGGTTTGCGCCCCGAGGTGGATGCCCGCGTTAGGGTCGTGCCACTGGAGCCGGAGGTGCCGCGCTCCCTGCTGTCGCGCTTCGTGTTGGGTCGCCCCATGGGCGCCGTGTTGCCGGGGCTGAACGCCGACATCGTGTTCCTGCCGGGCAATTTTCATCTGCCGCTGGTCCCGGCGCTTCGGCGCAGCGATCCGCGGCCGGTCCTGGTGCAGCAGATCTCCAACCCGCCCCTGCCGGGCGGGTTGGCCGGCGGGATGATCGCGCCGGTATTCCGTTATCTGGCGCGTGGCGTGGATGCGTTTGCCGCGATGAATGGCGGACAGATGCAGGAAATAAAGGCGCTGATGCCGCAAACGCCGGTGATGCTGTTGCGCCCGCCGTTCGAAATCGTCGCCCTGGCGCAGCGCCAGGCGCGCAGCGGCGGGCCGCTGCGCGTGTTGTGGGTCGGGCGGTTGGAGCCACAGAAGGACGTGCCGCTGGCGCTGGCCACCATCAGGGCGTTGAACAAGCGTGTGCCGGCGCATCTGACTTTGCTGGGCACCGGCGCCCTGGAAGACGAGGTGAAGCGCCGGGCCGCAGGCGATCCGGTCACCTTGCTGCGCCAAGTGCCCGATCTGGCCGCCCATTATGCCGATGCCGATGTGCTGCTGATCACCTCGCATTTTGAAGGCGGCCCGGCGGTGGCGGTGGAGGCGCTGGCCCAGGGCACCCCCGTGGTCAGCACCGATTGCTCGCCCATGCTCCGCGAAGTCCTGACCGATGCCGTATCCGGCATCATCGTGCCGTCGCGCGCACCGGAAGATTTGGCGGCGGCGGTCGCATCGGTATGCGCCAGCCCGCGTCCGCCGCTGGAACAGTTGCGCGCCCATGCCAGGCCCTTCCTGCCAGAGGTGAGCGGCCGCGCCTATCTGGACTGGTTCGATAGCCTGGTGCGGCATGGATAGGGATCTGCGCCGCAGTCTGGTCATCCTGGCGGTGGTGACCCTGGTCACTGCCTGGTTCAGCGTGACCTTCTATTTCCCGGACGAGCACTACCAGGTGCTGGAGTTCATGGGATTCAAGCTGGGGATCACGCCGGCCTCGGCGCTGCCCTGGGAATTTTCCGCCCGCATCCGCCCCTGGTTCCAGCCCAGTGTGTATTTCCTGATCGCCAAAGCGCTGATGGCATTGGGGGTGACTGACCTGTTCACCATTACCTTCGTCCTGCGGGCGTTGACCGGGCTATTGTCGTTGACGGCGCTGGCGCTGCTGGCCCGCGCCATCTCGCCGACCATCGAAGGCGAAGCGGAGAAACGCGCCTTTGTGCGTTACCTGCCGCTGTTCGGCTTCCTGCCCTATCTGTTCGTGCGCACCTCGTCGGAGACGTTTTCCGCCGCTTTTTTTGCCGCTGGCTTGGCAATGGCGCTGGAGCGGCGCAGCGCCCCCCGGCTGGCGCTGACGGGGCTGTTGTGCGGCCTGGCGTTTGAATCCCGCTACCAGACGGGCTTGCTGGGACTTGGGTTGTTCGCCTGGCTGGCCATTGTGGCGCGCGAAAAGCCGACTGGGCTCACGGCCTTCCTGGGCGGCGGAGCGGTGGCGCTGGCGTTGGGCCTGCTGGCCGACCGCTGGGGCTATGGCGCCTGGGTGTTTCCGGCGCTGGGCTATGTAGACGTCAATCTGGTGCAGGGCGTGGCGGCGCACCAGTTCGGGCGCGAGCCGGTGTTCGCCTATCTCTATCTCTTGCCGGCGCAAATCTTCTTCGCCATTACCCTGGTGTTGATGGCGGCGATGGTGGCGATGTGGCTGCGCAATCCCCGCCATGCGGTCACGTGGGTAACCTTGCCTTTTGTGCTGGCCCATATCGCCATCGCCCACAAGGAAGCGCGCTTCCTGTTTCCCCTGGCGATCCTGGCCGTGTCGTTTCCTGTGCTGGGCTTTTCGCCGCGGCTGCGCTGGCGGGAAACATTCACTCACATCTGGGCCTGGCGCACGTCCTGGGCAGCCAAGTCGGTGACCGCCATCTCCCTGCTGGGCATGGCCTATTTCGCGGCTTATCCTTTTGGCGTGCGGCCGCACATGCCCATGGCGCGCTATCTCTATCACCATGATCCGGGCCCCATCTGGAGCTTCACGGAGCCGTTCGATTCCTATCCCCTCTACCGTCCGGCCACTTTCAACATTGGAAGGCTGCGGGATGCCGTGCGACTGAATGCGCTGCTGGACAAGGGCCCGGTGTATGTCATGGCGCAGACGCCGCTGCCGCCCCAATGGCCGGGCACAAAGGCAACGCTGCTGTACTCGGAATTTCCGCTGGCGCGTTTCGGTTATGGTCAGGCGGGCGCGGATTATATCAAGGGTTACACAGCCTTCGCCGCCCGCCACGGCTTTCTCAAGCTGTTGCCGCTCTATTGGTACACGCTCTATCGCGTGGAGCGGTCCGCCACGATCCGTTCATAAATCTCGAACAGCTTTTCGAAATGCTGTTCGACATTGAAGACCTGGGCATCCGCTGCTGCCAGCGCGGCACGGCTTTGGGTGGCGCGGTCGCCCGCCAGCAGCCGCAGGATGGCGGCGGCGCCGTCCGCCGCGTCGCCGGCGCGATAGGTTTCGGCATAGCCCGGGCCGGCAAAGGTGGCCGATGCGCCAGAGTCCGGCACGATCAGCGGCGTGCCCGAACACAGGGCTTCGGCCAGCACCAAGCCGAAGGTTTCGGCGGCTGAGCCATGGATCAGCGCATCGGCGGACGCCATCACCGTGGCCAACTGGTCGGCGTCGTTGATCTGGCCGGCGACATAGACATTGTGGGCGTTCAGCGCCCAGCGCTCCACCGAGGCGCGCAGGAAGCCGTCGCCGGCGATATAAAGCCCGATCTTGCGCTGTTTCTGCGCTTTGCTGACCGCCTGGATGATGGTGCGCAGCCGCTTTTCCGGATGATGGCGGCCCACCGCGATCAATAGCTTGGCGTCGGCATCCAGCCCGCACGTCGCCAGCATCTCGCGCCGCGCCGTGTCGTCGTAGAAATCGGGCGAGAAATTCCTGCGCTCCACGCCGAACGGCGCCACCTGGATATTCTCCAGCCCGAAGCCCGAGAAACGTTCCTTCAGCGCCGGGTTGGTGACGATGGCGACGTCATAATTGCTGTTCAGCCGGTTGAGGTAATTCCAGAAAAAGCCGAACAGCCGGTCCACCCGTTCCGGGCCCAGCAACCCGCCCAGGAAAGTCTGCGGATAGATCGCCACCGGATCGGCATGCATGAAGAACACTTTCACCGCCTTGCCGGGCCAGCGCGCCGCCAGCCAGCCGCCGCGCCAGGGCGAGGAGCCTTCCACCAGGTCGGGCGCGAGCCTGTCCAGGGTTCGCCACACCTGCTGGTGATTCCAGAACATGCGGTAGTTGCGGTCGAAGGGCAGGTGCGGGCTCTTGATCCAGGCAATGGTGCCGCCATGGGCCTGTTCGGTGCGCGTTTCCGCGCCGGGCGCGATGATGGTCAGCTTATGGCCGAACTTGTGCGCCAGCGCCAGCTTCTGGTTGATGTAGCGCCGCACGCCCCCCCCGGTGGGCGAATAGAATTCGCAGACATCGACGATCTTCACGGTGCGGTCCCGGCAAGCAGCGCGCGATAATAGCCCAGCATGCGGGCCAGTGTCTCATCCCAGGAAAAGGTAAGGGCGCGGGCCCGCGCCGCCTGGCCCATGCGAGTCCTGAGCCCCGCATCCATGGCCAAAGCGGTGATATGGTGGGCGAAGGCCGCTGCGTCGTCCGGCGGCGCCAGGAAGCCGGTTTGCCCATCCACCACCAGCGAGCGGCTGCCGGTGGCGTCGGCGCAGACGCAAGGCAGGCCCGACGCCATGGCTTCCAGGGTGACATTGCCGAAGCTTTCGCTGTCGCTGGGAAAGAAGAAAATGTCGGACGAGGCATAGGCGGCGGTGAGCTCGTCTCCGCCCAGGAAGCCGGTGAAGATCGCATGGGGCAGCTCCGCTTCCACAAAGCCGCGGTCAGGGCCGTTGCCCACGATCACCACCCGGTGCGGCATGGTGAGTTGTTGGAGAGCCGCGGTCAGGGTGTCCAGCCGTTTCTCCCGCACCAGGCGCGAGACATGCAACACCACCAATTCATCTTCGCCGATGCCCAGTCGCGCGCGCCAGGCGGCGCTGCGCAGGCGCGGGTTGAAGCGGTCGGTCTCTATCCCGCGCGGCCAGGGCTTGAAATTGTTCTTCAGGCCATCGGCCAGCAGCGCGTCACGGGTGGAATCGGACGGGACATAGACTTCGCGGCAGGCGCCGTAAAAGCGGCGCAGCATCCTGGTCAGCAGACCTTCGAACGGCGCCAGGTACCAATAGTGCCGCAGATAGGTTTCATAGCGCGTGTGATAGGTCGCCACCACGGGAATGCGGTTGGCATTTGCCAGCGCCAGCGCGGCCTGGCCCAGAAGGTCGGGCACCGCGATGTGGATGATGTCGGGCGCAAATTCCAGCAGCTCGCGCTTGATGCCGCCCGGCATGCGCGGCACCAGCCGGTATTCGGGGCGGCCGGGCAGGGGCATGGAAGGTACCGGCACGATGGTGCCGTTATGGGCGAAGGCGGGCGTCTCGGCGGTGGGGGTGAAGACCCGCACCTCCACGCCCTGTTGTTCCAGATAGCCGACCAGGCGGTTGAGCGTCAGCGCCACGCCGTCGGCGATATAATTGTACGAGCTGGTCACCAGCACGATGCGAAGGGCGCGCGTCTGTGCGGGAGCCACGGCGCTAATTGCCCGGTTCGGACCGAAGGACGCGCGAATAGAGCGAATAGTCGGGATTGGTGATGAAGGTCAGCCACAGGCCGAACCAGGACGCGGCCGGCGTCAGGCCGGCATAGAATTCCGGTGCCATCCTGCGGATATCCGGAAGGCGGTTCCACGGCACTGACGGGAAATCGTGATGCTCATTGTGATAGCCGACATTCAGCGCCAGGCGGTTGAGCATGCCGTAATAGCTGCCGGTTTCCTGGCTAGGGTCCAGGGTGAAATGCTCCTGGATCCAGCGGCTGCCCAAGGGGTGCAGGCCAATGGAAAACAGCATCGAACCCGCCAGGTACAGAAGCGCATTCCAGCCGAACAGCCAGACGATCGCGACATCGAACAGGGCGCAGGCCGTCAGGCTGGCGATGCTCCAGCCGTTGATCACCGATGCCACGTCCTTCAGGCGGCCCGGCCGGGTGAGCTGGAACAGCGGGAAGACCAGGAGCCACAGCGCCTTGCCGTACCAGCGATTGCCGACCAGCCTGGCTTCCCAATGGCCGGCCAGGTCCGCGTCCGCGGCGTGGTCGCCCTGGCGGGCATGATGGGCCAGATGGCAGATGGAAAAGCCGACGGCGCCGGGGATCAGGTTGGGCAGGTCGCCGATGATGGCGACCAGGGTATTGGCGACGCGGTTCTTGAAGATCAGCTTGTGGGTGGCGTCATGGATGACGACATACAGGCAGTGATTGGCGAACGCGCCCACGCCATAGGCCAGCAGCAGCGCCGCCCACCAGGCATGCAGGCCAAGCCGGCCCATCAGCGCCGCCAGGGCGACCTGCAACCCCCAGACCGCCAGCATGATGGCGGCGGTCCAGGGATTGCGGCCGACCAGGCCGCGGATTTCGGGATGGGCTTTCAGGATGGCGCGGGTGCGCGCGGGATGCGGCTGGTCCTGGGCGGAAACGAAGAAGGCGCCGGCCATTTCAGCCGGCGCTGCGGCGGAGCTTTTCCAGTTCCTGCGCCACGACCGGAACCGTTTCCTGAATCTGCTCTTCGGTATGGCTGGCTGTCAGGAAGAAGCGCAGCCGCGCCGTGGTTGCCGATACTGCCGGGCGCACGATGGGCTGAACCTCGATGCCGCGCTCCAGAAGATTGTGCGACAGCATCATGGCCAGCTTGTCGTCGCCCACGATCAGCGAGGCAACGGGGGAGTCTTCATCGCCGCCGACTGTCAGGCCGTTTTCGAGGGCAACCTTGCGGAAGAACCTGGCGCGTTCGCGCAGGCGGCGCGGGCGATGAGGCTCGCGCTCCAGGATATCCAGGGCCGCGATGGCGGCGGCAGTGTCGGCCGGCGACAGGCCGACGCTGAAGATCAGGCCGGGGCACAGGTAACGCATATATTCGATCAGGCCACGGTCGCCGGCGATATAGCCTCCGCTGGAGGCCAGGGTCTTGGAGAGCGTGCCCATATAGACGTCGATGCTGTCCACTGGCATGCCGGCGCCTTCGCAGACGCCGCGTCCGGTCGGACCGACGATGCCGAAGCTATGGGCTTCGTCCACCATCAGCAGCAGGTCGTGGCGCTTCTTGGTTTCCACGGCCCGTTTCAGGTCCAGGATCTGGCCATCCATGCTGTAAACGCCTTCGGCCACGATCAGGCCGCGGCGAAAACCGGGACGTTCCTTTTCCATCATGCGGTCCAACCCGTCCCAGTCCCCGTTGGGATAGGTGAAGGTCTTGGCGCCGGAAAGGCGCGCGCCGGTGATGATGCTGTTATGGGCGCCCGAGTCGTAGATCACCGCATCGGGACGGGCGAGCAGGTGCGAGATGACGCTGACATTGGTCAGGTAGCCGCTGATGAAAACCAGCGCGTCCTCGGTGCCCAGGAAGTTGGCGAGCTTGCGCTCCAGTTCGATGTGCAGATCGATCTGGCCGGCCACGATGCGGCTGGCCGAGGCGGATGTGCCGTACTTGTCGATGGCGTTCTTGGCGGCGGCGGTGACGGCGGGATGGCCGTTCAGGCCCAGGTAATTGTAGCCCGAATAGCTGACCACAGACTTGTCGTTGCGGCGGATGACGCTGTGGCTGACGCCGTCGCGCGGCTGGAAGAAGGGATTGTTGAGGCCGGCATTTTCCATGTCCTCGACACGGCGGCGCAACGCCCGATAGCCCGCAAAGTCGTCAACGACGCTTTTGCGCTCGGGGATTTCAGCCTCAATAGCCTTTTGCTCGGCGGCCGCAGAATGGGTCGTCATTGCCCCTCGGATGCTGATCTCTAGAATTGCCCCGCAGCCCGACCGGCCGCTGTCTGGAGCATAACCAGAAATCTCTATGCCACAACCTTCGCCATCACGGTAAGTCCCTATATTTGCCTTCAAAAATCGCATCTCCAGTGCCGGAAAAAACATCACTGGTTTCAAGTGGCCGGGGGTGAAAAGGCCGTATTTCCCCGTTTCGCCAGGGCGTCCCGCGTAACAATCGGTAGTATTTCTTCAAGGGCCGCGGGCACGTGCCCAGCGCCTGTACAGCCCAAAACCTGCGTCATAGTATCCGCGCCTCGGTCCAAAGCGCTGCCGGAACCGATTCGGCATGCCCGGCACAAGGGCGCGGGCACCGCACAGATTCGAAGAGCAAGCCATGCTTTCTGCGCAGCATCTGGTGAAGTCTTTCGCCGGACGGCAGGTGATCGAGGACGTGACTCTCAAGCTGGAGCGCGGCGAGGTGGTGGGCCTTCTGGGTCCCAACGGCGCGGGCAAAACCACCACCTTCCAGATGCTGACCGGCATGATCACGCCCAATGCCGGCACCATCCATCTGGATGGGCACATCGTCACCACCATGCCTTTTTATGACCGCGCCCGTTTCGGCATCGCCTATCTGCCGCAAGCCGCCTTCGTGCCGCGCAGCCTGACGGTGGAACAGAATCTCACTTTGGTGCTGGAGGCGCGGTTGCCCGGCGCGGCGGCGCGCAAGCTGCGGATGACGGAGTTGATCGAGGAATTCCGCCTGGGCGAATTTCGCCGCAAGAAGGTTGGCGAATTGTCGGGCGGCCAGCGCCGCCGCTGCGAGATCGCCATCACGCTGGCCTGCGAGCCCAGCTTCGCCATGCTGGACGAACCCTTTGCCGGGGTGGACCCGCATGCCACCGAGGAGATCGGTCAGATGATCCATCACCTGGCCGACCGCGACATCGGCGTGTTGATCACCGACCACAAGGCGCGTGAGCTTTTGGGTATCGTGGACCGCGCCTATGTCATCGAAAGCGGGCGGGTGCTGGCGGAAGGCGCTGTGGAGGAGATCATCGCCGACCAGGATGTGCGTCGCGTCTATCTGGGCGAGGAATTCCGGCTTTGACCGTGACGCCGAATGTCACTTTGGCCAATTTTCTGCGCGGTGATTTTGCGCGCGGCTTCCTTCGCCGCGTCGCCTCCCAGGCGCTGGCGGTGATCATCCTGATCGAGGCCATCTTCCTGGCTGAGCATTTCACCTGGGTGTTCCGCGACGCGGTGCGCCATGAGGCCGACCTGTCGGGCATCGCGCTGATATTGGCCTGCACCTCGACCGAGATATTCGACCTGGCCCTGGCCATCGCCATCCTGATGGCGGCCTATGTCGCCTTGCTGCGGATGCGCGAGAACCGCGAACTTCTGGTGCTGTTCGCCTCGGGGCTGGGGCCCTACCAATTGGGCGCGCTGGTGCTGGTGGTGGCGCTGGCCGGTCAGATGATCAGCACGGTGGGTTCGGGTATCGCCGATCCGTTGTCGCGCTATGCCCAGCGCTCCATCCTGTTCAGCTCGGAATTGCGCTCCCTGAAGAAGGGCGTGGCCAAGAACGAGTTCTATTATTTTCCGTCTTACGTCGCCTATGCCATGGATCACGTCACCGGCGCGGCGCCGCCGCCGGGCGGCGTGGCGGTGATTGACGCCAGCAATCCAAAGCCGAAACCCGATCGCACCTTGTTCGTCTATCAGCAGATCGGCCCGCACACCTCGCGCGTGGTGACCGCCGCCCAGGCCCGGCTGGACGGCCCGGACCGCAGCGGCAAGATCGTGCTGAACCTCAACGACTTTACCTCTCACACCTTCGCCGACGCCAATCCCATGGCCAATGCCGATGGCGCCCCCGCCACATGCAAAAACTGCCTGGAAATTTTGAAAGACGGTCCGCCCATCAGCATGAAGGTGCGCGACATGAGCCAGTTGATGATGGTGGATCAGCTTCTGCCCTTCGGCTCGCGCGGCAGCATCACCGCCGAGCAGACCGTGTTCGAGCAATTGTTTGTGCCCGACTACAGCACCAAGGATTCCCGCGCCGCCCAGATGCGTCTGCTGGCGGAGCGTTTCTCGCGCAGCCTGCTGTCCTTCCTGGCGCCGCTGGTCGCGCTCCTGGGCGTGGGCCTGACCAACCGGCTGACCAACTGGTTCGCGCTGCCGCTGTCCTGCCTGGCGCTGATGTCGGTGAACCTGTTCTGCGAATGGGTGATCACCACTTCCGCGCCGCTCAGCGTGGCCGGTGCGCTGCTGCCGGTGCTGTTGCTCTATGGCGCGGTGGCATTCCTGATCTTCAACCTGATCGTGTGGCGCCACAATGACGTGGTGCGCCCGCAACTGGGGCGCTCATGAGCGCCCCGGCTCAACGCGGCGCCCGCGCCGTTTACCTCACGCCCTGGGGGCTCTATACCCGCTACATGCTGGGCGCGTATTTGCGCCATATCATGATGGTGTCGGCGGCGCTGATGACCATCGCGCTGACCATCGACCTGTGGCCGCAGGTGCCGTTGTTCACCGGCGATCCGCTGCATGTGGTGTGGAGCATCGCCCGGCTGGCGGTGCTGCGCCTGCCCGACCTGCTGCCGCCCTTTATCCCGTTCGCCACTTTTCTGGGCGTGGTGTGGAGCGAAAGCGCCCTGACGGAATCGCGCGAGCGGCTGCTGATCTGGAACAGCGGCCGCTCGCCCTTGTTCTGCATGGTGCCGGCGCTGATGGCGGGGCTGGTGATGGCGGCGGCGCTGTTCGTGGTGGATGCGTGGCTGCGGCCCGCCGCCATTCATGTGCAGATCGACGAAAGGCTCGGGCGTGAGGGCATCCGCCTGGACCGCGCCAAAAGCGGCGGCAATCACTGGATCGCGCTGCCGGACGGATTGCTGCGCGCCGAGATCGAGTATGGCCCGCCTTTGAAGCTGCACAATGTCACCGTCTACAAGCTGGATAGCGACGGCCATCTGCTGGAAGTGGACACCGCCGCTATGGCGACCCCGGCAGGCGGCGGCAACTGGCTGTTAGAAAATGGCCGTTACTGGCACGCCAACGCCGCCGACCAGGGTAATGTGCTGAGCACCAGCGCCATGGCGGAGGAAGTCGAGACGCCGTTCGCAACCCGCCGGGTCGCGATGGTGCTGGACCCGCTGTGGCTGCACAATCTGGGCCTGTCGCCGCAATATCTGCGCCTGAGCGAGCTCAACAAGTTGGCGCGGGCGCAGATCATGTCGCGGGACCTCAGCGGCTACAAAACCCGCCGCCAGATCATTTTCGGCGAGACTTTGCTGGCTTGCGCCATGGCGCTGCTGGGCGCATCGCTGTCCATGCTCTACTTCGCCTACCAGACCCGCTGGTTCGCGCTGGTGACGGTGCTGCTGGCCGGGTATCTCGCCCATTTTGCCGGCAAGGCGTTCACCCTGATGGGCGAGTTCGGCTATATCGCGCCGTTCCTGGCCGGTTGGCTGGCGCCGCTGCTGCTGCTGGCGGCGGTGGTGCGGGCGCTGTTCGTCATTCAGAAAAGGCGCGGACTGGGCATCAGCCTGGCGGATACGCCGCACTATGCCGATTCTACTTCTGGATGAGATGCTCGTGGATCGCCTTGCCGCTGGCGATGTCGGTGCCGAAGATGTCGAGTGACGGCACGCTGGGCATCAGTCCGCCTTCCACCACCTGCAGATAGACATAGGCCAGCTTCACCGTATGGCTGCCGATCTGGATCAGCGCCTGGGGGCGGTGCTGGGCATCCATCGTCAGGGTCAGCTTGCGCTCGGGCAGGGCGGCGATGGTGAAGGTGACCGGCTGGCCGGCTTTGCGGCTGTCCACTTTCACGCCATAGGCCAGCATCCGCTCGATGAAGATCAGCGGCTGGCGGCTGCCGTCAATGTTGAACTTGCGCCAGAAGCCTTCCACCGGTTCGCGCGCATCGAGATTGCCCTGCGCGTCCAGCCGTGCGGCATAGATCACCGTATTGGAATTGGGCGAGCGCTGGACATAGAAAAGCTGGTTGGGCTCGTCCGGCACCTTGAATTCGGGGCGTAGCGCCGTGACGCGATCGCTTTCGCTGATGTTGCTGGTGAAGCTGCGCGCTTGGGCAGGCAACGCGGCCAGCAAGGCAAGAAACACCAGGCAGGTCCTGCGCATCAGGCCAGCTTGCGCATCGCGGCGCCGACCAGGCTTTCCGCCTTGGCGGTGTCCTCGACCACGCCGCCAAGCGTGAAGAAGGGATGGATCATGCCGGGAAAGCAGACATATTCCGTGGGCACGCCCGCGTCCCGCAGTTTTTTCACATAGGCGTCATTGTCGTCCACCAGGGGATCGAACTCGGCGCTGATCACCAGCGCCGGCGGCTGTCCCTTCAGGCTGGGACGCAGCATGGGTGAGGCCATGGGATCTTTGCGGTCTTCCGGATCGGGAATGTAATTGTCCATGAACCAGTGCAGGGCCTTGCGGGTCAGCATGTAGCCGCTGGCATTGCGTTCATAGGAGGGATATTCGCGGCTGTGATCGGTGATGGGATAGATCAGCACCTGCAGCGCCACCTGGAATTCACCGGAATCCTGCGCCATCTGCGACACCACCGCCGCCAGATTGCCGCCGGCGCTGTCGCCGCCCACCGCGATCCTGGCCGGATCGATGTTCAGCATTTCGGCATTGTCGGACGCCCAGCGCGTCGCCGCATAGCTGTCCAGCACCGCGCCGGGAAACTGGGTTTCGGGCGCCAGCCGGTAATCCACCGAGAGCACCGCGCATTCGCCATTGGCCGCAAGACGGCGGCAGGTGGTGTCGTACAGCGTCAGGCTTCCCAGCATGAAGCCGCCGCCATGGAAATAGACCAGCAGCGGACAGGGACCCTTGCCCTTGGTGGCGCGATAGAAGCGCGCCGGTATGGGGCCGTAGTCGCTGGGGATCGAAAGCTGGAACGCCACCGCCATGGCGGGCTTTTCCGGCAGCAGGGTCAGCCGCTGGGTTTCATAGGCCACGCGCAATTGCGCGGGTGTCAGATCGGTCGGCAGGTCGCCGGCGCGTGCGATGGCAAGGGCTGCTTGGGAATGAAGGGGCATGGGCCAAGGTTAGAGGAATGTCCTTGGCGGCGCAATTTTGCTAGCGTGGATCAGGGCCGGCCCGAAAAAACAGAACCGGCCAAGGGAGAAACCATGGTTTCCATGATCGACGCGGCCCCGCTGCGGCGCGGCCGGCTTTTCATCGTCGCCCTGATGGCGCTGTTCACGGCGGGCGCCGCGGTCAGCATGCGGGCCGCAACCGCGGTGCATATGCGCAGCGAATTTCTCGATCCCATCAACAAGCTCAATGCCGGCGAGATGCTGGGCACGGTGCTGGGCGCGGCCTTTGCGGGCTTTGCCATCACCCTGCTTCTGGTCAGCGCCGTGCTGGCCAAGATCGGTTTCCGCAACGCCCTGATCGCCGCCGCGGCCCTGATGATCGCAGGATTCGCCATTGTCGCGTGCTCCAGTTCGCTGGGCGTGTCGCCTTATACCGTGCTGCTGGTGGGCATGGTGGTGCAGGGCCTGGGCTGGGGCCTGGTGGAAACCGTAATCAATCCCCTGACCAGCGCGGTCTATGCGGAGGACCGGGTATCGCGGCTGTCCATATTGCATGCCTGGTATCCGGCCGGCGTGGTGGCGGGCGCCCTGATGGGCCTTGCTGTCGATGGCATGGAGGCGCCCTGGCGCTGGGAGCTGGCGATCCTGACATTGCCCTGCCTGTTGTTTGCCGGGCTGGCGGCGGTCGAAACATTCCCGCCGGTCAGCGCCTCGACCGATGCGCCGGTGACGCCGGGCGAAATGATCAAGGCGACCTTGCAAAGCCCCGGCGTCTTTCTTTGGGTGGTGCTGATGATGTTCACCGCCGCCACCGAACTGGCGCCGGGACAATGGGTGGACGTCGCGCTGTCCCAGATCGTGGGCATGCGCGGCATCTGGCTGCTGGTCTATGTCAGCGGCTTGATGTTCGTGATGCGCCATTTCGCCGGACCTCTGGTCAAGCGCCTGTCCAATGTGGGCTTGCTGATCTTCTCGGCGGTTTTCGCCACCATCGGCCTTTATGCGCTCAGCAAGGCGAATGATCCGGTCAGCGCTCTTTTGGCGGCAACCGCCTGGGGGTTTGGCGTCTGCTATTTCTGGCCCACCATGCTGGCGACGGTGGCCGAACGCTATCCGCGCAGCGGCACCCTGGTGTTCGGGTTGATGGGATCGGCAGGGGCTGCGTCCGTCTATGTGGTGCTGCCGACCTTGGGAGCCATCTATGACAACGCCAAGCTGGCGGCGGCGGGCGGCGATGCCGCTCTGGCGGCCCAGGCCCAAGGCGCCCAGCTCCACGACATCCTGACCGCTGCGGCGTCGGCCTCGTTCCGCGCCGCCGCCTTGATTCCGCTCTGCCTGGTGGTGGTCTTCGGCGCCATCGCGGTGGCCGACCGGATGCGGAAAAAAGCTGTTAAATAACAAGTCCTTACAAGGCAAATAAAGCGTTAATACAAACCGGCGATGCTGTCGCAAACGCACGTCCGGAGACGCTTTTGAAGACAGTGTTGGCATTGCTGATGGCGCTGCCGCTCGCGGCCTGCGTGAGTGCGCCTTCGACCACGCCATCGCAGGTCCAGGTCGTGCCCGCCTCGCTGGGCTTGAGCATCCAGCCCGCGCCGCAGATTCAATCCGACTGGTGGAAGGCGTTCAACGATCCCCAGCTCGACCGGCTGGTGGCGCAGATGCTCACCGGCAATCCCACCCTGCAAGGCGCGCTGGCGCGCATCCGCGCGGCGCAAGCCGAATTGTCGGTGGCCCGCACCGGCCAATATCCCAGCATCACCATTGACGCCAACGAGACGCGCCAGCTTCTCAGCAACAATTATCTTTATCCCCGGCCGTTCGGCGGCTCCTGGCAATGGGTGGGCGATGCCCAGGCGCGGCTGCGCTGGTCGCTGGATTTCTGGGGCAAGCAGGCGGCGCTGATCGACAGCGCGCGCAATGTCAGCGTCGCGGCGGGCCTTGATGCCGATGCGGCCAAGCTGGCGCTGGCCGGCATCTTCGCCCAGTCCTATGTCGAGCTGTCGCTGGCCTGGCAGGATCTGGACATCGCCCACCAGACGGTGGACGAGCGCCAGGTCATCCTGGATCTGACCCAGAGCCGGGTAACGGCAGGGCTGGAGAATGAAGCTTCGCTGGAACAGGCCAAGGCGCTGCTGGCGCTGGCGCGGATCGATGTGCGCCGCGCCGAAGCCCAGCGCGACCTGGCGGTGCATGCCATCGCCGCCTTGATCGGGCAGGGCGCCGAAGCCTATGGCGGGATCACGCGTCCCGTGGTGGCCATCGAGACGGCGCTGCCGCTGCCGCAAAGCCTGCCCGCCGATCTTCTGGCGCGCCTGACCTGACGGATATTTTGTACCACCGGCATAGAGAGACTATTGCATCGCCGCCGCCTGATCCAGAGGTGGTGGGACAGGGCTGAATGCCAGCGGTGCGGGTGGCCGATATCCCAGGGATGAGTGCGGCCGGACGGTGTTGTAGT
>CANJJD010000027.1 GCA_947474645.1 Alphaproteobacteria bacterium | reverse complement strand
TGTAGAGCGTGGTATCCCGGCTCACATACGATCTGACAACGGTCCAGAGTTTGTTGCCTTAGCTCTGAGGGAGTGGATTGCTGCTGTGGGCGCCAAGACTGCCTATATCGAACCAGGAAGCCCCTGGGAAAATGGCTACTGCGAAAGCTTCAACGGCAAGCTACGCGACGAACTGCTCAACGGCGAGATCTTCTACACTCTCAAGGAGGCCAAGACCGTTATCGAAGCCTGGCGGAGGCACTACAACACCGTCCGCCCGCACTCATCGCTGGGATACCGACCACCGGCACCGCAGGCCACAGTCTGGCCGCCAGATCAGCCAGCTAGCAGCGGGGTGGCACAAATGCAGCCCTTAAACTAACATACCAACTGGGCCACTCAGTGGGGGCCGGTCACCGCCACGCCTTACGGCTACGCGTCGGGCGCCTATGCCGGTTATGACGGCGGCTTCAACAGCGGTTATCAGGGCTATGGCGGCGGCGGCGGCAATTACGGCCAAGCCGGCGGCGGCTATAGCGGCGGCTATTACGGCGGCCAGTCCTATGGTGGCGGTTATTATGGCGGCGCCACTAATGGCCAGCCCTATGGCGGCGGCTATTATGGCGGCTATAGCCAGCCTTACAGCGGCGTCTATTACCGCCGGGGGTCGGGTTACGGCGGTTACGGTTACGGTAGCGGCAGCTACGGCAGCGACTATTACGGCGACTAGGCCCAGTTCAGCAGACGCTGCAGGTTGCCGCCCTTGACCTTGGCGATGTCGGCGGCCGAATAGCCCTTCATATGCGCATCGGCGATCTTGGGCGTGCCCCCGCTCCACACCACCCGGTCGGGACCATATTCCTTGATCAGCCGGCTGGTGAACGGCATCACGCTTGCGAAATGCGGCGCATCCGTGGCGATGTAATCCAGCCCCGACAGCTTCATATAGACGTTGGGCAGCTTGGCCAGCTCCAGCACATTGCCAAACTCGACCGGGTTGCCCAGCTTGGGCTCGCACATATGGTCGATCAGAACCTTGCAGCCGGGGAAGGCGCGGATGGCGGCTGCGGCCTGCAGCGCATAGTTGGGGCCGATATGTAGCTCGATCACCAGGCCCAGCTCCACCGCCCGGCGCCATAGCGCGCGCACATAATCGGCGGCGAAGGAGTCCAGGTACATTTCCTTGCCGCGATGGGCATGGAAGCGGGTGGAAACGATGCGCGGCTGGGCTTTCACCAGCGCCGCCAGCTTCTTGGGCGACTCCGGATTCTTCGGATAGAACAGGGATGTCGCCTTGAACTTGTCGCCCGGGGTGCGGCGCAGGCAATCCAGCACCAGGCTATGGTCGTCGCCATAAGGCTCGGGTTGCACCAGCACCCCCCTATCGACGCCCGCCTGCTTCATCTGCGCCTGATAGACGGCAATCGGATCAGCGGAAAACTTGGTGGCGTCGGGCTTGTAGGCGGCTTTCGGGTGGAAGGGGAATTTCGCCGTGTTGGAGCTGAACATGTGCACGTTCCACTCGATCACCGGCGTGTCGGCGGCCTGCGCCGGCACGGCGCTTCCCGCCAGCGCGGCGGCGCCCATCAGGGCGAGGCAATCGCGGCGACTGGTGGCTGGCATGGCGGTCCCCATTGCTTTTTCTGGTTTACGAAGGGATACCATGAGGGGCGGAACCGGCCAAACATGAATAGCCAAAACCCCAATCAGGGCCTCAGCGAACAGGCGGTCGCGCTGCACCGCAGCGGACGATTGGCCGAGGCCGAAGCCCTGTACCTGCAGGTGCTGGCGGCCGCGCCTGGCGACTTCACCGCCCGCCACCTGCTGGGTGTGCTGCGGGCGCAAACCGGCCGAATGGAAGAGGCGCTGGCCGACATCGGCGCGGCGCTCAAGCTGCGGCCCGACGATGCCGATGCCCTGCTCAACCACGCCAATGTGCTCAAAAGCCTGAACCGGCCGGCGGACGCGCTGGCGGGCTTCGACCGGGTGCTGGCTTTGAAGCCTGGCTGGCCGCAGGCCCACAACAATCGCGGCACGGTGCTGCAAGCCATGGGCCGCCCCCAGGAGGCGCTGCAGGCTTACGACCAGGCGCTGGCATCGGCGCCGGACCATGTCGAGGCGCTGAACAATCGCGGCAGCGTGCTGCAGGATCTGCGGCGCCCCGCCGAGGCACTGGCGGCGTATGACCAAGCGCTGCGGCTTGCGCCCAACTTCGCGGCTGCTTTCAACAATCGCGGCAGCGCGCTGCTGGATCTCAAGCGTTTCGCCGATGCGCTGGGCTGTTTCGACCGCGCTTTGGCCTTGCGGCCCGGCGACCCGCAAGTGCTGAACAATCGCGGCAACGCCTTGCAGGGGCTGATGCGCTATGACGAGGCGCTCACCGTCTATGACCAGGCCCTCGCCTCCCAACCCGGCTATGCCGAAGCGCTGAACAATCGTGGCAATGCCCTGCAGCAGCTTAAGCGCCATGACGAAGCGCTGGCCTCGTTCGACCAGGCCCTGGCTAGCAAGCCGGAAGCCTTTGGCGGCGCGGCCATCGCGGCGCTCAATCTGTCGGACTGGACGCGCGGCGCCGAGATCGAGGCCCAGTTGGCGCAAAGGATCGGCAATGGTGAAGCCCTGTCGCCCTGGATGCTGCTGGCCTATAGCGATGACGAGATGCTGCAGCGCCGCTGCGCCGGCAATGTGATCGCCGCGCGCTTTCCCAGCCTGCCGCCGCCGCTGGCGGGCGGGCCCTACAAGCACGGCAAAATTCGGCTGGCCTATATCTCGTCCGACATCGCCCATCATCCGGTGGCGACGCAGGTGGTGCAATTGATCGAATGCCATGACCGCGCCCGCTTCGAGGTCATCGGCGTGGGCACCAATGAAGATGACGGCAGCGCCCAGCGCCGCCGCCTGATCGCCGCCTTCGATACTTTTATTGACGCCCACGACCAGCCCGCCGCCGCGGTGGCGCAGCAGCTAAGGCAGAGGGAAGTGGATATCCTGGTGGACCTGAACGGCCACACCAGGGGCGACAATTTCGACGTCTTGAGTTACCGCCCCGCGCCGGTGCAGGCCACCTGGCTGGGCTATGCCGGCACCACCGCCGCGCCGTTCGTGGAGTATGTGATCGCCGACCGCGTGGTCGCGCCCAACGCGGCGGCCTTTTCGGAGAAGATCGTCAACCTGCCGGTGTGCTTTTTCACCAGCGATACCAGCCGCAAGATCGGCACGCCGCCAACGCGCGCCGAAGCCGGCTTGCCCGCCGACGGCTTTGTCTTTTGCTGCTTCAACAACAATTTCAAGATCAGCGCTCTGGTCTTTGCCTTGTGGATGCGGCTGTTGAAGGCCGTGCCCGGCAGCGTGCTGTGGCTAAAACAGCCGGGTGACGCGGCCAGGCCCAATCTGCAAAAGGCGGCGCGAGAACAGGGCGTTGACCCTGCCCGCCTGGTGTTCGCCAAGCCCGCGCCGCTGGACGTGCATCTGGCGCGCCACCGGCTGGCCGACCTGTTCCTGGACACCCATCCCTATAAAGCCCACGCCACGGCCTGCGACGCGCTGTGGGCGGGGCTGCCGGTCCTCACCCGCTATGGCAACGCCTTCGGGGCGCGGGTCTCGGCCAGCCTGTTGACGGCGGCCGGACTGCCCGAACTGATCACGCAAAGCGCCGAGGATTATGAAACGCTGGCGCTGGCGCTGGCGCGTGATCCGGCACGGCTGAAAGTCCTGCGCGAGAAACTTGCCGCAGGCTCACCCTTGTTCGACACGCCGCGCATGGCGCGCGACATGGAAGCGGCCTTTGAGGCGATGCTAGCTGCCGCTGCGAAGGGCTGAGCGGATCCGGCCCACCGTCTCCGGCGATACCGCCGGCGCCCGGTTGCCCCAATTGTTGCGGACATAAGTGAGGATATCCGCCACCTGGCTGTCGTTCAGCCGCCAGGCGAAGCTGGGCATGCCCGGCCCGGTCGGCGCCTTGGGTGTGGCCGCACCCTTCCCGCCCGCCAGCACCATGCGCACGATGGTCTCGGCGCGCACCTGGCGTACATTGGGATTGCCGGCCAGCGCCGGGAAGATCAGGCTGCCCTTGCCGTTGCGGTCATGGCAGGCGGCGCAACTGATGTCATAAAGAACCGCACCCGATTTCATCTGCGCCTCGATGCCGGTGGCGCCGCCCCCATTGCCGCGTGAGGCCGGCAGGTCTTTCAGATAGACGGCAATGGCCTTGAGGTCTGCGTCATTCATTTTCGAAGTGGAATTTTCCACCGCTTCGGCCATCGGCCCCGTCGCGGTGGAGCGGTTGTTCCGCCCGGTCTGCAGATATTCCACGATATCGGCAGCGCTCCAGGAGCCCAGGCCCGCGCCCTGGTCGGACGTCAGGTCGGGCGCGAACCAGCCTTGCAGCGCCGCTCCGGTCAACGCGGTCGCCTTGTCGGCGCCAAAGGCATTCTTGGGGGTGTGGCAGGCGCCGCAATGGCCCGCGCCGCTGACCAGATAGGCGCCGCGATTCCACGCCGCGCTCTTGGCCGGATTGTTGGCGTAGGGCGCCGGGGCGAAGAACAGCATGTTCCAGCCGCGCATCATGAAGCGCAGGTTGAAGGGAAATTTCAGCTGGTTGACGTTAATGCTCTTCTTCACCGGCTTGACGGTGCGCATATAGGCCCACAGCGCCGCGACGTCCGCATCGCTCATCCGCGCATAGGACGGGTACGGCATGGCCGGATAAAGCAGCTTGTTGCCGGGCGCGATGCCGTTCTTCATCGCCTGGCGGAAATCCTCGGCCGTGTAATTGCCGATGCCGGTTTCCTTGTCCGGAGTGATGTTGGGCGTCACCATCTTGCCGAAGGGCGTGGTCAGCACCACCCCGCCCGCCAGGTTCTTGCCATGACAGCCTTCGCAGTCGCCCAGCGCGACCTGGTATTTGCCCGCATCCGTGGGCGCGGCCAGCGCCGGAGTGGAGAGTGCGGCCAAGGCCGCAGCGAAAAGGAGTTTTCTCATGCGTGCACCAACGCGCCAGGGTTTTTGACATATTGCGTCGTAATGGCTTGCGCCGCCCAATAGGCCAGCGCCCCCACCGTGCCGGTGGGATTGAGGCCGGCATTGTGGGCAAAGGCGGAGGCGCCCACCACGAACACGTTGGGCACATCCCAGCTTTGCAGATATTTGTTCACCGCACTGGTTTTGGGATCGGCGCCCATCACCGCACCGCCGGTATTGTGAGTGCTCTGATACGGCACCGCATTCCAGCCCTTTTGGATTCGCGACACCGCCGCATGCTTGGCGTTGAACGGCTTGGTCAGCCGTTCAAGCTGGTCCGAAATGTAATGCGACATGGCGATATCGTTGTCGGGGAAGTCGAAGGTCACGCGCAGCAGCGGGCGTCCATGCCGGTCGCTATAGGTGGGGTCCAGGTCCAGGTAATTTTCCCGCACCGGATAGGACGAGCCCTGCGCCGAAAAGCCCATGGAATTGTTGTAGCCGTCCACCGTGGCTTGTTTCCACTTGGCGCCCCAGCGCGGGCTTCCCGGCACGGTGGGACGGTTGCCGATGGGCCGGCCATTACTCACCACGCAGTTCAGGCCTGCCCCACCCACAAAATCCAGCTTGGAATGGTCGAAGGCATCGCCGTTAAAGTCGTCCATGCTCTGGCCCAGGGTGCCGGCGCCGATGAACGGATTGAAGTGCTTGCCTTCAAAGAACATGCGGGCGGCGCTGCTGGTCTGGTAGCAATAGTTGCGCCCCACCGTGCCGGTACCGGTGGCCGGATCATACTGGGTACCGATCTTGGACAGCATCATCAGGCGCACATTCATCAAGCCATAGGCGCAGATCGCCACGATGTCGCCCGGCTGTTCGAATTCCACGCCGTTGGCATCGAGATAAGTGACGCTGCGGGCATGCTTGCCATCGGGGGTGAGATTGATCTTCAGCACCTCGCATTCGGTGCGCGCCTCGAAATTGGGTTTTTTCATCAAGACCGGCAGGATGGTGGTCTGGGGGCTGGCCTTGGAATAGTTGCCGCAGGCGAAGCGCTCGCAGAAGCCGCAAAAGGTGCACTGCCCCATGCGTATGCCCAGCGGATTGACATAGGCCTGGGACAGGTTGGCCGAGGGCGTGGGGAACGGATGGTAGCCCATCCCGGCCATGGTCTGCGCGAACAGGGTCGGCGCATAACTCATCTTCATCGGCGGGTTGGGATATTGGCGGCTGCGCGAGCTTTCAAACGGATTGCCGCCCGCCTGCATCTGGCCCTGGACATTGCCCGCCTTGCCGGAAATCCCGCAGAGATATTCGAACGCATCGAAGCTGTGTTCGATCTCGTTCCAGGTTACGCCCCAGTCCTGCAGCATCAGGCCCTTGAGCTTGGCGGCGCCATAACGCTGGGTCAGGTGCGTCTTGATCGAGAAATCCGAATCCCAGAAGCGCCAGGTATGGCCGTTCCAGTGCACCCCCGCCCCGCCCACGCCATGGCCCGGCAAAAAGGAGCCGTAATCGCGCATCGGCATCGCCGTCTGGGACGCGTTGTTGCGCATGGTCATGGCTTCGACGTTGGGCTGCAGGAACAGATCCTTGCGCACCGCATAGCGCAGCTCGTCCTGCATATAGGCGACATTGAAATCGGTGGAGGTGTCGCGGTACGGCCCGCGCTCGATCGCCACCACGTTCAGCCCGGCATCGGTCAATTGCTGCGCCAGGATGGCGCCGGTCCAGCCAAGGCCGATGATCACCGCATCCTTGCGCGGAAGCATACGCGCCAAGTCACACCTGTCCGTAGATGGAGACCGGGCCCTTGGGATAGGGCTGGTTGTGCTTGTCGATATGGTCGCGATAATCATAACGCGCGCCGGGAAAACCGATCATCTTCCAGCTCGCCATGCCGCGATTGCCGCCATAAAGCGGATCGGCGAAGAAGCCTTCCATGGTGTTCTGCAGCATCAGCTCGAAGAATTCCTTGGTAGAAAAACCGGACTTGAGCTTCAGCGTGATCTTCCCGCCGTCGAGGCCCGCCAGCACGGTGTCCTGCTGCTCGAGCGTCAAAGCGCGGAAGTCTTTCTTGTAAGTGCTGTTGGTGTAGTCGGCGAGCGCCCGCAGGCCCAGGCGATAACGCCCAGCCGGCGTCAGGTCGCCCTGATAGCCTTGGGTGGGCAAGCCCGGCATAAAGGGCCCCTTCATATAAAGGCGGCTGGATTGGCCGAAGCTGCCGGCCAGTTGGCGGTCAATGAACACGGCGCAGCCGCTGGCCTTGCCGCCCGGCGACAAGTGATCGCCGGGAATGAAGCGGTCCACGATGGCTTCGATGGTCGCCGCCTCGCCGGGGGTGAAGAAGTACCAGCCCAGCGGGTTGACGGGGCGCGGCGGCTCACCCGCGAAAGGCGACCAGGGCAGCTCACCGGAAATGGTGCGGCCATCGGCCGAGGCGGCCAAAATCGGCACCGCGGCCACCGACGCCAGCAGGCGGCGGCGGCTGAGCGCGCGCAGGACAAGCTGCATGAAATCCACCCCAGCGATTCTGTTCTTATTGGCGCCAATCCTAAGCGGCAGTTCCCAGGGGATCAAACCAACGCCATGTTGCAGCCGCGAAACCGAACACGCCGAAACTTTGCGCAAGTGTCGGAAAAGGAACGAAGAAACCTTGGGAACTGCACGGTTCCACCGGAACGAGGACCGGCGGGAATGGGTTCACTTATTGCTGGGATAACCCACTTGGAGGACGAGCAGCATGACGAACCAGAACAACCAGTCTGGCCAGAACAATCAGCAGAAGCGCCAGGATCAGCCGCAGTCCGGTCAGCAGACCGGCCAGCAGCAGCGCCAGCCGGGCCAGCAGGATCAGGACAATGACCAGCAGGACAGCAGGAAGTCCGGCCAGCAGTCCAGCGACCAGCAGAACAAGCAGCGCTAGACGCGCGCAAACAGAAAGGCCCGGCTCACCGCCGGGCCTTTTTTTGCTAACATGCGCGGCGGTAAATTGACTCGACCTTGATGCGACGCAGCACTGTCCCGGCTTCGTCCGCGACTTCCACTGCATAGGCAGCGAGGTTGTGGCCGTTGGATTGCGCCGCAGCGGCCAGGTCGCGGGCGCTGGCAAAACCCTCAACCTCGGCCAAGTTCTGGGTTGGAAACTCCATGCCCTCTTCGTCCGGAATGGTCTCCCACCCGTCGCGTATATGGAAAAAATATCTCGGCATTGAATCGCCCCCGATCCGCTCCGAGAGGATGGGTACTATATGGTGCGGATCGCGTAAATCCGCGAAAGGCCCCTAATGAGTAAGCGGCGTCAACCGGCGCATGGATCATAGGTGTTGGGCTAATACCGTCGTGAGGCGTTAGGGCTCCGCGTGGGAGCGCCAGTAGAAGGCAATATCGCCTATTGTTTGGAATTCCGTCTCGCAGCGAGGTGATCCCTTATCACCTCAGCAACAGCGGTGATGTCATAGGGCTTTGTGAAGAATTGCTCTCCCGCACAAAGCTCGCGCGCCAAATCCAACTTGCCTGAATAGCCGGAGGCGACGAACACGGCCAAATGCGGCCGATTTTCCCGTATCCATTTTGCCAGGCCGAAACCGTCAATCTCACCGGGCATCTTTACATCAGTAAGAACAACATCAATCTCGACAACGGCCTCAAGTATCTCAATCGCCTCTTGGGCGTCACAGGCTTCTATGACAAAAAAACCGCAATCCTTGAGGTGATCGGCGAGAGTCATGCGGAGAAGAGCCTCGTCCTCAACCACAAGGACGGTCGGCGTCAAATCGTCCCGATCATCCGGAGGGACATCAGCGCTGCCCATGTACATCCACCCAATCGCCGCTCCCTTTGAGTAAAGTACTAACTTGGCGGTACAGTTCCGCTCAATTCCTAAAATCATTGGATATTTGAACGGTCTGGCTATTCCAGCCCCTATTTTCGGACAGATCCGGCCACTGGATTTGTAAAGTTGCTGAGTGGCAATTGTTTTCTTGGGCGTAAAAGAGCAACATCCGTCCATGCCTCCCACCACCAAACCGGGCAAGCGCCCCAAAGCCAGCCGCCTCCAGTCCGAACTGGCGCGCAAGATCCTGCGCCTGCTCAAGGAGGAGGACGCCCAACCCGGTCACCATCTGGTGGAGCTGGATTTGTGCCAGGCCTTTGGCGTCTCGCGCACCCCGGTGCGCGGCGCCCTCAAGCTGCTGGCCGGTGAAGGCATTGTCACCTCGCGCGGCGGGCGCGGTTTTGTGCTGGCCAGGATGCCGGCGGCGGAAGACAACGAAAGCTCCGGCGAAGAAGCCGAAGACCAGCGCCTGTTCGAGGCGCTGGCGGCGGCGCGGGGATCGGCCACGCTGGCCGACCAGTTCACCCAGCAGGAAGTGGTGCGCCGCTTCGGCGCCAGGCTGGGCGCTGTGATGCGGGTGCTGCGCCACTTGAGCGAATTGGGGCTGGTGGAACGCAAGCCGGGCAATGGCTGGGCCTTTGTCGCCGATCCGGCCCGCATCCTGAATGAAAGCTATGCCTTTCGCCGCGCGCTGGAGCCGCAAATGCTGTTGCAGCCGGGCTTCCGGCTGGACCGCGCCTGGGCGGAGAAAGCGCGCGAGCGGCACATCAAATTGCGCAAGAAGCCGTGGCGGGCGGGCGACGGCGCTTCATTCCATGCCGTGAACGCCGAATTCCATGAACAGTTGGCGCGCTCCTCGGGCAACCGCGCCATGCTCAAGGCGGTGCAGCGCCAGGCCGAGCTGCGCGATTTCCTGATCGGGCAATGGGACTATCCCATGGAGCAGGTCCACAGCGCGATTGACGATCACCTGGAAATCCTGGCGGCGCTGGAAGCCGGCTATGCCGACAAGGCCGCGGCGCTGATGTTGCACCACCTGACACAGAGCCAGTCGCAGAGCGAAGCAGCTTAGTCCACCCCCTTGGTCGAAATGGCCGCTTTTCAAGCAAAGCGGACATGGGGCGGGGGTATGGCGCGGTGGGAAGGAGATTTCATATGGAATTTACCGTTCGATAACCCTCGAACGGTGGCATTTCCGGCACGCTCTTCTCGCCGCCGCGCTGTTAAGCCTCCGATCACGATTGCTGGATAAAATCCTGTGTTTGCGGACTTTTCCTTCCGCGCAGGACCGCTGGCCGTGAAGAATTTTCTGTCCATAAGAACGCTTCTGTCGGCGATCACTGGTTTGCTGGTCGTGCTGCTGGTTTCCATTTTCGCGATCTCGGCGAACGATGCCTTCAACCGGAAACGGGAGGCGGCGCGCATACTCTCCAGCGTCAACACCACGCGCACCACGCTTTCCGCCAAAGAGAATATCCGGATCGAAGGCGGTGTGATGGGCGCCACACAGGTGGCGCCGGATGCGTCGAGCGCCGAAACGATTGCGCACTTGCTCGATTTTCGTTCCAGGACCAACACGGCGATTGCTGCGATGATCAATCGCGTCAGGGCCCAGCTGAAGAACGGAACCTCACCTGCCCTGAGCGAGGTTCTCGCCAGCCAGGCGGTTTATGACTCCATTCTTGACCCGGTGATCGCGGCCGCAAAACTGCCACTGGCGAAGCGCCCCGCAAAGCTGGTGGCCGACTGGCGGAAGGCGGCTGACCGGCTGACGATCGCGGTTGACAGGCTGTCCAGCACGCTGTCACGCGGCACGGACAATGCTGACGCCTTTATCAGCAACATGATGAGAATCAGCGATACCGTCTGGCTTATGCGCCTCGATGCCGGAGACGACCGTGGCACGGTCGGCACGGCGATCCGGGAAGCACGGACGCTCTCCACCGCCCAAATCCAGCAGTTCGCGACAGGCACCGGCCGGATTGACGCGCGATGGGCCGATATCGAAGAGTATGCCGCCCAGCCGGGCACCCCGGCCCAGCTCAAAGCGGGGATTGCACAGGCCAAGAACGACTATTTCCTTCGTTTCCGCGCCGTGCGCCAGAACGTGATCACCCATCTGGTGGCGGGCAAACCGGTTCGCATTTCCAACAGTGACTGGCTGAAGCTGTCAAATCCCAGCCTGAATAGCATCATGGCGATATCGAAAGTCGCGCTCAACCTGACAGAGGGGTATGCGGCGAGGCAGGCGGCGGCGGCGGCCTGGAATTTCACTGTCGCCATCGCGCTGATGCTTTTGTCGATCGGCATGGCGTCCTTCACCACCATGTATGTCATGTGGAGGGTCATCAGGCCGCTCAAGCAGATAACGCAGACAATGAAGACCGTCACCGATGGCAATTTCAGCCAAGCGGTCCCCTTTACCGACCGCAACGACGAGATTGGCCAGTTTTCACGCGCTGTTTGGATGTTTCGCGACAGCGCCGCCGAACAGGTGCGCCTGAAAAGCGAGATGATACAAAATCAGGCGGCCAAGGATCTGGCGGAAAAAGCCAACCAGACCAAGTCAGAATTCCTGGCGAATATGAGCCATGAGCTGCGCACGCCGCTGAATGCGATCATCGGTTTTTCCGAAATGATAAAGGCTGAAGTGTATGGCCCCGGCCTGCCGCGCTACCGCGATTATGCCACGGACATTCATGGCGCGGGAAAACACCTGCTTTCCCTGATCAACGATATACTCGATTTGTCGAAAGCGGAAGCCGGCAAGCTTGATCTTCACGTGGAGCAGGTGGACTTGGCCGACCTGGTCGGGGAAAGCGCGCGGCTGATGTCCGAGCGGGCGGCGCAGAAGCGCTTGCGCCTCACACTTGATATCGGCGCTCTGCCGCCGTTGCTCATAGACAGGCTGCGCACGAAGCAGATACTGCTCAACCTGCTGTCGAACGCCATCAAGTTCACGCCGGAGAATGGCAATGTATCGATACAGGCTGTTCGCGACACGTCGGCGCGCGTTGTTATTTGCGTGCGGGACACCGGCATAGGCATCGCACCCGAAATGTTGGATGTGGCGTTCGAGCCGTTCCGGCAAATCGATTCCACGGTGGCGCGGGAATCCGAGGGGACGGGCCTCGGCCTCTCGCTGGTCAAAAAGCTCATTGAGCTTCACGACGGCGAAGTTGCGCTCGAAAGTACATTGAATGTGGGCACCGCCGTATTCATCGCTTTTCCTGCGGCGCGCTGTATGGAAGACACAAGGGCCGCCTAGCGGCCAGTCAAAATCGCTCAGGCAGCCCAATGTCCGCTTTTGGCGCAAAGCGGACATCCTTCCCGCCGTGACGATCGCGACCGAGTTCAAACCAAAGCATCATACGCCCGATAAGCGACCCTGCTTTTTGCTCTAGAGTGCGATGCAATCGCACCAGTGCCCAACGAGTCGAGGTATATGATTCGTCGCAAACACCTGGCGCCATCCCGATGCTGCCCATACCGAGAGTGATCCTCGTGTTTATTATAGCGTTCGACTTGATGGTTTTTGGCTGGATTGCTTACAGCGCACTTACCTTTTCGGGCCAGCTCAAAACCGAATGCGTGGACGAAAGCCTCTAGCCAGCGCGAGCCGGAGGCGAATGACCGCTTTTGGCGCAAAGCCGACATTAAGGGGCTTATCGTTCAATAAACGTCGCGGCGATACAGCCCGTCCTGGGTCATCTGGTCGAGCCGGTCTTCGCCCAGGATCGCCACCAGCGCCTCTTCCACCCCCGCCGCCATCTTCAGCCCGCCGCAAACCAGGATGGAAGCGCCGCGCTCCACCCAGCGGGCGATCTCGGCACGATTCTCCGCCACCAGTTGCTGGACATATTGGCCGCGCGACTGGGCGCGCGAGAATACCAGGTCGGTGCGCGCCAGGGTGCCGTCCGCCTGCCAGCCCTTGATGTCCTCACCGTGAAAAAGATCGCAGGCCGGGCTGCGCTCGCCGAATAACAGCCAGGCATCGCCCAGCTTCTTTTGCGCGCGGTACAGCAGATGCGCCCGCAAGCCCGCCATGCCGGTGCCGGCGCCGATCAGGATCTGCGGTCCGTCCGGCGGCGCATGGAAATTGGGATTGGGCCGCAGGCGCAGGCTCACCACCCCGCCGATGGTGCTGGTGTGGGTCAGCCAACCCGAGCCAAGACCGAGGCTGCCGTCATCCTTGACGGCTTTCCTCACCAACAGTTCCATGCGCCCACTGGCGGGCAGCGAGGCGATGGAATATTCGCGCAAGCCCCATGGCTCCAGCCGCTCCACCAGCCAGTCCAGCGAAATGCCTTCCACCTCATGGTCCTGGGGCAGTCGGCAATGGGCGATGATGTCGCGCAAAAACATCCAGTGCCCGGCCCAGCGGAAACTGAGGCCACCATCCAGCTTGTGACGGGCCAGAAACGCTTCGACTTCGGTTTGCGGATTGCGCGGCCAGATTTCGGCAATGTCGCCGGCCGTCCAGTTCAGTTGCGAAGGATCCTTGGGCGCCAGGGCGATGTGCCAGGCCTCGCCGCCAGGGCTGCCGGGATTGAGCAAGCGCCGCTCCGCCAGGGTCCAGTCCTGCGGCGCGCCGGGCATCAACTGTTCAACACTGGTGCTGGCGCCCAGCCGGGTGAGCTGTTCGCACCATTTTGTCATCGCGTCGGTGTCGTCGTCGCCGTCCACGCAGACCACCGGCGCCAGCCGCTTGGCCTTCCCCGAAGCCAGCCAGCGGTCCAGCCCACGGCCGAAGCCGCAAAAGGTGGCGTCATATTTGCGGTCGCCCAGCGCCAGCACGGCATAGGCGATGCCCTTGAGCGCCGGGGTCTGTGCCATCTGCTTGCGGACAAAGGCGCGGGCGCTGTCTGGGGCCTCGCCGGCGCCATAGGTGCTGGTGACCACCAGCAGGATGCCGGCATCACCTAAGTCTTCGGCCGCCAGCCCGCCCAGGGCGGCGACGCGCACCAAATTCTTCGCCGAACGGCTCAGCGCATTGGCGCTCAGCCAGGCGACTCGCTCCGCCGCGCCGGTCTGGCTGGCGAAGGCGACCAGGATGCGCCCGCCTGCGGGGCCGCGCCGGAACAGGGAACCGAAAGCCATGGGGCGCACTAGCACGGGGCCACAAAGGGCGCAAACCCCCGGATTTTCAGGGCTTTCGGCCCCATGGAACTTTGTTGCGACCGGGAACCCTCCTCGCGCGTTGTACATCCAGACCCAAGCCGGAGAGCCCATGCACGTGGATGTCTTTCTGATTCAGCCACTGATCGCGCTGGTATTTGGAATCCTGATTCTGATCCTGCCGCGGCTGCTGAATTACCTGATCGCCATCTACCTGATCTTTGTCGGGCTCGTCGGCCTGTTCCCTCACCTGTTCAGCGCGACATAGCGCAAGGAGTACCCCATGAGCACGCACAACGACCCCATGAAGCCGCATGAGAAGATGCCGGAGCATCACTCGACCGACACCACGCCCAAGACCAAGGAAGAAAAGATCGACGCCCAAATGGCGGATTCCTTTCCCGCCAGCGACCCGCCGTCTTTCTCCGGCGGCAACCACACCATCGGCGCGCCCACCGGCCGCGAGAGCGAAGCACCCTCGCCCGATGCGCCAGCCGTGATCGAAGCCGAAAAGAAGGTCAAGGACGGCAGCGCCAAGGTTCCGAAAACCTACTGATCGCTTTCGCCTAAAATGCATCGGGTTTTCTTGACCGCACCTTAAAAGCCGCCCCCTAGCCTAATCATGGCTAGGGGGCGGCAACTTTTAAGGAGCCGCCATGAAACAGATGATGGAAAGAAATACGCGCGCTGCGGTGCCGCACCGGCCTTCGCTGCCGCCGGCCGATACGGTGCGCTGGGTCGCACGCCGCAAGGCCGAAGTGGTCGCGGCGGTGGAAAGCGGGTTTCTCAGCATGCGCGAGGCCTGCCAGCGCTACAGCCTGTCCAGCGAAGAATTCCTGGAATGGGAACGGCACTACAAGCTGGGCGGCATGGCGGGCCTGCAGGTCTCCTACAAGCGCCTGCACTAACTCCCGATCGCCGCCAGCACGCCGCTTTCGGTCAGGATCTGCGGCAGGATCACCGGCGTCTTGGCGCCGGGCGCGTAATAAAGATAGAGCGGCACGCCGGAACGGCCATTCTCCTTCAACAGCGCGGTGATCGCGGGATTCTGATTGGTCCAGTCGGCCACCAGATAGGTAACCTTCTTGGCGGCGAAGGCGCTTGTGATGCTGTCCTTCGACAGCACCGCGTCTTCGTTGACCAGGCAGGTAATGCACCAGGCGGCGGTGGCGTCCACGAACACGGCGCGGTTCACGGCGCGCAGGCTCGCGAGTTTCTCCGGGCTATAGGCTTCACCGAGTTTGGTGCTGGACGCAGACGGTGCGGCGGCATTGGTCTTGAGGCCCGCAACGCTCCACAGCGCAGCGATTACGACCGCCAACGCCGCCAGCGCCCCGATGCCCCGGCCCCGGGCGGACAGATCGCGCGTCTTGCTCCACAGCCAAGCGGCCAGGGCGATCAAAATCATCGCCATCAGCACCAGCGCCACGCCGCGTGGGCCCGCTTCCTGCGCCAGCACCCAGACCAGCCAGGCGGCGGCGGCATACATGGGGAAAGCCAGGAACTGTTTGAAAGTCCGCATCCAGGCGCCGGGCTTGGGAATGAAGGCGAGCAGGCGCGGCCACACGCCGAGCAGCAGGAAGGGCAAGGCAAAGCCCACACCCAGCGCCACGAACACCGCCAGCGCCGAAGCCGCGCCCTGCGTCAGGGCAAAGCCCAGCGCCGCCGCCATGAAGGGCGCGGTGCAAGGCGCGGCCACCGCCACCGCCAGCACGCCGGTGAAGAAAGCGCCTATCAGGCCGCCGCGGCCGGCAAGCTTTTCGCCGGCCGTCACGCTGCCGACCTCGAACAGGCCCGACAGGTTCAGGCCCACCGCGAACACCAAGAGCGCAAAGCCCGCGACAGCGATCGGATTCTGCAACTGGAACCCCCAGCCGATGGCATCGCCGCCGGAGCGCAGCACCACAATGGCCAGCCCCAGCGCCGCGAAAGACAGCACCGCCCCCGCCGCATAGGAAAAACTTTCGCCGCGCCCATCCTGGCCGTGGGTGGCCAGCGACAGCGCCTTCATCGCCAGGATCGGCAGCACGCAGGGCATGACATTCAGGATCAAGCCGCCCAGCAAGGCGAAGGCGATGGCCAGCCACAGGCTGATATCGCCGCCGCTCGCCGGCGCGGTGAAATCAGCCGGCGGCACCGCACCCGGCATGGCCTTTACCCCAAGCGCCTGCACCGAACCGTCCGAGGAGCCCAGCACCAGCAGGCCTTCAATGGCGCCGCCGCTTTTCAACACCGCCGCCGGGGTCAGGCGCAGCACCAGACCATCCTGGACATAGCCGACCAGTTGCGGCGCCGCATTGCGGATCAATCTGGTATGGGCGGGAAAGAAATCGGCGGTGGTGGGGTGCGCTGCCGCCAGCGACGGCGCGGCGGCATAGACATCCAGTGTGGTGCCCGCCAGCGCATAGGTGACCTCCCAGGGCGAGGCCAGCGGCAGCAGCGCGCGGGCGGCGGCAAAATCCTTGGCCACTGCCGGATCGGGGACGGCTTTGCCCACCGGCACATTAATCGTCAGATCGGCTTCCTCGGGAATGCAGATCTGCTTGCACACCAGCCAGGTAACATGCGCCTTGATCGCGGCGGTGCCGCTGGCATCGGCCGGCGCGGTCAATTTGGTCAGCAGCCAGGGCGTGCCTTCATAGCCGTAATCCATCAGCGGCCCGACCGGCAGACGCATGGGGCGCGGCCACTGGATCGCGCCGGCCGTCCAGCCCGGCGGCACGGTCCAGGCAATCTCGGTGGGGGCGCCGGCATCGCCCGGATTCTTCCAATAGGTGTGCCAGCCTTCGGCGATCTTTTCTTCCAGGGCGATGGTGATGCTGCCGCCGGGGGCCACGGCCTTGTCCTCAGCCACCAGCCGGGCATGGACCTTGGGCGCAGGCGCATCCTGGGCGGCGGCGGGCGCGGCCAGCAAGAGCAATAATAGAAGAAGACGTTTCATAGCCCTGCCCTATAGCCCTTTGGCGTGCTATTCGCCAGTTGCGGCAAATGGCATCTATTTGAAATGCGAATAACAGGCGGAAAATTGGGCGGACGGCGGCTGGTTGCGCCTGAGGATATCAGCGTGCGCCCGACATCCGACCGCACCCGCCAAGCACTGTTCAATATCCTGCGGCACAAGGATTTTGACATGGGCTTTACTCTCGAAGGCGCCGCGGTGCTGGACCTGTTCGCCGGCACCGGCGCGCTGGGCATCGAAGCCCTGAGCCAGGGCGCGCGCTGGTGCCTCTTGGTGGATGACAGCGCCGATAGCCGGGCGATCCAGCGCGAGAATGTCGAGGCGCTGGGCCTGACCGGCGCGACCCGTATCTGGCGGCGCGACGCCACCGACCTCGGCCCCATCGGGCCGTCGGCGGGCGGGCCGTTCAACCTGGTGTTCCTGGATCCGCCCTATCGCAAGGAATTGGTGCCCAAGGCGCTGGCGAGCCTGAAGGACGGCGGCTGGCTGGCGGACAATGCGTTGCTAGTGGCTGAGAGTAATGCCAGCGAAGTGATAGAGATGCCGGGTTACACCCTGCTGGACGAACGCGATTATGGCGAAACGCGATTGCGCTTTCTAACGCCGGCCGAATAACTTCTCGATATCGGCCAGCTTCAGTTCGACATAGGTCGGGCGGCCGTGATTGCACTGGCCGGAATGGGGGGTCGCCTCCATCTCGCGCAGCAGGGCGTTCATCTCCTCGGCATTCAGCCGCCGCCCGGCGCGTACGCTCATGTGGCAGGCGAGCGTACCGGAGACTTCCTCCAGCCGTTCTTTGAGCGACATGGCGTTGCCGGTCTCGGCAATCTCGTCGGCCAGGTCGCGCACCAGGCCTTTCACATCCAGCTTGCCCAGCATGGCGGGGACTTCGCGCACCACCACGGCATCAGGCCCAAAGGCCTCAATCACCAGCCCCAGTTCCGCCAGCTCATGCGAGCGGTCGCAGACGCGGGTGACTTCCGACGGATCCAGGTCCACAACTTCGGGGATCAGCAGCGGCTGGCGGTGGACGCCGCCATTGGCCAGCGCTTTTTTCATCCGCTCATAGACCAGCCGCTCATGGGCGGCATGCTGGTCCACGATGACGATGCCGTCGGCGGTCTGGGCCACGACATAGGTTTCGTGCAATTGCGCCCGCGCCACGCCCAGCGGTGTGTCGGCCACCACATCCACCGGCGCCTCGTCCATCCGCACCGACATCGGCACCGAGCTGGGTGCGTACGCCGCCGGAGCCTCGCGCATCCCGCCGCCGGAAAAAATGTTGGGCGAACTGAACGGCGACGGCACCTGGCGCTGGAAGGCGGCCAGCGCCGAGGACGCCACGGTGGTGGAAGCGCGCTGGCCGCTGGCCTCGATGGCATGTTTCAAGGCGCCCACAATAAGTCCGCGCACCAGCCCGGCATCCCGGAAGCGCACTTCGGTCTTGGCGGGATGGACATTGACGTCCACGAAACTGGGATCGCAATCCAGGAACAGCGCCAGCGCCGGATGGCGATCGCGCGCCAAAAAATCGGCATAGGCGCCGCGCACCGCTCCCACCAGAAGCTTGTCGCGCACCGGGCGGCCATTGACGAACAGGAACTGCATGGCGGCGTTGGCGCGGTTGTAGGTGGGAAGCCCGGCATAGCCGGACAGCGACACACCTTCGCGCCCCGCCTCGACGCGGGCGGCGTTGTCGCCGAAGTCGCGGCCCATGATGCGGGCCAGGCGCGGCAACCGGCCATCCATCAGGTCAAGCTCGGCGGCCAGGTCCAACGCTTTGCGCCCATCCAGGGTCAGGGTGAAGCCGATATCGGGGCGCGCCATGGCGAGCCGCTTGACGATGTCGATGATCGCCAAATCTTCGGAGCGGGTGGATTTGAGGAATTTCAGCCTTGCAGGCGTGGCATAGAACAACTCCCGCACTTCGGCGCGGGTGCCGTGCTGGCCGGCGGCCAGGAAGGCGGCAGGACGCGGACCTTCGATCCGCCCGCCATCCACCTTGATTTCCGCCGCTTCGCCGCCCGCCGTGCGGCTGGTCAGCGACAGGCGCGCCACCGCGCCGATGGAGGGCAGCGCCTCGCCGCGAAACCCCATGGTGACGATATGGGAAAGATCGTCCTCGCCGCCCAGCACCGGCAGCTTGGAGGTGGCGTGGCGTTCGATCGCAAGCCGCAAATCATCGGCCGACATGCCGATGCCGTCATCTTCCACCAGCAGCAGATCGGCGCCGCCATTGGAGGCGGCGATGTCGATGCGGGTGGCGCCCGCATCCATGGCATTCTCGACCAGTTCCTTGATCGCGGCGGCGGGACGCTCCACCACTTCGCCGGCGGCGATGCGGTTGACCGTGCCTTCCGAAAGCCGCCGGATCGCCATTATTTTTCCGCCAGGTACTGCCGGGTCAGCACCTTGGCCTCTTCCACGCCGGGCTGATCGAACGGATCGACACCCATCAGCCGCCCCATGATGATGGTCTCCAGCATGAAATGCATCATCAGGGCGCCGACTTCGAATTCGTCCACCTTGGGCATGTGGATCACCCGCACCGGGCGGCCATTCTTGAACAGGGTCTGGGCGGTGGCGCGCGCTTCGGCATCCACCAGGTCGCCCAAGGTCTTGCCCGCCAGGTACGGCACGCCGATCTGCTTGGCGCGCGCGGCGGGCACCGAAGCGCCCTGGCCCTTGCTGTCCACCGTCATGATGGTGAACAGCGCATTGCCCGGCCCGTCGCGGAACAACTGCAATTGGCTGTGCTGGTCCACCGGCCCCAGCACCGACACCGGCGTGGAGCCCTTGCCGTCCTTGCCCAGGCTCTCAGCCCACAATTGCCGCCACCAGCCGCCCAAGATCGCCAGCTTGTCGGCATAGGGCCAGAGGATCACGGTGGCCAACCGGCCTTCCTGCGCCAGGGCGTGATGCAGCGCCGCGCCGCGCGCCACGGCGGAGTCCTGCGGCGACTTCGCATTCAATGTCTGGTCCAGCACCGCCTGCGCGCCCTTGCGCAACGCCTTGGCGTCCAGCTTCATCATAAGCGCGGGCAAAAGCCCCACCACCGTCAGCACCGAATAGCGCCCACCCACCCCGGTGGGATGATCCAGGGTCGGCGCGCCGATGGCCTCCGCAAAATCGCGCAGCGGGCTTTTGTGCGGCTCGGTGATGATGGTGAAGTGCTTCTTGATGTTCTTGACGCCGGCCTTTTTCAGCGCCGCTTCCGCCGACAGCACCTGGGACAGGGTCTCGGCGGTGCCGCCGGACTTTGATATGCAGATGAAGTGGGTCTTGGTGATGTCCAGCCCCTTGTCCACCCGCTTGAGCACGCCACGCCAGCTCAGGGGATCGGGATTGTCGTGGAATTCGACAAAGGCGCGCTTGGTGGATTTCTTGCTCAGCACCGTCAGCGCCTGGCCGCCCAGGCTGGAGCCGCCGATGCCCAGCACCGCCACGGTCTTCATGCCCTTGCCGATGGTCCTGGCCAAGGCTTCGGCCTTTTTCAGATCGTCGGTGCGCGACGGGATCTGCAGCAGTTCCAGCGATCCGGATTGTTGCTGGCCGCGCAGCCAGTCCAGCGCCTGCCCCGCCTTGGCCAGCGAGGCGTCATAGACCGCCTGGGGCGGCGCGCCTTTGCCCGACAAAGCGAGGTCCAGCGAAATGTTCAGCGGCGATTTTGGGTCTGATTTGGAATCTGGCATGGGGTCACTCTATCAGACGGGTTTCAGGGTCCGTCCCAGCCCGCCCAATCATCAACAGACTCCAAACCCGATACTAGGGCCTTTTGTCCGTCTGGGGCGCCGTGACGGGGCCGGTCAGAGGCTTGTCTGCCGGCTTCGGCGGCGGTGTGACCGTGCCGGGCCGGGCCGGCGGGGTCTCGGGCGGCTGGGCCGTGGGCGCGGGGCGCACCGGCGGGCGCGGGACCTGCGGCGCGGCCCTGCCATCGGCCGGGCTGCCGCCGATCACCACGGTCAGGCGCGACGGATCGAACAGTTTCTTGGACACACGCTTCACATCGGCCAGGGTCACCGCCTGGATCATGGCATTGCGCCGGGCGACATAACCGATGTCCAGATTCTGGCGCAGGAAGGCGCCCAACTGGGATGCCGTGCCGCTGTTGGAGGCGAAGGCCAGCGGGAAGCTGCCGGTCAGATAGGTCTTGGCGTCGTCCAGCTCCGCTTGCGTCGGCCCGTTCTTGGCGAATTCGGCCATGGTGTCGCGCACGATCTGCACCGTCTGACGGATGGCGTTGGCGCGGGTCGCCACCGAGCCCTGCAGCACACTGGCCTTGCCGTATGAGGTGAGCGAGGTGGAGACGCCATAGGTCAGCCCGCGCTTGACCCGCACTTCATCGGTCAGGCGCGAGGAAAAGCCGCCGCCGCCCAGGATGTAGTTGGCGACATAACCGGGAATGAAATCCGGATCATGGCGCATGATGCCCGGCACGCCGAAGCTGGCGCTGGGCTGCGGCACCGGCAGGGGAACGACATGCACACCGGGCGTGCCCAGCCGCCCGATATTGGGCAGGGGCGGCACGGCGGCGCCCGACACCGGCTGGAAGGTCTGGGCGAGCAGCTTGGTCAGCGCAGGTGCCGTGATGTCGCCGGCCACCGCCACTTTCAAGCCGTTCTTGACCCAATGGCTGCGGGCGAAACTCTTGAGGTCTGCAGCATTGATGCTGGAAATGCTTTCGATCTCGCCGGTCACGGGATGGGCATAGGCATGGCCGCCGAAGAACTGGCGCATGAAGCCGCGGGCCGCCACGCGCGGCGCCTCGGCCTGGTCCTGCTGCAGCGACTGGATGATCTGGGTGCGCACCCGGGTCATCGCATCGGTTTCGAAGCGCGGACGGGTCAGCGCCAGTTGCAACAGGCGCAGCGCCTCGGGCGCGTTCTCCTTCAGGGTGGAGATGGAAATGGTCAGGTAATCGCGATCGGCCCGGGCGCTGAACGAAATGGCGCGGCTGGCCAGCGCTTCATGGAAGGCCTTGGAATCCACATTGCCCGCGCCCTCGTCCATCATGGCGCCGGCAAAGGCCGCCAAGCCCGCCTTGCCCGCTGGATCATAGGCCGAGCCGGCCGGCAGGGAGATGTTGAAGGCGATAATCGGAACGGTGTGGTCCTCGGCGAACCAGACTTCCGCCTTTTTGCCCAGGTCGATGTTCTGGATGTTGGCGGCTTGCGCCGGAAGCGCCATCAGCAAAGTCGCAACAGCGGCGATGAGGAAACGCGTCTTCACTTGGCGCCTCCCGGAACAAGATAAGCTGTGACCGCCTGCTTCCTGGACAGCAATTGCGCCGCCTTGCGCACGCCTTCGGCGTTTACGGCGCGGATGCGGGCCGGCCATTCATTCACATCATCCACCGTCAGGCCGATGGTCAGGGCTTGGCCATAGGCGGAAGCCAGCGCGAACTGGCTGTCGCGGCGATAGGTGACCGAGGCGATGAGCTGGGTCTTGGCCCGCGCCAGGTCGGCATCGCGCGGCAATGCAAGCGCGCTGACCCCCAGCACCTGGTCCATCGCCTTTTCCAGCGCTTCCAAAGTCACGCCGGGGCGCGGCACGGCATAGACCGAGAATTCCGCGGTGTCGCGGACATTGCCGTCGTAACTGGCGCCGGCATCGCTGGCCAATTTCTTCTGCTCCACCAGCACGCGATAGAGCAGCGAAGTCTGGTCGCCGCCCAAAAGCTGGGCGAAGGTCTCCAGCCCTTCGGCCTGGCCGCGGGTGCCCACGGCATAGGACGGCACGCGGTAGATGCGGCTGAAGATCGGCACGCGGGCATCGGCGCGGACGATGCGCATGCGGGTTTCGGCCAGGCGCGGCGGCTCGGCGGATTCGGCGCGCTGTTGCAGCTCGCGCGCCGGCACCTTGCCATAGGCGTCCTGCGCCATCTTGCGCACTTCCTCGGGCGTGACGTCGCCGGCGATCACCAGGATGGCGTTGTTGGGCGAATAATGGCTGTCGTAGAAACTCTGCGCCGAGACGCGGTCGATGCGGCGCACTTCCTCGGACCAGCCGATCACTGGACGGCCGTAAGGGTGGGACAGGTGCAGGGCGGCGCGCATCTGCTCACCCATCAAGGCCTGGGGCTCGTTCTCCACCCGCATGCGGCGTTCTTCCAGCACCACGTCGCGTTCGGGCCCGACACGGGAGTCCGACAGGTCCAGATTGACCAGGCGGTCGGCCTCCAGCTTCATGGCCAGCGGCAGGCGGTCCTTGGCGATCTGCTCATAAAAGGCGGTGTAGTCCTGGCTGGTAAAAGCGTTGGTCTCGCCGCCATTCTTGGCGATGGTCTGGGAAAAAAGATCGCCCGGCACCGCCTTGGTGCCGCGGAACATCATGTGCTCGAAGAAATGGGCCAGGCCCGAAATGCCCGGCGGATCATCCACCGCCCCCACCCGGAACCACAGCATCTGGGTGGCGACGGGGGCGCGATGATCGGGGATCACCAGCACCTGCATGCCGTTGGCAAGCGCGAACTGGAACGTGTTGTTGCCGGTCTGGCGCGGATTGACGGGCGCCGGCTGGGACAGCTTGGCGCGGTTGGCGGATTTGCCCGCTTGCGCCAGCGCCAGCGGCGTGGCGGCGATCAGGCAAGCGGCGCAGGCGGCAGCGAACCTAGAACCAGTCAAACCAGCCGCCGCTCTCTGCTTTTTTCCGGGACGCCGCCGTACCGGTTTTCTTGGCGCCCTTGGTGATTTCCGCATCGGCATTGACGGGCTTGCCGTCATTGGGCGTCGCGCTGGAGTTCAGCACCCGGTCGGTGAAGCTGCGGTCGGCATTCTGCACCGCGGCGCGCTGGTCGGCGTTCAGGCGGGCGCGGATGCCCGGATCGGCGCGCTGCGCCTTGGCATGGGCCAGGAACAGCTTTTCGCCCGGCGTGTAGTTGCCGCGCATGCCGTTGGCCACGGTCTGGGGATCGGCATTGCTGAACAGCGCCGCCTCGGCAGTGCTGGACGGATCCAGCGCATTGGTGGGCGGGGCGCCGGGCATGGGCGGGCGCAAGTTGAAATCGGGCGGAATCACCAGCGGCGCCTTGGTGGTGACGGCGAACTCGTCGGGCGATTTCTTTTCCAGGCCGGCGGCCCTGCGGATGCCATCGCAGCCGCTGAGCGCTGTGGCGCACAGGCTCACTGCCAGGGCTGCTTTCAACAGTTTCATGTCAGACCTCATGACCATCGGACGATGCCCCCTGGTTTTCGGGCGGATGCTCGGGCTTCAGCACATCGTACAGGATGGCCACGGCCCCCAGGGTGATCGCCAGGTCGGCTATATTGAAGACATACCAGTCATAGCCGAAGCCGTAAAAGTGGAAAAAATCCGCCACCCGGCCATAGATCAGCCGGTCTATCAGGTTCCCCAGCGCGCCCCCGATAATCAGCCCGAAACCGGCGGTCAGGGCCCGGCTGGTGGAGCCCCACAGCCACCAGGTCAGGCCGGCCACGGCCACAATGGAGACGATGACCAGGGCAGCCGTCCCGGCCGTGCTGGAGGCCGGGAACAGGCCATAGGAGATGCCCGGGTTCCACACCATCACCAGATTAAAAAACGGCAACACCGGCACCGAGACGCCGGGCGGCATATGGGCGAAGCCCGCCCCATAAAGCATGAACAGCTTGGAGCCCTGGTCGGCGGCCAGCGCACAGGCGGCAGCGATCAGGCCTATCTCGCGCGGCTGAAGTTTGGTCATGCCGGCTCCAATGTGGCGACGGCATCGGTGCAACGGTTGCACAGATGGGTGTCGGCGCGGGTTTCTTCCAGCACGCGCCAACAGCGGGCGCATTTGTCTCCCGAGGCCTTCACGAACTTAGCCGCCGCGCCCTTGATCTCCGGCACGGCATAGAGCCCGTCCAGGCTGGCCGCGACTTCGACCGAGGCCGCCGAGGTGATGGCGATTTCCGCCAGGTCGATGGATCCGAACAGCGCCTTGTCGGCCGCTTCGCTCACCACCAGCACGGGGGCTGCTTCCAACGAAGACCCAATGGTCTTGTCGGCGCGCGCCAGTTCCAGCGCCCCGGTGACGACGCGGCGCAGCTCGCGGATGCGGGTCCACTTTTTGACCAACTCCGCATTGGCCCATTCGGCGGGCGCCGGGAAGAAGTCGTTGAGATGCACGCTCTGGTCCTTGCCGAAGCGCAGGGTCCAGGCTTCCTCCATGGTGAAGCAGAGGATGGGCGCGAACCAGGTGACGATGCGGCGGAAGATTTCGTCGGTCACGGTGCGGACGGCGCGGCGGCGGTCGCTGGCGGCGGCGTCGCAATACAGCGCGTCCTTGCGGATGTCGAAATAGAAGGCCGACAATTCGTTGGTGCAGAAGTTGAACAGGGTGGAATGCACCAGCCCGAAGTCGAACTCCGCATAAGCCTTGCGCACGATGGTATCCACCTCGGCCAGGCGCGCCAGCATGAAGCGTTCCAGCTCCGGCATTTTGTCGTGCGCGATGCGTTCCTTCTCGCTGAAGCCCGACAGGTTGGCCAGCATGAAGCGGATGGTGTTGCGCAAGCGGCGATAGGCCTCGACATTGGCCTTGATGATGTCCTCGCCGATGCGCAGGTCTTCGGTGAAGTCGGAAGAAGCCGCCCACAGGCGCAAAATCTCCGCGCCGTTCTTCTCCGCGATCACCTGCGGCGCCAAGGTGTTGCCCAGGCTCTTGGACATTTTGCGGCCGTCCTTGTCCAGGACAAAGCCGTGGGTCAGAACGCCCTTGTAGGGCGCGCGGCCGGTGGTGCCGACGCTTTCCAGCAGCGAAGACTGGAACCAGCCGCGATGCTGGTCGGAGCCTTCCAGATAAAGATCGGCGCGCTCGGCCTTGGGCCAGTTCGCATCAATGGGATGTTCAACGACAAAGACGTGGGTGGAGCCGGAATCAAACCACACATCCAGGATGTCGGTGATCTGCTCGAAATCCTCCGCGTTGCGCCCCTCGCCCAGGAAGCGCGACGGCGGCGACGTGAACCAGGCATCGGCACCTTCGGCCTCGAACGCCTGCTCGATGCGCTTGAACACCGCCGGATCGTTCAGCACCTGGCCGGTTTTCTTCTCCACGAAGATCGCAAGCGGCACGCCCCAGGCGCGCTGGCGCGACAGCACCCAGTCGGGGCGGCCTTCCACCATCGAGCCGATGCGGTTTGCGCCGCGCGGCGGATACCATTGGGTCTCGCCGATGGCCTTCACGGCCAGCTCGCGCAACGTCTTGTCGCCATGAAACGGCTTGTCGATCGCCACGAACCATTGCGGCGTGGCGCGGAAGATCACCGGCGCCTTGGAGCGCCAGCTATGCGGATAGGAATGCCGCAAGGTGCCCTTGGCGAGCAGCTTGTTGTGGGCGATCAACTCCTTGATCACCGCGCCATTGGCGTCGCCGTCCTTGCCTTCCGGCGTCAGGATGCGCTTGCCCGCAAAGTGCGGAACATTGGGGGCATAGCTGCCGTCCGGCTGCACCATGCTGAACGCATCGGGATTCTTGGCCGGATAATCGCGGTCCAGGCTGAGCAACAGCTCGAAATCGTCTTCGCCATGGCCGGGCGCGTTATGGACAAAGCCGGTGCCGGTATCGGCGGTGACAAAAGCGGCCGGCACCACCGGCACTTCAAAATTATAGCCCAGGCTGCGCAGCGGATGCGCCGCCACCAGGCCCTTGAGCTCCTCGGTGGAAACGGTGCGCACCCGGCTCAGCATCATCTTGGCATGTTTGGCCACCTGTTCGGCCAGGGTGTCGGCCAGCAGCAGATTTTCGTCCACCCGCGCCAGGGAGCCGTCGGTGGCGTCGGCGATCTTGTACAGGCCGTAGGAAATCTGGTCCGAAAAGGCGATGGCGCGGTTGCCCGGAATGGTCCAGGGCGTGGTGGTCCAGATCACGATAAAGGTGTGCGCCAGCTCGGGCGACGACTTCACCAGCGGAAACTTCACATAGATCGTGGGCGACTGTTTCTCATGATACTCGACCTCGGCATCGGCCAGGGCGGTTTTTTCCACCGGCGACCACATCACCGGTCGGAAGCCGCGATACAGCAAGCCATTCTCCACGAACTTCATCGCCTCGCGTGCGATCACCGCTTCGGCCTTGAAGTTCATGGTGGTGTAGGGATGCGCAAAGTCGCCAATCTGGCCCAGCCGCTTGATCTGCTCGCGCTGCACATTCAGCCAGTGGCCGGCGAACTTGCGGCATTCGGTGCGCAGCACATCCTTGGGGATGTCGTCCTTGGCCTTGCCCTCGGCGCGGAATTTCTCTTCCACCTTCCATTCGATGGGAAGGCCGTGACAGTCCCAGCCGGGCACATAGGGCGCGTCCTTGCCCAGCATGCCCTGGCTGCGCACCACAAAGTCTTTCAGGATGTGGTTGAGGCCGGTGCCGGAATGGATGTCGCCATTGGCATAGATGGGGCCGTCATGCAGCACGAACAGTTCGCGGCCTTTCGCACGGGCGCGTATCTTGCCGTAGAGGTCCATCGCCTCCCAATGCGCCAGCCATTTGGGCTCGGCCTCGGGCAGGCCCGCCTTCATGGGAAAGTCGGTCGCCGGCAGGAACAGGGTCGCCCGGTAATCGGGTGATTCGGCGGGTTTTTCGGGCTTTTCGGACATGTGGGGACGCTTCTAACAGGGGGTGTCCAAACCGTCCACTAGGCGGTTTTCGCCAGGATTTCCCGCGCCTTGGCGGCGTCGGCGCGGATCTGGGAGATCAGGGCGTCCAGGCTTGGGAATTTCGCCTCGGGCCGGATGTACTGGATCAGCTCCACTGACAGGTACTTGCCGTACAGGTCGCCGTCGAAATCGAACAGGTGGGTTTCCAGCAAGGGCACATTCACCTGGTACATGGGCCGGATGCCGAAATTGGCCACACCGTCATGGCGCGAAACCGCCCGGTCGCCTTCCAGGATATTGACCCGGACCGCATAGACGCCGAAGGCCGGCGCCAGGCAGTGGCCCAGATGCATGTTGGCGGTGGGAAAGCCCATGGTGCGGCCGCGCGCATCGCCATGCTCCACCCGGGCTTCCACCGTCCAGGGATGGCCCAAGAGCCGCGCCGCTTCCTCGGGCCGGGCCTCTTTCAGCATGCGGCGGATCAGGGTGGAGGAAATTTTTTCGTCGCCGGATGCGGTGACGGTATCAAAAGCAGTGACGGTGAAGCCTTCCATCTCGCCCATGTAAGAGAGCGTGGCAAGGTTGCCGGCGCGCTTCTGGCCGAACTCAAAATCATGCCCCACCACCGCGCCCGAAACCCCCAGCCCATTGACCAGCACATTGAGAACAAAATCCTGCGGACTGCGCCGCGCCATGTCGGCGTCGAACGGCAACGCGAACAGCGCATCCACCCCCAGATCGGCCAGCAGGCGCGACTTGGAGCGCAGCGGTGTCAGGCGGAAACTCTCGGGCCCCGCGGGCGTTAGCCCGCCATCTGAACGAAGTTGTTTGAAATACTCCTGCGGATGCGGCTCGAAACTCAGCACCGCCAGCGGGCTCCTGCGCGCTTCGGCCTGCATCTTGGCCTCGGCGATCAGGGCCCGATGGCCCCGGTGCACGCCGTCGAAATTGCCGATCGCCACCACCGCGCCGCGCAAGGCGGCGGGCACGTCGTCGTAATGGCGGAAGATGCGCATCAGGGTCTTTGCATCAACCCGGTGAGGGGCGGCGTGGCGCCAAGACCCGCGCCTCCGACGTCAGCACGAGCTTGTCTCCCACGGTGCAGGCGCAATCCATCACCGCCGTCCGGCCGCTGACTTCGCGCACCGTGGCGGTGGTCACCACCGTGTCGCCGATCCGCACCGGAATCTTGAACTCGATGCTGGCGGACACGAAGATGGTGCCCTCGCCCGGCAACTGGGTGCCCAGCAGGGCCGAGATATAGCCGATGCTGAGCGCGCCATGCGCCACCCGCCCGCGGAACAGGGTCTTGCGGGCATACTCCTCGTCGAAATGCACCGGGTTCATGTCGCCGGTGGCCTCGCCGAACAGTTGCACATCCCGCTCGGTGACGGTGTGGGTGCTCGACGCGACCAGACCGGGCTTCAATTCATCGAGATAAACGCTGGGCATTGTTCACCAGGCCAATTTGCGGGTGACGGTTCCCGCTGCCGCCCCGAACCGGGAGAACAGGGCCGCCATGTGTTCGTCAGTATAAGGTGCGATGTCCTCGCCATGAACCCCATCGGCGATGAAGAGCACCTCCAAACCTGCGGCATTGGCGCCTTTTATGTCGGTCAGGAGCCCATCACCCACTGCCAAAGGCCGTTTGGGGTGGCCTGCGGCCGCCAGGGCGGCCTGATACACCGGCAAATGGGGCTTGCCGTAGTAGATCACCTGCCCGCCCAGAGCTTCGTACGCCTGCGCCAGGGAGCCGGCGCAATAGACCAGCCTTGTGCCCCGGTGCACCACCAGGTCGGGATTGGCGCAGAGCATGGTCAGCCCCTTGGCCTTCATCGCCGCCAGTTCATCGGCATAATCGGCCACCGTCTCGGTCATGTCATCGCGCAGGCCGATGGCCAACGACACGTCGGCTTCGGCGATATCGGTGCGGGTCACGTCCAGTCCTTCGATCATCGTCAGGTCGCGGTCCGGGCCTATATAATGAAGCGGCAGGGTGCGCGCCGCGCTGCGCCGCGCCAGCTCATCGCGCGCCGCGCCGCCCGAACTGACGATCGCGTCATAGCAATCGGACGGCAGGCCATAAGAGGCGCATTGGGCGGCGACTTCCGCCGGCACGCGCGGCGCATTGGTGAGCAGGATCACCGGGCCGTGCGTTTCCCGGAAGCGGGTGAGCGCCTCGGCGGCGGCGGGATGGTGGCGATGGCCGTCATGCACCACGCCCCACACGTCGCAGATCAGCGCGTCATGGTTCGAGGCGATCTCAGAAAGGCCGGATATCAAGCGGGGCAGCGACATGGCCGGAGGCGATGCCATGGCCGCCCTCTTTGGTCAACCAAGGGCCAACCGCGGCTCAGTTACGGGTCAGCGGCGTCACCAGCCGGTCGCCGGCATACAGGCCCTGTTCGACCAATTTGCCCAGGCCGTTATAGACCGCGCCATAACCGTCGGCGACGCCGCCCTTCCACTGGCCCATGCGGACCCGCCCGTCATTGAGATAGACCACGCCATAGCCGCTCATCTGGTCGGCGGTGAATTCGCCCACCCGCTCGCGGAAAGGCAGGGAAGACGTTCCGGTGAAAACGCCGACGCCATCGCGGTGGCCGCCGCGCGTGCCGCCCGCATAGCGGGCGCCATTGGCATAGGTGACGATCCCGGCGGCGCTGCTTTGCAGGGCATCGAGCCGGCCTGTCCATTGCACACCGTTATGCACGGTCTGGCTGCCGTAACCTTGCGTGCCCGCTGATCGGCCCCCACTGAGTGGTCCGTTTTGATTGTTAGTGCATTCCAGCCTCCAGCGCTATGGCCGGCCGTCGGTGGAGCGGAGCGGAACCGGAGGGCGGCCCTAGCGACGACGCG
>CANJJD010000026.1 GCA_947474645.1 Alphaproteobacteria bacterium | reverse complement strand
GCCCGCACATTCATCAAGCCGTTCGGCTACTGCAAGCACTTCAAGATGAACATGGGTCCGCGCCCCAAGGGCTATGACACCAATGACGAGCAGATCAAGCGCTGCGCCGCCGCGATGAACCGCATCGGCAAGGAAACCATCAAGGACGGGCTCAAGCTGGCGCCGCATCCGCATGTCAATTCGCTGGTGCAGAGCCAGCATGAGATCGACCTGCTGATGAAGGAAACCGATCCGGCCTATGTCTGGATGACGGCCGACCTGTCGCATCTGGTGCTGGGCGGCAACCTGGTGGAGGAAGTGTTTGCCAAATACTGGCCGCGGATCGCGGCGATCCATTACAAGGGCGCCCCGACCAAACTGAAGGGCAGCCGCGTTGTGGCGGTGCCGCGGAGCGGTGAAGAAGCGGGCGGCCATGGCTGGTTCCGCGCCATGAGCGATGCCGATTCCGGCGGGGTGGATTTCCCCGCCGCGCAGAAATTCCTGATCGCGAAGAACTATACCGGCTGGGTGACCCTGGATTATGACGCGTCCATGATCCACAAGGGCAGCACCATGGAAGGGCTGCTCACGGCCGAGAAGAAATACATGGCCGATGTGCTGAAGGTGGACCTCAAGGCCAATATGAGCGGGTCCTGACAGGGAACAGAATCCCGGCTTTCCGGTTGAACGCTGCATGTGGTTTCCAAGGCGCTCCGGTCTCGCCGTCCTGATCCTGGCACTGCTGGCGGGGCCCGCCAGCAGCGCCGCCCTCACCGTCCTGTCGCCGGCCTCGGCGGCGCCGGGCCTGAAAGCGCTGGCAGCGCAATACACCGCCAAGACCGGCCAGCCGGTGACGTTGGGTGGCAACGGCCGCCAGGCCGTGCTGGCGGCGCTCAAGATTGGGCCGGCCGATGTGGTGGTGCTGCCCACCACCGACTTCGTCAATCTGTCCTCGGTCCATGGCATGACGCCTCTGGGCCATATCCTGGTGGGTGTGGGCGTGAAGGCGGGCGCGAAGGTGCCCGATATTTCCACGCCGGAGAAATTCCGCAGCGCCCTGCTGGCGGCCAAAGGCGTCGCCTATGCCGATCCGTCAGCGGGCACCTCGGCCGGCAAGGTGATTGACCGGATGTTGTCGGGCCCCGACTTTGCCGGCGTCAAGCGCGTGCCGGTGCAAGGCCTGGCGGTCACGGCGCTCGCATCCGGCCAGGCGGACATCGCCCTGCAGATGCTGCCCGAGCTGATGACCAACAAGGATGTGGCGCTGGCCGGGGCGGTGCCGGAGCTTTATGGCGCCGCCGTGGACTTTTCCGCCGGCATCGCCGGCGTCAGCAATGATGCGATAAATGCGGGCGCCTTTATCAGCTTCGTCACCGCGCCGGCCCAGGCACCCTTGTGGAAGGGTCATGGCGTGATCCTCCTGGGCACTCCCTAGCCGCTGCTGCGATGCACATTTTGTCGGCAGGCCTGCCGCAGAATCGTGCGCTATCCCCGTATTTATTGGCTCTTTCCAAGGCCCGCGATTGGTGCCTTAATGGTGCGCCGCAACAATCGTTTTGGACGGAGTGCGTGATGGGCCAGGAACCAGCTTCCACTTTCTTCAGCCACGTCAAATCGGGCGACACCGAATACAAGGCCGGGGGCTTGCGCGATTTTTTCCTTTATCGCGACCTTGGCATCGCCGGCGCCACCAACGGCAAGGTGATCGCCCATCTGGTGAAGGCCAACATGCCGCCCGCCGACGGCACCGGCTGGCACTATCATGTCTGCGACTTCCAGATCGTCATGATGATGAAGGGCTGGGCCAAGTTCATGTATGAGGACAAGGTCACCCTGGTGGAAGCCGGCGATGTAGTGCACCAGCGCCCCGGCATGGTGCATTACCTGTTCGATTACTCCCCCGACATGGAATATCTGGAGATCGTCTCGCCGGCCGATTTCGGCTCGGTCTCCGCGCCCGCGCCCACCGACATCGTTCCGGAGGTTACACCATGGAAGTGATCTACTCCGCCGCCGGCACCACCGTCTTGGGCGCGGCGCTCAGCCTTTTGATGATCTGGGTTTCGCGCACCCGGTAGGGCGTGCCGTCGGCGCGGAAGATATCGTGGAACCACAGGGTCGGCGGCCGCAGGGTATAAGGGCGCTGCCAGCTATCCCACGGCATGTCGGTCTGGGTCTTGCCGTTGACGAAGCCCCAATTCATCATGCCGATGTTGCGCCGCTTGGCGATGGGCAGGATGGCGTCGAAGGTCGAGCCCGCGCCCCGCGCCATGAATTCGGTGCAGATGACGGGACGGCCATAGACTTCCAGCGCCTTGGCCCGCGCCTCGAAGACTTCCGGCCAGCTATAATCATGGAATGAAATCACGTCCGACTGGGTGATCTGGGCCTGCTCCACGCTGTTGAGGCCGGCCAGATTTTCCCAATGATCGTGATGCCAGATGCCGCTGGTCAAAGGTTGTGACGGATCGGCGGCCCGCGCCCATGCGAACATGCGCGGCAGCAGCAAGGCGACCTGGTCGAAGCGCGCCTGGCTGGTGTCGGGATAGGAATTGGCATTGGTGTTGTCGGGCTCGTTCCACAAATCCCAGCCCAGAATGCGATCGTCATGGGCGAAGCTGCCGACAATGTCCTTCACATAGGATTCCAGGCGCGGATACTGCGCCGGATCGGCCAGCGCCTGGGCGCCCGGGCCCTGCACCCATCCGGAATTGTGCACTCCGGGAATGGGCGGATGCTGGGGGCCGAGCTTGGGATTGGGATCCCAGCAACTGTCGAACAATACGAACAGCGGCTTGATGCCGTGGCGGGCGCTGATCGCCAGGAAGATTTCCATGCGCTTCTTGAGGCCCGGCGCATCCTGGCTCCACAGGGCATCATGCAGGAACACGCGCATGGTGTTCATGCCCAGCCCTTGTGCCCAGCCAAGCTCCTTGTCGATCTGGGCCGGATTGAAGCTGTCCGCCTGCCACATCTCGAGCTGGTTGATGGCGTCGGCGGGAATATAGTTGCTGCCCACCAGCCATTTCTGCTTGCCGTACCATTGATGCGCCTGGTCCTTGGTCCAGATCTCGCGCGCCTGCGCAGGCACGGCCAGCGCCAGCAGCGCCAGGCACAAAAGCAGTTTTCTCATCAGTCCCCCCAACAATTTTCTATGGAATACGCGGATCTTCGCCGGAATGGGCGCGGCGGATTGCTTCTTTCAGCTTGGGATCGATCTTGCTCGAGTCCAGGATGACCTTCTCGGCTTCGGCGTCTTTTATGGCGCTGAAGGGAATTTCGAAATCGCCGGAATTTTCGACATAGACCACCAGCTCGGTCTTGCGGACCTGGCGCACGGCGCCGAAGCTCTTCTCCCCGTCATGGAGGAATACGTCAAAGCCTTCGCGAATTTTCTCGTGCATGGGGTCCTCGAATGATGGGAGTCTAGTAGTAACGCGGGATCGGGCCAATCTGTGCCGTAACATTCTCGCCCAAATCGAACATCACCTCCTCCACATAGCACCAGCCCCAGCCTTCGGGCGGATCATAGCCCTCGATAATGGGATGCTTGCTGCGGTGAAAATGCCTGGTGGCATGCTTGCCGCGAGACTGGTCGCAGCAACCGACATGGCCGCAGGTGCGGCAGACCCGCAGGTGAAACCATTCCCAGCCCAGTTCCAAGCATTCCGCGCAACCCTTGCTGCCCGGCGTCACCTTCTGGATCGTGTCCAAATGGGCGCAGAAATCATTGCTCATTGGGCGGCTTCCGCCATCGCATTGCGCTGCCGCGCCAGATAGGCATGGATGGCCGAGACCACGGTCGAGCCTTCGCCCACCGCCGCCGCCACGCGCTTGACCGAGCCGCAGCGCACATCGCCCACGGCAAACACGCCCTCGCGGCTGGTGGCCAGGAAATGATCGGTCCCCGCACCGGTGACGACGAAACCGTTATCGTCCAGCGCGATCCCCGAACCGGCCAGCCAGTCGGTGTTGGGTTCGGCGCCGATGAACGAAAAAACGTGATTGATCTCGCAACTCTCTTCCTCACCGCTGTCGCGGTTGCGGAAGCGCACTTTCTTCAGCGCGCCTTCCTCGCCTTCAAAGCCGCAAATCTCCGTGCGGGTCACGACTTCGACATTCGGAAGGGCGCGGATGCGGTCCACCAGATATTGCGACATGGTGTCTTCGAGATTTCGCCCGCGCACCACCATCCAGAGCTTTTTCACCTTGCCGGCCAGGAATACCACCGCTTGCCCGGCCGAATTGCCGGCGCCGGCCAGCGCCACCGTTTGCCTGGCGCAAAGCCGCGTCTCCACCGCGCTGGCCCAGTAATGCACGCAGGTGCCTTCAAAGTCCGACAGGTTGTCGATGCTGAGGCGGCGATAGCGCGCCCCGCTGGCCAGCACGATGCTGCGCGCCCGCACCGTCTCGCCATTGCCCAGGGTGAGCAGGAAAGGCGAGCCGCCCGGTCCCAGCGTCGCGGCTTCATCGGGTATGGCGATCTCGGCGCCGAATTTCTGCGCTTGGGTATAGGCCCGCGCCATCAGCTGCAACCCACCGATGCCCGTGGGAAAGCCCAGATAATTTTCGATGCGCGAGGAGGCGCCCGCCTGGCCGCCGAAGCTGCGGCAATCCAGCACCAGGGTCGAAAGCCCTTCGGACGCAGCATAGACTGCGCATGCCAGTCCGGCGGGGCCTGCGCCCACGATGGCGGTGTCATAGATCGTATCGGGATCGATCGCGCGGAGCAGCCCGATGCAGCGCGCCAACTCGCTCTCGCTGGGATTGCGCAGGATCCGGCCGTCCGGGCATAGCACGATGGGCAAATGCTCGGGCTGGATGGCAAAGCGTTGCTGCAAGGCCCGGGCGCAGCCGTCGCTGGCTGAATCCAAAGCGCGATGGGGATGGCCGTTGCGGGTGAGAAAATTTTCCAGCCGCAGCATGTCGCTGCTGCCCGACGGGCCGATCAGGATCGGGCCGGCCTGTCCGGCTTCCAGCAACCCCACCCGGCGCAGGATCAGGGCGCGCATGATGCGCTCGCCCAGTTCGGCTTCCTGCACCAGCACGTCGCGCAACCGCTCCGCCGGCACAATGATGGCTTCGACCTCGCCTTCGGCGGTGGCATCCACCAGGGCCGGGCGGTTGGACAATTGCGCCAGCTCGCCCAGGAAGCTGCCGGGACCATGGGTGACGATGGCCTCACGGCGCGACGCCGCCCCGCCCTGGCGCACATCGATCTTGCCCTTGAGGATGAAGGCCAGGCCCTCCGCCACCTCGCCGGCTTTCATGATCGGCGTGCCATCGGCGAAGCGGCGCACCTCGCCGAACCGGCCCAGGCGCGCAAAGTCGTGATCCCCCAATTGGGGAAACATCTGGTGACGGCGGGTTTCGATGACGAACGGCGTATCGGCCATGGCCCAGCGTACCGTACGGCTTGAAGCGCTGGCTAGGTGAACTTCGGCGGAATTGATGCGTTACCGCCCAATAACAAGGGAGAACCCCATGCTGCGCCTGATATTGCTGATTGTCCTGATACTCGCGGTCCTGGGATCGGTCCCCATGTGGGGTTATTCCACCGGCTGGGGCTATGGCCCGTCCGGTGGCCTGGGCCTGGTGCTGGTGATCGTCCTGATCCTGATCCTGATCGGACGAATCTAACGGCGCAGAAGTCCCGCCGCCTTCAACGCGCGGCGGATCACGCTTTCGATGGCCTTGGCCTGCACGGGCGCCTTGATGGATGCGGTGGCCTGCGCCAGCACCTTCTCCACATGCGCCAGCGCCGGCTTGGGGACTTTGCGGGCCGGCTTCGCCGCGGGCTTTGGCGCGGTCTTGGCGGCCGCCGGCAGCAGCCCCCAGAATTCCGCGATACGGCGGGTGGAGGAAATGCCCGCTTCCAGAATGAAGGGACCGGGCTGGCCCAGATCGCTGGAGTCGATGGGCGTGCCATGGCCCAGACCCGGCAGGGTATAGACCTCCAGCCGGCTGTCCCAGCGCAGGCGGACGGCGCCGTCCACCTTGTCCTGTTTGGGCCCCGTCAAAGGAAGCTCATGCAGGTCTGCCCATTGCGCCACGCTGGCCTGGGCATTGTTCATGTTCACGATCGCATCCTGCGCGCCGTGCCAGATGGAGATGCGCGGCCAGGGACCGCGATAGTCAGAGGCCGCGCGCACCGCGTCGCCCCATTGGTGCGGCGTCTTGAGAGGTGCGGCGCGCATGCTGTCCAGCGCATCGCGCACATTGGCCGCCGCTCCGAAGGGCAGCCCGGCAATGATCGCGCCGCCCGCGAAACGTTCCGGGTAACTCGCCAGCATCACCGAGGCCATCGCCCCGCCTGCCGACAAACCGGTGATGAAGACGCGGGCCGCGTCCAGCCGGTGGGTGGCGATCACGGTCTGGATCATGGCGGCGATGGAGGCCGCCTCGCCATGGCCGCGGGTAATGTCCTCCGGGTTGAACCAGTTGAAGCAGGTGTTGGGGTTGTTGACCGCCTTCTGCTCGGGCGCCAGCACGGCAAAACCGAGTTGATCGGCCAACTGGCACCAGCCCGCGCCCATATCGTAACCGGCGGCGGTCTGGCCGCAGCCATGCAGCACCACCACCAGCGGCGCGCCGGCCTTCAGCCCGCGCGGCAGATAGCGGAACATGCGCAGGTTGCCGGGATTGGGCGCGAAGGGCGCCTCGGCCAGGGATGTCACACGCGGCACCGGGCGGCCCTTCAGAGGGTTTGCTTTCAACCCAGGACCAAAGCCATCAAGCCGCATGAATGTCACCAGTTTTCGCCAATATCGGCACTCCAGATATTATGTTGCAGTGCAACAATTACAAGGGTTGGAAGCGCGATTTACCAGCCATTTACCATGAACATTTCTTTGCGGAGGCCGAGAGCCGGGATGCCCGTTATCTGTGCATGGCATCCCTGGCTTACGCACAAGATCTGAGAAACATGTTGTCGGTGGCGGCGAAGCTGCGCCTGCTGGCGGATGAAACACACGTCTCGGATGACCAGGATCTCTACCGCGAGGCGGCGGACGCGCTGGAAAGCCGCGCCGCCTGGCTGGCGGGCGCCCTGCCGCAGGAACGCCATGACGGAATGCCCGACCTTGTCGCGGAGCTGCACCGGCCGGTGAATCTGGTCGTTTGACACGTGGCTTGCAGGCGCAGGCGCCGCGTTGGAAGATATTGCCATGGAGCAGTATCTGTATTTCGGCAGCCTGGGGCTGCAGGAGCGCCAATACCAGATTGCCAACTTCATCGGCCTGGCGCTGGAGCCGGCCCATGACCGGGAGATCAAGCACGACCTGTCCGCCGCCCTGCCCTATGCGGACAGCAGCATCGCCAAGATCCAGGCCCAGGATGTGCTGGAGCATCTGCCGTTCGACAAGGTGCCCTTTGTGCTGGACGAAATTTACCGGGTTCTGAAGCCCGGCGGGGTGTTCCGCCTCAGCGTGCCGGATTATCGCAGCCCACCATTGAAGCGCCGCTCACTCTACGATGCGCGTGGCCGGGTGATCGGTGATTTGATGATGGGTGCCGCCAGCTATTACGACGAAACCACCGGCGATGCGCGGATCCGATTCAGCGATGATGGCGACGCCCATCTGTGGTTCCCCCGCTATGAGGTGGTCACCCACCTGGTGCTGAAATCGGAATTGCGCAAGGCGCAGATTCACTTCTACCAATGCTTCTTCGACGATCACACCTATCTGTGCGAGCCGGTGCCGGAGAATGAAATGTTTGTGAAGCGGGCGGCGCCGCACGACCAAAGGGCCGGCGGCGCGCCGATTTCCATCATTGCGGATTTCGTGAAGTAACTAGGCGATCTTGACCTTCTTCTTGGCCGCCAGGAAGGCGCGGTTCATCTGCTCGCGCTGGTCGGCGGAGAAATGCTCCTTCACCTGCGCCCAGATGTTGCGTTCCTCTTCCTCGACATGGTGATCGATCAGTTCCTTGAGCACCTTGGCGGCCGCCTTGAATTCAGGCGTGTTGTCGGAAAGCTTTTCCAGCTTCTTGAGGGTGGCATCCGCCAGGCCGTGCTCGATAAAGCCCTCATTGCTGTCAATCTTGGCGTCCTTGCCGCGCAGCGCCAGCACCGCGTCATAGACCACCCGTTCCTCGGCCTTGGTGTGGGGAACCAAGGCGTTCTTGATCTTGGTGACCAGAGCCTTCTGTTCGCGGGCGGCGTCGCTCTTCACCAGCTTTTCCAGCAACTGCTGCACCTCGTCATGCTCGGCCTGCAAGGTTTCCAGGATGTCGGGCTGGCTTTCGCCGGGTGTCAGCGCGCCGATCACGGATTTGGCGGCCTGTTCAATCGTGGTCCTGACGGTCATGGCGGTTTTCCTTGGTAATCCCATCATGCAACGTCGCGTGGGAACCTTGGTTTCATGCATCGTCGGCATTTGTGTGTGCCAAAGCGCGCAATGCGAAATTTGCAAGTTCCCGCAACAAGATGCGCCAAGCGCCGTTACCACCGGACATCAACCCCACCTGACATCAACCAATGAGGAACTCATGACGACCACCACAGATCACACCAGCGCCATCCTTGCCTCCAAGGTCAAAGGCACGGCCGTTTACAGCGACAATGGCGACAAGATCGGCACCGTGGAGGACGTGGTGCTGGACAAGCAGTCCAACCAGATCCTGTTCGCCGCCCTTGGCTTTGGCGGCCTGCTCGGGATCGGTGAAAAATACTATCCCGTGCCGTGGGCTCTGCTCGATTACAGCGAAGACAAGGGCGGCTATGTCGTGCCGCTGGACAAGGCGCGGCTGGAGAATGCGCCTTCCTATGACCTCAAGGACCTGACCAAGCATGACGGCAGCATCGGCCACACTATCCGCGAGGAGAGCTACTCCTACTACAACGTCAATCGCGACTGGAATTGAACAAGTCCCGCCGCCGGATCGTCCGGCGGCGGTTTTTCTTTCAGGAGACACCAATGGGCCAGTCCATCGGCAGCGTCGGCAACAGCCACAAACAAGGCGGCGCCGGCAACCAGAAGAAGAATCAGCCCAGCACCAACCCGGGCCAGAAAATGGCCGATCAATCGCCGGCGCAGGACAAAGGCGAGCCGGACGGCGGCGCCGATCACGGGGCGCGCTCCACCCGCTAGCGGCAGATTCCGTAGCGTCCCATATCAAGATGAAAATGGTCGGCGTGCAGCTTGTTGTAACGCGGGCCCAGCACCGTGTTGAACAGGCCGCAGGCCTGATTATGCGCCTGGTCCAGGAAGCGGCCGGCATCATCCGATTTTCCATAGCTCTTACGCACCGAGACCGTGCGACCGTCGGCGAAATGAAAAACGGCGACATCGATGGCGTTGGCCGTGGCATGTTCGCTGCGATTGCCTCCGGCTTCGCCATTGACGTTGCGGCAGGCAAAGGTGCCCAACTGGCTGATGCCCGTCAGCCGGCTATGCATGGTGGCCAGCGCGATCGGCTCCAGTTGCCGCTGATACCAGTACAGCGCGGCGGTCAGTCCGCAGGTGGCGGTGACGCGCGGGGAGAAGCGAAGCGGACTGGCATCGGCGCTCACCACATCGGTAAAGCCGCAGCGGTCGTCAATCTTGCGATCCTTCAATTGTGTCACCGACAGGCGGGAGGCCGTGCCCAGCGTGGCACGGCAATGCGCGCCATCAGCGGCCAGCCGGTTCAACTGCCAATGGGCGATCCAGCCCGGCGGCGCATCCAGCACAAGCGGTTTCCAGGGCAGGCTGTTGGGCGGGAACAGGTCTTCATTGGCATAGAACCAGCCCACCACTACCAGCAGCAGCGCCATGACGGCCGACAGCAGCACGGCGGGCGCTCGCGGGGGCGTTGATGTTACCATGTCCTGTCTCAAAGCGCCCGGGCCGCCAACGGTTCCAGAGACTTGCCTGACCGGGCGGGGATGCTAGCTTGCGGGCATGCGCATCCTGGCCGCCGGATTCCAGCATGAAACCAATACTTTCGCGCCCACGCCGACGCGCTATGACGATTTCGTGCGCGGCGGCGCCTTTCCCGCCATGGCCCATGGCGCCGATGTGCTGGGCCTGCGCGACGTCAATATTCCCATCGGCGGTTTCCTGCGCGCCATGCGCGGGCACCAAGTCATCCCGGTGCTGTGGGCCGGGGCCACGCCGGCCGCCCATGTCGAGCAGGATGCCTTTGAGCGCATCGCCGGCGAGATCGCCGATGCGGCCCGCGCGCTGAACTTCGACGCCATCTATCTGGACCTGCACGGCGCCATGGTCTGCCGCCACGACGATGACGGCGAAGGCCGGCTGCTGGCCATGCTGCGCGACATTGTGGGGCCACGCATTCCCATCGTCGCCAGCCTGGACCTGCATGCCAATGTCACGGCGAAGATGCTGGAGAATGCCGATGCGATGGTGGCCTATCGCACCTATCCGCATGAGGACATGGCCGAAGCCGGGGAGCGCGCCGCGGGATTGCTCAATCTCCTGCTGGGGCGCGGCGACCGGCTGGTCCGCGCCGCCCTGCGCCTGCCGTTCCTGATTCCCATCAACGGCATGTGCACCCTGGTGGAGCCGGCGCAGGGCATTTATCGCGCGCTTGCCAGCGCCGAGCAGAAGACAAACCTGCATCTGTCCTTCACCCCCGGTTTTCCGGCGGCGGATTTTCCGGAATGCGGTGGCATGGTGTTCGGCTATGGCAGCGATGCGGGCGCGGTGCGCGCGGCGGTGGACACGCTGGCCGGCGAGATCATCACGCGCGAAGCCGACTGGGTGGTGCCCCTGCTGGCGCCCAAGGATGCGGTGCGCCAGGCCATGCGCATCGCCGCCACCGCCTCGCGCCCGGTGGTGATCGCCGACACCCAGGACAATCCCGGCGGCGGCGGGGATTCCAACACCACCGGCATGCTTCACGCGCTGGTGGCATGCGGCGCGCAAGGCGCCGCGCTGGGCCTGATGGTGGATCCGGATGCCGCGGCGGCTGCGCATAACGCCGGCCAGGGCGCCGACATCACCATCGCGCTGGGCGGACAGTCGGGCGGCGATGCGCCCTTCCACGCCACCTTCCGCGTCGAACAGCTCAGCGACGGCCGCTGCATCTATGGCGGGCCGATGATGAACGGCAAGGCCACCGATGTGGGCTTGACCGCGCGGCTTTCCATCGGCGGCGTCCAGGTGGTGGTCAGCAGCCACAAGGACCAGATGCTGGACCGCAATCTCTACCGCATGGCGGGGGTAGAGCCGGAGCGCATGAAAATCCTGGTTAACAAAAGCTCGGTGCATTTCCGCGCCGATTTCCAGCCCATCGCCGAAGCGGTGCTGGTGGCCAAGGCGCCCGGCCCCTTGATGGCCGATCCCGCCGACTTTCCGTGGCGCCGCCTGGCCAAGGGCATGCGGCTGCGGCCGCTAGGGCCCGCCTTTACGGGCTAGCCGCCGAATTCCACCACATAGCCGGCGACATGCTCCTCGGCATCGCCAGTGCCCAGCGAGGTGGAGAATTGCGGCACGCCATAGGAGAAGATGGAAACGCAGCACACTTTGCTGACATCCCACTTGCCGCCATGCTGGAAGGCGGTGGACATCCAGTTGGCATAGCGCGAGCCCTGAATCATGCCCTGCTCGTCGCCGCGCCAGAACAGCAGCCCCTTGCCGCCATCGGCCGCGCCGTCGGGGCCCGTCACCCAGCGCCATTCGCCCGGCGCGGTCTGCCGCCCGCCCAGATAGGTGACGTCGGGATAGGCATGGGGAAAGATGCGATCGACGATGAACTGGTATTCGCCCGCATCGTCGATGGTGGCCAGATAGCCGGCATGGCCCTGCCATGACAGTTGGGTCGCGGCGGCGCGGGCCGCGTCCCAACTGATGTCAGGCGCCGCGATGAACTGATAGGCATGGGTGGCGGATGAAGCGATGACGTCCGAATTGCGGGTGCGGGGCGGCGACAACAGGAAATGCCAGGCCAGCCAGGCAAGGCCCAGCGCCAGCACCATGACAGCCATGATCGCCGCACGATTTTTCATCTTGTTATGGACCCGGCGAAGGGCGCCTCCCATGAGCGGGACATTAGTGTGATTTGGCCCCGCGCTCAACGCCGGGCGTTTTGGTCTAGATTGCGAGGCTTATGGAGGATGCCATGACCGATACCGCCGCCAAACGCGCCCAATTCCGGGCGCTGCATGCAAAGGGCTGTTTTGTCCTACCCAATCCCTGGGACATCGGCAGCGCGCGACTGTTTCAGCACATGGGATTTTCCGCTTTGGCCTCGACCAGCTCCGGCCATGCCTGGACCATCGGCCGGCCCGATTATGGCGTGACGCGAGACGATACATTGGCGCATCTGACCGCGCTGTGCGCGGCGGTGAATCTGCCGGTCAACGCCGATTTTGAATCCGGCTTTGCCGTGGCGCCCGAAGGCGTGGCCGCCAATGTGGCCCTGGCCATCCAGACCGGCGTGGCCGGGCTTTCCATCGAGGACAGCAAGCCGGGCGGCGTGGGGTTGCATGAATTGCCGCTGGCGGTGGAGCGTATCCGCGCGGCGCGCTCCGCGATCGACGCTTCCGGACAGGACGTGATCCTGGTGGCCCGCACCGAAGGTCTTTTGAGCGATGCGGGGGCGGTGCGCGGCGCCATCGACCGGCTGGTGGCGTTCGCGGAGGCCGGCGCCGACTGCCTGTATGCGCCGGGCGTGAAAAACAAGGACGACATCACCGCCATGGTGCGGGCGGTGGCGCCCAAACCGGTCAATGTGCTGATGATGGGACCGGGACTTTCGGTGGCCGAACTGGCGGCGCTGGGCGTGCGGCGCATCAGCGTGGGCGGCGCGCTGGCGCGGGTGGCCTGGGGCGCGGTGCAGGCGGCGGCGCAGGCGATGCAGGACGGCTCCTTTGCGGGCTTGGCCGGCGCGGCATCGGGCAAGGAATTGAACAGGATTTTCGACAACTAAAGAAGCTTGCCTTGCGCAACGCCCTCCCTTATCACCGCCGGTGGACAGGTGGTCGAGTGGTCGATGGCACCGCACTCGAAATGCGGCATACCTGCAAGGGTATCGTGGGTTCGAATCCCACCCTGTCCGCCAATAAAAAAGGGTCCCTTGCGGGCCCTTTTTTATTGGCGCGCATGGCTGAGGATAAGAAGGCCTGTTCGACAAAATGGCGGCAGCCGTTTTGGGGCGGCGCGTCAGCGACGATCCGAGCAACGCGAGGACGAAAACAGCCCAAAGGCTGTTTTCGCCAATCCCACCCCCACGCTTGCCAGACCTTTCCCTTCCAATCGGTCCTGCCTAGGATCGAGCCAGATTAGTTGTTCCATTTTCGCTTTTTTACACCGCTCCAGGCAAGGTCATCATGCCCATCTCCCACCGCGGCAACGCTCCTGACAACGCCACCCTGATCGGTTTCACCAACCTGCGCCAGGCGCGCACCACCCGCCCGATGGTGATCGAAAAGGGCCGGGGCATCTTCCTGATCGATGAAAACGGCCGCGAGTATATCGAGGGCACCTCCTCCTTCTACAGCGCGGCGCTGGGCTTTTCCGATCCGGAACTGGTCGAGGCGGCGGTCCGCCAGATGCATCAACTGCCCGCCTATGCGTCGGGCTTGTACCGGACCGTTCCGGCGGCGCTGGCGCTGGGCGAGAAACTCGCCGCGATGGCGCCGATGGCCAATGCGCGGGTGACGTTCGGCTCCACGGGCTCCGAAGCCAACGACTTCCTCATCAAGTTCATGCGCTTTCGCAATGGCCATCGCGGCGAACCCAAGCGCGTCAAGATAATCGCCCGCGCCCTCAGCTACCATGGCGCCACGGTGACGACGGCCCCGCTGGGCGGATTTCCCGGCACAGCGCGCGCCTTCAACCTGCCGATGGACGAGGTCATCACCGTCAGCCAGCCCGATTATGTCAACGCCGCGCTTCCCGGCGAGAGCGAAGCGGAATTCAGCGCGCGCATGCTGGCCGAGATCGAACAGGCCATCGAACAGGCGGGCCCCGCAACGGTGGGCGCCATGATCCTGGATCCGGTGTCCTTCAGCGCGGGATGCGTGGTGCCGCCTGTCGGCTATCTGCCGGGACTGCGCGGGCTGCTGGACCGCTATGGCGTGCTGTTGTTCGACGACGAAGTGATCAACGGCTTCTGCCGCACCGGCAGCATGTTCGCGGCGCAGACCTTCGGATTCCGGCCCGATTGCATGACCCTGGCCAAGGCGCTGTCCGCCGCCTATTTCCCGATTTCGGCGATTGTGATGGACGGCGATTTCTATGACGCGCTGGAGCGCGGCTCGGACGAGGAAGGCATCTTTTCCCATGCCGCAACCTATGGCGGCCATCCGGTGGCCGCCGCGGTGGCGCTGCGCACGATCGAGATCATCGAGGAGCGGGATCTGCTGGGTCATGTCCGTCGCGTCGGCCCGCGGCTGCTGAAGCATCTGGCCTCGCTGGATGGTCATCCCATGGTGTTCAACACCCGCGGCGTTGGCCTGGGCGGCGCGGTGCAATTGCACAGCCTGCCGGACAATGTCGGCGCGCGCGGCCGGGCGATGCAGGATGCCATGATGGCCGAAGGCCTGTTGCTGCGGGTGGTGAAAGACAGCATCAACTTCGCCCCGCCTTTGATCATTACCGAGGCCGAGGTGGACGAGCTGTTTGCCCGCTTCACCCGCGCCCTGGCCGCCGTCGAGCGCACGGAGCGCACATGAATGCGTCGCCGCTGATCGCCTATACCGACCGCTGGTCTGTCCGGGCCGGCGGGAGTATCGCGGTCAAGGTTTCCAGCAGCGCGGCCTATCAGGCAGACCTGGTGCGCATTCGCAGCGCCGATCCCAATCCGGCCGGGCCCGGCCAGGTGTTTGAAAATGTGCCCGCCGGTTTTGCAGGGCGTTATCCCGGCCGCGTGCAGGCGATCCAGAACGGATCGCATGGCGTGCTGCCGCTGGACCGGCTGGTATTGCCTAAGGAATGGACCCTCAGCATACGGGTGCAGCCCTGGCTGCTGGATCGGCCCCAGGCGGTCTTGAGCTGGGTCGGCGGCAAAGGGCTTTCTTTATATGTGACCCAGGCGGGCGCCGAATTGCGGGTGGGCGAAGCCATCGCCCGCGTCGCCGCGCCGATGCTGGAGCGGCGCTGGTACGAGTTGCGCGTGATCTACGCCGGCGGCGCACTGCGGCTGCTGCAAATCCCACTGACGGCCGACTGGGGCGTGGATGGCAGCGGTGAAGCACAGCTCTCGGCGGCCATTGATCTGCCCACGACCATGCTGCTGGCCGCCGCGCCGGCAGGGCCGGCTTTCCGCGGCCATCTGAACGGTCGGCTGGAGCATCCGTTGTTGCTGAAAGGCGCGGTGGATGCGGCAAAGCCGATTGAGCCCGGCGCCGACGTCATCGCCTGGTGGGATTTCAGCCTGGACATTCCCACCCAGAAAATTTCCGATCGCGGCCCGCTTGGGCTGCATGGCGCATTGGTCAACCTGCCGACCCGCGCCATGCGCGGCGCCTCCTGGCGCGGTGACGTCCTCAACTGGGCCGACGCGCCCGATCAATACGCCGCCGTGCATTTTCACGACGACGATTTGTATGATTGCGGCTGGGAGACGGATTTCGTTTTCGAGGTGCCGGCCGGCCTGCCCAGCGGTGTCTATGGCATCCGCCTGAAATCAGGCAGCGAACAGGACATCGTGCCGGTGTTCATCCTTCCGCCCACCGATACGGCCACGGCAAAAGTCGCCATCCTGTTTCCAACCTACACCTACCAGGTCTATGCCAATTTCGAGCGCGACAATTTCGATGACGAATTTCGCGCCCGCCGCGCCGAATGGGGCGTCTATCCTCACCATCCCGCCGAACACAAGGAGTTCGGTCTTTCCACCTACAATTTTCACCGCGACGGCTCCGGCGTCGCCTTCTCGTCGCTGCGCCGCCCAGTGCTGACCTTGCGGGCCGGCCAGATGGCCTATGTCGATCGCAAGGGATCGGGGCTGCGCCACTTCCCGGCCGACATGCATCTCGCCGCCTGGCTCGATGCCATGGGCATCGCCTGGGATGCGATCACCGACCATGACCTGGAGCGCGAAGGGGTCGGCTTGCTGTCGCGCTATGCTTGCGTGCTGACAGGGACGCATCCGGAATACCAGACGCCGGGCACCCTCAACGCCTTGCGCGACTGGCTGGGCGAAGGCGGCCGGCTCTGTTATCTCGGCGGCAACGGCTTTTACTGGCGTGTCGCCGCCTCGGCTGCCGTGCCCGACACGTTGGAGCTTCGCCGCTCCGAGGGCGGCACCCGCGCCTGGGCCGCCGATCCCGGCGAGTATTATCACGCCTTCGATGGCGGCTATGGCGGCCTATGGCGGCGCCAGGATCGCGCGCCGCAACGCCTGGTGGGTGTCGGCTTCACCGCTCAGGGCCGCTTTGAAGGCTCCCACTATCGCCGCATGCCGGACTCTTATGCAGCGGACCTTGCCTGGATCTTCGACGGTGTTGACGGCGAGACCTTCGGCGGGTTCGGATTCTCCGGCGGCGGCGCCGCAGGCTTCGAGCTCGACCGCGCCGATCCCCTGCTCGGCACCCCGCCCAACACAAGGCTGCTCGCACGTTCGGAAGGCCATCAGGCCCATTTCGGCGTCACCCTGGAAGACCTTCTGGTCCCGACCGCCTATGCGCTGCCCAGCAACGCGCCCGATCCCCTGATCCGCGCCGACATGGTCTATTTCGAAACGGCCAAGGGCGGCGCGGTATTTTCCACCGGCTCCATCACCTTTTGCGGCAGCCTGCCCTGGAACAATTTCGACAATCCGGTTTCCACTTTGCTGCGCAACGTGGTGACCCGCTTCATCGCCTAGGCCATCCCAGGCGCGGACAGGCGTTGAACCGCGCCTCTTTTCATGGTCCGATTGCCCCAAGGCATAAAGCCGGCAACAAGGGGAGATAATCATGGGCAGGAAATTCTCAGCAGCATTGGTGATGACGGCGGGCCTGGGCCTTGCGGGCGCAGGTGCGCAAGTACCCGACACCGTGGACGGCCATGTGCTGGCGGCGCAGAAAGCGGCCGGGCTGGATTTTTCCGGCACCTTGAATGTGCTGTGCGTCCAGCCTTCGGACGGCGCCGATCCCACCCTCGCGATGATGCGCGCGGTCGCCTCCGGCAAGCCCCGGCCGATCCCGGCGCGCGACACCTGGTATGCGGAACCGGCCCAGGTGTTCGACAATGTCTATTTTGTCGGCACCAAGGAACATAGCAGTTGGGCGATCAAGACCAGCGCCGGCATCATCCTGATCGACACGATGTTCAACTATGCCGCCGAGGCGGAGATCGTGGATGGCCTCAAGAAGCTCGGTCTCAATCCCGCCGACATCAAATATGTCATCATCAGCCATGGCCATGGCGACCATGACGAAGGCGCCAGGATGCTGCAGGACAAGTATGGCGCCCGTGTCATCATGGATGCCGCCGATTGGGACGCGATCGAGAAAGGTCGGGACAAGCCGGGCGGAAAGCCCAAGCGCGACATCGAAGCCAAGGATGGCCAGCAACTGACCCTGGGCGACCAGACCATTACCATCATCAAGACGCCGGGCCACACTTTGGGCACCCTGTCCTACCTGTTCCCGGTCAAGGATCACGGCAAGACCATGACGGTGGCCTATTCCGGCGGCATGGGCTTCAACTTCCCGCGCAGCAAGGCGCGCTTCGACACCTATATCGCCTCGACGGAAAAGATTGCCGCCGCGGCCAAGGCGGCGGGCGCCACCATCGTCTTCTCCAACCATTCCATGTACGACCAGGCCTGGATCCGCAGCCGCTGGGTGCGCAAACCCAGCGATCCCAGCCCCTTCATTATCGGCGCCGATGGCGTGGCGCGCTATTTCACCGTGTTGGCCGAATGCGCCAAGGCGGCGAAGATTCGCACCAAAAGCTGAGGCTCACTCCGCCGGTTCGCCAAAGCCCAGCACATCGCCCGGCTGGCAATCCAGCGCCTCGCAGATCGATGCCAAGGTGGAAAAGCGGATCGCCTTGGCCTTGCCGGTCTTGAGGATGGACAGGTTGGCCAGGGTGATGTCCACCTTCTCCGCCAGCTCGGTCAGGGTCATGCGCCGGGCATGGAGCATATCGTCCAGCTTGACGATGATTTCCATCATACGGTGCCTTCCAGTTCATCGCGCATCTGGGCGCCGCGGCGGAAGATCTGCGCCAGCACGAAGATCAGCAACACCGCCAGGAGGCCAACGGGGGAGAAATCGAATCCGGCCTGGACATGATCTCTGACGGGCTTGGGAAACAGCGCCATGATCATGCCGGCGCCAAGGCCCACCGCCTGCATCGCCACCAGCAGCCAGCCGATCTGCATCAGCCGCCGCGCATTGTCCTCCACAAAGGGATCCTGGTCTGCGCTCTTCACGATCCGGCCCGTCATCAGCAGCATCAGGGTCAGGAGGGCCAGCAGGAACACGCCGGAGGCACAGGCCACCGCGCCCGCCAGGAAGACCAGGGTCAGCGGAACGTCCTTGATGTCCTTCAGGTCCTCAAGCGGGATGGGCAGGTGGATAAGCCCCGCCCCGGCCAAGGCGCAAACGCCGAAGGCCAACACCAGCACGGCCGTCAGGGCCAGGCTGATCAGCATGGCGGCGTTCAGCGCCCAGCCGGTGATGAGGAACAGATGATGCTTGTTGGCCATTGGAAGCCCCTTTTGATTTATCGGGCTTCAATACCATCCTTATTGATATTCGGCAACTAATTTATCGAATAACAATAATATTCTGTCTGGCCAAGGGGTTGGGCCTATTCGCCGCCGGTGATCCAGCGGCTCAGTTCGGCGCGCCGCTCGGCATAGCTTTGGCGCAGGCATCCGGGATCGCCGCCGCAGCCGGCGCGGCGGGCCAGCCAGGCGCTCTGTTCATCGGCGACGGCCGAGGTATCGACCGCATTGGCCCGCGCCCGCTTGTACATCGCGGCGATCTCGGCATCCATCGAGGCCAGGGGATTGGCGGGACGCGCCCTTGCCGCCTGCGACGGGTTGTTCAGCGCCGCCAGCCGGGCCTTGGCCACTGCCGTGAAGGTGCCGTTGGGATACTTGTCCAGATAGGACTGCACCACCGAAACATCGTCGCTGCTCTTCACCGAATCCCACAACTGGCTTTCCAGTTGGGCATCCATGCCGGATCCGGACGCAGGCGGGGCAGCCGGTGCGGTCGAAGCGACCGGCGCTGACTGCATCATGGCGGCCGGAGCAGAAGATGACGGCGCGGGCTGCCGCTACGACCAGAAAGCGGCGGCGCCGCCGGCCAGCAGCAGGGCGGCGACAATGGCAAAAACCGGCGCCCGGCTTTTGTGGTTCTCAGGCGCCGAAGGCGGCGGCGCCGGGCGAACGCCGGTATCGGCGCGCGGCACCGCTTCGCCGACCTGGTCGGACAGGACCTCGATCGACTTTTCCCAGTCGGTGAACATGTCGATCCACTGGCGGGTCGCCAGCTCATAGGTGAAATCCTCGGAAGGCATGACGTCTTCGGCCCGGACCGGGATCACCATCTTGCGCGACTGGCTGGCGAGCGCCATTTCCTTCTTGATCTCGTCGGAATTGTTGGCGTTGGCGGAGAACACCAGCACCATCACCCCAGCCTCGCGGATAGCGCGCACGATGGTGCCCTGGAAATTCTCGCCGGGCTTGATGTCGCGCGAGGACATCCAGCAGTGATGGCCGCGCGCTTCCAGCGCCGCGCAGATGGCGCTGGCGATCTTGGCATCCTTGCTGGAATGGCTGATGAAGACTTTTTTGGACATGCCCAACTCCTGGCGCCAGATTAGTCAGCGTAACTGATACGGTCAAACCGCGCGCCTGGTTCAGTCCGTCAATATTGCCTTGGTTCTATTGGAATATTACTCGGACCCGGCGACCCACTGCACCGTAATGGCGGCCTCGAGCCGGTTGGCGACAACCCTGGCGGCATCCTGGATCGCCGCCGCCAAACCGTATGGCGGATTGACGACCAAAAGTCCGGCCCGGCCCAGCCTGCCCTCCGGGGCCGTGATTCTGGTGTCTATCACCAGCGCCTTGGCGATGCCTCCTGACAGCACCTCGCCGGTGAAGGCTTTTGCCTCGGCTTCGGACTTGACCGGATACCAGGCCAGCAGGATGCCGGTGGCGAACTTGGCGTAGGCCTCGCGCACACCTCGCGCCAGGGCGGCAAACTCGCCCGGCGATTCAAAAGGCGGGTCCATCAGCACCAGTCCACGCCGCGCCGGCGGCGGCAGCAGCTTGAGGCTGCGGGCATAGCCGTCGGCATTCTCGGCCGCGGCGCCGCGGAACGGCGCCAGCACGTCTTTGAGAATGGCGAACTCTTCAGGATGTTTCTCGATGGCGGTCAGCCGGTCCTGGTTGCGCAGCAGTTGGGCGGCGATCAGGGGCGAGCCGGGATAGGCATGAGTTTGCCGCGCCAGCGACAGATAGGTGGCAAGCGCTTCGGGCATCGGCCCCGACAACCCGCTCAGCCGGGCAATGCCGCTCTTGGCTTCCCCGGTCTTGCCTGCCTCCTCGCCGCCAAGATCGTAGCGGCCGCGCCCGGCATGGCTGTCCAGCACCGCGAAAGCGGCATCCTTCTTTTTCAGATGCTGCAGGATTGCCACCAGTGCGATGTGCTTGACCACATCGGCGAAGTTGCCCGCGTGATAGCCGTGGCGGTAGTTCATCGTGAAATCTGTTCCAGCGCCAGGTTGCGGGTCTTCGGCCCGAACAGGCCGATCACCAGCGACACCATGGCCATGCAGCCGGCGATGAAGACAAACACGCCCGGCGCGCCGAATTCACGCAGCAGCCAGGCGATGACAAAGGCGCTGAGCGTGGTGGAGATGCGCGAGAAGGAATAGACGAAGCCCACCGCCCGGGCGCGGATGCGGGTGGGAAACAGTTCGGGCTGATAGCCGTGATAGGCGAAGGACAGGATGTTGTTCAGCAGGGTCATGGCGATGCCGCAGGCGATGATGGCGAACATGCCATGGGCCAGGGCAAAGGCCAGCCCGACCCCGACGATGGCCAGGGCTGAGGCGGCAATGATCCATTTGCGCTCGACGCGGTCGCTGAACAGCACCCCCAGCAGCGGCCCGAAGGGGGCGGCGATGGCGATGAGGAAGGTGTAGCCAAGGCTCTTGGTCACCGCCATGCCGCTGGCGATCAGCAAGGTCGGCATCCAGCTGGCAAAGCCGTAATAGCCCGCCGCGCGGAAAACATTGAAGGCGATCAGCATCAGGGTGCGGACCCGGTAGGCCGGTGTCCATATCTCTCCGAAAGACCCCTTGCCCTGTTCCACCGGATGCGGCACGGGCTCGGCCAGTTGCGCCCCGGCCAGCCGCGCTTCGATTTCCCAGGCTTCGACAATCGCATCCGCCTCCTGGGCGCGGCCATGAGCGGCGAGCCAGCGCGGGCTTTCCGGCAAATTGCGCCGCACGAAAAAAGCCAGCAGTGCCCCAACCGATCCGGCCACGATCACCAGGCGCCAGCCCTCGATGCCGAAGATTGTGTGCGGCACCAGCAGCCAGCCCAGCAGCGCCACCACCGGAATGGCGGCGAACTGGATGATGTTGGAATAGGCGAAGGCCCGTCCCCGCCAGGCCGGCGGCGCCAGTTCGGCGATATAGGTGTCTATCGTCACCAGCTCGACCCCGATGCCGATGCCGCAGATGAAGCGCCAAAGGTTCAGGCTGAAGGCATCCTGCTGGAACGCCATGATCACCGAGGCGCCCGCATACCACAGCAGCGAAACCGTGAAGATGGTGCGCCGTCCCAGCCGGTCGGCGACATAGCCGAACAGGGCGGTGCCGACGAACAGGCCCAGGAAGAAGGCCGCGACAAAGCCGGCAATGCCGGTATTGCCGAAAAAGTCGGATGTCGTGCTGGTGTAGATGCCGCTCTTGACCAGGCCCGGCGCGACATAGGCCGCCAGGAACAGGTCGTAGAATTCAAAGAAGCCGCCCAGCGACAGGAAGGTGACCCGCCGCCAGAAGCCGCGCGTGGCGGGCAACCGCTCCAGCCGGCCGACGATCAGGTCCACCGGTTTGTATGCCGTTTGTGTCTGCATGGCCTGCGACCATAACCCAATTGCCGGGCCATGGCTGCGGCCTTATCGCCCTTTCGGGGGGCGCGCCTGTCCTGTCATGCTGCAGGGCGCATCATCTGGAGACCGCCATGCCCGCCACCTTGAAAGGCAAAACCGCCCTCGTCACCGGCTCGACCTCCGGCATCGGCCTGGCCATCGCGCGGGCCCTGGCCGCGGAAGGCGCGAATGTCTGCATCAACGGCTTCGGCGATGCCGCGGCAATCGAAAAGGAACGCGCCGGGCTGGAAAGCGAATTCGGCGTCAAGGCGATCTACAACGGCGCCGACATGAGCAAAGGCGACCAGACCGAAGCCATGGTGACGGACGCCATCACGCGGCTGGGCGCGGTGGATATCCTGGTCAACAATGCCGGCATCCAGTTCGTCTCGCCGGTGGAGGAATTCCCGCCGGAGAAGTGGGACCAGATCCTGGCCATCAACCTGTCATCGGCCTTCCACACCTGCCGCGCCTCGCTTCCCGGCATGAAGGCGAAAAAGTGGGGCCGCATCATCAACACCGCTTCCGCCCATGCCCTGATCGCCTCGCCCTTCAAGTCGGCCTATGTCGCGGCCAAGCATGGCATTGCCGGCTTCACCAAGAGCGTGGCGCTGGAGACCGCCACCTTCGGCATCACCTCCAATGCCATCTGTCCCGGCTATGTCTGGACGCCGCTGGTGGAGCGGCAGATTCCCGACACCATGGCGGCGCGAGGGCTGACGCGCGAACAGGTGATCAACGATGTGTTGCTGCATGCCCAGCCCACCAAGCAGTTCGTGACGGTGGAAGAAGTGGCGGCGCTGGCGGTGTACCTGTCCGGCGACATGGCGCGCTCCATCACCGGCGCGATCATCAGCATTGATGGCGGCTGGACGGCCGCGTAGGAGCTTACCTAGGCCCTGCCTACATTCGGGACACTTTGCGACAAGTGTTTTAATTCCGCCGCAAACTGTTCAGTTGGGGTTCAGCGGGAACTTCCTATGCTCTTACGCGTAATGGCAGCAACAGAAAAGGACACGCCATGAAACGTCTTCTGATCGCAACGACCGCCCTGACCATGCTCATCGCCCCGATGAGCGAGACCTTCGCCCAGAGCTGAAACAGCAATAACAACCGCCGGGACGACAATCGCCCCGCCGCCACGATGTCGATGCAGCGCCATGATAACGACCGCCGCAATGACCGTTATGACAATAATCGTCATGACAATTACGGTCATCGCAACTGGCGCAAGGGCGGACGCATCGACCGCAGCGACTGGAATCGCGGCCGCCGCGTCAATGACTGGCAGCAGCGTCGCCTGCAGCGCCCGCCGCGCGGTTATGAATGGCGCCAGGTGGACAATAACTATGTCCTGGCCGCCGCCGCGACCGGCCTGATCGCCGCGCTGGTTCTGTCCAACCGGTAGTATCGTAAACAGAAAGCGGCGCCCCTCACCGGGCGCCGCTTTTTTGTTGCCTAATCGGCCAAGCTCTTTCCCAGGCAGATCAGCCCGGGATAGGGATGACTGCCGTAAGGCGGAATGGGCGCAAAGCCGAAGCCCTTGTAGAGCGCGATCGCTGACGTCATCTCCGGCAGCGTGTCCAGCTTGATCTCGCCATAGCCGCGCTCGCGCGCCGCGGTGATGGCCGCCATCACCAGCGCCTTGCCCACCCCAGCCCCGCGCGCCTTGGGCCGCACGAACAGGCGTTTGATCTCGGCCACACCCGGGCCTAAGGCCTTGAGCGCGATGCAGCCCAGCACATGGTCGCCGCGCTTGGCCAGGAGCAGCTCACCGCCTGGCGGACCATAGATGCCCGGCAGCGATTCCAGTTCCTGGGAAAAGCCTTGCGGCGCCAGATCCACCGGCAAGGTCGCGGCATAGGCGCGAAACAGCGCCGCCGCCGAGGTCAGTTCGGTGGCGCTGCGCGCGGGCGAAATGAGGAAGCTGTTATCGGAGCTGGTCGGCCACAGCATCGATGCCGGCTTGGCTGCAAAGCTCGTCCTTGTCGCCGCCCACCGCGCCCGACGATCCCACGCCGCCGATCACTTCGCCGCGATACTTGATCGGCACGCCGCCGGCCACGCCCACCACGCCCTGGATGTTGGTCATGGGCGAACCCAGGGTGGAGCTACGCGCCGTGGCGAAAGTGCCCGAGGTGGCGAAACGGTTGGACAGGGTGATGGCGGTATAGGCCTTGTCCTTGGACAGGCTGATGGTGTGCGGGCCGGTCATGTCGTCACGCAGGAAAGCTTTGAGCGCGCCGGACGCGTCCAGCACCGTGATGGTGGTGTGAAAGCCCATCTTGTGACAGGCCTCCACCGCGCCATGGGCAATCTGGTCGGCCATGGCCAGGGACAGGGTGTGGGTAGCGACCACGCCCTTGGCGCCTACGACCGGCGGATAGCTGGCGGGTGCGGGCAAGGGCTGCGCCAACGCCCCAGAAACCAGGGACGTGGCGACAAGCGAAGCGGCGGCGGCGAATACAAGACGCATGAAAGTTTCCCCTCGATTTGTGGCGGCGGCTACGGGCGCTTGGCCCGCAGCATGAAGCGGTCGGAAACGAAGTGGCCCGATTCCGAATTGCTGGCGGCCCGGTTGTCGGCCGGGTTGCGCAACAGATTGCCCTCGGCATCCAGCTTGAAGCCGGCGGCGGTCAGCTCGGTCTTGGCAACGGCCACGTCCATGCGGTGAACGGCAGAGGTGGCGGCAAGTCCGGCGCCGTCCGCGGCATTGTGATCCTCGACATAATAGATGCCGCCCGGCTTCAGGTTGTTGAACACCGTCTTGTTCAGCGCGGCGATGTCGGCGGTCGGGCCGTTATGAAAGTCATGATAATTCTCGGTGGTCCAGAACAGGTCGGCCTTTTGGGGCAGCGCCAGCGCGGCATATTCCGTCGTCACGACCGTAATGTTGGGATTGGCCGCGGCCAGGGCATTGAGCCCGTCCAGCACGCCAGGGCGCGCGGCTTGCGCCGGGGTGATGATGGCATAGACTTTTCCGCTGGGGCCCACCGCCTTGGCCAGGATGCGGGTGTAATAGCCGCGGCCCGGGCCCAACTCACCAATGACCATGCCCGGCTTCACGCCGGCGAACGCCACCGTCTCGGCCGGCTTGCGCAGCGCGTCGCGCTCCTTGTCGGTGTCGGGCCTTGCCGGATCGGCGACCGCGGCGGTGATGGCGGGCGAGACCATCTGGGCCGAGGCGGGGGCGCAGATGAGGGTCGCAAAAAGAGCGGCGGTGAGGGCAAGGCGCATGATATTTCTCCCTGAGAATTATCGTTGGCGCGAAGGCTAGGCCATTGGGGATGCAAGTCAACCATGCGGCAATTGACCGGGAAAGCCGGTGCTGGAAGCCCAGCGCAGCCGCGGCTAGACTGCGGCATGGCCAAATCCATTTCCGGCGGCGTGGTGCATGAGCTGCCTGACGACATGCGCAAGGCGCTGGCAGCCGACAAGACGGCGCTGGCGGCCTGGGAAGACATCACGCCTTTGGCGCGCAACGAATGGATCTGCTGGACCACCATCGTCAAGAAAGCCGAGACGCGGGCCGAGCATGTTGCGCGCACCGTTTCGCAACTGAAGGAAGGCGATCGGCGGCCCTGCTGCTGGCCGGGCTGTCCCCATCGCAATACCAAAGCGGCCAAATACTTTAAAAAAACGAAGTGAGATTGGTGCCCCAGGCCGGACTTGAACCAGCACGCCTTGCGGCAACAGATTTTGAGTCTGCCGCGTCTACCATTCCACCACTGGGGCACAGCGGCGTTTGTTAGCGTTTTGAGCCCCTTTCGTCCACCCTTTAACGGGGGCCGGAACCCCCCTAAACTGGGCCCATGAACGCACCCGCCCGAGACCTCGCTTTCACACCCCGATCCGACTGGAGCCGCGAGGAAATCGCCGCCCTGTTCGCCCTGCCCTTTCCCGAACTGATGTTCCGCGCCCAGAGCGTGCACCGGTCCCATTTCGATCCCACCCAGGTGCAGATCTCCCAGCTTCTGTCGATCAAGACCGGCGGCTGCCCGGAGGATTGCGGCTATTGCAGCCAGTCGGTGCACAACAAGACGGGCTTGAAGGCGACCAAGCTGATGGAGGTGGAAGCGGTGCTGGCCGATGCGCGCGCCGCCAAGGCGTCGGGCGTGTCGCGGTTCTGCATGGGCGCCGCTTGGCGCGGGCCCAAGGACAAGGACCTGGACACGGTCTGCGCCATGGTCGAAGGCGTCAAGGCGCTGGGCATGGAGACTTGCGTCACCTTGGGCATGCTGACCGGCGACCAGGCGATGCGGCTGAAGCAGTCGGGGCTGGACTACTACAATCACAACCTGGACACCTCGCCGGAATATTACCGCCACATCATTTCTACCCGCACCTATGAGGAGCGGCTGGACACGCTGGAGAATGTGCGGGACGCCGGCATCGCTGTCTGCTGCGGCGGCATTGTCGGCATGGGCGAAAGCGCCGAGGACCGTGTCGGGCTGATCCACGCGCTCGCCACCCTGCCCACCCATCCTGAAAGCGTGCCGATCAATGCCCTGGTGCAGATCGAAGGCACGCCGCAAGCACTGGCCCAGCCGCTGGACCCGATCACCTTCGTGCGCGTGATCGCAGTGTCCCGCATCACCATGCCCAAATCGGTGGTGCGGCTGACCGCGGGACGCGAGGAGATGAGCGACGAGACTCAGGCCCTGTGCTTCCTGGCCGGCGCCAATTCCATCTTCACCGGCGCCAAATTGCTCACCACGCCCAACCCCGGGGCCGATTCCGACCAGGCCTTGTTCGCCCGGCTGGGCCTGACTCCGATGTCAGAAGGCCCCCATGGGTAAGACAGGGGTCATGTTGCTGATTCTGGTGGTGGGCGCGGCCATCCTGTGCCCCATCGTGATGGCGCTGGAACTGGACCCCATGCCCGGCGATTTCGCCATCAACTGGAGCCGCCAGCACTATAATGTGCCGGTGTTGTGGTCGCTGTGCGCAAGTGGGGCGCTCGCTCTTTTATATTCGATTTACAGGCGCTAAGAGCGGCGGGCGACCAGCTCGGATCAACGCTTTATGACCATCCGCAAGATTTCCCGCGCCCTGCTTTCCGTGTCCGACAAGACCGGTCTTTTGGAGTTCGCCAGGGGTCTGGCGGACCAGGGCGTGATGCTGATTTCCACCGGCGGCACCGCCAAGGCGCTGCGCGATGCGGGCCTGAAGGTCAGCGACGTTTCCGAGATCACCAATTTCCCCGAAATGATGGATGGCCGGGTCAAGACCCTGCATCCCATGGTGCATGGCGGATTGCTGTCCCTGCGCGACAAGGCCGATCACGCCGCCTCGATGAAGGATCACGGCATTGCCGGCATCGACCTCTTGGTATGCAATCTCTATCCCTTCGAAGCCACCGTGGCGCGCGGCGCCGACTTCGAGACCACCATCGAGAATATCGACATTGGCGGTCCCGCCATGACGCGCTCGGCGGCCAAGAACCATGACTGGGTCACGGTGGTGGTGGATGTCGAGGATTACGCCGCCGTGCTGGACGAGATGAAGGCCAATTGCGGCGGCACCACCCATGCCCTGCGCAAGAAGCTGGCCCAGCGCGCTTTTGCCCGTACCGGCGCCTATGATGCCGCGGTATCGGGCTGGTTCGCCGGCGAGCTGGCCAAGGACGGTGAAAAGGAACCGCCGCGCCGCCGCGCTTTTGGCGGGCTGCTGCGCCAGGGCCTGCGCTATGGCGAGAACCCGCATCAGGAAGCCGCCTTTTATGTGGACGGCTCAAGCCGTCCGGGCGTGGCCACCGCCCAGCAGCTTCAGGGCAAGGAACTGAGCTACAACAACATCAACGACACCGACGCGGCTTACGAGCTGGTGGCGGAGTTCGATCCCAAGGCGGGCCCGGCCTGCGCCATCATCAAGCATGCCAATCCTTGCGGCGTCGCGCTGGGCAAGACTTTGAAGGACGCGTACCTCGCGGCGCTGGCCTGCGATACCCAGAGCGCCTTTGGCGGTGTGCTGGCCTTCAACACCACCTTGGACGGCGCCACAGCGGAAGAGATTTCCAAGATCTTCACCGAAGTGATCATCGCGCCCGATGCCGATGAAGACGCGCGCAGGATTTTGGCGTCGAAAAAGAACCTGCGCCTGCTGACGGCGGGCGGCTTGCCCGATCCGCTGACACCCACCCTCACCTATCGCTCGGTGGCGGGCGGTTTTCTGGTGCAGACCCGCGACAATGGCCGCATCACGCGCAAAGAACTCAAGGTGGTGACCAAGCGCCAGCCCAGCGACCAGGAAATCACCGACATGCTGCTGGCTTTCACCATCGGCAAGCACGTCAAGTCCAACGCCATCATCTATGTGAAGGATGGCAGCACAGCCGGCATTGGCGCCGGCCAGATGTCCAGAGTGGATTCGGCGCGCATCGCGGCGCTGAAAGCCAAAGATGCGGCGAAGATCGCCGGCTGGGACAAGCCGCGCACGGTGGGGTCAGCGGCCGCCTCGGAAGCCTTCTTCCCCTTCCCCGATGGCCTGCTGACGGTGGCGGAAGCCGGGGCCACGGCGGTGATCCAGCCGGGCGGTTCCGTGAAAGACGCAGACGTGATCGCAGCGGCTGACGAAGCAGGTTTGGCGATGGTGTTTACCGGCATGCGCCACTTCCGCCACTAGCGGCGGGAAAGCTTTTCGAACACTTCGTGGCGTTCGACGCCCCAGATGCGGTTTTTCGCAATCCAGCCATCGATGCTCTCGCCGTGGACGCGGCAGGCATCGCGCGTGCAGGCTTTGAGCCCCGCCACCGCGCCCGGATCGGCCAGGGCCACTACCTTGCCGCCGTCCGGTTTCGCGGTCAGCCGCGCCCGGCCCCTGCCTGTCACCAGCACGGTGCGCTGGTCGCTCAGCAGGGCGGCGTTCATCCAGCCCACCGTGCCGTCGGCAGACCTCACCCGCCGCCAGACATCGAACCGGGCGATCTCCGCAAAGGGATAGCCGCGATGGCGATAGACCCACAGCACCTTGTGGGCGCTGGTGGGGCCTTCGCGCAGATAGGCCTTGTCGCTGCGCTGGCTGACATAGCGCAGGACGGGCGCGGCCTCGGCACCCGTCACAAAAAAGAGCAGCAGAATTGCGGCCAATCGCGTCATGGCGTTCTTGTTTTGGCGACTCGTCACATTTAGCGGAAAGCCGCGCTTCCGTCACCCGCACGCTTGGGCTTTAATGCCCGAATGGCATCCAAAAAACCCCTGGTCATCGTCACCCGCAAGTTGCCCGAAGCGGTGGAAACCCGCATGCGCGAGCTGTTCGATGCCCGGCTGAACGTCGACGACGCGCCCATGAGCGCCGCCATGTTGGCCGAGGCGGTGGCAACCGCCGATGTGCTGGTTCCCACAATTACCGACCGGATAGACGCCAAGCTGATCGCCAAGTGCGGCCCCAACCTGAAGCTGATCGCCAATTTCGGCGCCGGGGTGGACAATATCGATGTGAAGGCCGCCACCGACAAAGGCATCACTGTCACCAACACGCCCGGCGTGCTGACCGAGGATACCGCCGACATGACCATGGCGCTGATCCTGGCGGTGCCGCGCCGGCTGGTGGAAGGCGTGGCGGCAATGGAAGACGACAAGTTCAAGGGCTGGGCGCCGAACTGGATGCTGGGCAACCGGCTGCAGGGCAAGCGGCTGGGCATTGTCGGCATGGGCCGCATCGGCCAGGCGGTGGCCAAACGCGCCCGCGCCTTCGGCCTGCAGATCCACTATCACAACCGCAAGCCGGTGCATGGCGATATCGAGCAGGCGCTGGAAGCGACCTATTGGGACAGTTTGGACCAGATGCTGGCGCGCATGGATATCGTTTCGATCAACTGCCCGCACACCCCGGCCACCTTCCACCTGCTGTCGGCGCGGCGGCTGAAGCTGATGAAGCCGAGCGCCTATATCGTCAACACCGCGCGCGGCGAAGTGATTGATGAGAATTGCATGGCGCTGATGCTGGAAAAGGGCGAGCTGTCGGGCGCCGGCCTGGACGTTTTCGAGAATGAGCCTGCCGTCAATCCCAAGCTGCTCAAGGCCAAGAATGTGGTGCTGTTGCCCCATATGGGCTCGGCCACCATCGAGGGGCGCATCGACATGGGCGAGAAGGTGATCGTCAATATCCGCAGTTTCGTGGATGGGCACAAGCCGCCCGACCGCGTCATCCCGGCGATGCTCTAGCGCGGTTTTTCTGCGTCCCCGCTCTTTTCATAGATCACGGTATTCCAGTAACGCGCCTGGTGACTTCCGGTGCGCACGAAGCCGCGGGCGCGCAGCCGCCGTCCGATCATCCAGTTGAAATAGCCGTGGGCCACCAGAACGGCGGCGCCGGTCTCCCTGGCCCGCGCGATCAGGATGCCGGCGGCCTTGTCGGCACGGGCGGCGGCGGCGCGGGCATTTTCGATCCGCGGCGAAAAACCCGCATGCCACAGGATGCGCGATATCACCGCCCATTTGGGCACCTGCATGCGGAGCAGCGGAATCCGTGGACTGGCCAGCGGCGCTTCGGCGAACAAGGGATCGGCGGTGAGCAAGGCCTGGGGCGCCAGCGCGGCAGCGCTTTGCCGGCTGCGCGGGCGATCACTGGTGAAGACATGATCCAGTTCCCGCACCAGCTCCCTGAGTTCATCGGGCGGAAGATTGTCCGGCGCCAGGCCGGACTCTTCATAGGCGCCGATATAGTCGGCAAACCCCGCATGGCCGGTCGCGGGTCGCAGCGCGATATGCGGTTGGCCATGCCGGATGAGGATGATGCGCATCGCTAGCGGTGACGTTTCTGAAGCCGCACGCCCTGAGTCCTTTTGCCGTTCCGGCACAGATTAAACAGCCGGCAGGCCCATTCCGAGCCTTTAACTTTTGCCGGTTTTGCCCAGCGAAAGGGCCTTGCGCCCAATAATTAGGCAACGACCTGTTGCATTGCAACAACGAGCGTTGAAATCACGCTTTTTGGGGGTCAATCGGCGCCAAAAGGACAAGTCGCCGTATTGAGATTGGCCTCGTGAAACAGAATTGTCACGACGAACCGGGAGAGCCCGGAAATCCGAGCGCGATTCGAGCGCCTGGCAACGAGAGGATCTGAATAATGAAGAAATTTGCCAATATGTTTCTGGGTGCGGCGAGCCTGGTGAGCCTGCTCGTGATGGGCACCGGCACCGCCGCTTTGGCCCAGGAAGCGGAAGCGCCCTCGTGGTCGCTGGCCGGCGCCATCAACATTCAGAGCGATTATAAATTCCGCGGCATCAGCCAGAACAAGCGCGATCCTTCTCCCCAGGGTACCATGACCCTTTCCGGTCCCGAAGGCTTCTATGTCAGCGGTTGGGCCTCCACGGTGGACTGGAATTTGGCCGGCCAGAACAACAATCCCGCGGTCGAATTCGATATTTATGGCGGCAAGCACACCGACTTGTGGGGCGTGGACTGGAATTTCATGCCCTACTACTACGCTTATCCGGGCCACAATGCGGCCGGCGGCCCCACCGCCGACTATTTTGAGCTGATCAACCAGTTGTCGAAGGGCTTCGGTCCGGTCACGCTGACCGGCTCCTATGCCTGGTCCCCCACCTTCAGCCTGGGCGGCGGGCCTGGCCACGCCACCTGGGGCACGGCGGCCTATGCCATCAACGACTGGCTGAGCATCAGCGGCAATGTCGGCCATCAGTGGGTCCGGGCCGCCGCCGCTGCCGGCTCGCGCGACTATACCTATGGCGACATCGGCGTCACCGCGACCTACAAGGGCTTCGCGCTTGACCTGCGGTACAACGGCACGGACATGGGGACTGCGGCGTGCAGCTTCTATATGGCCACCCGCAACGCCTGCAACGGCAACGTGGTCGCCACCCTGACCTACAGCTTCGCCCTGCTGCCGTAAGCAGGAACGACGTTCAAAAGACCAAAGCCCGCGAGGTTCGCCTCGCGGGCTTTTTCTTTGTCTGTAACCCTTGCGGGTTCCATCGCTTCTGCTTGACAGCGAAGTTTTATTTCCATATTACATGAAATATGGAAACCGAAATTGCCGTCCGCAACCTTTCCGCGCTCGCCCATCAAGGCCGCCTGTCGGTATACCGATTGCTGGTCAAAGCGGGGCCGGATGGCATGGCGGCCGGCGACATCGCCCGCAAGCTGAAAACTGCCGCCAATACGATGTCGGCCCAGCTCCTGATGCTGTCCAATGCCGGGCTCATCCGCGCGCGGCGGGAAGGCCGCTCCATCATCTATGCCGTGGATTTCGAGCAGATGAGCGGATTGCTGCTGTTCCTCACCGAAGATTGTTGCGGCGGGCGCGCGGAAATCTGTGCCCCACTGGCCGCCGTCGCTACCGCCTGCTGCCCGCCCAAGAGAAAGCAACGCGCATGACCTACAACGTCCTTTTCCTCTGCACCGGAAATTCCGCCCGCTCGATCCTGGCCGAAGCCATCCTCAATCGCATCGGCGGCGACAAGTTTCGCGCCTATTCGGCGGGCTCCGACCCCAAGGGGCAGGTCAACCCCCATGCCCTGGACTTGCTGAACCGCCTGGATTACCCCACCGCGGCACTGCGATCGAAAAGCTGGAGCGAGTTTTCCGCGCCCAGCGCGCCGCAACTCGATTTCGTCTTTACCGTCTGCGACAACGCCGCCAACGAGGTCTGTCCCGTCTGGCCCGGCCAGCCTATGACGGCGCATTGGGGCATTCCCGACCCGGCTGCCGTGACAGGCGAGGAGAAGAAGATTGCCGCCGCGTTTCGCGAAGCCCATCTGAGCCTGCAGCGCCGGATCGAACTGTTTGCGGCCCTTCCCTTCAAGAGCCTGGACCGCATGTCGTTGAAAAAGAAGTTGGACGATATCGGCAGCCGCGCGCATGCAGACTGACCTGGCGCGGCGGCTCGCCGCCGAAGCCTTGGGCACCTGCCTGCTTCTCGTTGCGGTCGTCGGTTCCGGCATCATGGCGGAGCGTCTTGCCGGGGGGAACATTGCCCTGGCCCTGCTCGCCAATGCCATAGCGACAGGGGCGGCGCTGGTTGTCCTGATAACGATATTCGGCCCCTTGTCCGGAGCGCACTTCAACCCCTGCGTATCCTTGTATTTTGCCCTGCTGCGGAAAATGTCCCTGCCGCTCGCGCTGAGTTATTCGGCCGTTCAATTCGTGTCATCCATCGCGGGCGTATGGCTTGCCCATGCCATGTTCGGGATGGCGGTGCTGGAAACCTCGACCCATCTGCGGGACGGTATGCCGCTGATGCTGGCAGAGTTCATCGCAACGTTCGGGCTGCTTGCCACCATAACCGGCGGGACGCGTTTCGCGGCCTCTTCCGTGCCTATGCTGGTCGGCCTTTATATCACCGGCGCTTACTGGTTCACCGCCTCAACCAGCTTCGCCAATCCCGCCGTCACCCTGGCGCGCGCCCTGACGGACAGCTTTGCGGGCATAGCACCCGCCTCGGTACCCGGCTTTTGGGTCGCTCAGCTTCTGGCGGTTTTTGCAGGCTGGGCCGTGCTCCGATGGCTCTTCGCCCCTTCGGCCGAAGCAAGCTAACCTCAGGTCTCCAGCACCCGGCGCAATTGCTGCATATCGAAGGGCTTGGTGAGGGTGCGCGCGCCGGCCGGCCGGTTGCTTTGGTCCTCGCTGGTCGAATAGCCCGAGGCGATGATGATCTTCAGCCCCGGCTTCAGTTTCAGCGCCTCTTCCACGAGCTGGTAGCCGTTCATCCCCGGCAGGCCCAGATCGGTAAGCAGGATTTCGATGGTGCTGGCCTGTTTCAGGATCACCAGCGCCTGTTCGGCATCGACGGCTTCCGCGGCGACAAAGCCGAGCTGTTCGACCATGTCCACGGTGGTGACGCGGATCAGCGCCACGTCCTCCACCACCAGCACCTTGCCGCGCGGCCCTTGCGCCACGGCCGGTTTGGGCTGGGAGATTGCGCCGCGCGCGGTGCCGGCAAAAACGCTGCGCAGCTTGCGCGCCAGTTCGTCCTTGCGATAGGGCTTGGAGAGCAGCACGGCATCATCGTCCAGCTTGCCGTTATGGACGATGGCGTTCTGGGTATAGCCGGAGGTGTAGAGCACATGCACCGCCGGATACATCGCCTGGGCGCGGCGGACGAATTCGCGGGTGGGAATATTGCCGGGCATCACCACGTCGGTGAAGATCAGGTCCGGCGCCTCGCGGCCCAGCACTTCCAACGCGCTTTCGGCATTTTCGGCCTTGGAGATGCGGTAGCCCAGCTCGCCCAGCATATCCACCACCGCCGCCCGCACGCCTTCGTCGTCCTCCACCACCAGGATATGTTCGGTGCCGCCTTCCACCACCCGCCCTGCGGTGGCGTCGGGCGCGTCCACCTCGCGGCGGGTGCGCGGCAGATAAAGGCGTATCGTGGTGCCGTCGCCGAGCTCGCTGTAGATCTTGATATGCCCGCCGGTCTGCTTGACGAAACCATAGGCCTGGGCGAGGCCCAGTCCCGTGCCCTTGCCTTCCGGCTTGGTGGTGAAGAAAGGCTCGAACACCCGGCCCATCACTTCAGGGGTCATGCCGGTGCCGGTATCGCTCACCGCCAGCATCACATACTGGCCGGCCGTTACCTCAGCATGGGCCTCGGCATAGGCGTCATCCAGCGACGCATTGGCCACTTCCAGGGTCAGCTTGCCGCCGTCCGGCATGGCGTCGCGGGCGTTGATGGCCAGGTTCAGCACCGTGTTCTCGACCTGGTTGGGATCCACCAGCGTGTTCCACAGCCCGCCGGCGATCACCGTCTCGATCTGGATATTCTCGCCCAGCGTCCGGCGCAGCATGTCGCTCATGTCCCGGATCACCCGGCCCAGGTCCACCGACTTGGGCGCCAGCGCCTGGCGGCGGGCAAAGGCCAGAAGCTGGCCGGTCAGGCGCGAGCCCCGCACCACAGCCCCGATGGCGTTCTGCAGCCGCTCGCGCAGGCGCGGATCGGCCTGCACCCCAGCCCCCGCCACCGCCAGGTCCAGGTTGGCGCTGATGATCTGGAGCAGGTTGTTGAAGTCGTGCGCCACCCCGCCGGTCAGATGGCCGACCGCCTCCATCTTCTGGGACTGGCGCACCATCGTCTCGGCCCTGAGCCGGGCGGTGACGTCCTGCACCCCGATCAGGAAGCCGCCGGTGGTGACGGGAGCCTTGTAGATATCCAGTTCGCGGTCGGCCCAGACGATGTGCTGGGTATCGGTACCGGTCTGGCCTGCGTCCGGCGGGGAAAAAACCTGATCGGCGATGGGGCGGATGCCTTCATAGGCCCTGAGATCGGCGAGCCTGGTCTTCTGCCACACCGCCAGCCGCGGCGGCAGGTCCAGCAAGGTAGGAAAGCTGGTGTTGAAGGCGCAGAGCAGCCCCTCGCTGGTGAAATAGGCGACGCCTTCGCGCACCGTCTCCAGTGTGGCCTGCATGACCTGACGGATATTTTGTACCACCGGCATAGAGAGACTATTGCATCGCCGCCGCCTGATCCAGAGGTGGTGGGACAGGGCTGAATGCCAGCGGTGCGGGTGGCCGATATCCCAGGGATGAGTGCGGCCGGACGGTGTTGTAGTGG
>CANJJD010000025.1 GCA_947474645.1 Alphaproteobacteria bacterium | reverse complement strand
TCGGACGGCAGCAGCGGATTGTAGAAGCCGATCTTCTCGATGAAGCGGCCGTCGCGCGGATTGCGGCTGTCGGCGATGACGATGTTGTAGTGCGGGCGTTTCTTGGTGCCGCCGCGGGCCAGACGAATGCGAAGTGCCATGTTCAGTTTTCCTTGCTGTTAAAAGACTAAATTATTTTTGGTCGCTCCGGCTCGCGCCGACGCTCCCGTTCAACGCCGACCCGGAAACATTCCGGGCGGTAATCCACCGGGCATACCGCCGCCCATGCCGGGCATTTGCGGCATGCGGCCGCCCTTGCCCATTTTCTTCATCATGTCCGCCATCTGGCGGTGCATTTTCAGAAGCTTGTTCACTTCGGAAACCTCGACCCCGGCGCCGGCGGCGATGCGCTTCCTGCGCGAGCCATTGATGGAATCCGGATCGGTCCGTTCGGTCTTGGTCATGGACTGGATGATGGCTTCCTGGCGGGTGAGGATCTTGTCGTCCAGGCCGGCCGCATCGAGTTGGCCCTTGATCTTGCCCACGCCGGGCAGCATGCCCAGCACGCCCTTCATGCCGCCCAGCTTCTTCATCTGGTTCAATTGCGATTTCAGGTCGTTCATGTCGAACTGACCCTTCTTCATTTTGGCGGCGATCTTCTCCGCTTCTTCCTTGTCCAGCGTCTCGGACGCCTTCTCGACCAGCGACACCACATCGCCCATGTCGAGGATGCGGCCGGCGACGCGCGCGGGATGGAAGGGCTCCAGCGCATCCAGCTTTTCGCCGGCGCCCAGGAACTTGATCGGCGCACCGGTGACGCTGCGCATCGACAGCGCCGCGCCGCCGCGGCCGTCGCCATCCACGCGGGTCAGGATGATGCCGGTGACCTTGAGGCGGTCGTTGAAGGACTTGGCGATGTTCACCGCGTCCTGGCCGGTCAGGCTGTCTGCGACCAGCAATGTCTCGTGCGGATTGACCAGCGCCTTGACGGCGGCGACTTCGGCCATGAGCTGATCGTCGACATGCTGGCGGCCGGCGGTGTCGAGAATGACGACGTCATAGCCGCCGACCTTGGCGCTCGCCATGGCGCGCTTGGCGATGTCCAGCGGGCCCTGGCCGGGCATGATCGGCAAGGTGGCGATGCCCGCCTGTTCGCCCAGCACGCGCAACTGCTCCATGGCGGCGGGACGGGTGGTGTCCAGCGACGCCATCAGCACGCGCTTTTTCTCGCGGGTCTGCAGCAGCAGGCCCAATTTCGCGGACGTCGTGGTCTTGCCCGAGCCCTGAAGGCCGACCATCAGGATCGGGGCGGGCGGCGAGCCGATGGAAAGCTGTTCATTCTCGTTGCCGAGAGTCTCGACCAGCACGTCATGGACGATCTTGATGACCTGCTGGCCCGGCTGCACCGAGCGGATGACATTTTCGCCCACGGCGCGCGGGCGCACCTTGGCGATGAAGTCGTCCACCACCGACAAGGCGACATCGGCCTCGATCAGGGCGGTGCGCACTTCGCCCAGGGCGGCATCGACATCGGCCTCGCTGAGCGCGCCGCGCCCGCGAAGCTTGTCGAAGACGCCTGTCAGGCGAGATTGCAGTGACTCAAACAATCCAAACACTCCAAGCAGTTATGCCCCGAGGGGCGCACCTGCGCTGCTCGGGGTCGATCCCCCGCGCCAGGCGGGGGACCGGAAAAGCTGGGCTTTCCCGGAATTGGCGGGGTTTTAGGCCCTCCCGCCGAGGCCGTCAACGCTGAACCAAAGCGTACCAAGTCTGGGTTGGCGCGGGGGCCAGGGCCGGGCGTAAGGTCCCGAAAAATCGCGAGAGTTCCCAGCCTGATGACCCCCGACAGCCCCCATGACTTCCAAGTCGACCTGGACGCCATTGCCGCCCTTCCCGGCATTGCCGCCATCCTGGAGGTGGTGTGCCGCACCACCGGCATGGGCTTTGCCGCCGTGGCGCGGGTCACCGACGACCGCTGGGTGTGCTGCGCCGTCAAGGACGACATCGCCTTCGGCATGGTGCCGGGCGGGGAGCTGAAGGTTCAGACCACCATCTGCGACGAGATCCGCGACAGCGGCGAGCGAGTTGTGATCGACCATGTCGCCCGCGATTCCGCTTTCTGCAATCACCACACCCCGGCGATGTACGGCTTTCAAAGCTACATCTCCCAGCCCATCGTCATGCCGGACGGAAAATTCTTCGGCACCTTGTGCGCCATAGATCCCCGGCCAAACACCCTGAACAATCCCGCCGTCACCGGCATGTTCAAATTGTTCGCCGACCTGATCGCCTTGCAACTGGACACCCATAACCACCTGGCCCAGATGGAAAAGGAAAACGAGCAACTGCGCCACCGCTTCCGCGCCGGGCTGGGCCATGACATGCGCAACACATTGGCGGCCATGGAAGCGGGCGCGCGGCTGCTGGAACGCACGCCGCTCAATGAGCGGGCCACCATCATCGTGCACGAGATGCAGCTCAGCGCGCGCAAATTGGCCGACCAGGTCGCCGCCGCGATGCAGCAACCGCAATAGGCGCGCTGGCGGCGTTGACAGGCCCCGCCCCGGCTTCGATGCTTGCCCCAAGCCAAAGGGGAACACCACCATGTCCGATCTCAATCGCCGCCTGATGCTGGCGGGCGCCGCCGCCAGTGTGCCCGCAATCGCCCATGCCCAGGCGCCCAAGCCGCTCTTCGGCACGCCCCTGTCGGTGATCACCAGCCCGCCGCGCAACTTCGGCCCCAATGCGCCGCCGCCCTCCTCCCCCGATCCGGACATCATCCGGGCGGACCCGGCCTTTGGCGGCTTGTTGATCGGCCAGGAAACCATCCGCCGCGTGTCCACCGGCTATCATTTCCTGGAAGGCCCGGCCTGGTCGTCGGTGGGCCTCTATGCCGTGTTCAGCGACGTCAAGAACGACACGCTTTACCGCTATCTGTGGGAGACCGGGCAGGTGTCGGTGATGCGCCGGCCGTCCTTCTCCACCAACGGCAACAGCTTCGACTTCCAGGGTCGCATGCTGTCCACCCAGGATTATTTCCGCCGCGTGGTGCGCTGGGAGCTGGACGGCTCCATGTCCATCGTCGCCGATGCGTTCGACGGCAAGCCGCTCAACTCGCCGAACGATTTGGCGCCGCACAAGGACGGCAGCGTGTGGTTCACCGATCCGATGTATGGCGGCAACCTGGCGGAAGGCCATCCCGATGACGGCGACGGCATTCGCGATCCGCGCATCGGAAATACCGGCGTCGGCATTCAGAAGGCGGGCAGCATGCGCCAGGAGCTGCCGATGAATGTCTATCGCGCCGATCCCAGCGGCCGGGTGGACCTCGTGGTGCCGTTCGAGACAGGCAAGGCGCCCAACGGCCTCTGCTTCTCGCCCGATTACACCAAGCTCTATGTCATCCGCGCCGGCGGCATTACCGTGGGCGATATCGAGGGCAGCAAGGTCACCAATCTGCGCGTCTTCACCGACGCCATGGTGGACGGCGTGCGCTGCGGCCCCGATGGCATGCGCGCCGACCGCGCCGGCAACATCTGGGCCAGCTCGTCGGCGCCGCTGGGCTATTGCGGCGTCACGGTGTGGAATCCGCAAGGCAAGCTGCTCGGCCGGATCCGCCTGCCGGAAGGCTGCGCCAATGTCTGCTTTGGCGGACCCAAGCGCGATCACCTGTTCATGACCGCGACCCAGTCGCTGTACCTGCTGCGGGTCAATATTCAAGGCGCGGCGCCCGGCTGATTAAATTGACCCTCCCTCAAGGGGAGGGTCGGATTGAGCGGCATTGACAGTACCGATAGGCCGGGTTCCCCTTCCTGCCAGAACAACAAGGTTGGGAGGATTCTCATGACATTCAATCTGACGCGCCGCGGCATGCTGGCCGCTGCCGCCACCGCCGTGCCGACGCTGGCCGCCGCACAGAACAAGCCGCTGTTCGGGCCCACGGACTCCGTCCTCACTGGCCGCACCTGGGGGCCCGATGCGCCGCCCAACACCTATCCCGATCCCGACATCCTGATCCTGGATCCGGCCGCCAATGATTGTTTCATCGGCCACAGCTCGATCAAGCGCATCAAGACCGGCTTTGAATGGGCGGAAGGCCCGGCCTGGAGCGGCCAGGGCCAGTATGTGGTGTTCTCCGACGTGTCGAAGGACATCCAGTATCGCTACATCTGGGAAACCGGCGAGGTCACCGAATACCGCCGCCAGTCTTTCAACTCCAACGGCAACACGTTTGATTTCCAGGGCCGCCAGATCACGGCGCAACATTACCTGCGCCGCATCGTGCGCTGGGAGCATGACGGCTCCATGACCGTGCTGGCCGACAATTACAACGGCCAGCCGCTGAACTCGCCCAACGACATGGCCCCGCACAAGGACGGCAGCATCTGGTTCACCGATCCCTATTACGGCGCGCAATTGGCCGAGGGCCATCCCGATCCCGGCGTTGCCGTCTTCAACCCCAAGGGCCTGGCCAACCCCAATATCGGCAATGGCAGCGCCGGCATTATCGGCTCGCAGAAGCAGGTGCGCCCGCCCAGCATCTATCGCTGGGACCCCAGCGGGCGGCTGGACGTGATCGTGGAAGGCAAGCTGGGCCTGGTGGCCAACGGCATCGCCTTCTCGCCGGATTATTCCAAGGTCTATTTCGCCTGGGGCACCGGCATCGACGTGGCCGATGTGGTGGGCAACAAGATCGCCAACCAGCGCCGCTTCACCGACTGCGACGTGGATGGGGTGCATTGCGGCCCGGACGGCCACCGGGTGGACGTGGCGGGCAATGTCTGGTCGGGCTCGACCTCCAGACTGGGCTATATGGGCGTCACGGTGTGGAACCCGGCCGGCAAGCTGATCGGCCGCATCCGCCTGCCGGAGACCTGCGCCAACGTGACTTTCTGCGGGCCCAAGCGCGACTGGCTGTGGATGTGCGCCTCCCAGTCGGTCTATCTGGTCCGGTTGGGCATCCAAGGTGCAGCGCCAGCCTAGGGCTGGCGATGCGCCGTGGGGTGAGGAGCGGCCCGCCCAGCGGGTGAGCAGGTCCGGGGGACCTGCGAAAGCGACGAACGCCCCAGCTTAACGCCAAGGCAGCTCTGCGGAATCCTCCGTTTACGGAACGGCCTTCGGGCTTTAGGGTGGGGTCAGAAGTTCCCCATCCGAAAGTTCCGCCATGCCCAAACTGCCCGAAATGACCGCCTCGGCCATCAAAAGCCGCGAGGCCCTGACCAAGATCTACAAGGCCTCCAAGCCCAAGGACGTCCCCGCCGCCCCGCCCAAGCCGCGGATCGCCAAGGGCCGCTAGGCCCAATCGCAGAAAACAAAAAAGCCCGCCATCCGGCGGGCTTTTTCTTTTGCCGTCCGCGAAAGCGGAGAGGCAACTACTTCAGGTTGGTCTGCACCGTGTCGAAGCTGGTGGAGAGCTTGGAGCCCACCGCCGACACGCCACTGATGATGGCCACGGCAATCAAGGCCGCGATCAGGCCATACTCGATGGCCGTGGCGCCCGCGTTGTCACGGAGCAGTTTCTTGAACATCTTGCGCATTAGGCTTGCCTCAAAATGGGACAGCCGGGTTTAGCGCGAAGGCGCGGTGCTGCTGACGGCTACTTGCAAACGCGCTTAACAGGCATCGTTAAAGTAACGGGTGTTAACGGGCCGGCTTAAATCTGCAGGCCCAGTTTCGTCGCCAGATAGACGAATGAGAGACCCCACATTTCCGCATTCTGCCGGTGATCGGCGGCGGCGGCATGGCCGCCGTCGGTATTCTCGTAGAACAGCACCTCATGACCCTGGGCCATCATGCGGGCCGCCATCTTGCGGGCATGCAGCGGCGTCACCCGGTCGTCGCTGGTGGCGGTGACGAAGAACACCGGCGGATATTTCACGCCCGCTTTGACATTCTGGTACGGCGAGTAAGTGAGGATGTAATCGCGCTCCGCCGGGATGGCGGGATCGCCATACTCGGCCACCCAGCTCGCGCCGGCGCCGATATGGGTATAGGCGATCATGTCAATCAGCGGCACCTGGCAGACCACGGCACCGAACAGGTCGGGCCGCTGCACCATTACGGTGGACACCAACAGCCCGCCATTGGAACCGCCCAGGATGCCGAGCTGCTTGGGCGTGGTGAGGCCGCGCCTGGCCAGGTCGGCGGCCACCGCCTCGAAATCGTCATAGGCGTGCTGGCGCTTGTTCTTCAAAGCCGCGTCATGCCAGGCGGGCCCGAACTCGCCGCCACCGCGGATATTGGCCACCACATAGATGCCGCCATGGCTCAGCCACAGCCGCCCCATATTGGCGCTGTAGCCGGGGGTGAGCGAAATCTCGAAGCCGCCATAGCCATAAAGGATCGTGGGCGCAGGGCCCTTCAGGTTTTTGGGCCGGGTGACGAAATAGGGAATCTTTGTGCCGTCCTTGCTGACGACCTCGAACTGTTCGCTGACCAGCCCCGAACCATCGAACCGCGCCGGCAGGGACTTGATGGGGCGGGGCTTATCGCTGCCGTCGTCGAAATAATGGGTGGGCGGGGTCAAATAGTTCTGGAAGCTGAACAGCGCCTCGGGACCAAAGTCATTGGCCGAGACGATATCGGCGCTGCCCTGGCCCGGCAGCGGCAGCACCTTGTCCGACCAGCCTTTTCCGTTGGTCGTGAAGACATGCACCGCACCGATCACATTGTCGGTGATGGCGGCATAGACCTTGTCGCGGCCGATGCCGACGCTTTCGATGCTCTGGCGCGCATTTGGCGCGAAGATCACCTGGGGCGGGGCGCCGTTGCGAAAGGCCACCAGCGCGCCCTTGGGCAGGCTGATGCCGCCGGTCTGGAAAGGCTGGCGCAGGGTGGCCAGCCAGGCGCCGTCAAACAGGCCTTTCACATCGGCGGAGCGCGGCAACGGCAATTGCTTGACCGTATCTCCCGCGAGCAGGAAGTAATCGCTTTCGAAGAAGTTCACCGCCCGGATCACCAGGGCGGCATTGCCCTGCTTGCTGTGAAAGGTGGCGGGCGCGGCCAGCACGTCTTCGACCTGGCCTTCATAAAGCACCTTGGCCGCCGTGATAGGGAGCCCGCGCTTCCACAATTTGACGATGCGGGCATAGCCGGACTTGGTCTCGCCATCCTTGGCGGTGGCGAACAGCAGCGTGTCATCGTCCAGGTAACCGGCATCAATCTTGGCTTCCGGCAAGGCAAAGCCGTCATCGGCCAGCCGCCTGGCCTTCAGGTCATATTCCCGCAGCACCACCGCATCGCCGCCGCCGCGCGACAGCCGCACCAGGCAGCGCGTCTCGCCGGGCGAACATTCGGCGCCCTTGAACACCCAATTCTCTTTTTGCGCCTTGGCCAGCGCATCCACATCCAGCAGCACGTCCCATTTGGGATTTTGCGTCTGGTAATCAGCGATAGACGTGCGCCGCCACACGCCCTTGGGATTGGCGGCGTCCTGCCAGAAATTATAGACAAAGCCGTGGCTGAGGCCGCCGGTGGGAATGCGGTCGGTGGCGTCCAGCACTTCCAGCACGGACTGGTAATTCTTCTGGTAGCGCGGATCGGCCTTCAGCGGCCCCAGCGCCTTGGCATTTTCCGCCTTGACCCAGGCCAGGGGCTTTTCGCCATGCACGTCTTCCAGCCAGACATAGGGATCGTCGGTCAAAGCAAAGGCTCCTGAGGCAAGGATGAGCAGCGGCACGATCAGGCTGATGAGAATGCGCATGGTGGTTCCGCATTATTGTCGCGCCAGCTTGGGAATTTTACGGCCCCAAGTCCATGGAAAAGCGCTGCCTCCTTCCTGCCTCGTGCCGCGCTTGGGCGCGCGCCACTGCGGCGTTCGGGTGGGCGAAAGGTCCACTGGACCTTTCGCTTTTTCCACCCTCACCCTATAACCCGCCCCATGACCGCTTTCGTGAAAATGCATGGCCTGGGCAATGATTTCGTGGTGTTCGACGCGCGCGACGCCGCCGTCAACCTGACCGCGGCGAATGCCAAGGCGGTGACCAACCGCCATTTCGGCGTGGGCTGCGATACGGTGGTGGTGATCCGCCCCGGCGGCGCCCAGGCCGATGCCAGTGTGCTGTTCTACAATGCGGACGGTTCGGAATCCGAAGCCTGTTTCAACGCCACACGCTGTGTCGCGCGCCTGCTGCTGGACGAGCGCGGCCTGGCGCGGGTCAAGCTCTCCACCAAGGGCGGGATCATGATCTGCAGCGATGCGGGCAAGAGCGCGGTGACGGTGGATGTGGGCGCCCCGCGACTGGACTGGAAAGAGGTGCCGCTGGCGAGCCAGGTGGACACCACCAATTTCCTGCTTGAACTGGGCGGCTCCAGCATTCCGGCCAGCGCCGTTTCGATGGGCAATCCCCATTGCGTGCTGTTCGTGCCCGATGCCGTCGCCGCGCCCATCGCGGCGCTGGGCCCGAAAATCGAAAACCTGCCCTTCTTTCCCAACCGCACCAATGTCGAATTCGCCCAGGTGCTGGACAAGGGCAAAATCCGCATGCGGGTGTGGGAGCGCGGCGTGGGCGTGACCCTGGCCTGCGGCACCGGCGCCTGCGCCACCGCCGTATCGGCCATCCGGCGCGGCCTGACCGGCCGCAAGGTCGAGGTGGTGCTGGACGGCGGCTCGCTGATGATCGAATGGCGCGAGGAAGACGGCCATGTGCTGATGACCGGCGGCACCGCCGCGCCGTTCCGCGGCCGGGTGGACCTGGACAAGCTATGACCGTCGAGGTCGTGACGTTCGGCTGCCGCCTCAATGCCTATGAAAGCGAGGCGATCAAGGATCGCGCGCGTGAGGCGCAGTTGCGCGATGCGATCGTGGTCAATACCTGCGCCGTGACCGGCGAAGCGGTGCGCCAGTCGCGCCAGGCCATCCGCCGGCTGAAGCGCGAGCAGCCCAGCCGCCGCATCATCGTCACCGGCTGCGCCGCCCAGACAGAGCCGCAGACCTTCGCCGCCATGGCCGAAGTGGACCGGGTGTTGGGAAATGGCGAAAAACTGACAGCCGAGGCCTATGCCGGCTTCGCGGGCGAAAAAATCCGCGTCGGCGCCATTCCCCGCGAAATTGCCATCCAGGCGGTGGATCATTTCGAAGGCCGCACCCGCGCCTTCCTGGCGGTGCAGAATGGCTGCGACCATCGCTGTACCTTCTGCATCATTCCTTATGGCCGCGGGCCGTCACGCAGCCTCGGCCTGGGCGCGGTGGTGGCCGAAGCCCGGCGAATCGTGGACCAGGGCTATGCCGAGATCGTGCTGACGGGGGTGGATCTTACCTCCTATGGCGCCGACCTGCCGGGCGCCCCTGGGCTGGGCACCTTGGTTCGCAAGATCCTGAAGCTGGTGCCCGAATTGAAGCGGTTGCGGCTGTCCTCCATCGACAGTATCGAGGCCGATGAAGGTTTGATGCGCGCCATCGCCGAGGAAGAGCGGCTGATGCCGCATTTCCACCTCTCGGCCCAGTCGGGCGACGACCTGATCCTCAAGCGCATGAAGCGCCGCCACACCCGCGCCGACACCATCGCCTTTTGTGAAGAAGTGCGCCGACACCGGCCCGAAGCCGCCTTCAGCGCCGACCTGATCGCCGGCTTTCCCACCGAGAGCGAGGCGATGTTCGAAAACAGCCTGGCCCTGGTGGACGATGCCGGCCTGTCACAGCTTCATGTCTTCGGCTTTTCGTCGCGCGCAGGCACCCCGGCAGCGAAGATGCCGCAACTGCCCCGTTCCCTGGTCAAGGAACGCGGCGCCCGCCTGCGCGCCAGGGGAGAGGCGGCGCGCGCGATGCGGCTGGACGCGATGAAGGGTTCGCGCCACACCATATTGATGGAGCGCGGCGGCATGGGCCGTACCCCCTGCTTCACGCCGGTAAAGTTCGATGCGCCCTATGGCAGCTTTCTGCCCCTGACCATCACCGGCCGCATGGGCGATCAACTGACAGGCGTTTTGCAATGAGGACCTTCGGCGAAGCGCCGCCGCCGCCCAGTTTCTTCGACCGCCTCAAGACCGGGCTTTCCAAGACCGGGCTGGGCGACATCCTGACCAAGAAGAAGCTGGATGCCGCCGCCGTGGCGGAGCTGGAAGAAGCCCTGATCCGCGCCGACATGGGCGCAGGGCAAGCCGCCAAGATCGCCGCTGCCGTCGCCAGGAACCGCTATGACGCCGAAATCTCCGGCGCCGAGCTCAAATCGGTGCTGGCGGGTGAAATCGCCGCCCTGCTCGCCCCCACCCAGCAGCCGCTGCGGATCGAGGACGGCAAGAAGCCCTTTGTCATCCTGGTGGCCGGGGTCAATGGCAGCGGCAAGACCACCACCATCGGCAAGCTGGCCAAGCGCCTGGGCGAGGAAGGCGCCAAAGTGACCGTCGCGGCCGGCGACACCTTCCGCGCCGCGGCCATCGAGCAGCTTGGAGTCTGGGCAGCGCGCGCCGGCGCGCACTTTGTCGCCACCAAGGCGGGCGGCGACGCCGCAGGCCTGGCCTTCGAAGCGCTGGAGAAGGCGCGCATCAACGGCAGCGACATATTATTGATCGACACGGCGGGCCGGCTGCAGAACAAGACGGACCTGATGGCCGAACTGGAGAAGATCGCCCGGGTGATCAAGAAGCTGGACCCGGGTGCGCCCCATGCGGTGCTGCTGGTGCTGGACGCCACCACCGGCCAGAATGCGCTGCGCCAGGTGGAAGCCTTCTCGGCCTCGGTTCCGGTCACCGGCCTGGTGATGACCAAGCTGGACGGCACCGCCAAGGGCGGCATCCTGGTGGCGCTGGCTGGTCGTTTCGGCCTGCCGGTGCATTATATCGGGGTGGGGGAAGGCGAGGACGACCTGCAACCCTTTGTCGCCGCCGATTTCGCCCGGGCTTTGGTAGGAACAGACGCATGACCCCTCAAATGCGCCGCCTGGCCCTGGACCTGGGGCCCCTCCTGATATTCTTCGCGGCCTTCAAATGGGGCGGTTTCTTCGTCGCCACCGGGGCCTTCATGGTGGCGATCACCGTCTCGCTGGTGCTGGGCTACATGATCGAGAAAAAGCTCTCGCCCATGCCGATTTTCACGGCGGTGATGGTGATGGTGTTCGGCGGCCTGACGCTTTACCTGGAGAACAAGACCTTCCTGAAGGTGAAGGTCACGGTGATCTATTCCTTTTTCGGCGCCATCCTGCTCGGCGGCCTGATCTTCAATCGCCTTTTCATCAAATATGTTTTTGCCCAGGCCTTTGACCTGACCGAGAGCGGCTGGCGGCAACTGACCTGGCGCTGGGGTGTGTTCTTTCTGCTGCTGGCCGCGATCAATGAAGCGGTATGGCGCAACACGACGGACGATGTCTGGGTCTCGTTCAAGGTCTGGGGCATCATCCCCTTGATATTCCTGTTCGCGCTCGCACAGACCCGGCTGGTGATAAAACATCAGGCAACCGCTCCCGCCGGCGGCACAAATGCGCAACAATGATGCGCCCCGTTGATGAACGCAGGACTATCTTCTTAGAAACATTGAGAGATGATGTATGGCCCGCACAGAGGGCGGCATACCATTCATTGTGCCCCTGGCGACCCATTCCACGCGGATGAACCGTCCAATACGTACAGGGCACGGGGCGGATCACAACGCGCGCAGTTTGCAAGATGACATACGCAAAATTTGCGCATGGACATCGGCGCGCAAAACCGTTTTAACTCGCCTTCCGGACCGCAGCGCCGCATCCGTAACCCGAATACGGGACATGATGATGGCAGCGCACCGGTGGAACAGATTAGGGGTCTTTGATGATGAAGGGGCAGCGCAGAACGGGAAATGGTTTCGACCTTTCCGAAGCGCCCTCTCACCTGATCCGTCGCTGCCAGCAATTCTACGGCGACCTCTACGCGCGTGAAGCCGGCGCCAAGGAACTGACCAAGCAGCAATTCACCCTGCTCTGCGCGCTGGAACAGAATGACGGCGTGAGCCAGACCGCGTTGGTGGAGATCACCGGCATCGACCGCTCGACCCTGGCGGAGATGGTGCGCCGTATGCTGGAAAAGGGCCTCTTGTCGCGCGAGCGCACCGAGGAAGACCAGCGCGCCAATGCCGTGGCCATCAGCCCCTCCGGCCGCAAGGCCCTGCGCGGCGCCCGCAATGCCGCCGACCGCGCCGAACGGGCCTTTTTGGAGGCCCTGCCCCAGCCGGAACGCCAGAAATTCGTCAAGGCCCTGTCCCAGATCGCCCAGGCTGCCGAGCTGCTCAATGGCGATGGCTCCCGCCCCGTCCGCCGCAATGTGCGTCGGCGCAAGATCGGCGGCTAAGAACGTCTTAAGCGGCCCCTGCGCCTCGCCCAAGCTCGGCGCGTTCGTCGCTTTCGCAGGTCCACCGGACCTGCTCACGCGCTACGCGCGCCGTTCCTCACACTGTGATGTCGATGTGCTGACCCAACCGGCCGGACGGCTGTACTTGCGCCGGCGCTTGTGCCGTTTGCGGTGCGGCGGTCTGCTTCAACGGCAAGGCCGCGAAGCTCTGCACAACACCAGCGGTCTTTTCCAACGCTGCGGCGAAGCCCGCTTGCGGCGCCTCAATGCCTTGTTGGGGCACCTGCAGCCGGGCGCGCGCCTCGCGGGCGGCCTGCTGGGCGGCAATAAGAGTGGCGCTGACTTGCATACCGCCACCCTGTCAAAACAGGGTTAGCAAAAGGTTACGGCCCACTCCAGGGATCAGGACCTCAGGGATTGGCCTGGGCCGCCTTGATGGCGGGAATGAGCTCCCGCGCCAGGGCGGCATCGGTCAGCGCCCCGACATATTTCAGGCGGATGATGCCGCGCCCGTCCACCACATAGGTCTCCGGCACGCCATAGACGCCCCATTCAATGGAGGCGCGGCCGTCATCGTCGCGGGCAATCCTGGCAAACGGATTGCCCACCTCGTCCAGGAAGGCGCGGGTGGCCTCCGGCTTGTCTTTTTGGGTGAGGCCGTACAGCGCCACGCCCTTCATGCGGCTCAGACTGACGAGTTGTCCGGTCTCGGTGCGGCAGGGGGCGCACCAGGAGGCAAAGACATTGACCACGCTGACATGGCCGCTGGCCAGGTCGGCGGGGGTGAAGGCGGCGCTCTGCGCGTCCAGCCCCGGCAAGGTCAGACGCGGCGCCGGCTTGTTGATCAGCGCCGAGGGCACCAGATCAGGCGCCGGCGACCACAGGCTGCGGAACAGGAAGAAGGCCAGCACCGCGAAAGCGGCGATGGGGACGATAAAGACCCAGCGCTTCATTTCTGTTCCAGCTTGGACTCTTCCAGGCGGCTTAGAGCAGCCCTGGCCCGGACCCAGCCCATCACGCTCCACAAGGTGATGCCGATCAGCGCCACGGCCGAAACTGCATAAGCCGGCCAGATATAGGCAGCATAGGGACCCAGATCGAAACTCATGCGGCACCGCCTTGCATAAGCGTGCGGGCGCGGCGCTCCAGGATCGCGGTGCGGATGCGCAGCATCCACAGGCTGACGAACAGCAGCATATAGCCCAGCATCATGATCAGCAGCGGCGCCAGGAAGACCGGCGCCAGCTTGCCGGAGACGATGCTTTCGCCCTGGTGCAGGGTGCTCCACCACTCCACCGAGAATTTGATAATGGGAATGTTCACCGCGCCCACCAGCGCCAGGATGGCGGCGGCGCGGGCGGCGCGGGTCTCGTCCTCGATGGCGTTCCACAGCGCCATGTAGCCGATATAGAGAAACAGCAGCAGCAGGAAGCTTGTCAGCCGCGCGTCCCACACCCAATAGGTGCCCCACATCGGCTTGCCCCACAGCGCCCCGGTGATCAGGCCCAGCGCCGTGAACACCGCGCCGAAGGGCGCGGCGGCACGCGCCGCGATGTCGGACAAGGGATGGCGCCAGACCAGGGACAGCAACGAGCAGACCGCGAGGGCGCCATAGATGCTCATGGCCACGGTGGCGGCCGGAACATGGATGAACAGGATCAGGACGGTGCGGCCTTGCTGATAATCCGGCGGCGCGGTGAAGCCCAGGTACAGACCCACGCCCAGGCACAGCGCGGTGGCTATGGCCGTGATGGGCAGCAGCACGCCGGACAGGCGCATGAAATTGTGCGGATTGGCGTAACGGAAAAGCCAGTTCATCTAGCCACCAAGGTTCAAGCGGACGGAAGCCGCCGCCGCAAAGGGACTTAGCAGCACCGCGCCCGCGGAAAAAGCCGCCAGCAGGCTCAAGGCGCCCCCGGCGCCCAGCCGGTCCAGGGTCAGGGATACCGCGCCGGCTCCGAAAATCACCGCCGGCGACAGCAGCGGCAGGATGATCAAGGGCAGGATCAGCCCGCCGCGCTTGAGCGACAGGGTCAGGCTGGCGCCGATGGCGCCCACGGCGCTGACGGCAGGGGTGCCCAGCAGGAGCGACAGGAACAGGGTCCAGGTGGCGGCCGGCGGCAGGTTGAACAGCAACGCCAGCAGGGGCGACAAGAGCGTCAGGGCCGCGCCGGTGGACAGCCAGTGCGCCAGCATCTTGGCCAGGGCGGTCAGCTCCAGCGGCAGCGGCGCGAGCGCGATCAGGTCCAAGCTGCCATCCTCGAAGTCGCCCTGGAACAGCCGGTCGAGCGACAGCAGCGCCGCCAGCACCGCCCCCACCCACAACACACCGCCTCCTACCCGCGTCAGCAGACCCAGATTCGCGCCCACACCCAGCGGCACCAGGGTCGCGACCAGAGCGAAGAAGGACAGAGCGAGGAAGGCGCTGCCGCCGCTGCGGGCGGCCAGCTTGATGTCACGTGCCAGAAGCGTGAAGAACGGGCTCACAGCTTCAGGCTTTCGTTGCCAAGGCCCAAAGGTTCATGGGTGGCGGCAATGATGATGCCGCCCTGCCCGCAGTGAAGGGCCATCAACTGGGCGACCAGCGCCTGTCCCGATGTGTCCAGCGCGGCGAAGGGTTCATCCAGCAGCCAGAGCGGCCGTTGCGACACCAGCAGCCGCGCCAGCGCCAGCCTTCGCTTCTGTCCGGCACTGAGATAGCGGCAGGGCAGATCCGCCTGGCGCTTCAGCCCGACCTGTTCCAGCACCGCCGCATTTGCCACGCCGCGATAGAGTGCCGCCCAGAAGGCCAGTTGCTCGGCCACCGTCAGTTGCGGCTTGAGGCCGTCCTGATGCCCCAGCCAGCCGACAAGCTTGCCGCGCTCCTCGGCATCGTCGCTTTCACCGGCAGCGTCCTGCACCACCAGGCGGCCTCCCGCGGGCGCCAGAAACCCCGCGATCAGCCGCAGCAGCGATGTCTTGCCGGCGCCATTGGCGCCTTCCACGGCCAGCGCCTGCCCCGCCTTGACGCAAAACGACAGATTCTCGAACAGCCTTCTGTCGCCGCGCGCGCAAGCCAACTTCTCGGCGGTGAGGGACGAAATCATGGCGGCGAAACTAGCGGCTCAAAAGCCACTAGTACATGTGTTGCCCACCATTAATGGACATGGTGGATCCGGTGATGAAGCCGCCCTCGTCCGCCACCAGGAACAACACGCCACGGGCGATTTCGCTGGCCTGGCCGAGACGGCCGACCGGAATGCGGGCCACGATCTTGGCCAGCACTTCGGCAGGCACTGCCGCCACCATATCGGTGTCGATGTAACCGGGGGCGATGGCGTTGACGGTGATGCCCTTGGCGGCGCCTTCCTGGCCCAGCGCCTTGGTGAAGCCGTGGATGCCGGATTTTGCTGCGGCATAATTGACCTGGCCATACTGGCCGGCCTGGCCGTTGATGGAGCCGATATTGACGATGCGGCCGAAGCCTCTGCTCAGCATGCCGTCCCAGGCTGCCTTGCACATGTTGTAGCAGCCGCCCAGGTTGGTATCGAGCACCTCGTCCCAGGCCTGGCGGTTCATCTTCTTCATGGTGGCGTCGCGGGTGATGCCGGCATTGTTGACGATCACCTCCACCGGACCGAGTTCGGCTTCAACCTTCTTGATGCCCGCGGCGCAGTCGTCGAACGACGAGACGTCCCACTTGTAGGCGGCGATGCCGGTGCGATCGGTAAAGGCCTTGGCGCGCTCGTCATTGCCCGCGTAGTTGGCCGCCACCTTGTATCCGGCATTCTTCAGCGCCAGCGATATCGCCTCGCCAATGCCGCGCGTCCCGCCCGTCACCACCACTACCCGTGCCATGTGCTTTGTCCTTTTGCTTTCCCCGTTGGAAAGCAAGTTAGGCCCCATTTTCGGGGCGTTTCAACAAAGAACGATGTTGCAGTGCGGCCTAACGCTCGACGGTGAGCGCAATCCCCATGCCGCCACCGATGCACAGGGTAGCAAGACCCTTCTTGGCGTCGCGCCGGCCCATCTCGAACAACAGGGTGGTCAGGATGCGCGCGCCCGACGCCCCGATGGGATGGCCGATGGCGATGGCGCCGCCATTGACGTTCACCTTGGCGGTGTCCCAGCCCATGTCCTTGTTGACGGCGCAGGCCTGGGCGGCGAAGGCCTCATTGGCTTCCACCAGGTCGAGATCCGAGGCCTTCCAGCCCGCCTTCTGCAGCGCCAGGCGCGAGGCCGGGATGGGACCCGAGCCCATCACCTTGGGGTCGACGCCGGCCTGGGCCCAGCTTGCGATGCGCGCCAGGGGCGTCAGGCCGCGCGCCGCGGCGTCCTTGGCGCTCATCAGCACCAGGGCGGCGGCGCCGTCATTGAGGCCGCTAGCATTGCCGGCGGTGACGGTGCCGGCCTTGTCGAAAGCGGGCCGCAGGGCGGCCATGGCTTCGAGGGTGGCGCCGTCGCGGATATATTCGTCGGTATCCACCACCACATCGCCCTTGCGGCCCTTCACGGTGACGGCGGCGATTTCGTCCTTGAACTTGCCGGCCTTGCGGGCGGCTTCGGCCTTGTTCTGCGAGGCCACCGCGAACTTGTCCTGCTCGTCGCGGGTGATCTGCCATTCCTTGGCGACATTCTCCGCCGTGGTGCCCATGTGATAGCCGTTGAAGGCGTCCCACAGCCCGTCGCGGATCATGGTGTCGATGAACTGCATGTCGCCCATTTTCTGACCGGCGCGCAAATAAGCGGCATGGGTGGACAGGCTCATGGATTCCTGGCCGCCCGCGACCACGATGGCGGCGTCGCCCTGGGCGATGGCCTGGGCGCCCAGCGCCACGGTGCGCAGGCCCGAGCCACACACCATGTTGATGCTCCAGGCGGGCGCGCCGATGGGAATACCCGCGGCGATGGCGGCCTGGCGGGCCGGGTTCTGGCCCTGGGCTGCGGTCAGCACCTGACCCAGGATCACCTCGGAAACTTCGTCACCCGCCACCTTGGCGCGGGCCAGAGCAGCCTTGATCGCGACCTCGCCCAGCTTGTGGGCCGGTACGGTGGCAAAGGCGCCGGTGAAGGACCCCACAGGGGTACGGGCCGCTGAAACGATGACGACGTCTTCCATGGGGTTTCCTTCCGCAAACGGACTTTTTGTTATTGCCGCGCGCAAAATGCCGCGAACGCGTGCAATGGTAAACCATCATAAAAAATCACGTGCTTTTTCATGCGCTTATGGGCGAACTGACAGGCTATCCGGTATTGCGCCTGCTAAATGGCGCTGGACAGCGCAGGCGCAGGATGGTGTCCTATCCAAAAGCGCCCTTGGGAGGCGTGTACAAAGTTGGGGAACAAAGTGTCAGACGATAAAGCCAAAGCCGAAGGCCCGGTGGTCATCAAGAAGTACGCCAACAGGCGGCTCTACAACACCCAGACCTCCTCCTATGTGACGCTCGACCACCTGGCCGCGATGGTCAAGGAGGGCACCGAATTCGAAGTCCAGGACGCCCGCACCGGCGAGGACATCACCCGCTCGGTCCTGACCCAGATCATTTTCGAGGAAGAAGCCAAGGGCCAATCGCTGCTTCCCATCAAGTTCCTGCGCCAGTTGATCCGCTTTTATGGCGACAGCCTCCAGACCTTCGTGCCCGGCTATCTGGACATGAGCATGGACGGCTTCACCAAGAACCAGGGCGCCATGCGCGACCGCATCGCCGAGGCGCTGGGCGGCGGCAACCAGATGGTCGAGAACCTGACGCGCCAGAACATGAAGATGTTCGAGGATGCCATGGCCGTGTTCACGCCGTTCGGCGCGGTCAAGGGCGGCGCGCCCGCGGGCGCCAAGCAACCCGCGCCCCAGACCGACGAGGTCGCCGATCTCAAGGAAGAGATGGAAGCGATGCGCCGGCAGTTGGCCGAATTGAGTCAGCGCAAGTGACGCCAGCCTTCCGGGGCGCGGCCATTCTCTTCAGTACAATTTTCCTGGCGGGCTGCTTTGCCCCCATGACCACGCGCGAGGCGCAATCCATCGCCTTGCAGCGGCTGAACCGCTATTGCGCCGGCAAATGCGGCGCCCTGGCCCTGGGCCATACCCAGCGCATCAAGAAACGCTGGCTGGTGGATGTCGAGGCGCCGCGCCAGCGCTTCACCGTCATTGTCGAGAATGACGGCAATGCCAAGATCACGACGTGGAACAAGGACAAGTAGGCTTTAAGCCCACTGCGGGTCCAGCAGCGGCTCTCCGAAATGGAAGCCCTGGAAATAATCGACGCCGAAATTCTGCAACAGGGCGGCATCGTCGTCCGAGCCCACCCATTCGGCCACCGTCTTGATGTCGAAGTTGCGCGCCAGGCCGACAAGCGTGCGCACAAAGACCTGGTTTTCCGGCGACTGGCTGAGATCCTTCACATAGGAGCCGTCAATCTTGACGGTATCCACGTGCAGCATCTGCAGGTTGCGGAACGAGGTATAGCCGGCGCCAAAATCATCGATGGCGACGCGCACGCCCATGTCGCGCAGTTGCGAGACAAAGCGGGCATTTTCCTCGAAATGATGCAGGGCGGCGGTTTCGGTCAGCTCCACGATAAGCCGCGGCGCCACCTGCTGATCGGCGCGCACATATTCCACGAAGCTCTGCAGCCAGGCCGGATCGGAGGCGGCGGTGCCCGAAACATTCACCGCCAGGGTCAGGGCGGGATGGGCCTTGAGCTGGCCGATGGTGGATTCCAGCGCGAAGCGGTCCACCAGATGCACAATGCCCATCTGCTCGCAGGCCGGCACGAAATGACCGGCCGTCATGACCGAGCCATCGGTCCGCATCAGGCGCAAGAGGCATTCGTAGTGGGAAATCTTGCGCGAGCGCGCCGCCACGATGGGCTGATAGGCAAGGCGCAGGCGATGTTCCTTCAGCGCATCCATCACCTCGTCGGAAATCTGCATCAGGCGCAGGCGCGCGGTCTCGCGCTGGGCCGAAGGTTCATAGACGGCAAAGCCGTCGCGGCCGCTGGCGCGCGCCTTGTCCAGCGCCTGTTCGGCGCGCAGCATGGCTTCCTGGCTGGTCGAAGCGGCCTGAGGCAGCCACACCGCGCCCACGCTGCAGGTGCCCGCGACAAGACCGGCGCGGGTTTCGATGCCGCTGGAACGCACCGCGGCGCGCAGCCGGGACGCCACCACCGCGATTTCGCTTTCGCGGCAATTCTTCAGCAGCACGCCGAACTTGTTGCCGGCGGTGCGTCCGATCACGTCGCTGCCGCGAAGGGTCTTGGCCAGGCGGTCGCCCACGCCCATGATGACTTCCTCGCCGGCGTCGAAGCCGAAACTGTCATTGATCATGGCCAGCCGGTCGATCGAGGCGACCAAGAGGGCGCAGTTGCGGCTTTCCGACTTGGCGGATTCGATGGCGCCCGACAGCTCCTCGCGCAGGGCGTTGCGGTTCAGGTGGCCGGTCAGTTCGTCGCGGGTGGCCAGATAGGACAGGCGGCGCATTTCGCGCGAACGTTCGGTGGTGTCGCGCATCAACCCGACCAGGCGCGCGGTCGCGCCATTGTCGCCGGGGATGCGGGTGCCGGCCATGGTGAAATTGACCGCGCCGAGCGCGCTGGCGATCTCGATGTCGGCGACGAAGGTGGTGGAGGCGGCGTTGCGCGACTCCAGCACCGCCTGAATCTCGGCGCGGCGTTCGGGCAGGATACCGTCCAGGAAACTGCCGACCTGGGTGCTGTCGACATGCAGCGGCAGGATGTCGGTGGCGCCGTCCCAGCGGATGGTGCCGGCGCCGAGGTCCCAATCAAAGGTCGCGGCGCCCGCGGCCTGGGCGGCGAGGCGCAGGCGCAGTTCGTCATCCAGCTGAGCCAGCTGTTCGACGTCCCTTCGCTTTTGCAATGCGCTGTTCAGCACAGCCACCAATCCCCGGCCCGGTTTCTCCGGCCTTTTCGCGGGGCCAGTATGTGGGCTGCGGGCTTAAAAAAGCGGAAACCTCAAAGGTTCTGCGGGCGGAACAAGGCTTGCCTTGTGGACTGGTATGCGTGTCACCGGACCCTTTGAGATTGCCGTGCGCGGAGGCCCCAAACCCTCCGGCGCCGGCACGCGTCCGATCGAAAAAGCCAGCACTTCCAGCACTTTGGGCCACAAGCCCAAAGACCTTAACGCCCGCAACCAGAATTTTCCGCCCCGGCTCCAGGTCGAACTTGTGTGTCAGGACGAAACGCTGCGCCGCGACCCGTTTTGGGACGCTCCGCGATTGCTGCCGACTTTCGTCACCCAGTTGATGGGCCAGGTCATGCCTGAGCGGCGCGAAACGGTGTCAGTGGAGACCGCGTATGGCAGCATCGGCAGCCCGCGCATGGCGCTGGTTCTGGACCGCAAGAGCTGACGGTTTTGCCAGGCCCATCAGGACGGCGGCACAGAACAGAAACATGCCCGCCTGCGCGCCCTGCTGCAGAAACGCCAATCCCGCTGCCAGCAGCGCTACGCCGGCCAGTATCGGAAAGACGGCGATGCCGTTCAGCGACGCGGCGATGATGACCAGCCCGGCAAAAATCAGCGGCACCAGGGCGAGCACTGCGACGCCGGATACCAACCCGGCAAGACCACCCGCCAGCGCGATCACCAGCACCACACAGATGGCAAAGACCGGCAGCGGCCGCGCGAACAAGGCCAGCGCCGCCACCATCAGCGAGGCGCTGCCCAGCGGCAAAAGGAACAGGGCCGCGACATCGGCCAGACCGAGCAGGCGCGCCGCCCCCAGCGATGCGAACAGCATGGCGGCGAAGCGCAGGTAAAGCCGCGCCGCGGCGCGCAGCGGCGCGGCCAGCCGCCAGGCAGCAATCGCGGCGCCGAACAGCGCGCAGGCAGCGGGAATGCCGAGAGAATCAAAAGCCATCCGGCGCAGGATAGCGCGCGGATGGCTTTTGCAAATTACGCGGCGAGCAGATTGCGCAGAACGTAGGGCAGAATTCCGCCGTTCTTGAAATAGGCCACCTCGTCCGCCGTCATGATCATCAGGTACAGCGGCAGCTTGAAGCTGGTGCCGTCGGGACGGGTCACATTGGCGGTCATGAGCTGGCGGGGCTTCAGATCCCCCGACAGGCCGGGAATGTCGATCACTTCGCGCCCGGTAAAGCCGTAATCCTTGCGGCTCTTGCCGGCCTCGAAGCAGAAGGGCGCCACGCCCATGCCGATCAGGTTGGAGCGATGGATGCGCTCGAAGCTTTCGGTGATCACGGCGCGAACGCCCTGCAGCTTGGGGCCCTTGGCCGCCCAGTCGCGGGACGAGCCGGTGCCATACTCCTTGCCGCCGATCACGATCGTGCCATGGCCGTCCTTTCTGTACGCCATGGCGGCGTCGTAGATGGACATGGGCTCGCCCGGCGAGTCAGGCTTGGCGTAATAGAGGGTGTTGCCGCCTTCCGCCCCGCCCATCATCTCGTTGCGGATACGGATATTGGCGAAGGTGCCCCGCTCCATCAGCTCGAAATTGCCGCGGCGCGAGCCATAGGAGTTGAAATCCTTCTGCGACACCTGGTGTTCCGACAGGTACAGCCCGCCCGGGGCGGATGCCTTGATGTTGCCGGCGGGCGAGATGTGGTCGGTGGTGATGGAATCGCCGAACAGCGCCAGCACGCGGGCGCCGGCGATTTCCTCCACCGGCTGGGGCTTGAGGGTCATACCTTCAAAGAAGGGCGGGTTCTTCACATAGGTGGACTTCTTGTCCCACTGATAGGTCTGGCCCTTGACCAGCTTGACCTTGCGCCAGTTGGCATCGCCGTCGAACACGTTGCCGTAGCGCTTCTTGAAGGCCGCAGGTCTAACCGCCTTGGCGATGGCGGCACGGATTTCCTTCGGGCTGGGCCAGATGTCCTTCAGATAGACCGGCTCGTTCTGCTTGTCATAGCCCACCGGCTCGCGGGTCAGGTCCATGTTGACCGAACCGGCCAGGGCATAGGCGACCACGAGCATGGGCGAGGCCAGATAGTTGGCCCGCACTTGCGGATGGACGCGGCCTTCGAAGTTGCGGTTGCCCGAAATGACGGCGGCCGCCACCAGGTCGGCCTCGGTCACCGCCTTGGCCACCGGTTCGGGCAAGGGGCCCGAATTGCCGATGCAGGTGGTGCAGCCGTAACCGGCCAGGGTGAAGCCCAATTTGTCCAGCGCCTTGTCCACGCCGGCCTTGGCCAGATAGTCGGTGACCACCTGCGAACCCGGCGCCAGCGAGGTCTTGACCCACGGACGAACCTTGAGGCCGCGCTTGACCGCCTTCTGCGCCAAGAGTCCTGCGCCCATCATCACATTGGGATTGGAGGTGTTGGTGCACGAAGTAATGGCGGCGATCACCACATCGCCATGGCCGATAGAGGCTTCCGAGCCTTCCAGCTTGGCGCGCTTGTTGGCGGTATCTTCCTTCTTCCAGGTCTTGATCAGATGCTCGGCGAAATTGCCCGAGATGCCCGACAGCGCCACCCGGTCCTGGGGACGCATCGGGCCGGCCATGCAAGGCTCGACCGCGTCCATGTCCAGCGACAGCGTGTCTGTGAACACTGGATCGGGGCTCTTGGCGGTGCGCCACAGGCCTTGCGCCTTGGCGTATTTTTCCACCAGCGACACGCGCGCCGGCTTGCGCGCGGTATTCTTGAGGAAGGCGACAGTTTCGGAGTCGATTGGGAAGAAGCCGCAAGTGGCGCCATATTCCGGCGCCATGTTGGCAAGGGTGGCGCGGTCTTCCAACGTCAATTCATCAAGACCGGCGCCGTAGAATTCCACGAACTTGCCCACCACGCCCTTCTTGCGCAGCATTTGCGTCACGGTCAGCACCAGGTCGGTGGCGGTGACGCCGGCCTTGAGCTTGCCGGTCAGCTTGAAGCCGACGATCTCGGGGATCAGCATGGAGATGGGCTGGCCCAGCATGGCGGCTTCCGCCTCGATGCCGCCCACGCCCCAGCCCAGCACCGCCAAGCCGTTGATCATGGTGGTGTGGCTGTCGGTGCCGACCACCGTATCGGGGAAGGCATATTCGATATTCTTGTTCTTGGCGTCCTTGCCCTTGCGCACCCAGATCGTCTCGGCGAGATATTCCAAATTCACCTGATGGCAGATACCGGTGCCCGGCGGCACCACGCGGAAGTTGGCGAACGCCTGCTGGCCCCAGCGCAGGAACTGGTAGCGTTCCTGGTTGCGCTCATATTCGACCGCCACATTCTTCTTGAAGGAATCCTTCTGGCCGAAATTGTCGATCATCACGCTGTGATCGATCACCAGATCCACTTCGGCGAGCGGATTGATCTTTTCCGGATTGCCGCCCAGCGTCTTCATGGCGTCGCGCATGGCGGCAAGGTCCACCACCGCCGGCACGCCGGTCAGGTCCTGCATCAGGACGCGGGCGGGGCGGAAGGCGATTTCGCGGTCACTGGTGCGGCTCTTGCCCCAGGCCACCACCGCCTGGATGTCGTCCTTGGTGACGGTTTGGCCGTCCTCGTAGCGCAACAGGTTTTCCAGCAGCACCCGCATGGAATAGGGCAGCTTGGCTATGCCCTTCAGGCCGTTCTTCTCGGCGGTGGGGAGGCTGAAATAGACATAGTTTTTGCTGCCGACCTTCAAGGTCTTGCGGCACTTGAAACTGTCCAAACTCTGCGTCACGAAAGCCCCCTGTCGCTTTGATCAATGGCTTCCCGTTTAGTCATAATTGCGCCCAAAAGGAAGGCGCGGCGGCGTCTCACCCCCCCACCGGACCGGCGCTTTTGCGAACGGCTCGCGCCCTTAAATTTGCCCTATTGGGATGGCATTATCTCAGGCAATGAAGGGGGTTGGTGACGTCGCCAGCCGTGGCGGAAACAACCGCTATGAGAGTCGCGTGAGAACCAAAGTCGCAATCCTGACCCTGCTGCTGGCAAGCACATCGCTCGGCTTGTCACCGGCTTGGGCGCAGCCTGAGGTCCCGCCCGGCACGCCGCCGGGCATGGCCTCGCGGCTGGCGGCCGAGCGCATCGGACCGCTGCAACCGGGCATGTACAGCGCGGGCGATGGCAACTTTGTCCTGGCGCCATATGGAAAGGGCCGCTACCTGCTGCGCTTTTCCGGGCGGACCGAGAGTTTCGTGCTCAGCATGGATCGCGGCTCGCTGGGCGCCAAGCTTCTGAAATACGACACCGGCGCGACCGCCATCCGGGTTTCGGTGTGGGGCGGAATGACACTTTATACACCTGACGCGCCGGAAGGATTGCCCGCCACCTATCAGGGCGCCGCGCCGCCGCCCAACACCCTGGCGATCTCGGCCGGCGAGCTGCAGACGGCCTTTGGCGACGAGGCCAGGCACCTCACCTATGTCCAGAATGTCGCGCTCAAATTTTCGGCAGACCCGGCGGTGCTGGCGGCGGATAGCGAAACCCGCGGCCGCGCCTTCGACGCCCTGACCAACGCCGCCATGGGGATCGAGCGCTTCCTGGCCGCCAGTCCTACCGCGCATCGCCTGCTGGTCAAGCGCATCAACAGCGTGAAGGTGGCCGAAGGCGGCAAGCCCACCATCACCCTGTTGGGCCAGACCCTGCTGGTCAGCTTTGTGCCGGGCGAAGGCCAAGAAGGCCATGCCTCGTCGCTGGCGATCCAGCAGGAATTGTCCAAGCTGCTGGCGGTCTCGCCGCGCGACGTGGCCGTAAAATAAAAACGGCGCGAACTGCCCCCACCGGCCTGCGCATCGCAAGCGATGCTGCGGCCACCTCCCCCATGCAAGCGCGCTATCGCGCGCGCCGGGGGAGGTAGTCCGAGCTGCTTACTTGCTCATGACCGTGACGCGGCCGACGCTGGTGTCGCCGGCGATCAGGTTATTCTTGGGATCGAACACCCAGTAGCTGGCCTCGATGAACTGGCCCGTGCCGATGCCCATGCCATTGCCCACCGCGCCCACAACCTGGCCGTCATGGGTCAGCTTGAGGAACTGGCCGTCCTGGCCCGACGCCATCCAGGGATTGCCCTGGCGGTCGAAGTTCAGGGCGCAGACCAGGTTCTTGACCTGCAGGGTCTTCTTGAACTTGCCGTCAGCGGTATAGACGACGATGCGGTACTGCTCGCGGTCGCCGACCCAGACATCGCCATTGGCCGGGTCCACCGCCAGGCCATGGACGTCGTTGAACTTGCCCTGGCCCACTTCATTGCCGAACCACTGGCGCACGAACTTGCCGTCCGAGGTCACCTGTAGGACGCGCGCCACGCCATACTGGTTCAGCGGGTCGGGGCTGTTGACGTCATTGGGGCTCTCATTGGCATGGCCCATGCCGATATAGACCGCGCCCTTGGGACCGAAGGCGATCATGACCGGCTGCCACAACAGGCGCTGGCCCTTGTCTTCGTGCCAGTCACCGCGCTTGCCGCGCTCGCCGATGGTCAAGAGCAGCTTGCCGTCGGGCGAGAGTTTCTTGACGGTCGCCTGGCCCGCATCGGCGACCCAGACATTGTCGTCGGCATCCACCGCCATGCCATGGGCCTTTTCCTGGTAGCTGATGACGCTTTCAGGCACTTCCAGCACCAGCTTCTTGTTGGCGTCGAACTTCATCAACTGGGTTACGCCGACGGGCGAGCGCTTGAAGACCCAGAGATTGCCCTTGGAATCCAGCGCCACCGACGGCACGCCGCCGATGCCCTTGGGCAGGAAATACGGATAGGAATATTTGTAGCCCATGTTGGTGTCGTAGAGGACGCGCGCCAATTGGTTGCGGGCATAGCCGCCCTCGCGGCCGCAGATCGGCGAGCCCTTGCAGGACGGCGTCGCGACATAACCGTCCGGCAGGGTGCGGCGGGCGCCGCGCTGTTCGCGCGGAATGACGTTCACGGTGCCGTCGGCTTCAACCATGGTGAAGCCGGTGGAGTCCGGAAAGCTGGGCGCCAGCTTCCAGGCCGGTGTGCCGCCCTTGGCGGGTTCGGACTGGATCGCCAGCCGGTCGGCCTGGCCATAGGCGGCTGTCGCCACCAGCATCAATAAGCCCGCGCCTGCAAAAAACTTCATCTGTCTCTCCCGTATAAACCTTGTTGGCGCGACAATAGCCGATTGCGCACCCCTGTCGCCCGGATTCTGGCCGGTTTGTCATTGTCTTCGCAACTGCAAGGAAAAGACGGCGGGCGCCCTAGTCCGGCGCGAAACCGTCCGGCGCCATTTCGAACTTCGAGAATTCAAAGCCCGGCGCCACGGTGCAACCCACCAGGGTGTAATCGCCCAGGCTGCGCGCCGCCTGCCAGGCGTTTGGCGGCACCACAAGCTGCGGCACTTGCGCCTCGTCTATGTTGGCGCCCAACACGTAGGTCTGTTTGCCGATGCGCAGCTCCAGCGGGGCGCCGCGATAAAAATGCCAGACTTCGGCGGCATCCACCCGGTGCCAGCGCGAAACCTCGCCGGCCTTGAGCAAAAAATAAATGGCGGTGGAATGGGCGCGGCCTTCATTGCCGTCTCTATACGTCTCGCGGAAATGCCCGCCTTCCGGATGGGGCTTCAGGTCGAGCAGTTGGATCAGGCGATCAGCTTCAGCCATCTAAGCCGCCGGCCGCAAGCCGTGCAGCCCGCGCGCCGCCATCTTGGCCATGGCGCCGGCGATGGAGCGGGCATCGTCCAGCGCATTGTGGGTGCGGCCCTGAAACGCAAGCCCGACCGCCGGCCCGATATCGCAGGAATGCATGCCCCGTGGATCCACGCCCTGGACCGCGAACCAGCCGCGCAGGTCATAGAACACCGGCAGGGCCGGCGCGCCTGCCATGCCATAGAGCCGGACATTCTCTTCCAGCACCTTGTCGTCGCGCCCGAAGGCGGCAATCGGCCCATCGCCGGCAAATTCCAGGAAGCGGGCAAAGGCGGCGGCGAAATCGGTGCCTTGGCGAGCGACCTGTTCGCTGCTGATGCCGGTGAGTTTTTCGAAATAGGGCGTGAGCGGAAAATTCACCCGCGGCCGCACCAATACGTCCAATTCCGCCAGCGGCGCGAAGCTGTCCGCATCCAGCTTCACCGCGCCGATCTGCACCACTTCCTTGAACTCGCCCGGCGACAGCCAATGGCGCGCCATGGAGCACTCCCAGGCGGTGAACTCCAGATCAAAAATGGTGATGGATGCCAAGCGCGTGCCCCGACTGTCCTGACCGGCGCGAATCATCTACTGCTCACATTAATACCGCGTAAGGCTGTAAATCCTTAGCGCGGATTGACGGGGGGCATTGCATGGCCATCACCGACATAGAGAGCGCCGGCCCAGCTTTCGATCCTGCATCCATTGCAAAAAGCTTTGATGACGGCGTGCCCCTTGCGGCCCTCCCTTTGGCTGCATTGTCGCGCCTGCCGGCGCTGCATGGCGAAGCCAGCCGCAACATGCATCTGTCGCAATTCCTGGGCCGCTCGCCCCAGGTCTGCATCGCCCTGATGCTGGCGGGCGGTATCGCCCTGGCCTGGAGCGCAGGCGGCAGCGGCGGCGCCAGCCTGAAGGCCGATTTCGCTTGGGTGAGCCTGGTGCTGATCGGCATTGTCGGCATGACCCGCAATTACATCCGCGGCTTCGCGCGCAGCCTTCGGCGCGTACCCCTGCAGGAAGCTGCCTCCGATTTGCGCATGCTGCTTCTTTATACCGGCGCTGCCTGGGGCGCGGGCGCCTTCCTGGTGATGCCCGGCTTGCCCGCGCCCGCCCTGGTGTTTTGCTTCGCGGCCGCGCCGGCCCTGGCTGCGGCCTTGATCCTGCGCGATGCCAAGGGTGTCATGGCTTTCATCCTGCCGTCATCCACCGCAACCGCGGCCGCCGCCATGCTGGGCGCCTGGACGCTGGATGCCTGGGTTGCGGCTGCGGTCCTGGCGGCGGCGGGCGCGATCACCGGCTTCACTATGCTGCACTGCGCCATGCGCGAGCGGCAGGAAACTCTGCCGCAGCTTGCGCTGCGCTGACGCTAATAACGCTATCTCCACCCTATTGGCGTTATAATAGGCAGACCAAATCAGCGCCCGGGGCTTTGCCATGACCGTGATGACTGCCATCCGTTCAGCGGAAACCGAGGAAGCCCGCACCGCGGCCGACCGCATCAAGGAAGCCCGCGCGCTTCTGCCGGCCGATGCCGCGCTCACCAGCTTCTTCGATGCACTCTTTGCCCATGCCGTGCCTGACGATGTGCTGCGCGCCCGCGCCGACCAGTTGGCGGCGCTGGCCATGGCGCTGCTGGCCCAGGCGCAGGCGCATAAGCCGGGCGAGAGCCTGGTGAACGCGCTGGAACAGGGCCATGAGACGGTGCTGGTGGCGATCAATGACGACCGGCCCTTCCTGTTCGATTCCGCGCTGCAGGCGGCGTTGGCCGGAGGGGCGCGCATCCGCGCCGCCTTCCATCCCATTTTGGACCTGGACGGGTCGCGCATCAGCCTGATCGCCTTGGTGTGCGACGCGATCCCGCCCGAGCCGCGCCAGAAGCTGCTGGACTCGCTGCGCGACACCTTTGCCCAAGGCGCCGCGGCTGTGCGCGACTGGAAACCGATGCTGGCGCGGCTGGCGGCGGCGCGGCAGGACTTGGAGCGCCATCCGCCCCGCACCGACATTGCCGAGGACCTCGCCTTCCTGGACTGGCTGGCGGACAATCATTTCACCTTCCTGGGCGCGCGCGACTATGTGCTGGGAAAGGACGGCGCCAATGGCATGCTGGAGCCGGTAAAGGCCAGCGGGCTGGGCGTGTTGGCCGACGAACATGCCCGCGTCATTGGGCGCAGCAGCGGGCGCAGCGGCGAGCGCGGCGGCCTCACAGCCGAAGTGCGCGCCTTCCTGGATTCCCCCGAAGCCCTGATCGTCACCAAGAGCGCGGCCCGCAGCCTGGTGCATCGGCGCGCCCATATGGATTATATCGGCATCAAGACCTTCGATGCCAAGGGCGCCTTTGTCGGCGAGCGCCGCTTTGTCGGCCTGTTCACCTCCAGCGCCTACAGCGCCCAGCCGCGCACCATCCCGCTGCTGCGCCGCAAGATCGAGGCGGTGATGGCCCATGCCGGATTGGCGCCCAACAGCCATGACGGCAAAGCGTTGACCCATATCCTGGACACGTTCCCGCGCGACGAACTGTTCCAGGTTTCGGCCGACGAACTTTATGTCATCGCCACCGGCATCCTGCACATGGGCGGGCTGCCGCGCCTGAAGCTGTTCCTGCGCTTCGACCGTTTTGACCGTTTCGTTTCGGCGCTGCTGCTGGCGCCGCGCGACCATATCAACGCCAAGCTGCGCGCCGACATCCATGCCCTGTTGGCCAAGGCCTTTAACGGCCGCACCTCGGCGTTCGAGGCGGCGGTGGATGAAAGCCCGCTGGTGCGACTGCATTACATCATCGGCCGCAATGACGGGCCGCTGCCGCGCGTGGATGTGCGTCAACTCGAACGCCAGATCGGCGCCATGATCACCACCTGGGACGACGCCCTGACCGATGCGGTCTGCGCCAGCCTTGGCCGCAGCGAAGGCCCTGCCCGGCTGGCGGCGCTGGCACCCCAATTCTCGCCCGGCTATCGCGACAATTTCCCAGCCCATGAAGGAGCGCGCGACCTGGCGGCGCTGCAGGAGCTGGCAGCGGCCAAGGACGGGCTGAACTTGCGCGCCGGCGTCTGGCGGCGCGAAGGCGATACAGCGTCGGCGCTGCGCCTGAAACTGTATGTGCTGGGCGATGTGCTGCCGCTGTCGGCCTCGCTGCCGGTGTTTGAGAATCTGGGCCTGAAGGTGATCGCGGAAGATTCTTATCCCGTGTCCTTCAACAGCGATGGCGGCTGGCGCCAGGAAGCGGTGATCCTGGATTTTTCCATGGAGCGCGCCGACGGCCTTCCCGTCCGGTTGGACGAGATCCGCGAGCCCTTGCAGGACGCCTTCCACGCCGTGCTGCGGGGCGACGCGGAAAGCGACGACTTCAACAAGCTGGTGATCGGGGCGAACCTGGCCTGGCGCGACGTCACCATCCTGCGGGCGGCGGGAAAATTCCTGCGCCAGGCGGCGATCACTTTCTCCCTCGCCTATATGCAGCAGGCGCTGGTGCGCAATCCGGACGTCGCCGCCCTGCTGGTGGCCCTGTTCCGTGCCAGGAACGATCCGGCGGCAGGCGGCGACCGCGCCGCTGAGGTGGACGGCATCGAAAAACACATCGAGGCGGCGCTCAAGGATGTGCCGTCTCTGGATGACGACCGCATCATCCGACGCTTCAAGAATGTGCTGGACAGCGTGCTGCGCACCAACTTCTTCCAGAAAAGCGCCGACGGCTCGCAACGCCCGGCCATGGCGATGAAATTCGATTCCGCCAAACTGGACGAATTGCCCGCGCCGCGTCCCTGGCGAGAAATCTTCGTCTATTCGCCCGTGCTGGAAGGCGTGCATCTGCGCTTTGGCCGCATCGCGCGCGGCGGCTTGCGCTGGAGCGACCGGCGCGAGGATTTCCGCACCGAAATCCTGGGCCTGGTGAAAGCGCAGTAGGTCAAGAATGCCGTGATCGTGCCGGTGGGCGCCAAGGGCGGCTTCTTTCCCAAGCTGATGCCCGCCAATCCCTCCCGCGAGCAGTTCATGGAAACCGGCATCGCGGCCTACAAGATTTTCATCAACGCCCTGCTGGACGTCACCGACAATCTGGACGGCGCCGGCAAGATCATGCCGCCGCCGAACGTGCTGCGGCCCGATGGCGATGATCCTTACCTGGTGGTGGCGGCCGACAAGGGCACCGCCACCTTCTCGGACATCGCCAACGGCATCGCGCTGGAACGCGGCTTCTGGCTTGGGGACGCCTTCGCCAGCGGCGGCAGCGTCGGTTATGACCACAAGAAGATGGGCATCACCGCCCGCGGCGCCTGGGAAGCGGTCAAGCGCCACTTCCGCGAACTGGGCACCGACATCCAGAGCACCGACTTCACCGTGATCGGCGTGGGCGACATGTCGGGCGACGTGTTCGGCAACGGCATGCTGCTGTCCAAGCACATCCGCCTGGTGGCGGCCTTCGATCACCGCCACATCTTCCTGGACCCCAATGCGGATGCCGCCACCGGCTTTGCCGAGCGCGAGCGGTTGTTCGCCCTGCCCCGCTCGAGCTGGGACGATTACAACAAGGAACTGATCGGCAAGGGCGGCGGTATCTTCGCCCGCACCCTGAAGGAAATTCCCCTGTCGCCCGAAGTACAGGCGCTGATCGGCAGCGATGCCGCCAGCCTGTCGCCGCCGGCCTTGATCAACGCGCTGCTGAAAGCCCAGACCGACCTGTTGTGGTTCGGTGGAATCGGCACCTACATCAAGGCGGCTTCGCAATCCCAGGCCGAGGCCGGCGACCGCGCCAATGACGCGGTGCGCGTCAACGGCGCGGAGCTGCGCGCCAAAGTGGTGGGCGAAGGCGCCAATCTGGGCGTCACCCAGCTCGGCCGTATCGAAGCGGCGCGTTCCGGTGTGCGCATCGAGACCGACGCGATCGACAACAGTGCCGGCGTGGACACTTCCGACCATGAAGTGAATTTGAAGATCCTGCTGGGCGGGCCGGTGATGCGCGGCGAACTCAGCGAGGACAAGCGCAACACCCTGCTCGCCTCCATGACCGACGATGTCGCCGAACATGTGCTGGCGGACAATTACAACCAGACCCTGGCCTTGTCGGTGGCCGAGCAGCGCGGCATCCGCGATTTGGACGCCCAAGCGCGGCTGATGCGCGATCTTGAGTCGCGCGGCAAGCTGGACCGGGGCGTGGAGTTTTTGCCCGGCGATGCGGCGCTCAGCGCGCTGGCCCATGGCGGCAAGGGGCTGACCCGCCCCGAGCTGGCGGTGCTTCTGGCCTATGCCAAGCTGGACCTGGACGCCGAAGTGCTGGCCAGCACCCTGCCCGACGATCCGGTGTTTGAATCCCTGCTGGCCGGCTATTTCCCGCCTGCCGCCGTGGCCGCCTTTCCCGAGGAGCCCGGCCGCCACCGCCTGAAGCGCGAGATCGTCAGCACCGTTTTGATCAACGGCATCGTCAACCTGGCCGGGCCGGTATTCGTGCTGCGCACCCGCGAGGTGACAGGCCTGTCGTCGGCGCAGGTTGCGCGCGGCTTTGTCCTCAGTGACGGCGCCTTTGGTCTGTCGGCGCTCAAGAGCCGCATCGACGCGCTGGATTTGAAAGTCGATGCCGCGGTGCAGACACGGCTTTATTCCGGCATCGCCGACCAGTTCCGCCGCGCCGCGCGCTGGTTCCTGACCCAGGTGCCGGGGGATGCGCCCATCGCCGACACCGTGGCGCAGTATCGCGCCGGGGTGGAGGCGCTGCGCCAGCATTACACGATGACGCCCGCCGACCAGGAAGCCATCGCCGAACTGACCGGCGCCGGCGTGCCGGAAGATCTGGCGCGCGACATGGCGCTGCTCTCGCCCCTGGCGGCGGCGCTGGACGTGGCGCTGCTGGCGCATGAAACCAGGATGCCACCGGACAAGGTCGCGCCGGTGTTCTTCCAGTTGGGCGAAATCCTGGGCCTGGACCGCTTGCGCAGCCTGGCGGGACGTTTCTCGCCACCCGAACATTGGGACCGGCTGGCGCTGCGCCGGCTGCTCGACGATCTTTCCCAGTCCCAGCGCGGCATCACCCGCAAACTGCTGGCCAGCGGCGCCAGCGTGGACGACTGGGCCGCCACACAGGGCGATGCGCTGGAACGCACCCGCGCCTTCCTGGGCACCCTGGACGCCAGCGGCGAACTCAGTGTCGCCAAGCTGATGCTGGCCTCCAGCCAGATCCAGAATCTGGGATAGATGGCGCGGCCGCGCCAAAGCCTGTATCGCTGAAGGCGTGAAAGCGCCCTGTATCCTGATCGCCGTTGCTGCGGCCGCCCTTATGTGCGCGCCGGCGCAGGCGCAATTTCGTGGCCGCGGCGAAAAAGCAAAAGTATGGGACGTCACATTGGGCGCGGCCGTGGCGTCACGGCCCAGCTTTGAAGGCAGCGACCGCAGCATCGTGCGTGCCCTGCCGTTTGTCGCCGTGAGCTGGCGCGATACCATCTCCCTGGGCCAGGGCGGGCTCAGCGTCACCGCCCATCTCAAGAAAATCCGTTTCGGCGGCGGCCTCACCTTCGATGCCGGCCGCAAGGATCACGCCAGCGACGGGATTTTCGAATCCGGCGATGACCGGCTGAAGGGCCTGGGCACCATCAAGGCTTCGGCGGCCCTGCGCGCCTTCGCCTCCACCCGCATCAGCCTGTTCAATTTCGAGGTTTCCGCCGTCAAATCCATCAACCATGGCGTGACGGGCACCATGGGACTGTCGTCGGGGCTGCCCCTGGGCAAGAAGCTGATCCTGATGCCGCATATTCGCGCCACCTGGGCCGACGGCGAATACATGCAGACCTATTTCGGCGTCACCCCGGCCCAGGCCGGCGCCTCGATCTTTCCGCGCTTTAACGCCTCCAGCGGCTTCAAGGATGTGCGGGCCGGCGCCAACCTGATCTACCGCATCAACAGTCATTGGTTTGTCGGCACCGATGTCGGCGTCACGCGCCTGCTCGGCGATGCCGCCCTTAGCCCCATCAGCATCCGCGACACCAATGTCACGGTGATGGGCATGGCCGGCTACCGCTTCTGAGACCTGGCGAACTTTCCATTTCTTGGCCCTGCGCTTTGCCGTAAGCTGCTCTGCGTATCCATAACCGGCACAACAACAGATGCTTGCATTGGGGGGATCATTGGCCTTATCCGGCGCGCTGGCCGTCTGGCGCGGCCTGTTCAGCACGGCCGAACTGGACGCTTTGGTGCGGCTGGGCGACAGCCTGGCGCTGGAGAAAGCCGAACTGTCGAACGGCCGGGGCTATGAGAATATCCGCAGCACCAAGGTTGCCTGGGTGCCGCGCGGTCCCGACACCGAAAACGTCTATGCCAAAGTGGAACAGGCGGTGCTGGAATTGAACGCCCGCTACTTCCGATTCGACCTGTCGGCGTTGGCGGCAATGCAATATGCGCTGTATGGCGGGCCCGAAGGCGGGCACTTCGAATGGCACAAGGACTATGGCCGCGATCCGCATGACCCGTCGCAGGAGCCGCGCAAGCTGACCTTGAGCCTGCAGCTCAGCGACAGCGCCGATTACAAGGGCTGCGACCTGCAGGTGCGCGGCGGAAACCTGATCGACACCGCGCCACGGGAGCGCGGCACCCTGGTCGCCTTCCCCGCCAACATGCTGCACCAGGTCACGCCGATTGAATCGGGGATCCGCCGTTCGCTGGTAATCTGGGCGGTGGGGCCGGACTTCCGCTAAAAACTAGCGGACCACATTGATGTGGTGAGCAGCCTGGTCGGCGGCTTTTTCCTGGCCGACAAACTCGATGCCGATGCCGTCGGCATGATGACGCGCCACCCGGCCCGCGATCTGGGCGATCAGCACGAATTCGCCGATCGGCGGCTTGACGTCGGTCCGCAGCGACACGCCGCCGACCGAGATATCCATCACTTCGCAATGCACGATCTGGCCATCGGCGCGGGTGTATCGGGCGAAGCCCTTCTGGTTGGAGCGCTCATGGCGGCGCATCACTGACTCGTCCACCAGCGCCTTGTTGAGGAACAGGATCAACTGTTCGGCGGTGCGTTCGCGCTTGGAGGGGGTGCAGATAAAGGCGATGCCGAAGCCGTAACCGTCGCGGCGCACCACATTGCCTTCAAAACGGCCGAAGCCGTCGACATAGAGAATGACCGGGGTGCCGGCCTCGGGGATCATCTCGCAGACGATGGCGGCGCCGCCGGGCGACAGGTCGGAAATGGTGCAGCGCGCTTCGCGGGCATCGGAGGGGACGAACAGCCGCCCGGGCAGGTCCACCCGGACACGGCGAAAGCGCCGGCGCTCGGCGCCTGCCTTGGCGACGACCGGTTCGGCGTCCTTGATGGACATCGCCAAGCCCTGCATGGGCCGCCCAAGCGTTAATGTTTCAAGCCATTCATACCCCCGGGAGGGTCAACAGGAGGTTACCGGACACCCCGGATGGACCGGGAAATGGCCTTTTTTCGCGTCCAAACCCCCTTTTTCGGGCCACAGGCGGGGTCAACCATTTTGAAACAGGGGCCTTTTTCGCATCCATGCGCCGCGCTATAGGAAAGGCGGGTAAAATTTCGCGGCACGGAGCAGGGCTGGGGCCCGGATTACAAAGCCGCTTGTGGGGACTTAATAATATGCGCTTTTCAACGATTTCTCGCGGCCATGGCCGCCGCTGGACCATGCTTGCCGCTGCCGGTGTCCTGGCCTTTGGCCTTGCCGCCTGTTCGAGCGATGACGCCGAGGATATCGGTCCCGGCAGTCCCTTCACCCAGGCCCTGGCCAAGGATTATGGCGACCTGGCCACCCAGGCTGCCGCCCTGCCCGCCGAAGACGCTGAGGAAAGCGGCTTTTTTGACTCCCTGAACCCCTTCTCGGGCAGCGAAAGCTCCAACGACCTGCTCGCCAAGGCTTTCACCGACAAGGCCGATCTGGCCACCGGGGGCACCGAGCCTGAAGCCGAATCCGGTTCGGGCGCCGCCCAGACCGCCATGCGCGCCCGCCTTGTGCGCGCCGTGATCACCGGCAAGGACCAGTTCCCCGAACAGGCCGCCCGCGCCCAGGCCGACTTCGACTGCTGGGTGCTGTACAGCAACGTGCCCAGCGCCGCTGCCGCCGCCCAGGCCTGCAAGAACGCGCTGGATTCCTCGATCGTGCGCCTGGAAACCGCGGCCCGTCCGGCGCCGCCGCCTCCGCCGGTCGCACCCATGCCGGCTCCGACGGCTGCACCCGCACCCACGGCCCAGTCCGGCGGTGACTTCACCGTCTATTTCGACTTCGACTCCTGGACCCTGAAGGCCGAGCAGTTGAAGGTGCTGGACGATGTGATCGCCACCGCCCGCACCGGCGGCCAGACCAACATCAACATCGTTGGCCACACCGATACCTCCGGCGCCTCGGACTACAACCAGGCGCTGTCGGTTCGCCGCGCCAATGTCGTGGTCGAGGCCCTGGCCAACCTGGGCGCGCGCCGCGCGGCCCTGCATGCCAGCGGCGTCGGTGAAACCGACCTGGCGGTTCAGACCGAGGACGGCGTCCGGGAAGCCAAGAACCGGCGCACCGTCGTCACGCTGCAACCGTAAATCATTAACGCCTCGCATATCAGCGGCCCGCGCCCCAAAAGGCGCGGGCCGTTGTCATTTTGCGGCTGTCCAACCCCCGGCAAAGCGCCTAGGCTGGCATCATGAAGCTGCGTCTTGCATTGATGATCCTGGTTGTGGCGAGCCCGGCGCTGGCCCAGCGCAACGGCAACTACCAGGTCAAGGAAATGAATTTCGACCTGTGGTGCCAGGAACAGGCGGGCCTGCCAGCGGAACGCTGCGACAAGCGCACGGCCCAGGACAATGCGGTGTTCGAGGCCTATCGCGCCAAGGTCGAGGCTTATGAAATCCCGTATCTGCAGCGCAAGAACAATGCGGCGCGGCTGGATACCAATATCCTGCGCAACGATCCGGTGGACCATCCGCCGGTCAAGGAAATCACCGCGCAGCGGCCGGACCTGAACACGCCGTCCACCACGATTATGCCCAGGCCATAAGGCTTAGACGAAGCGGCTGTAATCCTGACTATTGGCGGCGCGCCAGCGGCCGATCACATCGAACATTTTCTGAAGAAGGTCGCCGCTGCCGAAATGCAGGAAGGCGGGGCTTTCCTGCGACACCACCAGGCGCAAATAGGGCGCCTTGGGATGGGCCCGAAGGCTGGGCGGCGGCGGCGGGGGCGGCGGGGGCTGGTCGTTGTCCTGGTCGCAAGCGGAAAGCGGTTCGTCTTCCTGGATGATCTGCGAGCCCACCAGCCGTTCATAGGCGATGGAACGGCCCAGAAGCGGCGTGGGATCGCTCAACATCTGCACCATGCCGAAGAAGCGGGTCGGTTCGCCGCCATTGAAAGAGACCGGGGTGAGGATGGTTTCCAGCTCGACCATGCCATTGTCGGCGGTGGCGGCGACGGAAGACAGGCAGACAGGCTGGCAGGCTTTCAGCGCCTGGCGCAAAAGCGAAGCCAGCGACAGGCCGGACTGGGATTCCCAATGGGCCAGGAAGCTGGTGCTGACCTGACCGGGTCTTTTTGTACCAAGCGGTTTGAGAGAAACTGACTTGGAAAGGACCTTAGTTATGCCGAAGAAGTGTTTTAGCGCGGAGCAGATAGTGATTTTGCTACGCCAGATTGAAGTTTTGATCTCTCAGGGCAAGGGTG
>CANJJD010000024.1 GCA_947474645.1 Alphaproteobacteria bacterium | reverse complement strand
TGGTGCCCAGAAGAGGACTCGAACCTCCACGCCTTGCAGCGCTAGTACCTGAAACTAGTGCGTCTACCAATTCCGCCATCTGGGCACACCGGACTAGCCACGCCGTCCGGGCAAGGGCGCGATGTTTAGGGGCGCGCCACCCCCAAGTCAATATTGGGATTTTTCCCGCTTTTGCGGCTAAAAAGCCCTGTCGCGGACCCCTGCCGGGGGCCTAATATCGCGCCCAGAATCCCGCTCTCTTGCCCTGGACTTTGCAACGATGAACACCCAACTGGTCACGGTTTTCGGCGGCTCCGGCTTTCTGGGGCGCCACACGGTGCGGGCGCTGGCCCGCGCCGGCTGGCGGATCAAGGTGGCGACGCGCCATCCCGCCCGCGCCTTCTTCCTGCGGCCTCTGGGAACTGTGGGCCAGATCGATTTCGTCAAATGCGACGTTTCGGAGCCTGAGTCCGTCGCCCGGGCGATGATGGGCGCGGACGCGGTGATCAACCTCACCGGCATCCTGTTCCAGAAGGGCCAGACCTTCGAGGACGTGCAGTCCGAAGGCGCCGCCCATATCGCGCAAGCTGCGGCCGCCGCGGGGATAAGTGCGCTGGTGCATATCTCGGCCATCGGCGCCGATCTGAATGGCGAAGCCGAATATGCCGTGACCAAGGCCGAAGGCGAAAAGGCGGTGCGCGAGGCGTTCCCCAATGCGGTGATCCTGCGTCCCTCCATCATCTTCGGGCCCGAGGATGGCTTCTTCAACAAGTTCGCCGGCATGGCGCGCTTGTTGCCTGCTCTGCCGCTGGTAGGCGGCGGCCATACCCGCTTCCAGCCGGTGTTCGTGGGCGATGTGGCCCAGGCGATACTGGCGGCGCTGGGCAAGCAGGACGGCCGCACCTATGAACTGGGCGGTCCGGCCACTTATTCCTTCAAGGAATTGCTGCAACTGATCCTGCGCGAGACCGGGCGCAAGCGCCTGCTGGTGCCCCTGCCCTTCGGCCTGGCGACGCTGAAGGCGGCCTTCCTGCAGCTTCTGCCCAACCCGATCCTGACCATCGACCAGGTGCGGCTGCTGAAAAAAGACAATGTCGTGGCGCCCACCGCGGCGGGCCTGGCGGATCTGGGCATCACGCCGACCTCGGTGGAGGCGGTGATCCCGTCCTATCTGTGGCGCTATCGCGCCAAGGGCGAGTACGCGGCGCTTCCGGTTCAGTGAACGGCTAGATAGCCGAACAAGGCGATACCCGCCGCAATACGGTACCAGCCGAACGGCTTGAGGCCGTAGCGCGTGACGATGGCCAGGAATTGCCGGATCACGAAGAACGCCACCACAAACGACACGACAAAGCCGATGGCGATGTTCAGCACCTGGCCTTGGGCGAGGGCCCCGGCCTTGTCGTGCAGCTCCAGGATAGTGGCGCCCATCATGGTGGGTACCGCCAGGTAAAAGGTGAACAGGGTTGCGGCCCGGCGATCCACCCCCAGCATCTCGGCGCCCAGTATGGTGGCGCCGGAGCGTGACACGCCCGGAATGATGGACAGGACCTGGCAGCAGCCGATCTGGAACGCCTTGGACAGAGGCAGCTTGTCGCCTTCCAGAAAGCGCGCCTTGGGCGCGATGCGCTCTACACCCAAGATGATGATGCCGCCGGCGATCCAGCAGCCGGCGATGAAGGGCATGGCATGGGCCGGATCGAGCAGGACGCGGTCCAGCAATTTCTTCAAGGCAAGCCCCGCCACCACCGACGGCAACAGCGCCAGGATCAGCCCCAGCGCAAAGCGCCGCGCCTCGGCCGAGCGGGGCAGACCGATCAACGCCTTCCAGAACACCTGAAAATAGACAGCCACCACCGCCAGGATGGCGCCAAGCTGGATCACCACGGTGAAGGCTTGCCAGTCATGGCCCAGGCCCAGCAGGCGTTCGGTCACCAGCAAATGGGCGGTGGAGGAAATGGGCAGGAATTCGGTGATGCCTTCCACCACGCCCAGGATCACGGATAACAGCATATCGTGCATGGGCGAATCCTGAGACGGCGCGGCGAAGAGGTAGCATCGCGCCGCACCTCGCGCACCTTATAAAGTTTGTTATGCTGGCCCCATGGCGGGGCCGGAGAATCGGACTAGAGCAATCAGGCTTTGGCGTGGGCGCGGCTGGCTGTGGAAGCTGGCGCTATCCATCTTCATCCTGCTGGTCCCTGCCCCCATCCTGCTGCTGCTGATCTTCCGCTTCCTGCCCATTCCCGGCACCCCGGACATGCTGCGCAGCCTGGTCATGGGCAAGGGCGCGTCCTATGCCTGGACCGACGACATCTCGCCCCGGCTGGAGCGGGCGGTGATCGGGGCCGAGGACCAGAATTTCTGCACCCATAACGGCTTTGACTGGGTCAACATCAACAAGGCGATGGCGGACCATAAACGCCATCCCAAAAAGCCGATGCGCGGCGCCAGCACCATTTCCCAGCAGACCGCCCGCACCCTGTTCCTGGTGCCGATGCGAAGCTGGATCCGCAAGGGGATCGAGGCCTATCTCACGGTGATGATCGAGGCGCTGTGGCCCAAGAAACGCATCATGCAGGCCTATCTGAACCTGGTGGACTGGGGCGACGGCATCTTCGGGGCCGAGGCCGCGGCCAGCGCCTATTTCGGCACCGATGCCGGCTCGCTGACCAGCGAACAGGCCGCCCGGCTGGCCGCCATCCTGCCCAACCCCCACAAATGGAAGGCGGCGCATCCGGGCCGCTATGTGCGCCGGCGCACCGGCATGCTGCAGGGGCGCGGGGCGATGGTGATGCGCGACGGGCTGAACTTTTGCGTTAAGTAGGCGCCTTCTTTACAAGACCGTCCCATGCGCCGCCTGATTCACCTGATGCTGTCACCCAGTTGCCGCCTGGCCCGCCTGATGGTGGCCGAAAAGCGGGTGGCCTGCGATCCGGTGATGTCCGACGATTCCAGGCAGTCCATGCCGGTCCTGGTGGACATGGACGGCACCCGCGCCGAGGGCGTGTGGGCGATCCTGGATCACCTGGAACATCATTATCCCGACCATCCGCTGGCCCCCGCCGACGATGCCGCGCGGCTGGCTTGCCTGCGCTGGGTGGACTGGGCGATGGGCCCGTTCCATGAACAGGTGACCCAGCGCATCGTTTATGAAAAAGCCGCGCCGCGTTTCACCGGCGCCGGTTTCAGCCGCGCCCCGGACATGAATGTCATCCGCAGCGGCCGCGAGGAATTGAAGCTGGCGTTGAAGGCGATCGGCGCGGCGGCGGAGAGCAACGGCAATCTCGCCTGCCGCGAAACCACCTTGGGGGACCTGGCGGTGGCGGCGCATCTGTCGGCGCTGGATTATTTCGGCGAAGTGCCCTGGACGGAATTTCCCACCGCCGCCGAATGGTATGTGCGGATGAAATCGCGCCCATCCTTCCGCTCCCTGCTGGCCGACCGCGTTCCGGGCCAGCCGCCGTCCGCCCATTATGCCGAACTCGATTTCTGACCAGATAAGAGAACGCGCCGGAGCCGAAGGCTTTGCCCCGGAGTATGATCGCGCGAAGCTGGGTTACGGACGAGAATGCGACAAACGATATGCGTGATCCTGCGACAATCAAAAAAAGTATCGAAGCCGAAGCGCGAAGCGCCGGCTTCGATATTGTGCGCTTCGCCGGCGCCACGGCAGCGCCGGACAATGCCGCGCGCTTAAGCCAATTCCTGGAAGCCGGGCATCATGGCGAGATGAGCTGGATGGCGGATCGCGCAGGCTGGCGCGCCGACCCGCAAGCGATGTGGCCCGCGGCCAAAAGCGTGATCATGCTGGGGCTGAACTACGGACCCGAACACGATCCCCTGTCCATCCTGGCGCAGAAGAGCAAAGCCGCCATTTCCGCCTATGCCCTGGGCGAAGATTATCACGATGTGGTGAAGAAGAAGCTGAAGGCGGTGGCCGGATATATTTTCCAGAGTTTCGCCGCCGAAGTGAAAGCGTTCGTGGACACCGCCCCGGTGATGGAAAAACCGCTGGCCCAGCTTGCCGGCCTGGGCTGGCAAGGCAAGCACACCAACCTGGTATCGCGCGAGTTCGGCTCCTGGCTGTTCCTGGGCAGCATCTTCACAACTTTGGATCTGCCGCCGGATGAAGCCGAAAGCGATCACTGCGGAAACTGCCAGGCATGCCTCGACATCTGCCCCACCGACGCATTCCCCGCGCCCTATCGCCTCGATGCCCGGCGCTGCATTTCCTATCTCACCATCGAGAACAAGGGCCCCATCCCGCGGGAATTTCGCAGCCTCATGGGCAACCGCATCTATGGCTGCGACGATTGCCTGGCGGTGTGCCCCTGGAACAAGTTCGCCAGCGCCGCGTCGGAAATGAAGCTGGCGGCGCGCGAAGAACTGAAGGCGCCGTCCCTGGCCGAACTGGCGGCGCTGGACGATGCGGGGTTTCGCGCCCTGTTCGCCAAGTCGCCGGTCAAGCGCATCGGCCGGACGCGCTTCCTGCGCAATGTGATGATCGCCATCGGCAACAGCGGCGATACCGGCTTGGCACCATCGGCCGAGACGGCGCTGAAGGATGATTTAGCGCTGGTGCGCGGCGCCGCGGTATGGGCGCTGTCGCGCCTGCTGCCTCCTGCCGATTTCGAAAGCCTGGCCGCGCGCCATGCCGCAAGCGAGCCGGACGACAGCGTCCGCAGCGAGTGGCTCAGGGCCTGAGGGCTTCGAGATTTTCTTTTGCCTGCGCGGCCGCGGGAGCGGAGCCCGCCTTCAGCGCCGCCTGGAAATCGCGCCGCGCGCCACCCAGATCGCCCAACTGTCGGCGCAGCAACCCGCTTTCCACCAGCGCGTCGCCATCGCCCGGTTTCAGTTTCAGCGCTTCGACGAGGTCGGCGCGCGCTTCGGCATATTGCTTCAAGGCGCGCTTGGCGCTGGCCCGCAGCACCAGCAGGTCGGCGCGGCGCGGGCTGAGCTGCAACGCGGCATTCAGATCCAGCACCACTTCGCGCCAGTTGCGCACCATGGCCTGGGCGCGCGCCAGATCGGTGAACAGGTCGGCATCGCCCGCTGAGAGCACCAGGGCGCCGGACAGGCTTTGCACCGCCTTGGCGCCCTGGCCGGCCAGCATCCAGGCATTGCCCGCTTGGTCGTACAGGGCGATGCGGAATTCCACATCCAGGGTGGCGCGCCCGCTGGCGATGCGGTCCAGCCGCGCGCCGGCTTCCGCATAGCGCTTGAGTGTGACCAGCGCCAACGCGGCACAGTGTTCCGCCGGAACCCCGCCGCCGGATTTTACCCAGGCTTCGGCATCGCTGAGCGCGAGGGCGGGATTGGCGCTGCTGTCCGCCAGGCAACGGCGGTAATGCGCCCGCTCCGACACCGGCGCGGCGCTGCCGGTCGCGGCCTGCGCCATCACCGGCCAGGCGCCGAGAAAAATAATGGTGAAAATGGGGCGCAACATTGCACATAGTCTAGCAGCAATAAGGGCTTTGGCGCCCGACAAATCCTGATAGGGTGCCGCGCATGCTCTGGCACCGGATCGCAGCCTTTTTGCTGTTCGTCACCGTTGCGGCGCCGGTCATGGCGCAGCCGGCGGTGGCGCCAACACAACCAAGCGAAGTGCAGCTCGGCCCGCGTGCCGCCCCCACCACCCATGTTCAGGTCGGCACCCTGCCCTATATGGGCACGCCCGCCTTCGACGCGGCCAAGGCGACGGACAAGTATCTGGCGCGGGTCAGCGGCGCGGCGCGCACCAAGTCCGACGCCTATTTCGAAGGCGGCTACTGGCTGCAGCTTGTGGACCTGCTCTATGGCGTGGGCGTGGCGGCGCTGCTGCTGACATTGCAGATTTCCAGCCGCATCAGCGACTGGGTGGAGGATCGCACCCACAGCCGCACCTTCCAGGTCATGCTGTATGTCGCAATCTATGTGCCGCTGATGGCGGCGGCGATGTTCCCCCTCACCCTTTACGAAGGGTTTTTCCGCGAGCATGCCTATGGCCTGTCCAACCAGAATTTCTGGCAATGGCTGGGCGACTTCGGCATCGGCTTTGCTCTGACCTTCGTCACCATGCTGGTGTTGCTGCCGGTGCTCTATGCCGCCATCCGCCGGGCGCGCGAGAATTGGTGGATCTGGGGCGCGGGCCTGGTCATCGGCTTTCAGGTCGTGACATGGGTGATCTGGCCCATTTTCGTGGCGCCGCTCTATAATCATTATTCGCCGCTGCCGGCCGGGCCGCTGAAAGCCCAGATCCTGTCCATGGCCCGGGCCAATGACGTTCCGGTGGACAATGTCTGGCTGGTGGACGCCTCGCGCCAATCCAACCGGGTGTCCGCCAATGTCTCCGGCATGTTCGGCACCGCGCGCATTTCCCTGAACGACAATCTGCTGAAACAGGGCTCGCCTGATGAAGTGCTGGCGGTGCTGGGCCATGAGATGGGCCATTATGTGATGGATCACATGACCCGGTTGCTGCTGCTGGCGGCGCTGGTGATCCTGGTGGGCTTTGCCTTCGTCAACCGTGCCTTCCTGCTGGCCTGCGAGGTGTTCGGCGGCCAATGGCAGGTGCGAAAATTGAGTGACGTGGCCGGGCTGCCGCTGCTGGTGGCGCTGTCCAGCATCTACATGTTCCTGGCGACCCCGGTGACCAACTCGATCATCCGCACCACCGAATACCAGGCCGATATTTTCGGGCTGGATGCGGTGCGCAAGCCCGACGCCTTCGCCACCGTGATGCTGAAACTCTCCACCTATCGCAAGCTGGAGCCGGGCAAGTGGGAGGAGATCATCTTCTACGACCATCCCTCCGGCCGCACCCGCATTGAAGCCGCGATGCGCTGGAAGAAAGAACATATCGCCGATCCCGACTTGCGAGACGCGGCGCAGATTCCCTGATTACGGCAATTGTGCCTTCAACGCCGCAAAGAGCGGGTTGGCCGGATCGAGCTTGGAGAGCAGCGTCTCACACGTCTTGCGCGCATCGCCGCTCCAGTCGGCGGTGAGCGAGGCGGCAAGCTGCGCCTGGCTTTTCAGGATCACGCCATCGTCCAGGATCTTCAGCCCATTGTCGCGCAAGGTCGCGCCCGTGGTGGTGATGTCCACGATGGCTTCGGCAGTGCCCGCCGCGGGCGCGCCTTCGGTGGCGCCGGCGCTGGGCACGATGCGGTAATCGGAAATTCGGGCCTGGGCGAAGAAGCTGCGGGTGAGCTGGGCGTATTTGGTGGCAACCCGCAGGCGCCGCTTGTGCGCATTCGCATAGGCGGCACAGACATCGTCCAGGTCGGCCATGCTGGTAACGTCGATCCAGGAACCCGGTACTGCCACCACCACATCGGCGAAGCCGAAGCCCAAAGGTTTGATCAGATGCATGCGGCCGGTCAGTTCCGGCGCTTCCTCGCGCAGCAAATCCTCGCCGGTGATACCCAGATGAATGTCGCCCGTCAGCAGCGCAGACGCGATCTCGCCCGCCGACAGCAGCATGACGTCAACCTCGGGCATGCCGGCAAAGCTGGCGCGATACCCGCGGGCGCCGGCGGTCTGTTCCATGGTCACGCCGCGTTCGGCGAACCAGGCGTTGCAATTGTCCTTCAGGCGGCCCTTGGAGGGAATGGCAAGCGTCAGCATCACTTGCCTCCCCGCTTGGCGGCCAGCACGCGTTCGGTGCGGATGGCGCAGCCGATGGCGCTGACCGGCTTTTTGGCGCCCAGCATTTCCATCATGGAGTCATAGCGGCCGCCGCCGGCGATCTGCACTGGGCCTTCCTTGTCGCGGGACCAGAACTCGAACACCAGGCCGGTGTAATATTCCATGTTGCGGCCGAAATGGGCGGTGAACTGCACCCGCGCCGGATCGATGTTCAGCGATTTGAGTGTGGCCAGGCGTGCATCCATGGCGGCGAGCTGCGCGTCCAGGTTGATGCCGGCGGTGGCCAGCAAGGCGCGCACCTTGGCCAAGGCTTCTTCCGCAGGCCCCGAGATGTCGAGGAGCTGGGCGATAGCATCAGCCTGCTTGGCGTCCAGCCGTAAATTCTCCGCTTCCGCCGCGCGTTCCAGGGCGCGGGCGATGATCTCTTCACGGGTGCGGCCCGCCAGGGGCGCGTCGGCGCGCGCGTCCAGCAGGATTTCAATCTCTTCACGGGTGCCGGGCAGCTTGGCCTTGCCGTCGCCATGGCCCAGCCAATAGAGCAGGCTTTCGACATAACCGGCGCGCCAGAAGTGACGCTTGAGGCGCGAGCGCCAGCCCACCGGCAATGCCAGCGCGTCCACCAAGGCGTTGAACAGGGCCAGATCGCCCATGCGGATGGAAAAATCCGACACGCCACAGACCTTCAGCGCATCCACCGCCAAGGAGAGAATTTCGGTTTCACCGGCGGCGCGGTCTTCCAGCCCCAGCAGCTCCACACCCGCCTGGAAAAACTGGGTGGGGCGATGCGGCTCGCCCGGCTGGTGGCGGAACACCGGCCCGTTATAGGCGATGCGCGCCGGGAAGCTGCGTTTGGACTGCACCGCTTCGCGGCAGATGGGAATGGTGAGGTCGGGGCGCAGGCACAATTCGCGCCCTGACGGGTCCATCAGGGTGAAGGTGCGGCGGCGGATTTCCTCGCCGGAGCGGTCCAGGAAAATCTCGGCCGGCTGCAGCACCGCCGGTTCCTCGCGCGCATAACCGCGTGACGCGAACAGGCCCAGCAGCGATACCGCCTGGCCGTTCAGGGCTTCGAGCGCCTTGGGGTCGTAATAGGGAAAGGCGGGCATCAGGCTCGGCCTTTCAGCATCGCCTTTACTTCCGCCACCAGGCCGCTGCGCGGAACGCTCTTCTGGGCTTCGCGGTTGGCCACCCACTCGGCGCGGCTTTCCACCGACTTGGCCAGTTCCGTGCCCAGCGCCAGGTCCTTCAAGGTGACTTCGCCCCGGGCGCGCTCGTCACCGCCCTCGATCACCGCGATGGCGGCGCCGCGCTTGTCGGCATATTTGAACTGGTCGCCCATCTTGCCGTTGCCGACATAGGCCTCGGCGCGGATGCCGGCCGCGCGCAATTCCTGCACCATGGCGAAACTGGCCGCCGCTTCGGCCTTGTCGAACACCGTCACCACCACCAGCGGCGAAACCGCAGCAGTCATCAGGCCGCGCGAGGCCAGCGCGCTCATCAGGCGCGACACGCCGATGGACACGCCGGTGGCCGGAACCTGCTGGCCGGTGAAACGCGCCACCAGGTCGTCGTAACGCCCGCCGCCCGCCACCGAGCCGAACACGACTTCCTCGCCGTCTTCATTCTTGATGGGGAAAGTAAGCTGCGCCTCGAACACCGCGCCGGTGTAATAATCCAGCCCGCGCACCACGCCGGTGTCGAACAGCACCCGGTCGGGGCCATAGCCGCAGGCCTGCAACAGGCGCACGATCTGTTCCAACTCGTTCAGGCCCGCGGCACCGATGGCGCTCGATCCCACCAAGGTGCCGATCTGGCGCAGATGCGCATCTTCGTCCGCCGCATCCGGCGCCACGAAGGCCAATATGCGATGCGCCTGATCGGCGCTCAGACCTGCGCCCTTGGTGAAGTCGCCGGAGTCATCCTTGCGGCCCTCGCCTAGCAGCGCGGAAACGCCGTCCACGCCCAGGCGGTCGATCTTGTCGATGGCGCGCAACACGATGCCGCGCCGGACGCGGTCTTCCAGCGCCACGCCGCTGGCTTCCAGCACGCCGTCCAGCAGCTTGCGATTGTTCAGCTTGACGATGTAGTCGCCGCGCTTCAGGCCCAGCGCCTCCAGCGTGTCGGACAGCATCATCAGCAGCTCGGCATCGGCGGAAGCGCTGGCGCTGCCCACCGTGTCGGCGTCGAACTGGGTGAATTCGCGGTAGCGGCCGGGACCGGGCTTTTCGTTGCGCCACACGCTGCCCACCTGATAGCGGCGGAACGGCTTGGCCAAGTGCTGGAAATTGGCCGCGACATGACGGGCCAGCGGCGCCGTCAGGTCATAGCGCAGGCTCATCCATTGTTCGTCATCGTCCTTGAGCGAGAACACGCCTTCATTGGGGCGGTCCACATCGGGGAGGAACTTGCCCAGCGCGTCGGTATATTCGAAGGCCGGCGTTTCCAGCGGATCGAAGCCATAGCTTTCGTAAACGCTGCGGATGGTGGCCAGCATCTTCTGCTCGGCCATGATCTCGGCGGCGCCCCGGTCGCGGAAACCGCGCGGCAGCCTGGCCTTTGGTTTGACGGGTTTGGGCGAGGACATCGAAAACTCTTGGGAATCTGCTGGAATCTTGGGCTGGCGGGGGTTGTACCGGCCCCCCTGCAGGACGGCAAGGAACCGTCACAAGATATTACAAATCAAGCACTTACAAGCGCGCCGCTTTGTCCCTTGCGTGAGCCCATGCTGCAATGCGAACTAAACAAAAGACGAAGGAAAGCATCCGTGGCCGAAAGCAAAGTCTATCCCGATGCGGCTGCGGCCCTCAAAGGCCTGACCTTTGACGGCATGACCGTGATGTCCGGCGGCTTCGGCCTGTCGGGCAACGCCGAAAACCTGATCACCGCCCTGAAGGAAGATGGGGTCAAGAACCTCACCGTCATCGCCAACAATTGCGGCGCCGACGGGCTGGGCCTGTGGGTGCTGCTGAACAACGGCCAGATCAAGAAGATGATTTCCTCCTATGTCGGCGAGAACAAGCTGTTCGAGGAACTCTATCTCACCGGCAAGCTCGAACTGGAATTGAACCCCCAAGGCACCCTGGCGGAACGCATCCGCGCCGGCGGCGCCGGCATTCCCGCCTTCTATACCCGCACCGGCGTCGGCACGGTGGTGGCGGACGGCAAGCCCACCGAAGTGTTCGATGGCCTGACCTATGTGCGCGAGCGCTGGCTGAAGGCCGATCTTTCCATCGTCAAGGCATGGAAGGGCGACACCGAAGGCAACCTCGTCTATCGCAAGACCGCGCGCAATTTCAATCCGGTGATGGCCACGGCCGGCAAGGTCACCATCGCCGAAGTGGAAGAACTGGTGGAGCCGGGCCAGCTCGATCCGGGCAACATCCACACGCCGGGGATTTTCGTGCAGCGCATTTTGCAGGGCCGCGACTACAAGAAGCCGATCGAGCGTGTCACCACGCGCCCGCGTCCCACCATGGGAGCCGTCTGATGGCCTGGTCTCGCGAAGATATCGCCGCCCGCGCCGCGCGCGAATTGAAAGACGGCTTCTATGTGAACCTGGGCATCGGCATCCCGACCCTGGTGGCCAACTACATTCCCGACGGCTTGAAGGTCACGCTGCAAAGCGAGAACGGCATGCTGGGCATGGGCCCCTTTCCCTATCCGGGCGAGGAAGATCCCGACCTGATCAATGCCGGCAAGCAGACCATCACCGAATTGCCCTCCACCAGCTATTTCTCATCCGCCGACAGCTTCGGCATGATCCGCGGCGGCCATATTGATCTGTCGGTGCTGGGCGCCATGGAAGTGTCGGAAGACGGCGCCATCGCCAACTGGATGATCCCCGGCAAGATGGTCAAGGGCATGGGCGGCGCCATGGACCTGGTGGCCGGCGTCAAGAAGATCGTGGTGGTGATGGAACACACCAACAAGGCGGGCGAGAGCAAGATCCTCAAAGCCTGCACCCTGCCTTTGACCGGCACCGAATGCGTGGACATGATCATCAGCGATCTGTGCGTCTTCACCCTGGAACGGGGCAGACGCGGCCTGAAGCTGATCGAGCTGGCGCCCGGCGTGACCCTGGACGAGGTCAAGGCCAAGACCCAGGCGGCGTTCACCTCCGCCCTTTAACCTCCGCCGCCCGCGCCCTAGGATCAGGGAAAACACGGGCGGAACCATCATGAGACAGTTTGCGTGCGCCGCCCTGCTGGCGCTGGGCACGACAGCGGCGGTGGCCGCAACCACGCCACCGCGCGAAGGCCCGGCCGAAAACGGCTCGCCGGCCTGGTTCCTGCAGCCCTCGTCCGCCGATCCCGCCGGCCATACGAGCGTGGACGAAGAAGGCCGCATCACCGTGCATCCGCATGTGGCGGGTGACGACACCTTCACCAGCTTTCGCTGCACCGGCTCGACCCTGTGCCAGAATCGTTTCGGCCCCAATCGGCTGACCTTGGACCGGGTGCAGTGGAAACAGACCATGGGCTACAGCTTCGCCTATCCCATTCACCTGCCGCCCGGCTATGGCGGCCCGCCGTCCGTCGGTATCGATGCCAAAGGCAATATCTGGGTCTATCAGCGCAAGGCGCCGGGCCATCCCCAGCTTTTCAAGTTTGATCGCAACTACAAATTGATCCTGACGGTCGGCGAGGATGTGATCGGCCATCAGGACAAGCCGCATGGCATGGCGGTGGATGCCGAAGGCAATGCCTGGATCTGCGACATCAATGGCGCGACGGTGCAGAAAATCAGCCCCGACGGAAAGCTGCTGCAAACCTTCGGCGTCAAGGGCCATCGCGGCGACTGGGATGAGGCCAAGGGCCAGCGCTATCTGTGGCAACCCATCGCCATCGCCTTTGCCCCGAACGGTGACATCTATATCGGCCAGGGCCATGGCAATGAGAGCCCGCGCGACGTGGATTCCGACGACCCCACCAATCTGATGGGCGCGGCGCGGGTGCTGCGCCTGGACCGCAACGGCAAATTCATCGGCCAATGGTTCGGCAACGAAGCCGGCCAGGGCAAGTTCGACCAGGTGCATGGCCTGGCGGTCGATCCCAAGACCGGCGATGTCTGGATCGGCGACCGGGAGCAGTATCGCATCCAGGTCTACAATGCCGAGGGCAAGTTCCTGCGCACCATCCTGACGCGCAACTTGTCCAGCACCTTGGGCTTTGATGCCGACGGCAATCCCTGGATGGCGACGGGACAGGATGGCCAGGTGCTGAAGCTGGATCGCAGCGGCAAGGTGATCGGCGCGGTGGGCAATGGCATGGGCATCGGCCATGGCCAATTCATCGAAGCGGCCTATTTCGCCTTTGACGCCAGCGGCAACATCTTTGTCGGCGATACCAGCACCGGCCGGGTGACGAAATTGGTCGCGCCGCGCAAATGACGCCGGAAATCCAGCGCTATTTCGCCACGACGCCGCCGACCTGGTCTGAACCGGTGCCGCTGCAGCCCGCCGCGCCATAGCGCACGAATTTCTGGACGCGCTTTCCGCTATCCACTTCACCGGTATAGATGTTGCCTTTGCTGTCCACGCTGAGCTGGTGCAGCCATTGGAATTGGCCCGCCATCTTGCCGCTGCGGCCCAGCCTGCCCACTTCGCCCAAGGTCTTTCGATTGAGGACGTAGATTGTCATGTTGGTATTGTCGCCGACATAGAGGCAGCTCTGCGCCTTGTCGCGCGAGAATCCGACCGCCACGGCCGTACCGGGCAGAACAGGCATGGTTTCGGTCTTCGGGCTGATCCACTGCTCTGCCACGAACCCGCAGCGGCCCGCCGCACCGTCCGGATTGCTGCAGGGCTTGCCCAGCGCCGGATCGTTCTTGTCGAACACCTGGATGCGGTCATTGCCGCGGTCGCAGACATAGATCTTGCCGTCATCCGCGATCTTCACGCAGTGGACCGGCGTGCGGAAGAAAGCCGGCTTGCGGTTTCCCTTCGCGGCGTCCTGCAGCCATGTGCCGGCCGCCGCCGCCGCTTTTTCGTCAACCGGGCTGTTTCCATAGGCGCCGAAATGGCCCAGATACTTGCCGCTATCGGCGTCCACGATCACGATGCGCCTGTTTCCGTATCCGTCGGCGATATAAAGCCGGTTCGTTGCCGGATCCACGACCATGTCGGCCGCGCGAAACAGTTGCGGCGTTCCGTTGAGGCCACCATTGGCGTCATTGCTGGACGCACCCTTGGCCGGCGCGCCGATACGCAGCTTGAAATTGCCCTGGCGGTCGAACTTCAGGACAAAACCGTCCGGACCTTCGCGGTTGGTGGTCCATGCCGTCTGGTCCGCCGGGGCGCGCCCCGGATTGCTGCCGCCGAGCCAAACATTGTCCTTGTCGTCGACATAGATGCCGTGTTCGCTGCTGGGCCATATGCAGCCGTCTTCCTTGCGGCAATGTTTTTCCAGCCAGCCCGGATCGGCGGCGCCGCCCCAGGCCTGGAGCAACTTGCCGTTCGCATCGAATTCCAGGACCGAAGGCGCCGCCCGGCAGCAATCCGAGATGGGTCCGTTGGCGCGCGCAAAACCAAGGCCGCTCACGGCGGAGCCCGGCACCGCTGCCTCCAGGCCGGTTTCCTCATTGGTCAGCGTGCGCGGGTTCTGCGTCACCCAGATGTGATCGTGGCGGTCTACGAACACCCCGCCGATCTGGCCCAGCAGCCAATGTTGCGGCAGTTCCTGCGGCCAGGACGGATCGACCACGAAATCCGGCGTGTGGCCAATGCGGTGGTGCACGCCGCTCTGTTGCACAAGGCGCTTGGCAATGGCTCCGGTGTCCTGCGCCAGCACCGGCACGGCCAGCAAGGCCAAAACCGGCAACAGCATTGCCAATCGCCCGCGCCTCACTTCGCCACGCCCCCGACTGTTTCGGACCCGGTGCCGCTGCAGCCCATCGCGCCATAGCGCACGAATTTCTGGATGCGCTTTCCGCTATCCACTTCCGCCGTATAGATGTTGCCTTTGGAGTCCAGACTGACCTGATGCAGCCAGTGGAACTGGCCGGCATCGCGGCCCGAACGGCCCAGCCGTCCCAGTTCCTGCAGGTTGGCGCGGTTGAGCAGATAGATGGTCATGTTGGAATTGTCGCCGACATAAAGGCAGCTCTGCCCCTTGTCCTTGGAGAAGTTCAGCGACACCGAAGTACCCGGCATGACGGGAATGGTTTCGGTACCGGCGCTGATGCCGCGCTCGGCGACAAAGCCGCACTTGCCGGCCATACCATCCGGATTGCTGCACGGCTTGCCCAGCTCGGGGCTGGCGCTGTCGAACACCTGGATGCGGTCATTGCCGCGGTCGCAGACATAGAGCTTGCCGTCATCGGCCAGCTTGACGCAGTGGACCGGGTTGCGGAAGAAAGCGGGCTTCCTGTTGCCCTTCGCCGCCTCCGGCAGCCAGCGTCCCGCCGCCGCGGCCGCGGCATCGTCCACCGGATTGCCGCCATAGGCGCCGAAATGCCCGACATATTTTCCGCTATCGGCGTCCACGATCAGGATGCGGCGATTGCCGTAACCGTCGGCGATATAAAGCCGGTTGGTCTTGGGGTCCACCACCATGTCGGCCGGCAAATACAGCAGCGGCGTGCCGTTAATGCCGCCTTTGGTGTCGTTGCTGGCCGGCGCCGTCGGTGTGCCGCCGATGCGCATCTTGAAGTTGCCGTCGCGGTCGAACTTCAGGACAAAGCCGTCGGCGCCTTCCCTGTGGGTGGTCCAGGCCGAAGCCGGGTCCACCGGCTTGCCGCCATTGCCCGCGATCCAGACATTGTCGTTATGGTCCACATAAATGCCATGCTCGCTGTTGGGCCAGATGCAGCCGTCCGCCGCCTTGCAATGGCTTTCCAGCCAGCCCGGATCGGCCGGCCCGCCCCAACTGCGCAGCAGCCTGCCGGCGGTGTCGAACTCCAGCACCGAAGGCGCGGCGTTGCAGCAGTCGGCGATGGCGCCATGGGGACGATCGAACCCCTGCCCGTTCTTGCCGCCGCTTCCGCCGCGCGTTTCCAGCGCCGCTTCGTCGGTGGTCATGGTGCGCGGGCGGTTATAGACCCAGATGTGATCGTGGCGGTCCACATAGAGCCCGCCGACCTGGCCCAGCAGCCAGCTATGCGGCAAGGGCGCGGGCCAGCCGGGATCGGAGACAAAGCCCGGCGTCGTGGCCGAAGCTGATTTGTTGTAGACGCCGGTATTGGCATAGAGCCGTTCGAGAATGGTCTGGTCTTTTTTGACCGCGTCGGCGGCCAGCGCCGCGCCCGAAGCCAGCATCACGGCCAGTGCAATCACAATCTTGCGCATCCCATTCCCCTTTTTGTGCCTTCTTACCGGAAGGGCGCTGGGGGAGCGAGTCGCTAGCCGTCCTTGCGGCCGGTGATCGCCTTTTCCTGGTTTTCCTTGGTGCGCTGCGACAAAGGAATGGGATTGCCGTGGCTGTCCTGCTCCAGGCCCGGCGGCGCGTCGGGCAGCGGCGCCATCTTGCTGTACTGGCGCGGCGGCATGGGCGCCGGATCTTCGGCTTCGTTTTCGGGATTTTTGATGCTGCTCATGAGATTAATCCCGGCGCGGTCCCACCAGGCCCAATAGGGAGCCTTGGTGACGGCGAAGAAGAAAGATACCCGTTTCGATGGCCAGGGCCGCCAGGAAGGGCGACATGGCAACGACCACGCCGTCCTCTTCCTCCTCGACCCTCCACATCGCACCCAGGGCGCAGAGGCCCAGGCCGATCAACAGCAGTTTGCGCATGCGTGTTTTTCCGGTTTTGCCGGAAGGGAACATGCGGTTGGCGAAATTGGTTCCGGAAGAAATTGGTACAGTTGGGTGGGTCCGAGCGCAGCGAGGACGGGTCGCGCGCCCAGCGCGACCCAATGGATGGCAAGCGCGAAACGGGCAATGTCGGAAAAATGGTACAGTTGGGTGGGCTTGAACCACCGACCTCCGGATCCACAATCCGGCGCTCTAACCAACTGAGCTACAACTGCACACGGCCTTGCGGCCACCGTGGCGCAGGGACCGGCGTTCTATGGTCCGGCCATAGCAAAAGCAAGGCTTTAGACCCGCCAAGGCCTTGGAAATTAACCTTTCATTAACCAGTCGGGGCCACCTTGAAAACCAGCATTTCGAGGGGTTTGGCAATGGGTATGCACAAGGCGATGACGGTGGGCCTGGCGCTGCTCTGGGCCGGTCCTGCCCTTTCCCAGCCGGAAGGCGACGGCATCACCAACGGCGTCTATGCCGGCCTGCGCGGCAGCTACAGCTTCAGCGGCAACCATGTCACCACCTGGGCACCCACCACGCCGGGCGCGACCGCGCTGCGCGGCTCCTTTGCCTCGGGCGGCGGCGGTTCGCTGTTCATGGGCACCCGCCTGCCCCTGAACCTGCGGCTGGAAGTCGAAGGCATGTACCGCTACCAGCCCTTGTCCAAGGTCAGCCTGAACGGCGTCCAGGTCGCCGCCAACGGCCGCAGCCAGAGCGCCGGCGGCATGATGAATGTTTTGTGGGACATCCCCATGCCGCTGGATGCCCCCGTGCAGCCCTTTGTCGGCATGGGCGTGGGCGCGCTGCATACCGATATGTCTGCCTCGGGCGGCGGCAACACCTATATGAGCCAGAGCCGCTGGGATCCCGCTTACAGCTTCATGACCGGCTTCGCCCTGCCGCTGGATGAGAGCTCGCGCCTCACCGCCATGTACCGCTGGACGAAAGTCAGCAACGTTCCCCACAAATGCGCCGTGTCCGGCACCATCCAGAGCAACTGCCTCAACACTGGGGTGGACAGTTCGTCGGTGGACCTGGGCTACGAAATGGACCTGTAAGTTTCGCGCCGGTTCGTTACTGTGCCCGCATGACATTGCGGCGTCGCTTCCTGTTCCCGTTGGCCGTCCTGCTGATCGCCGTGGTCGGCCTGCTTTTTTTCCTGACCCCCCGCGCGCGCGTCCTGACGGTAATGACCTGGCCCGGCGCCTATGGCCGCGCCCAGGCATCCGCCCAGATGCGCCCCTATGGCGCCGACAGGGGCGTGGATGTCCGCACCGCCCTTTGGGACGGCAACATCACCGACCTCAGGACCATGGTGGAGAAGCGCCAGTTCAAAGCCGATGTGATCGACATGGAACTGCCGGTGGCGGTCCAGGCCTGCAAGCAGAACCTGCTGGCGAAGATTGATCCTGGCATGCTGCCGGACGGCGCCGATGGCGTGCCGGCGGTCCGCGATTTCGTGCCGGGCGCCATCGGTCCCTGCTGGGTGGGCGGCATGGTCTATTCCCAGGTGATGGTCCATGCCCCCGACATCAAGCGCGTGCCCGCCACCCTGGCGGACTTTTTCGACACGCGGAAATTTCCCGGCAAGCGCGCGCTGTCCCGCGCCACGGCCAAGTTCAACCTGGAGATGGCGCTGCTGGCCGACGGCGTGACGCCGGGCGATGTCTACAAGACATTGGACACGCCGGAAGGGTTGGACCGCGCCTTTGCAAAACTGACCGCGCTGAACCCGATCTGGGCGCATGACAGCATCGGCGCGCTGGGCTGGGTCAAGAACGGCCAGGCGGTCATGGCCACGGCGCTGAACGGCGATGTCGCCGCGCAAAAGGATTTCACCCCCGGCGTGATCTGGGATCACCAGCTTTATGAGATGGACGTGCTGGGCATTCCCTCCGGCAGTCCCAACAAGACGCGGGCGCTGGATTACATCGCCTATGCCACCGGCTCTGCGCCGCTGGCGGGCGTGGCCAACTGGGTGCCTTACGGCCCGGCGCGGCGGTCCTCGATTGCGCTGGTGGGCAGCAATCCGGAAACCGGCATCGCCATGCGCACCGCCTTGACCACCGCGCCGGAGAATTTCGTCCATGCCTTCGCCATTGACGACGGCTGGTGGCTGGCCAATGGCGGGCGCCTGACCTCGCGCTGGAAGGAGTTCGTCTCGCGATGACGGGCTATGCGCTGCGCCGCATCCTGGGCGCGATCCCCACTTTGTTCGTGATCGTCACCCTGGCCTTTTTCATGATGCGCGCCGCGCCGGGCGGACCCTTCGACAGCGAGCGCCGCCTGCCGCCGGAGGTGGAGCGCAACATCAAGGCGGCCTATGACCTCGACAAGCCGCTGGTGCAGCAATACTTCCTCTATCTGGGCAAGCTGGCGCATGGCGACCTGGGGCCGTCCTACAAGAACAAGGATTTCACGGTGGTGCAGTTGATCGCCACCGGCCTGCCGGTCAGCATGCGGCTGGGGCTCAGCGCCATGACCATCGCGCTGCTGCTGGGCAGCTTCCTGGGCGTGATGGCGGCGCTGCGGCAGAACCAGTGGCAGGATTATTCCGTGATGGGGGTGGCGATGCTGGGCATCACCATTCCCACCTTCGTCACCGCGCCGCTGCTGACCCTGGTGTTCGGGATTTATGGCGTGACGCTTTTCGGCCATGACCTGTCGCTGCCGGTGGGCGGCTGGAACGGCGGCGCGCTGGCCAACATGATCCTGCCCGTGACGGTGCTGGCGCTGCCGCAGATCGCCATTGTCTCGCGGCTGATGCGCGGCGCGATGGTGGAAGTGCTGCGAGCCAATTATATTCGCACCGCCCGCGCCAAGGGCCTTTCGGCCCGGCGCATCGTGATGCGCCATGCGCTCAGGGCCGCGGTGCTGCCGCTGGTCAGTTACCTGGGGCCGGCGCTGGCCGCCATTCTTACCGGCTCGCTGATCGTGGAGCAGATTTTCGGCCTGCCCGGCATCGGCCGCTATTTCATCCAGGGCGCGCTGAACCGCGACTATACCTTGGTGCTGGGGGTGGTAATCTGTTACGCGACCCTGGTCATCCTGCTCAATCTTCTGGCCGATATTCTCTACGGGGTTCTTGATCCCAAGGTCCGGCAGGCATGATCGCGACCGGCCAGACCCTCAAAGCCGTGGACGAGATCAAGGGCCGCAGCCTGTGGGTGGATGCGCGCCGCCGCCTGGTCAAGAACCGCGCCGCCATGGCCGGTATCGTCATCCTGGCCGCAATCGCGGCTCTGGCGCTGCTGGCGCCGCTGCTGTCGCCTTACGCCTATGACGAAGTGAATTACGACATCATAGCCTGCGCGCCCGGCTGGTGGCCGGTGGAAACGGCCTGCACCGCGCCCGGCCATATCTTCGGCACCGACTCGGTGGGACGCGACCTGTTCGTGCGGGTGCTGTTCGGCGCGCGGGTGTCGCTGGCGGTGGGGCTGGTGGCCACCTTGGTGTCGCTGCTGATCGGGGTGCTGTATGGCGCGACCGCCGGCTATCTGGGCGGACGGGTGGACGCGCTGATGATGCGCGTGGTGGACATTCTGTATTCCCTGCCCTTCGTCTTTTTCGTCATCATCCTGATGGTGCTGTTCGACCGCAATTTCATCCTGCTGTTCGTGGCCATCGGCGCGGTGGAATGGCTGACCATGGCGCGCATCGTGCGCGGCCAGACCCTGAGCATCAAGCAGAAGGAATTCATCGAGGCGGCGCGCGCCGGCGGCGTCGGGCCCTTCGCCATCATCACCCGCCATGTCATTCCCAATGTGGTAGGCCCGGTGATGGTCTATGTCACCCTGACCGTGCCGGGCGTGATCCTGACCGAGAGCTTCCTGTCCTTCCTGGGGCTGGGCATCCAGGAGCCGCTGACAAGTTGGGGCGTCCTGATCTCCGACGGCGCCGACCAGATGGAAACCGCGCCCTGGATGCTGCTGTTCCCGGCCTTGTTCATGGCCGTCACCCTGTTCTGCTTCAATTATGTCGGCGACGGCTTGCGCGACGCCATGGACCCGAAAGACCGATGAGCGCGCTGCTGGAAATCGCCGGCCTGAACGTGCATTTTGCCCTGCCCGACGGCGATGTGCATGCGGTCAAGGACGCCAGCCTGACCATCAATCCCGGCGAATGCCTGGGCGTGGTGGGCGAGTCCGGCTCGGGCAAGAGCCAGTTGTTTCTGGCCGCCTTTGGCCTGCTCGCCGCCAACGGCCGCGCCAGCGGCAGCGTCAAGTATCGCGGCGAGGAAATCCTGGGTGCTTCGCCAAAGCGTCTGAACAGTTTGCGCGGCAGCGCCGTCACCATGATCTTCCAGGACCCGCTGACCTCGCTGACGCCGCACATGAAAGTGGGCCAGCAGATCACCGAGGCGCTGATGCTGCACCGGCATGTGGAGCGCGCCGAGGCCGAAAGCCGCGCGCGGGAGATGCTGGAGTATGTCCGCATTCCCGAAAGTACGAGGCGGCTGGGCCAGTATCCCCATGAACTGTCCGGCGGCATGCGCCAGCGGGTGATGATCGCCATGGCCACCATCACCGGGCCCGATTTGATCATCGCCGACGAGCCCACCACCGCCCTGGATGTGACGGTGCAGGCGCAGATCCTGGAAATCCTGCGCAACCTGAAAGATGAAAAGCACACCGCCATCGCCATGGTCAGCCATGACATGGGGGTGATCGCCGGCATCGCCGACCGGGTACAGGTCATGGCCCGCGGCGAGATCGTGGAAAGCGGCAGCGCCGACGACATCTTCTATGCCCCCCGCCACGCCTATACCCGCATGCTGCTGGACGCGATCCCCAAGGCCGACGAAGCCCCCGCGCCGGTCACCGAGATCGGGGCGCCACTGCTGACGGTGGATGAGCTGAAAGTATCGTTCCCCATCAAGAACGGGCTGTTCGCCCCGGCACAGACCCTGCGCGCCGTGGACGGCATCAGCTTCACGCTGCACCAGGGCGAAACCCTGGGCGTGGTCGGTGAATCGGGCTGCGGCAAGTCCACCCTGGCGCGCGCCGTGCTTCAGCTTCTGCCCAAGACGGGTGGGCACGTGGTTTGGCTGGGCCGCGACCTGGACGCGCAAACCCAATCGGACATCCGCAAACTGCGCCAAGATTTCCAGATCGTGTTCCAGGACCCACTGGCCAGCCTGGACCCGCGCATGCCGATCGGCGTCTCCATCGCCGAACCGCTGAAAGCGCTGGAACCTGGACTGTCGCGCGAGACGGTGCGCCAGCGGGTGCGCGCCATGATGGAGCGCGTCGGGCTGGAGCCCGGCTGGATCAATCGCTATCCCCATGAACTGTCCGGCGGCCAGAACCAGCGCGTCGGCCTGGCCCGCGCCATGATCGTGGGACCCAGGATGCTGGTCTGCGACGAGGCGGTGAGCGCGCTGGATGTCTCCATCCAGGCGCAGATCGTGGCGCTGATCCGGGACCTGCAGGCACAAACGGGCCTGGCCCTGATCTTCATCAGCCACGACCTGTCGGTGGTGCGCCGCCTGTCCCACCGGGTGATGGTTCTGTACCTGGGCCGGGTGGTGGAATCGGCGCCCAGCGCCGCCCTGTATGCAGACCCCCGCCACCCCTACACCCGCGCGCTGCTGTCGGCGGTGCCCACGCCCGATCCCCGCATTGAACGGGCCAAGACGCGGCTGCTGCTGACCGGCGACCTGCCCTCGCCGCTGGACCCGCGCGCCCAGCTCACCTTCCTGAAATCCCGCCTGGGCGAACCGGGCTACAGGCCCAAACTGGAGCAGGTGGCGCCCGGTCATTTCGTGGCGGAACACGAATAAGCCCCTCCCGCCGCCACCGCGAATTGTGTTATAAATGGGGCACTGCGCCGCCCTTTGAGAAGCGGCTGACTGAACGGGAGATGCGTCAACACCATCACACAATCGGGAGGTATCATGAGTAACCTCGGTGAATTCCACCATGCAGAAGAAGCGCCGGACAAAAAGTCCCGCACCTTGGTGGCAGTCGTCATAGCCGTCGCCATCGCCGCGTTTGGCGTCTATGTCTATGAATCGGGGATGTGGAATCCCCAGCCGCACCAACTGGTGGAAGACAGCCAGCTCCCGCATTAAAACAAGCCGCCCCGCCAAGGGCGGCTTTTTTATCGGATAGACGTCACTCTATTGTGTATCGCGCCCTGGCCGATGGTTTCGGCAAGGTTCAGCGCACCGGATGCTTGACGGCATAAAACCGGCCAATACCGCGACACGCGTGGTAGAAGACCTGCATGACATCGCGCAAGACATGGAACCGCCGCCTGGCCGTGGCGGGGGGCGTGAGCCTGGCGGCGGGGGGGTACCTGGCGCTGCGGTCGCCTTCAACCTCGTCCCGTTCCACCATCCCGGACAAAGGGGTCCTGCGATGGGGCAATGGCGCAGAGCCTGAAACCCTCGACAACTCGCTTTCGACCGGCACCCAGGACGACAACATCATCGGCAATCTGACGATGGGCCTGATAACCGAAGATGCTCGGGCACAACCTGTTCCGGGCGTGGCGACAGAATGGAAAACATCGCCGGACGGCCTCACCTGGAATTTCAAGTTGCGCCAAGCGCAATGGTCCGACGGCGTACCCATCACGGCCGACGATGTGGTGTTTTCATGGCGGCGGTTGCTCGATCCGGCCACCGCAGCGCGTTACGCCTACTACCTCTATGTGGTCAAAAACGCCGAACCTATCAATGTCGGCAAACTGCCGCCGGACAGATTGGGCGTGAAGGCGGTCGGAAAGTACGAACTCGAAGTCACGTTGGAGCGGCCAGCGCCCTATCTGCTGCAGATGCTGATGCACGCCTGTACGCACCCTTTGCCGCGGCATGTCATCGCCGCCAAAGGCAAGAATTGGGCCCGACCCGGCAATCACGTGAGCAGTGGCCCATTCATCCTGAAAGAATGGATTCCAAACGGTCACGTCCTGTTGGAGAAAAACCCCCGTTTCTTTGATGCTGCGAATGTCGCAGTGGAACGGATACTTTTCTATCCCACCGACGACTACAGCGCCGCCCTGCAACGGATGCGCGCCGGCGAGCTGGACATCCATGACAGGATTCCCGCCCAGCGCATCGACTGGATACGCGCAAACCTGCCGCAGCTACTCCACCCCGTTTCGGTGTTCAGCGTCGAATATATAGACATCAATCATCGCCGCGCGCCCTTTAACGACGTGCGCGTGCGCGAGGCAATCAACCTGGCCATCAATCGCGAAGCCATAGCGCAGCGCATCCGCCGGATCGGTGACACGCCCGCTTACAGCCTGGTTCCGCCGAACATCGCCAACTTCCCCGGTGGCAACAATTTGGCTTTCAAGGCCATGCCGCTGGCATCACGCATTGAACGCGCCCGCACACTGATGCACCAGGCAGGCTTCAGCGAGACAAACAGGCTGACCACCACCTTCCTGATCCGCAGCACCGCACCCGGCCCTTATCGCGCGGTGGCCGCCGCAATCCAGCAGATGTTGGCGCAGGCCTATATCGATATCACCATCGTTCCCATGGATTTCGCGGTCTTTCTGGCCCAGAGCCACGCCCATGATTTCGACCTGTCGGAACGCGCCTGGGGCGCCGATTTCGATGATGCAGCCACCTTTCTGGAACTCCTGCAGACTGGCAGCGGCAACAATGACGGCCAATATAGCAATCGCGCCTTCGATGCCTTGCTCGCCTCGGCGCAACAGGACACCGATCTTGTCAGCCGTGGGCGCAAGCTCGCCCAGGCCGAGGACCTTGCCCTGAAAGACCACGCGCTGGTGCCACTCTATTTTTGGGTCGACCCAAATTTGGCATGGCCCTATGTCAAAGGCTGGCACGCCAACGGCATGGACAAGCACCGCGCGCGCTGGATTACGATCGACCAAGCGGCGCGACTGAAACAATTCGAATGAAGCAAGCCTTGCTCGCCTTGCTGTTCTTTCTGGCGGCGGGCAGCGCCCAAGGCCAAAGCGTGCTCAACCGCGGCAACGGCGCGGAGCCGGAATCCCTCGATCCCGCCCATGCCGGCAGCATTATGGAGTCCAATATCCTGGGCGACATGATGGTGGGGTTGACCACCCTGGATGCGGCGGCGCGGCCCATCCCCGGAATCGCCACGCGCTGGGAAACATCCCAAGACGGCCTGACCTGGACTTTTCACCTGCGCGAAAGCCGCTGGTCCGACGGCACGCGCGTGACGGCGCAGGACTTTCTCTCCGCCTGGCGGCGGGTGCTGGATTCCAAGACCGCCTCGCGCACGGCGCAGAACCTGTGGCTGCTGAAGAATGCGCGCGCCATCAGCGCCGGAAAACTGCCACCCACGGCGCTGGGCGTGACGGCGCCGGACGCGATGACCTTGCGCGTCACCCTGGAGTATCCCGCGCCCTATTTGCCGGAGCTTTTTACCCTGCCTTGCGCCCTGCCCCTGCCGCCTCATCCAGTTCTCCAGCCCGGCCGCGCCGTCACCAATGGGCCCTATCTGCTGAAGGCCTGGACGCCGGGCGACCATGTCACCCTGGTGAAAAATCCGCGCTTCTATGACGCCGCGGCGGTGAAGATCGACACCGTCAATTACTATACCACGGTGGATACCCAAAGCGCGCTGCGGCGCTTGCGGGCGGGCGAGCTGGACATGCAGACGCCGCTGCCCACCGCGCAATTGCCCTGGATCAGGGCCAACATGCCGGGCGCGTTGCATGTGATGCCGTCGCTGGCGCTGGCCTACCTGCCGATCAACCTGCGCGATCCCGCTTTGGCCGACATCCGGGTGCGGCGCGCCCTCAATCTTGTCTATGACCGCGAGGCAGTGACCGGCAAAGTTCTGAAGCTGGACGAGACGCCGGCCTATTCCTATGTCCCGCCGTCTCTGGCTCGCGGGAGCGTCGGCGAAAGCCGGAGCGACCAAAATAAAGTTCCGCAGATGGATTTCAAAAGCATCTCCATGCCGGCGCGCGTTGCCCTGGCGCGCAAGCTGATGCAGGACGCCGGTTATGGGCCGTTCAACAAGCTGGCCCTGACCTACATGACGCCGGGCAATCCCGACAACAAGCGGCTGGCGGCGGTGTTCCAGGCGATGGCGCGGCAAATCTTTGTGGAAGTGCGCATCGTCACCGCCGATTATCCGCTGGTGCTGCGCGCCCTGCGCCAGGGCCAGTACCAGCTTGCCTATACCAACTGGCTGGCCGATTTCAGCGATGCCACCAATTTCCTGGACCTGCTGCGCACGGGCAGCCCCGGCAATTATGCGGGCTACAACAATCCCAAATTCGACGCCGCGATGGCGGCGGCGCAAACCCAGGCCGATCCGGGCAAACGCGCCGCCCTGCTGCAGGCGGCGGAAAAAATCGCGCTGGCCGACATGCCCTGGGTGCCGATCCGCTTTCTGTCACAGACCGAAGCGGTGGGTCCGCGCGTCGGCGGCTATGTCCGGAACGCCTGGGATTTCCATCGCAGCCGCTGGCTTTGGATAAAGTAAGAGTGGTGACCTCGGGGGGACTCGAACCACCGGCCTACGGTTTAGGAAACCGCCGCTCTATCCTGCTGAGCTACGAGGTCACACGGCGGAACTTTTGCAATATTTCGCTCCCCAACGCCAGCGCTGCGGTGGTTCGTTCGGCGGCAATCAACCTGCCGGTTGATTGCTGATCGCCTCACCCCACCCGAGGTCACCAATTCTCCACATTCCGGAACCTTCGGAACGGCGGCGGCGACAGGCCGTTGCTTCGTGTGAAACCCAATCCGGCTCAAGGAGACTCACGATGAAAAGCACCCTCAACAATGCCTGCATTTCCGCCCTGCTTTGCGGCGCCGTGCTGGTGGCCGTGCCGGCCATGGCGGCCGGTGCCGGCGCCACGGGCGGCGTCGGTGTCGGCGCGGCGACCACCACCGGCGTGGCCGGCACGTCGGCCGGTGTCGGCTCCAACACAGCCGGCGCGATCAGCACCCCGGCCCAGGCGGTCAACGGCAACGCCCAGGCCAATGCCGGTGCGTCCACCAGCAATGGTGGCCTGACCGCCAGCGGCGACATCAACACCGCCACCGCGGGCAACAATGCCGGTAGCGTCAACGCCGACGCCCAGACGCCGGCCGGCAAAATGAACGCCAAGGCCCATGCCAATGCCGACACGACAGTGACTCGCGGCCGGACGACCGGTCCGGTCAGCACTGCGCCCGGGGCCAACCCCGCGCCGTCCAACACCGTCCAGTAGGACAGATGCATGACGAGATGGCCCGGCGCTTTGCCGGGCCATTTCTTTTTGCGCCTGCACAATGGCCACATCGGGCGGCGCGGGCTAAGAGTCTTCGCGTCACATCACGGATATCCCCATGCCCATCTATCGCGCGCCAGTCGAAGATTTCCGCTTCCTGTTCCACGAGGTGCTGGAGCTGGAAAAGCAGCGCGACCTGCCCGGCTTTACCGACCTGTCGCAGGAGCTGGTGGATGACATCCTCTCCAATGCCGGCAAGTTCTGCGAGGAGGTTCTGCAGCCGCTGAATCAATCGGGCGACGAGGAAGGCTGCCGCTTCGAGAACGGCACCGTTTCCACGCCCAAGGGATTCAAGGAAGCCTATAAAGCCTATTCCGAGGCCGGCTGGGGCGGTCTGGGCGCGCCCGAAAGCGTGGGCGGCGCCGGCATGCCGCACGTCATCACCATGGCGGTCCACGAAATGGGGATGAGCGCCAACCAGAGCCTGGCCATGTATCCCATGCTGACGGCGGGCGCCTATGGCGCGCTGCTGGAGACCGGCGCGGAATGGATGAAGCAGCATATCGCGCCCAAGATGGTGTCGGGCGAATGGGCCGGCACCATGGCCTTGACCGAGCCGGGCTGCGGCACCGATCTCAAGCTGATGAAGACCAAGGCCGTCGAACAGCCGGACGGCACCTACAAGATGAACGGCACCAAGATCTTCATCTCCGGCGGCGACCAGGACCTGACCGGCAACATCATTCACATGGTGATCGCCAAGATCCCAGACGAGAACGGCCAGATTCATGACGACCTTTCCACCGTCAATTTCTTCATGGTGCCAAAGTTCATCGTCAAGGAAGACGGCGCCATGGCGCAGCGCAACGGCGTCAACACCGGCGGCATCGAACACAAGATGGGCATCAAGGGCCAGGCCACCTGCGTGCTGAACTTCGACGACGCCACCGCCTGGCGGCTGGGCCCCAAGCCCACCCCGCCCAAGCCGGGCGAGAAACGCTCCTCCTCCGCGGGTATGGCCGGCATGTTCGGGATGATGAACGCCGCCCGCGTGGGCGTGGGCATCCAGGGCATCGGGCTGGGCGAAGTCGCGTACCAGAATGGCTATGCCTATGCCCATGAACGCCGCGTGGGCCGCGCCCTGACCGGGGCGAAGGAGCCGGACAAGCCCGCCGACCTTGAAATCGTGCACCCCGATGTCAAGCGCATGCTGTTGCAGGCGCGCGCCGCGGTGGAAGGGCTGCGGGCGCTGGCGGCCTGGACGACGCTGAACCTTTCCATCGGCGAGTCCAAACGCCCCAATGCGGAAAGTGCCGCCCTGCTGGCGGACCTGATGACCCCGGTGATCAAGGCTTTCGGCACCGATATGGGTTTCGAGGCCACCAACCTCGGCATGCAATGCTATGGCGGCCACGGCTATATCCGCGACAATGGCGTAGAGCAGTTCGTGCGCGATGCCCGCATCAACATGGTCTATGAAGGCGCCAATGGCGTGCAGGCCATGGACCTGGTGGGCCGCAAGCTGGGCCGCAAGGGCGGCGCCGCCCCGATGGCGTTGTTCGGCCTTCTCACCGGCTGGATCGCCGAGCATGAAAAAGACGAGGCCATGAAAAGTTTCGTGGCCGGGGTGAAGCGCGGCACCGAAGCCCTGCAGGGCGCCACCATGTGGCTGGCGGCCAATGGAATGAAAAATCCCAATGACGCGGGCGCCGGCGCCACCGATTACCTGCGCCTGATGGGCATCACCATGGTCGCCCTGATGTGGGGCAAGATGGCCAAGGCCAGCCTGGGCAAGGATGACCAACTGCACAAGGACAAGCTGATGTGCGCCCGCTACTGGATAGAGCGCATGGTGCCCGAATGCCCCATGCTGCTGGAACGCATCCAGGCCGGCAGTGCCGTGGTGATGGAGCTGGATTGATGTCCAGCCCGTGGGGCGGGCCTACGCCGCCGCCCGGCAAGCGCCCGCGTCTGGGCCTTTATCTCTGGCTCGGGGTGATGGCCGCCGCGGGCCTGACCATCTTCCTGCTGGACCGCTGGTTTCCCGGCAGCGATTCTCCGCTGGGCGATCCGGGCATGGTGCAGACCCTGGGGTTCCTGGTGCTGGTGTCCAGCAGCCTGCTGTTCGTGCGCCAATTCAACGTCAGGCAGACCGTGCGCAATGTCCTGCTCTGGCTGGCGCTGGGCGCGGTGCTGATCCTGGGCTTTGTCTTCCAGAACGAGCTGATGGACCTGGCAACGCGGCTGCGCGGCGCGATGATTCCCAGCTACGCCATCCAGACTGGGGCGCGGGAGATGACCGTGTCGGAGGGCGAAGACGGTCATTACCATGTCTATGGCACGGTCAACGGCGTGAAGATCCAGTTCCTGATTGATACCGGCGCCACCGACATCGTGCTCGATCCGGAAGATGCCCGCCGCATCGGCCTGAAGCTGGAAGACCTGACCTTCGACAAGCCCTTCGGTTCGGCCAACGGCATCGGCCATGGCGCCAGCATCGTGGCCGACGAACTGGTTGTGGGCGCCGTCCGGCTTTCCCGTGTCCGCATGTCCGTCAACAGCGCGCGGATGGGATCGTCCCTGCTGGGGATGGCATTTCTCAGCCGCCTGAAATCCTATAGTTTCAGCGGCGGCAAACTGATCCTGAGGTGGTGACCATGCCCGCACCCTGCTATTTCGAAATCCACGCCGATGACTGCAAGCGCGCCCAGCGTTTCTATGGCGAGGTGTTCGGCTGGAGCTTCACCTATTACGAGGCGGCCGATATCGAATATTACCGCATCGCCACCAACGAACCGAACGCGATGGCGGGCGGATTGCTGAAGCGGCCCAGCATGGTGCAGCCGATGCAGGCGCCCAACGCCTTTGTCGTCACCCTGCTGGTGCCGTCGCTGGACGCCTATATCGAAAAAGCGGTGGCGGCGGGCGCCATTGTCGCCCTGCCCAAATTCGCGGTGAAAGAGATCGGCTGGACCGCCTACCTGGTGGACACCGAAAAGAACATCTTCGGCCTGTTCCAGGAAGACGCGTCCGCCCGATAGGTCGCCGCCTAGGCGGTGGTCGAAGGCGTCGGCGTCGGGGTGCTGTTGCCCTGGGTGGTGGAGGCGACCACGGCGATCACCGCCGCCACTGCCACGATGCCCGCAACCAGCAGCACACCACCGGTTTCGATCTGGGCCTGCCTGGTGCCGGCGGGCTTGCCGGCGATCAATGCGCCGTCAGCGGCAAAGGCGCTGGAAAAAGTCAGGATAGTCGCCACAAGGGTCGCACCGATCGCGCGCATGTCATTCTCCAAATTCGTGTGACCGCTATTTTGGTACGGCGATTCTTAAGAAACTCCTAGATGGAGTTCCCGCTGCCGCATTACTGGCCACGAAAACCGGGACTTTCCGCCGCACTACGGGGTTCCGGGAGGCCTGCTAGCCTCACCGTACCAACGAGGTGACCGATGCGCGCGCTGCTGTTTGCCCTCCTGTTCATGGCGGTTCCCGCCTCCGCCCATCCGGTGCTGATGATCTCCATCGACGGGCTGCGCAGCAAGGACGTCACCGATGCGCCGGCGCGCGGCATGAAGCTGCCCAATCTGCGCAAGCTGATGACCGATGGCGCCTGGGCCGATGGCGTGCGGGACATGCTGCCATCCGTCACCTATCCCAATCACACCACGTTGGTGACGGGCACCTCGCCCGCGCTGCACGGCATCGCCGGCAACCTCACCTTCGATCCCTTGGGCAAGAACATGGAAGGCTGGTACTGGTATGCCGAGGATGTGAAGGTCCCCAGCCTGTTCGACATGGTGCATGCCAAGGGCGGCAAGACATTGGCCTTTTGCTGGCCGGCCACGGCGGGCAGCCTCTCCATCTCAGACAATATCCCCGAATATTGGCGCTCCTATTCTCCTGAGGACGTGAAAGTGGTGCGCGCCGTCTCCACGCCGGGCCTGGCCGAGCGGATCAATAAAATACCGGGCACCACCTTCGCCGCCACTTTGGGCATCACCCTGGAGTCGGATGTCGCGCGGGCCAAGGCGGCGGCCGCCATCATGGCCGCCGACCATCCACAATTTTCCGCCGTGCATCTGTCCAGCCTGGACGAGACCGAGCATCACTACGGCCCCGATACGCCACAGGCCCGTACCAATCTGGAAGCGCTGGACACGATTGTCGGCGATCTGGTCGCGGCGGCGCGCCAGGCCCAACCCGATATCGTGGTGGCGCTGGTGTCCGACCATGGCTTTGCCGCTATCAGCCAGGACGTGAATCTGGTCACGGCGTTTGTGGAGGCCGGGCTGGTCACATTGGACAAAGGCAAGGTGAAGGATTGGCGGGCCATGCCCTGGTACCAGGCGGGCTCGGACATCATTGTGCTGAAGGACCGTAATGATATGGCGGTGAAGGAGAAGGTCGCAACGCTGCTGAAAAAGCTGGCCGCCGACCCCAAGAACGGCATTGCCGGTGTGATGGATCGCGCCGAGATCGTCAAACAGGGCGGCGCGAAAGAAGCCGATTTCTGGGTCAGCTTCGCCCCCGGCTTCAAGGCCGGCAAAGCGCTGACGGGCCTGCTGATCAGCCCCAGCGTGGACAAGGGCACCCATGGCTATTTCCCCGACTGGGATGCGATGCGCTCCACCTTTCTGATCGCGGGGCCGGACGTGCCGAAAAAGGCGTTGGGCGAGATTGATATGCGCGACATCGCGCCGACGGTGGCGAAGCTATTGGGCGTCTCCCTGCCCCGCGCCACCGGCAAGCCGCTGTTCTAGACGGCTGCCAGCTTCGCCAACTGCCCCAGCAGCGCCTTGGCACCCTTGAGCCGGTCGTCGGGCGTGGGCCAGTCGCGCGATACCACGATCTTCTGGTCAGGCCGCACTTTCATCGTGCCGGCATGCTGGCTGATGAACTGGATCAGCTTCATGGGATTGGCGAACTGGTTGCCGCGGAAGGCGATGGTGCCGCCCTTGGGACCGGCATCAATCTTCTCCACCCCTGCCGCCTTGGCCAACTGCTTGATGGTGACGATCTCGAACAGGTGATGGACTTCCTCGGGCAGCGGGCCGAAACGGTCGATCAGTTCGGCGGCGAAACGGTCAATGTCTTCGCGCGTCTCGATTCCCGCCAGGCGGCGATAGAGCGACATGCGGACATTGAGGTCGGCGACGTAACTTTCCGGGATCATCACTGAGGCGCCCAGGTTGATGGCGGGCGACCATTGGTCGGTGACATCGGCCTCGCCGCCTTCGCGCATGCTGGAGACCGCCTCTTCCAGCATTTCCTGGTAGAGCTCGATGCCGACCTCGCGGACATGGCCGGATTGTTCTTCGCCCAGCAGGTTGCCGGCGCCGCGAATGTCCATGTCATGGCTGGCGACCGAGAATCCTGCCCCCAACTGGTCCAGCGACTGCAACACTTCCAGCCGCCGCGTGGCGGTTTCGGTCAGTTTCTTCTCGGCGGGGGTGGTGAGATAGGCATAGGCGCGGGTCTTGGAACGGCCGATGCGGCCGCGCAACTGGTAAAGCTGCGACAGGCCGAACATGTCGGCGCGCTGCACAATCAGCGTGTTGGCGGTGGGGATGTCGAGGCCGGATTCCACGATGTTGGTGGAGACCAGCACGTCCACCTTGCGCTCATAAAAGGCGGTCATCACCTCTTCCAGCAGCTTGGGCGACATCTGGCCATGGGCGACGGCAGATTTGACCTCCGGCACCACGCTTTTGAGGAAGACTTCCGCCTCGCGCAAATCGGCGATGCGCGGCGCCACGAAGAAGCTCTGGCCGCCGCGGTAATGCTCGCGCAGCAGGGCCTCACGCACCACCAGAGGATCGAAGGGCGTCACGAACGTGCGCACCGCCAGCCGGTCAATCGGCGGGGTGGTGATCAGCGACAGGTCGCGCACACCGGACAGCGCCAGTTGCAGGGTGCGCGGAATGGGCGTGGCCGTGAGAGTCAGGACATGGACATCGGCCTTGAGGTTCTTCAGCCGTTCCTTGTGCACCACGCCGAAATGCTGCTCCTCGTCCACGATCACCAGGCCCAGGCGCTTGAAACTGATGCTTTCGGCCAGCAGGGCATGGGTGCCCACCACGATGTCCACGCTGCCGTCCGCCAGCGCCACCTTGGTTTCGGCGGCTTCCTTCGGTTCCACGAAGCGCGAAAGCTGGCGCACTGTCAGCGGAAAGCCGGTAAAGCGTTCGGCAAAGCTGCGATAATGCTGGCGCGCCAGAAGCGTGGTGGGCACCACCACCGCCACCTGCTCGCCCGCCATGGCGGCGACAAACGCGGCGCGCATCGCCACTTCGGTCTTGCCGAAGCCGACATCGCCGCACACCAGCCGGTCCATCGGACGGCCGGCGGCCAGGTCGCCCACCACATCGCTGATGGCTTTCTCCTGGTCTTCGGTTTCCTGATAGGGGAAGCGGGCGGAAAATTCGTCATACAGGCCCGATGGCGGTTCCACCGGCGGCAGGGATTTCAACTGGCGGGCGGCGGCGATCTTGATCAGCTCGGCGGCGATGGCGCGCACCCGCTCCTTCATCTCGGCCTTGCGCTTTTGCCAGCCTGCCCCGCCCAGGCGGTCGAGCTGGGCGCCCTCGTCCGAGCCGTAGCGGGTCAGAAGTTCGATATTTTCGACCGGCAGGAACAGCTTGCCGCCGTCATATTGCAATTCCAGGCAGTCATGCGGCGCACCCAGCGCGTCAATCGCCTTCAGGCCCAGATAGCGGCCCACGCCATGTTCGATGTGGGTGACCAGGTCGCCCGGCGTCAGCGAGGACGCCTCGGCAATGAAATTCTGCGCCCGGCGCGCGCGGCCGGCGGCGCGCACCATGCGGTCGCCCAGCACATCCTGTTCCGACAGGATGGCGAAATCGGGCCCTTCGATGCCGCGCTCGATCCCCAGACAGGTGATGCCGAAAGCCGTTGGGTCCAGCTTCAGCGCCTCGGGCCAGTCGGCCACCTTCTTGATCGGCGTGACGCCATGGTCGGACAGCACCCCGCCCATGCGTTCCAGCGAGCCCTCGGTCCAGCTCGCCACCAGCACCCGCTTGCCGGCGGCTTGCAGCGACTTCAGATGATCGGCGGCGGCCTGGAAGACATTGAGGTTGCCGCCCTGGCGTTCCGGCGCAAAGTCGCGGCCAAGCCGCCCGCCGGCATCCAGGCTGGTCATGCTGTCGGGCGCTTGGAAGGGTGACAGCTCACGCAGGATGTTCTTGCCCAGCGCCACCTTCCATTCCGCATCGCTGAGATACAGCGTCTCCGGCTTTAATGGTTTGTAGGGCGGCGCCTTGATGGCGTGCTTGTCGTCTTTCTGATGCCGGAACTGTTCGCGGGTCTGGTAATAGTCGGCGATCAATTCCAGCCGCGCCGCCTTGGATTCTTCCGCCTGATGGCCCAGCAGGATCAGGCAGCGCGGCAAGTAGTCGAACAGCGTGTCCAGCCGTTCGTAAAACAGCGGCAGCCAATGTTCCATGCCTTGGGTCTTGCGGCCGGCGCTGACGCTTTCATACAAAGGATCATCGCCCGCCGCGCCGAAGGCCGCGACATAGCCGGTGCGGAAGCGGCTGATGGCGGCGGCATTCAAGGGCGCTTCGCTGGCGGGCAAGAGCGTGATGTCCGGTACCGGCTTCTTGTCGGACAGTTGGGTTTCGGCGTCGAAGCGGCGGATGGCGTCCAGGGTCGTCCCGAAGAAATCCAGCCGCAGCGGCTGCTCTTCCCCCGGCGGCCACAAATCCACGATGCCGCCGCGCAGGGCGAAGTCGCCCGGCTCGCGCACCGTGCCGGCGCGGACATAACCGTTGCCCGACAGGAAGCCGACCAGTGCGTCACGGTCCACCTCGGCGCCGTTGGTGGCGATGAAGCTGGCGCCGGCGATCACGTCCTTGGGCGGCACACGCTGCAACAGGGCATTGATGGTGGTGACGATGACGCAAGGCCTGCCGGTATCACGCGCCAGCGCCGCCAGGGTGGCCAGCCGCCGGCTCTCGATATCGGACTTGGGCGAAACGCGGTCATACGGCAGGCAATCCCAGGCGGGAAAAGCCAGCACCGGCATCTGGGGCGCGAAGAAGCCCAGTGCCCGTTCGGCCGCATCGGCCTGCACATCGTCCAGCGCCACGAATAGCACCGGGCCGCCGCGCCGCCGCGCCGCCTCCGCCGCCACATAGGCGTCGTAACCCTGCGGCACGCCCGAAACGGTCAGGCGGCCTTGCTGCAAGGCGATGGTATCGAGACGGTCCAATTAACTGATCCACCGCGGCGTCTGCTGCTCGCACACCGCCTTCAGCCCGGCGAACACCGGATTGTCGAATTCCGCCGGCACCGCCGCGGCTCCGCGCAGCCAGGCATAGACATCCTGGTCGGGCGCGGTGAGCAGCGCCTCGAACTGGTCCAGCCCGGCCTCGTCCAGCCCGGCCAGGTGGCTGTCGGCATAGGCGCCGAAGATCAGGTCAACCTCCTTGAAGCCGCGCCTTTGGGCCCGAAACAAAAGGCGTTTCCGGCGGTTCTCCGAAGAGCCACCCTGGTCAAGGTCTGTCATGGGGCGGATATAGCCTTGGCGGTCTTTCAGAACAACGGGCGGCGGCTATTATCTTTTCCGCCATGCGGCCCGCGATTCTTTTCCCCCTGTTTGCCGAGATCCGCACCCTGTCCGGGGTGGGCCCCAAGCTGGAAAAACTGATCCAGAAGGTGGCCGGGCCGCGGCTGGTGGACCTGGTGTTCGATTTGCCGGTGGGGGTGGTGGACCGCTCCTATCAGCCCAAGCTGGCAGCGGCCGAACCGGGGCGGATCGCCACCGTGACGGTGACGGTGCTGGAACACCGCCCGGGGCGGGTGAAATCCCAGCCCTATAAAGTGATGGTGTCGGACGAGACGGCGATGATGGAACTGGTGTTCTTTCGCGCCCATGCCGATTACCTGGCCAAGCAGTTGCCGCTGGGCGAGACGCGCGTGCTGTCGGGGCGCATCGAGCGCTTCAAGGACCGGCTGCAGATGACCCATCCCGATTACGTGGTGGCGCTGGAGGATATTGCGTCGTTTCCGCTGCATGAACCCATCTATCCCCTGACCGAAGGCCTGACGGCGCGGCCGATGGCCAAGGCGGTGCGCGGGGCGCTGGAAAAAGTGCCGGAGATGCCCGAATGGCAGGACCCGGCCTTTGTGAAGCAGCGCAAGTGGGACGTGTTCGGTGCGGCGCTGGAAACGGCGCACGGTCCCGCCCATGACAGCGATCTTGCCCCCACCACCCCGGCGCGGCAGCGGCTGGCTTATGACGAGCTGCTGGCCAATCAACTGGCCTTGCTGTTGATCCGCGCCAATCTGCGCGGCGGCAAGGGGCGGGTGATCAGCGGTACCGGCAAGCTGAAGGCCAGGGCCATCGCCGCCCTGCCCTTCACCCTGACCGATCCGCAACTTTCGGCGCTGGCGGAAATCGAACAGGACATGGGTAGCGAGAAACGCATGCTGCGGCTGCTGCAAGGCGATGTCGGCTCCGGCAAGACCATCGTGGCGCTGTTGGCGATGCTGAAGGCGGTGGAAGATGGCTTGCAGGCGGCGCTGATGGCGCCCACCGAACTATTGGTGCGCCAGCACTTGGCCTCGCTGGAGCCTTATGCGGCGGCGGCGGGAATACGGCTCGCTTGTCTTACGGGACGAGAAAAAGGCGCGGGCCGCGAAACCACCCTGGCGAAATTGGCGGCCGGCGAGATCGACATATTGGTCGGCACCCACGCGCTGTTTTCCGAGGACGTCACCTTCAAGGATCTGGGCCTGGCAGTGGTGGACGAGCAGCACCGCTTCGGCGTGCACCAGCGCATGCAATTGCAAAGCAAGGGCAAGCCGGCCGACGTGTTGGTGATGACCGCCACGCCCATACCGCGCACCTTGGCCCTGACCGCCTATGGCGACATGGACGTTTCCAAGATCACCGGCCGCCCGCCCGGCCGCAAGCCGGTGGAGACGCGGGTGATGGGCGCCGCCCGCATGGACGATCTGATCGCCCATCTGCGCATCGCGCTGGACCGGGGCGCCCGCGCCTATTGGGTGTGCCCGCTGGTGGAAGAATCCGAAAAGATCGACCTGGCCGCCGCGCAGGAGCGCGCCGTGATGCTGCGCCAGGCGCTGGGCCTGAACGTGGGCTTGATCCATGGCAAGATGAAAGCGGCGGAGCGCGATGCCGCCATGACCGCCTTCAAGGCCGGCGAAACACAACTGCTGGTCGCCACCACGGTGATCGAAGTGGGCGTGGACGTGCCCGAAGCCACCATCATGGTGGTGGAGCATGCCGAGCGCTTCGGCCTGGCCCAACTGCACCAGTTGCGTGGCCGCGTCGGGCGCGGCAGCGGCAAATCAAGCTGTATCCTGCTGTGGCATGAACCGCTGGGCGTCACCGCCAAGGCGCGACTCAAGACCATGCGCGAAACCGATGACGGCTTTGTCATCGCCGAAGAAGACTTGCGCTTGCGCGGTCCCGGCGAGGTGCTGGGCAAGCGGCAAAGCGGCATGGAAGAATTCCGCATGGCGGACCCGGCCGCCCATGCCGACTTGCTGGCGGTGGCGCATGATGACGCGCGGCTGATCCTGACGCGCGATCCGGATCTCAAATCGCCGCGCGGCAACGCCTTGCGGGTGCTGCTCTACCTGTTCGGGCGCGACGAAGCGGTGCGCTACCTGCGCACGGGATAATTATTTCGACTTGCCGGTCAGGCGATACGCCACAAGACCGATGGCCTCATGTGTCGCAAAATCGGTCATGGCGAGATTAGACCCGATATCCAGAAATCCGCCAAAGCCGATATCCGGGCCGGTGAGGTAGTCACTGGGCCAGGGCAGCATCGGCCAACCCTGTTTGCGCGCGATCCCCATGGCGCGCGGCATGTGCACCGCCGATGTCACCAGCAGCCACACTTCTCCAGGCCTGGGTTTCACCATCGCCTTGGCAAAAAGAATATTCTCATGGGTATTGCGCGAGCGCGGCTCCAGGATCAGGCGCGATGGCGCCAGCCCCATTCCGGCCAGGACATAGCGCGCGGTTTCCGCTTCCGACCAGTCCACGCCGCCCAGGATGCCGGAGCCGCCGGCGAACACGACGCGCGCATTGGGATAATGCCGGGCAGCGGCATAGGCCTCGGTCAGGCGGTAGGCAGTGCCGTTGGTGGCCGGCGCATGGCGGGTGCGCAGCACCCAGGTGTTATAGCCGCCGCCCAGGATCAGGATGCCGTCAACCTTGGCCGGCCAGGCGGTGCGCGGATACTGGTTCTCGATCGCACGGACCAGGTACCCGCTCAGCGGCAGCATCCCCGCCACCACCAGCAGCGCCACCGCCGCGGCGGTCAGGATGCGGGCGGCGCGTAGCCGGCCCAGGAACAGGCACAGGGCGGCGGCCAGAATCAAAAGGCACAGCCAATGGCTGGGCGCCGCCAGCAGCCAGAATATCTTGGAGACCGCGAAGAACATGGCGCCATAGCGTCATAAAAGCCCGCTCCAGACAAGGATTGCGGCCGCTGCGCTTTTTCGGCAGAACCAGCGGATGGAAAAGTTCGAGACCGACGCGGTGGTGATCGGCGGGGGCGTGGTGGGGCTGGCCATTGCCCGTGGACTGGCGCTGGCCGGCCATGACACCATCATCCTGGAGAAGAACGAACATATCGGCATGGAAACCAGCGCCCGCAACAGCGAGGTGATCCATGCCGGCATCTATTACGCCAAGGACTCGCTGAAGGCGCGGCTGTGCGTCGAAGGCAAGCGTCTGCTCTATGATTTCTGCGCCAGCCATGGCGTACCGCACAAACAATTGGGCAAGTTGATCGTGGGCCAAGCCGGGCAAGGCGCCCAGATCGCGGCCCTGGCCAAAGCGGCGGCGGACAATGGGGTGGAGGATCTGAAGCCCCTCACCGCCAAGGCTATCGCGGCGCTGGAGCCGGAGGTCAAAGCCGAGGAAGGCCTGTTCTCGCCCTCCACCGGCATCATCGACAGTCATCAATATATGCTGGCGCTGCTGGGCGACCGCACTTTGGTGCGCGACAGCGAAGTGAAGAGGATAATGCGCAACGCCAATGGCTGGACCGTGTCGGTGACCAGCCAGGAAGATGAGATCGCGCTGGAGACGCGCCTGGTGGTCAATGCCGCCGGCTTGTGGGCGCAGAAAGTGGCGGCGAGCATCGAGGGTCTTGCGAATATCCCGCCGCTGGTGCTGGCCAAGGGCAGCTATGCGAGCCTGGCGGTAAAAAGTCCGTTTAAGCACCTGGTCTATCCAGTGCCGGAGCCCGGCGGGCTGGGCGTGCATGTCACCTTGGACATGGGCGGCCGGGCGCGCTTCGGCCCCAATGTCGAATGGCTGGCCAGCAACGATCCCGCCGATATTGATTACACCGTGTCGCCGGACATCGCCGCCGCCTTTGCCCCGGTGATCGCATCTTACTGGCCCGGCGTGAAGGCCGAGATGCTCACCCCCGATTATGCCGGGGTGCGGCCCAAGCTAACCGGACCGGGCCAGCCGACAGTCGATTTCCGCATTGATGGGCCTGAGGCGCATGGCTTGCCGGGACTGGTCAACCTGTTCGGCATGGAATCGCCCGGCCTGACCTCGTCACTGGCCATCGCCGCGCATGTGGCGGGTTTGCTGGCGTAGTTACCAGAGCGCCGGCGTCAGCAGCCGCGCATCGGTCAGGGCAAAGCCGGACCAGTCCAGCGCCGGCACCGGCGCGGCGGCGGCCGCCAGTATTTCTTCCAGTTCCTTCAGCGCCGTCACCCCGGCCACCGCCACATCCACCTGCGGACAGGACAACACAAAGCTTAGCGCCGCGGTCAAGGGCGTGGTGCCCGCCGCCGCGATCCGCCCGCGCACATTGTTCAGCAGCGGCGCGGCATAGCGCAGATTTTCCGGCGGCGTTTCCAGAAACAATAGGCCCTGCAGGAAGATGGAGCGGGCATGCACCTCCACGCCCATGTCCTTCAGCCGCGCCAGCGAGCCGTCGCGCAACAGCCGCTGATCCAGAAGACTGAACGGCACCTGCATGGCATCGGGCTTGAAGCGTTGCGCCAGCGCGGCAGGATCGTCCGCGACATAGGCGGAGATGCCTATGCCGCCGACGGCGCCCTCGTCTTTCAGGCGGCGCAGCGCGGCCCACAATTCCTCGCCCTGTGCGCCCAGAAGATCGGATACGGCATGCACCAAGAGCAGGTCCACGCGCCCCAGAGCCGCAATCGACCGGCGGGCGCGCGCGATCACCGCCGGGACGCCATGGCTGACGCTGATGGTCTTGGTGACCATGCGGAAGGCACTGGTGTCGGCCTGGGCCAGCACCTGTTCGGCATCGCCGTAATTGGCGGCGGTATCCAAAAGTCCAACCCCGGCCCGCGCCGCTCGCGCCAGGATGGTGCGCGCTTCGGCCAGGGGCACCTGGCCGCGCAGGTTCGAGACGCCATAGGCCTGGCCGAACTGCACCGTACCGATGCCCAGGCGGGCGCCTGCGTCCAGCCGCTCGACTTCGGTGAGCGGCTTCTGGCGGACATGGGCGTTGATGGTACGAATGGCGGGATCGGTATCCAGAAGCTGCAGAACGTCCGTCAGCTTCGCCTCGCCCGCCGCAGCGCCAAGGCGCGCATAGACGGCGCGCAGGAAGGCGAGATCGGCCAGTTCGTCCACGCTGATGCGACCCGGCAGTTCACGTGCCAATGGCACATAGGCCGGCACGGTGACGGTTTTGACGGCATCCGCATGGCGCTTGAAATAGCTGGTGACATGCTCGCGGGCGATTGACCTGACGGATATTTTGTACCACCGGCATAGAGAGACTATTGCATCGCCGCCGCCTGATCCAGAGGTGGTGGGACAGGGCTGAATGCCAGCGGTGCGGGTGGCCGATATCCCAGGGATGAGTGCGGCCGGACGGTGTTGTAGTGG
>CANJJD010000023.1 GCA_947474645.1 Alphaproteobacteria bacterium | reverse complement strand
GCCGCCAATCATCCCGACGCCTTCCTGATCGTGCTGTTGATCGACGAACGCCCGGAAGAAGTCACCGACATGCAGCGCACCGTGGTGGGCGAAGTGATCTCCTCCACCTTCGACGAGCCGGCCACGCGCCACGTCCAGGTCGCCGAAATGGTGATCGAAAAGGCCAAGCGCCTGGTCGAACACAAGCGTGACGTGATCATCCTTTTGGACTCCATCACGCGCCTCGGCCGCGCCTACAACACCGTGGTGCCATCCTCCGGCAAGGTGCTGACCGGCGGCGTGGACGCCAACGCCCTGCAGCGCCCCAAGCGCTTCTTCGGCGCGGCGCGCAATATCGAGGAAGGCGGTTCGTTGACCATCATCGCCACCGCCCTGATCGATACCGGCAGCCGCATGGACGAAGTGATTTTCGAAGAGTTCAAGGGCACGGGCAACAGCGAAATCATCCTGGACCGCAAGGTCGCCGACAAGCGCGTCTTCCCGGCTATCGACATCATGCGTTCGGGCACCCGCAAGGACGAACTGCTGATCGAAAAGGGCACCCTGGCCAAGACCTATGTCCTGCGCCGCATCCTGTCGCCCATGGGCACAGTGGACGCCATCGAGTTCCTGCTCGACAAGCTCAAGTCGGCCAAGAACAACGCCGACTTCTTCGAAAGCATGAACACGTAGCCAGTCTCCTCATGCTGAGCCTGTCGAAGCATGAGGAGCCGCTCACCCTTCGACAGGCTCAGGGTGAGGATAGAGCTAGAAGGCCGGACGCGAGTCCGGCCTTCTTCTTTGGCGACGCGCGAAGTGATTATCTGTGTTGGCAGGAGTGGGTTTCTGCCAACCACCTACCGCCGGAGTCGAGGCACGCATCCTGAGCGACAAATCCGCTTTGCATGAACAAAAATAGTCCGATCAGCACCGCGCCTATGATTGAAGCCCACAGCAGCGCTTTCCGGTTCATCTATCCTCAAGCCTTGTCTAAGGGATGAGGATCGTCGCGCCGGTGGTCTGCTTGGACGTCAGCGCGTCATGGGCCTTGGCGGCATCTTTCAGGGCATAGCGCTGGTTGATGGCGACCTTCACCGCGCCGGACGCAATCACCGCGAACAGGTCATCGGCGCAGGCCTGAAGCTCCGCAGCGGTGCTGGTGTAATGCGCGAGAGTCGGGCGGGTGACGAACAGCGAGCCCTTGGCCGCCAGGATGGCGGGCGAGAAGGGATCGACCGGACCCGAGGCATTGCCATAGGTCACCATGATGCCGCGCGGCTGCAAACAATCCAGCCCGGCCAGGAACGTGTCCTTGCCGATGGAGTCATAGACCACCGGCACGCCCTTGCCGCCGGTGAGCTCGCGCACTTGTTTTTCCCAGCCCGCATCCTTGCTGTTCAGCACATGGGCGCAGCCATTGGCTTTCGCCAGCGCCACTTTTTCCGGCGAGGTGGTGGTGCCGATCACGGTGGCGCCCAGATGCCTGGCCCATTGCACCCCGATCTGGCCGACGCCGCCGGCGGCGGCATGGAACACGATGGTCTCGCCCGCGGCGACGCGGTGGATCTGGCGCAGCAGATACTGCGCCGTCATGCCCTTGAGCAGGATGGCGGCGGCGGTCTCGTCGCTGATCCCGGCCGGCAGCTTCACCAGCTTGGTGGCGGGGACATTGTTGGCTTGCGCATACGAACCGATGGCGCCGCTGGAATAGCCGACGCGGTCGCCGACCGAAAAGCCGCTGACATCTTCGCCCAGCGCCGCCACCGTGCCGGCGGCTTCCGAGCCCAGGCCCGACGGCATCGGCAACGGATACAGCCCGGTGCGGTGATAGGTATCGATGAAATTGACGCCGATGGCCGTGTGCTTGACCTGCACCTGGCCCTTGGCGGGCGGCGGCAGGTCATAGTCCACATACTGCAGCACATCGCTGCCGCCGGGTTTTTCAAACCGGATGGCCTTGATCATTGAACGGCCTGCTGGCCGCGCATCTGCGGCGGCAGGGTTAGGGCATCGGCCAGGTCCGCAGGCGCCGTGAAGGGATTGGAGCAGGTGCCCGCCTGGCAGATATAGGCGGTGGGCTGGCCGCCCTCCATGCCGCGTCCATTGGCAGGATGCTGGTCCGGCAGGGGCGTGCCCGGCTCGATCTGCACCACCATGCCGTTGGGCATGGCCTTGCCCCAATAGGCGCTGACCAGCTCCTGGGTCTTGGCATTGCCCTTGTGGCCGACCACCACGATCATCAGGGCGTTGAGCAGATATTCGAAGCCCACGAAAAAGCCGCCCGACCCCTGGATCATGCGGTTGGCCTCGTTGCCGAAGGTGGCCGCCAGGGTCGAGGCGCGGCTCATGTAATCGGTTTCGCCGGTCAGCAACGCCAGCCGCGTCAGCACGATCAGCATGGTGCCGTTGACGCTGGGGGCGGGATTGTCGAACAGCATGCGCGGACGCACGAACAACTGCTCGGCATCGTCGGCATAGAAGGAATAGCCGTTGAGCTTGTCGTTCCAGAAATGCTCGTCCAGCACCTTGGTCCAGGCCTTGGCGGGGGCCAGGAAGCGCTCGTCGCCGGTCACTTCCCACAATTGCAGGGCGGCGCGGGCCATGTCGGCATAATCGTCGGCCACGCCGGCGCTGCCCTTGATGTGGGACAGCCGGTCGCCGTCGCCCAGAAGCTTGCTCACGCCGTCGAACGCCGCGGTGGCGGCTTCAATCCATTCGGGCTTTTCGAACACCTTGCCGGCGCGGGCGACGGCCGCGATGGCCAGCCCGTTCCAGTCGGCCAGCACGCGGTCGTCGCGGTTGGGCGCGGTGCGCTTGGCGCGCCCCGCCAGCAGCATGTCACGCTGCTTGGTGAGCAGCGCCTCGTCGGCCTCGTTGGCGGGAACGGGATTTCCCAGCCGGCGCGGCAGGTTGCGGCCCATCACATTGCCGTCGCGGGAGATGCCATAGACCTGCTTGAAGCGGGCCGAGAAAGTGCCCACCAGGGCGGCGTCAATTTCCGCCTCGCTCCAGGTGTAATATTTGGCGTCCTCGGCATGGGAGCCCGAGGAAATGGAGGCGGCGAAGGCATTGCCCACCTTCATGTCGCGCAGCAGGAACGTGACGGTCTCGGTCACGCGCTGGCGGCACAATTCGTTGCGGTTGAACTGCCAGACGCTGGAGCACAGCTCGATCATCTGCGCCTGGTCGTAGAGCATCTTCTCGAAGGCCGGCTCCAGCCAGCGCTCGTCCAGGGTGTGGCGGAAGAAGCCGCCGCCGACATGGTCATAGGCGCCGCCGAACAGGATGCCGTCCAGGGTGGTGAAGATGATCTGGCTGAACTGCGCCGTGCCGGTGCGCAGGAAGCCGCGCCACATCACTTCGAGCAACAGCGGGTTGAGGAACTTCATCGTCCCCAGCATGCCGCCGAAGAAAATGTCATAGCGCTGGGCGATGCGCAGCGCCGTCAGGTCCAGGTTCATGCTTTCCTGGGCCGAGGCCATGTCGCGGTTGTAGAGATTTTCCACCGCCTCGGTGACCTTGGCGGCGGTGTCTTCGGCGCGGGCGCGTTCGTTCTTCCAAAGCTGGACGCAGTCCTCGATCACGCGGCGGAAGCTGGGATTTTCAGGCTGCTCCTGCGGCGGCTGGTAGCCGGTCACCCACCAGGGCGCGCCGTCATGGTTCAGGAAGATGTTGAGCGGCCAGCCGCCCGGATGCTGCATGATCCCCGCGGCGCCCTGATAGAGCATGTCCAGGTCCGGACGCTCGTCACGGTCGGCCAGCACGGGAATGAAATTGTCGTTGATCAGGGCGGCGATCTCCGGGTTGGAGAAGCTTTCCCGGTTGATCACATGGCACCAATGGCAGCCGGCATAGCCCATGGAGAGCAGGATGGGCTTGTCGGCCTTCTTGGCCTCGGCCAGGGCCTTGGGCCCCCAGGTCCGCCACTGGACCGGGCTGTCCTTGTGGGAAAGAAGAAAGGGGCTGGTGGCGTTGTTGAGGCTCATCGTTCCATTCCAAGTGTGGTCAAGGTGCGCGGAAGGATGCTTCCCGCCGGCCCGCTTCTGTGATGTTTTGGGGCGGGGTTACTTACATCGAAAGTGAGCCCCGCAAAACCCCTGGACAGGGCGTTAGGCGCAAGCCGGACCGCCCTCAAAAAAAGGCGATGCCGATGAAGGTGACAGTTGAGATGGACATGACCCCGCAAGAGGCTCGCGCCTTCATGGGTTTGCCCGATGTCGAACCGATGCAGAAGAAGATGCTGGACGACATGCAGGGGCGCCTGAAACAGGCCTTCGATGCCAATGATCCCGAAGCCATGATGCGGGCCTGGATGCCGCTGGGCGGGGCCGAGGCCTTCCAGAAGTTCCAGAAGCTGATGTGGGACTCGGCTGCCGGGATGGTCAAAAAGGACGGTAAATAGCCGCCCGATGGATTCGATCTTCGCCCTGGCCAGCAGCCCGGGCCGCGCCGGGGTGGCGGTGGTGCGGCTGTCGGGACCGGATGCCGGCCCGCTCGCCACGGCGCTGGCCGGCCCCCTGCCCCCGCCCCGCCAGGCGGTGTTGCGGCGGCTGGCGCATTATGGGGCCGAAATTGACCATGCCCTGCTGATCTGGTTCGCCGCCCCCCACAGCTTCACCGGCGAAGACGTCGCCGAATTTCACATCCATGGCGGGCGGGCGATCCGCGAGGCCCTGTTTTCCGCGCTTGCGGCGCTGGGCGCGCGCCCGGCCGAGCCGGGCGAATTCAGCCGGCGCGCGGTGGAAAACGGCAAGCTGGACCTGACCCAGGCCGAAGCCATCGCCGATCTGGTGGATGCCGAAACCCCGGCCCAACTGCGCCAGGCCCTGCGCCAGCATGACGGGGCGCTGGCCGATCTTTATGAAGGCTGGCGCGCGGGAATGATCGCGGCGCTGGGGCGGGCCGAAGCGGCCATCGACTTTTCCGATGATGGGGTGGGGGGAAGCGAATTTGATGCCGCCCGCGGCGCGGCGGAAGAAATAGTAAAGCAAATACAAGAACATACGGACGATTCCGGGCGGGGCGAGAGCCTGCGCGAGGGCTTGCGACTGACCATTCTGGGCCCGCCCAATGCCGGCAAATCTTCGCTGATCAACGCCCTGGCCCGCCGCGACGTGGCCATTGTCGCGAACACGCCCGGCACCACCCGCGACGTGGTGGAGGCGCGGTTGGATCTTGGCGGCTATCTGCTGCAGGTGGCCGACACGGCGGGGGTGCGCCAGACCACCGACACGATAGAGGCCGAAGGTATGCGCCGGGCGCTATCGCATGCGGCGGGCGGCATGACGCTGTTGTTGCTGGATGGAAGTCTGGAAAATCCGCGCGCCGGTCTCCCCGCTGACCTGCCCGAGCCCGACATGATCGTCTGCAACAAATCCGACCTCGGTGTTGGACGCGAAGGCCTATCGATTTCGCTGAAGACTGGCGCGGGAATGGCGGAATTGCTGAAAATGCTGCAGCAAAAGGTGCAGCATAAATTGGAGGGCGACGGCGCCCCGCTGCTCACCCGGCCGCGCCATCGCCACGCCTTGAACGAGGCGCTGGCCCATCTGCGTCACGGTTTGGCGGCGCCGCGCGACCAACCGGAGCTGCTGGCCGAGGATCTGCGCCTGGCCATGCGCGCCATCGGCCGCATCACCGGGCGGGTGGATGTGGAAGAGCTGCTGGATTTTGTGTTCCGCGATTTCTGCATTGGCAAGTGAGAGGAGGGGTCCGCGCAGCGGACGAAATGGTCCAGTGGACCATTTCGAGCGACGAGCGCCCGGAGCGTAAGCGAAGGGCCTGGTGCAAATTATTGCTCCGCCCAATGGATACGCGTATTCAGCCCGCCATGACTTACGACGTCATCGTCATTGGTGGTGGCCATGCCGGCTGCGAAGCGGCCGCTGCGTCGGCGCGCTTTGGCGCGCGCACCTTGCTGCTCACCCACACCCTGGAAACGCTGGGCGAGATGTCCTGCAATCCCGCCATCGGCGGCGTGGGCAAAGGTCATCTGGTGCGCGAGATTGATGCGCTGGATGGGCTGATGGGCAAAGTCGCGGATGCGGCGGGAATCCAGTTTCGCCTGCTCAACCGGCGCAAGGGTCCGGCGGTGCGCGGGCCCCGCGCGCAAGCCGATCGCAAGCTTTACCGCGCGAGCATGCAGTCCATGCTGCGCAATATTCCCAACTTGGACATTCGCGCCGCGAGCGCCGAAGACCTGATTTTAAAGGACGGCATCGTCACCGGTGTTTTGACCGCGGACGGCGAAGAAATTTCCTGCGCCAAGGTCGTGCTCACCACCGGCACGTTTTTGAACGGGCTGATCCATATCGGCGAGACGCAAATTCCCGCCGGCCGGATGAAGGCATCGGCCTCAAGTAGCGAAGCGGTAGGCCATAAAATAAGCTACGGCGTGGAAGCGCCCAGCATCGGCCTGTCGAAAACGCTTTACGGTTTTGGTTTGAAGATGGGGCGGCTGAAGACCGGCACGCCGCCGCGCCTGGATGGCCGCACGATTGATTGGGCGAGTTTGGAAATGCAGCAGGGCGACGACCCGCCCTCACCCTTCTCCTTCCTCACCAAAAAGATCACCACGCCCCAGATCGCCTGCGGCATCACCCGCACCACCCTGGCGACCCACGACGTCATCCGCGCCAACCTGCATCGCTCCCCGATGTATTCGGGCCAGATTGCTTCGACCGGCCCGCGCTATTGTCCCTCCATCGAGGACAAGGTCAGCCGCTTTGCCGACCGCGAGTCGCACCAGATTTTCCTTGAGCCAGAAGGACTTAACGACGATCTGATCTATCCCAACGGCATTTCCACCTCCCTGCCCCAGGACGTCCAGCTGGCGCTTTTGGCCACCATTCCGGGGCTGGAAAAGGCCGTGGTCCAGCGGCCGGGCTATGCCATCGAATATGATTATGTCGATCCGCGCGAGCTGTCGCCTGCCCTGGAGGTCAAAGCCGTGCCCGGCCTTTACCTGGCGGGGCAGATCAACGGCACCACTGGTTACGAGGAAGCAGCCGCCCAAGGACTGATGGCGGGGTGGAATGCCGCCCGCGCCGCCGGTGGCGCCGCGCCGGTCATTCTGGACCGGGCCCAGGCCTATATCGCGGTCATGCTGGACGATCTGGTGACCAAGGGCGTGTCCGAGCCCTACCGCATGTTCACCAGCCGGGCCGAATACCGCCTCACCCTGCGCTCGGATAACGCCGACCAGCGCCTGACCCCGTTGGGCCAAGGGGGCGGGATTGTGGGCTCTGACCGCGCCACGGCCTTTGCTGCAAAGCTGGATCGCCTGGATGTTTCACGTGAAACAATGACTTCCCTGAACCTCACCCCCAATGAGGCCTCCAAGCATGGTTTGGCCGTGCGGCTGGACGGGGTGCGCCGGACCGCCCTCGACCTGCTGAGCCTGACGGATTTCCCCTCGCTGACCCGCATCTGGCCGGAATTGGGCTCGTTGGAGCCCGAAATCGTCGAGCAGTTGGAGATTGACGCCCAATATGCCGGATACCTGGACCGGCAGGACGCCGACATCCTCGCCTTCCGCCGTGATGAAACCCGCGCCCTGCCCTCCGGGCTGGATTACGGGGCCGTGGTCGGGCTTTCCAACGAGGTCCGCCACAAGCTGGAAGCCATTCGTCCGGGTACCCTGGGCCAAGCATCTCGTATTGAAGGCGTCACGGCCGCGGCCCTTACCTTGGTTCTGGCCCATGTGAAGGGCCTGAAAAGCAGCAAAAGGAGCGTCGGCGAGAGCCGGAGCGACCAAAATGACTCCGTTCGGGCCTGAAGATTTCGCCGCCCGGACGGGTGTTTCACGTGAAACACTGGCCCGGCTGAAGGCCTATGCCGACATGCTGGCCGACTGGAATGAGCGCCATAACCTGGTGGCCCGCAGCACCCTGCCCGACCTGTGGAGCCGCCATTTCTGGGATAGCGCCCAGCTTGCATCCCATATCCCCAAAACCGCAAAAAGCTTGGCCGATCTGGGCTCGGGGGCTGGCTTTCCGGGGTTGGTGCTGGCGGCGATGCGGCCCGATCTGGAAGTGACCCTGTGTGAGGCCACCACCAAGAAATGCGCGTTCCTAGCCGCCGCCGCGGAGCGCATGGCCCTGCATGTGACCATAGAAAACGCGCGAATGGAGGATCTGCCCCACCAGCCCTTCGACGTGGTAACGGCCCGGGCTTGCGCCCCCCTGCCCCAGCTTCTGGAATATGCCCACAGCTTCGTAAGTCCGAACAGCGTTTGCTTATTCCTGAAAGGGCAAAATGTGGGGTCGGAATTGACGGAAGCCACTAAATATTGGAGCATGAAGGTCTCTCAGGTCCCAAGCCAGACCGATCCTTCGGGTGCTATAGTGACCGTGAGAGAGCTGGGCCCCCGTCATGTCACTTCCCAAAAAACCCCGCATCCTGGTCGTCGCCAATCAAAAAGGCGGGGTCGGTAAGACCACGACTGCGATCAACTTAGGCACCGCCCTGGCCGCGGTGGGCGAACCCACCCTGGTGATCGACATAGATCCGCAGGGCAACGCCTCCACGGGCCTCGGCCTGCACCGCCAGGACCGCAAGCTGACCACCTATGAGGTGCTGACCGGCCAGGCCCGGCTGTCCGAGGCCATCGTGCCCACCCGCATCCCGGGCCTGTCCCTGGTGCCGGCGACGGTGGATCTGTCCGGCGCCGAGCTGGAATTGGCCGACATGAACCGGCGCAACTTCATCCTGAAGGACGCGCTGGAGGAATATTCCGTACACGGAGAAAATGCCTTCTCCTACATCCTGATTGATTGCCCGCCTTCCCTCACCCTGCTCACGCTCAACGCCATGGCGGCGGCCGATGCGGTGATGGTACCGCTGCAATGCGAGTTCTTTGCGCTGGAAGGTTTGAGCCAGTTGATGAAGACCATCGAGCTGGTGCGCGAAAAGCTGAACCCGACATTGGAGATCCAGGGCATCGTCCTGACCATGTTCGACAAGCGCAACAAGCTGTCCGATCAGGTGGCCGATGACGTGCGGGCCACCCTGGGCGAAAAAGTCTACACCACGGTGATCCCCAGAAACGTGCGTATTTCCGAGGCTCCCAGTCATGGTGTGCCGGCGCTGGTCTATGACCTGCGCTGTCCGGGCAGCCAGGCCTATATCAAGCTGGCGGGCGAATTGATCCAGCGCGAACGGATCAGGGCGGCGGCATGACCCCGCCCCAGGATCGTCCCCGCGGCCTGGGCCGCGGGCTGTCGGCGCTGATCGGTGACGAAGTCGCCGCGGTGAAGGGCGAGCCCGTCGCCAAGAAAGATACCCGCACCTTGCCGGTCGCCTTCCTGCAGCCGGGCCGCTACCAGCCGCGCAAGAATTTCGAGGAACAGCCGCTGGCGGACCTGGCGGCCTCGATCAAGGAGAAGGGCGTCTTGTCGCCCATCCTGGTCCGGCCCATCGGCGCCGACCGCTATGAGATCGTGGCCGGCGAGCGCCGCTGGCGCGCCGCCCAGATCGCCAAGCTGCATGACGTGCCGGTGGTGGTCCGCGAGCTGGCCGACGACCAGGCGCTGGAAATCGCCATCATCGAAAACGTCCAGCGCGCCGACCTGAATGCGCTGGAGGAGGGGGCGGCCTATCAGGAGCTGATCACCCAGTTCAAGCGGACCCAGGAAGAGGTCGCCCAGCAGGTGGGCAAGAGCCGCTCCCATGTCGCCAACACCATCCGGCTGCTGCAGCTTCCCGAACAGGTGAAGGCCTGGGTGCGGGAAGGCAAGCTAACCGCGGGCCATGCCCGAACACTGTTAAGTGCCGCCGATCCGGAGGCCCGGGCGCGCGAATTGATCGCCGGCGAAATGACCGTTCGCCAGGCCGAACAACGTTCGGTAAAGAAGAAAAAGCCCGGTGGAAAACCCGCCAAGGACCCCAATATCAAGGATCTGGAAACCAGCATTTCCAACCGCTTGGGACTGAAAGTTCAGATCATCCACAAAGGGGATAAAGGCGGGGAAATGAAGATTTCCTACAAATCCCTGGAGCAGTTGGACGAGCTAACACGCCGGTTGAGCAAGTCCTGACAACCGCCTCAACCCGTTGATCTGAATCGCTATTTAGTACGCCGCAGGGCTTCGGCCACATCGATGCGGCCGTCATACAGCGCCCGGCCCACCACCACGCCCTCGATGTTCGGCTCTCTGGCAGCGAGCAGGGCATCAATGTCGGCGATGGACCCCACCCCGCCCGAGGCGATGACCGGGATGGACAGGGCCCGGGCCAGGGCGGCGGTGGCGGTGACGTTGACCCCCTTGAGCAGCCCGTCCCCGTCAATGTCAGTGAACAGGACGGCGGCGACCCCGGCATCCTCGAAACGCTTGCCGAGCTCGACGGGGGTCAGCTCGCTGACGCTTGCCCATCCTTCCGTGGCGATCTTGCCCCCCTTGGCGTCGGCCCCCACCACGATCTGGCCGGGGAAGGCGCGGGCGGCGCCTTTGACGAATTCGGGGTCGGTCAGGGCGGCGGTGCCCAGGATAACCCGGGTGATGCCGGCGGCCAGCCAGCCTTCGACCGCGGCCATGTCCCGGATGCCGCCGCCCAACTGGACGGGGCAGGGGGTGGCGGCGCGGATGGACTTGATGGCTTCGACATTGGCGCTGTGGCCGGCAAAGGCGCCGTTCAGGTCCACGCAATGCAGCCATTGAAAGCCCTGGTCGGCAAACGCCTTGGCCTGGGCGCCGGGATCGGTGTTGAACACGGTGGCGTCTTCCATCACGCCTTTCTTGAGGCGGACGCAGACGCCGTCCTTCAGGTCGATGGCGGGGAAGATGATCATGGCCGCCACTTCAAGAAATTCTCCAGCAGCCTGATGCCGGTGGCCTGGCTCTTTTCCGGATGGAACTGGGTGCCGACAATATTCTCGTTGCCCACCATGGCGGTCAGCGCCCCGCCATAATCGGTGGTGGCGAGCAGGTCATCGGGCAAGACCGTTTTAAGCTGAAAACTATGGACGAAATAAGCGTGTGACCCGGACGGGATGCCTTCCAGCAGCGCGTGTTCCTGTTCGATCTTGAGCTCGTTCCAGCCCATGTGCGGGATCTTGAGATTGGAATCATCGGGGGTGATCTTGACCACTTCGCCCGCGATCCAGCCCAGGCCGGCATGGCGGCCGAACTCCACCCCCACGGTGGCCAGCAGTTGCATGCCGACACAGATGCCCAGGAACGGCGCGCCTTGCTTGAGCACTTTTTCGCGCAGGGCCGGGACCATGCCCGGCACGGCGGACAGGCCCTTCATGCAGTCGGCAAAGGCGCCGACCCCGGGCAGCACCACCCGCTCGGCATCCAGAACCACTTCCGGGTCAGCGGTGGTGATGATCTCAAACTTGCCATCGGCCGCGCGCGCCAACGCCTTCGCCGCGCTGGCGAGGTTGCCGGAGCCATAGTCAATCAGGGCCACACTGGACATGGGGCGGTCCTATAAAGGCTGGAAACGGATTTGTCGAAACGGGGCGGGGTAGGGCCGCCCGGCGCGGAACGCAGGCGTCAGTTATCGTCCATTTTAAGCGCGGCGATGAAGGCTTCCTGGGGAATCTCCACCTTGCCGAACTGGCGCATCTTTTTCTTGCCCTCTTTTTGCTTGTCGAGGAGCTTGCGCTTGCGGCTGATGTCGCCGCCATAGCATTTCGCCGTCACGTCCTTGCGCAGGGCGCTGAGGGTTTCGCGCGCGATCACCTTGCCGCCGATGGCCGCCTGGATCGGGATCTTGAACATGTGGCGCGGGATCAGGTCTTTCAGCTTTTCGCACATCGCCCGGCCGCGGCCTTCGGCGCGCTGGCGGTTGACGATCATGCTCAGTGCATCCACCGGATCGTCATTGACCAGGATGGACATCTTCACCAGGTCGCCTTCTTCGTACTTTTCGATGTGATAATCGAAGCTGGCATAACCGCGTGAAACCGACTTCAAACGATCATAGAAGTCGAACACCACTTCGTTCAGCGGCAGCATATAGATCACCATGGCGCGATTGCCCGCGTAAGTGAGCTCGACCTGGCGGCCGCGCCGGTCCTCGCACAGCTTCAGCACGCTGCCGAGATATTCGTCCGGCACCAGCACCGTCGCCTTGATCCAGGGCTCTTCGATGTGATCGATGTAGGTGACATCCGGCATGTCGGCCGGATTGTGCAGCTCCTTCATCGTGCCGTCATTCATGTAGATGTTGTAGATCACGCTCGGCGCGGTGGTGATCAAATCGAGATTGAATTCGCGTTCCAGCCGCTCGCGCACGATTTCCAGATGCAGCAATCCCAAAAAGCCGCAGCGGAAACCAAAGCCCAGCGCCGCGCTGGATTCGGTTTCATAAGTGAAACTGGCATCGTTGAGATGCAGCTTGCCCAGCGCCTCGCGCAAATCCTCGAACAGCGCCGCATCCACCGGGAAGAGGCCGCAGAACACGACCTGCTGCGCCGATTTGAAGCCGGGCAGGGCCTGAGCGGTGCCCTTGCGCTCGTCGGTGATGGTGTCGCCCACCTTGGTATCGGCGACCTGCTTGATCTGGGCGGTGATGTAGCCGACCTCGCCGGGGCCGAGTTTTTCGACGCCGACCTTCTTGGGCTTGAACACGCCGATCTGCTCGACTTGATAGACGGCATCGGCCGCCATCATGCGGATCTTCTGGCCCTTCTTGATCTCGCCATCGATGATGCGCACCAGCACCACCACGCCCAGATAGGCGTCGTAATAGGAATCGATCAGCAGCGCCTTCAGCGGCGCGTTGAGTTCGCCCTTGGGCGGTGGCAACCGCTTGACCACCGCTTCCAGCACCAGGTCGATGCCGATGCCGGTCTTGGCCGAGATCGGGATCGCCTCGGAGGCGTCAATGCCGATCACGTCTTCGATCTGCTTCTTGACCCGTTCCGGCTCGGCGGCGGGCAGGTCGATCTTGTTGAGCACCGGCACGATGTCCAGGCCCGCATCGATCGCCTGATAGACATTGGCCAGGGTCTGGGCTTCGACGCCCTGGCTGGCGTCCACCACCAAGAGCGCGCCTTCGCAGGCGGCCAGGCAGCGCGACACCTCATAGCCGAAGTCCACATGGCCGGGCGTGTCCATCAGGTTCAGGACATAGTCCTGGCCATCGGCGGCCTTGTAATCCAGCCGCACGGTCTGGGCCTTGATGGTGATGCCGCGCTCCCGCTCGATATCCATCGAATCCAGGATCTGGTTGGTCATCTCGCGCGTGGAGACGGTGCCGGTATGCTGGATCAGCCGGTCGGCCAGGGTGGACTTGCCATGGTCGATATGGGCGACGATGGAAAAGTTGCGGATTTTGGACAGGTCGGGCATTTGCGGGGGGTCTAGCAGATGCCCGCCCCCCATTCCAACGCCTTTTGAGGCTATAACCGGCCCATGCTGCATTACCTCTATCTCGATTACGGGGGCCTGCCGAAATACCGGCGGGAACTGAAATACAGCCTGATTTCCCTGCGTCAGGAGCTGGCGGGCGTCCCGGATGCCAGGATCGCGGTCTATAGCGACACGCCCGCGCTTTACCGGAGCTGGCCCGTCGAAGTGGTGGACATTTCCGCCCAGGTCCATGACTGGGCCGGGAGCGGGATTTACCACCACCGCATCAAGCCGGCGGTGGTGCTGGACGCGCTGGGGCGGTTCTCTAGCCCGGTCTGCTTTGTGGACAGCGATTCCATCATCCAGCCCGGCTTCCATGCCGAGGTATCGGCCAAGCTGGTCCCGGAAGAAGTCTGGTCGGTGACCAAGACCGCGGTGGTGATGAACCGGTTTGAGCTGCGCAACCCCTTTCCGGCGCTCAAGGGCTTTCGCACCCGGCTGCCGCATCTGGGCGCCTATCGCTACGACCTGGAAAATAGCTGGATGTTCAATTCCGGCCTGATCGGGATGGTGCAGGCGCATGCGCCGCTGCTGGAAGACACGCTGGCTTTCATTGATGCCTTGATCGGGCGGGCGCGGAAATTTCCCACCCTGGAGCAGTTCGCCCTCAGCGAAGTGGTGCGGCTGAACCAGATTCCGGTGTCGGAAGTGCGCGATACCTTCCTGCATTACTGGCAGGGGCGGCGGCGCATCTATATGGGGCACCGGATCGAAAAGGCGCTGTCGCCGGACTGGGACGACCTCACGCCGCCCAAAGAGTGGGACCAGATGAATTATTGGGCGGTGCGCGCCTACAATTACTGGTATGGCGTGCGGCACATGTTTGACGGATGGCGCAGCAAGTGAAACCGGAAAAGAATGCCATTGGCGATCTGTGGCCCGGCCAGTCCATCGCGCTGCTGAAATCGTTGCACATCCTCACCCACAATGGCGGGCTGAACGCGGATTCGCGGCGCAAGCTGAAACAGGTGCAGCACCTGGCGCAACTGATCAAGCCGGCGATAGATGCCGCGCTGGCGGAAAAAGACCAGCCGGTGCTGGCCGATCTGGGCGCGGGCAAATCCTATCTGGGCTTCATTCTCTACGACCTGTATTTCGCCAAGGCGGGCCGGGGCCGGGTGGTGGCCGTGGAAGCGCGTAGCGATCTGATTGAGACGGCCAAGAAGATCGCCAGCGAAAGCAGCTTCGACCGCATGGATTTCGTCGAAGGCAAGATTGCGGAAAGTGCGCTGGGCGCGGTGGATATCGTCACCGCGCTGCATGCCTGCGATACGGCGACCGACGAAGCGATTTTGTTCGCGCTGAAGCATGAAGCGAAATTCGTCGCGCTGGTCCCCTGCTGCCAGGCCGAAGTGGCGCGGCAGTTGGACGATGCCAAGGGTGCGGTGGATCAGCTATGGCGCCACGGCCTGCATCGCCGCGAGTTCGGCGCGCATCTTACCAATGTGCTGCGCGGGCTTTATTTGGAGGCGCACGGCTACAAGGTGCGGGTGACCGAGTTCACCGGCTTTGAGCACACCCAGAAGAACGAGATGATCTTCGCCGAGCGCCACCAGCGCTCCAACCCGCGCGCGCGCGCCGAGTTCGACAAGCTGGTCAAGGAAATCGGCGTCAGCCCGAAGCTGCTGACTTTCGCTTGATTGTCATCCCCGGCGAGCGATGCGCAGCATCGCGAGGGAAGGGGATCCAGCCTTTCAAGACCGGCCCGGTTTTTCCACACCTGGATTCCCTTCCCCTCGCATCCGCTCGCGCGGATGTTCGGCCGGGAATGACAAGTTGGGTTAGGACCGCAGTGTCGCGCCCAACTTGACCGCACCCGCGACGATCTTCTGGGCCAAGGCCTCGATCTCGGTCTCGGTCAGGGTGGCGTCCTTGGGCTGGATGCGCACGGCAACCGCCACGGACTTTTTGCCGTCGGGCACGCCCTTGCCTTCGTAAACGTCGAACACGCTGACGGTGTCGATCAGGGCGCGGTCGGCCTGCTTCACGGCCTTGACGATCTCGCCGGCGGCCAGCTTGGCATCCACCACGAAGGCGAAGTCGCGCTCGATGGCCTGGAAGGGCGAGGGCGCGAACAGCGGCTTGGCCTTGCCCTTGGATTTGGCGTCGGGAATGGCGTCCAGGAAGATTTCAAACCCGGCGGCGGGGACTTTCAGATCGAAGGTCGCGAGAACCTTGGGATGCAGTTCGCCGAACTGGGCGATCACCTTGGGGCCCATCGCGATGGTGCCGCTGCGGCCCGGGTGATACCAGGCGGGCGCGCCCTGGGTGATGGGCGCGGACATGGGCGCGCCGGTGATGGCTTCCAGCGCGGCGAGCAGGTCGGCCTTCACCGCGAACAATTCCGCGCCTTCGCCGCCCTTCTGCCAATGACGCTCGGCATGGCCGGTGCGGATGGCGGCGGCGACGGTCTTTTGCGCTTCGGGCATGCCGCTTTCGAAGGCGGCGCCGATCTCGAACAGTTGCAGGTTGGCGAAGCCCCGCGCCGCGTTGCGCGCCGCGGCGGCCAGCAGGGACGGCAGGATGGAGGGGCGCAGCGCATCCAGGTCGGAGGCGATGGGATTGGAAAGCTGGCGCGCGTCATCGCCGCCGCCGAACAGCTTGGCCTGGTCGCGGGCGATGAAAGAGAAGGTGACGCACTCGTTGAAGCCGCGCGCGGCAAGGCCGCGGCGGGCGGCGCGGGTGCGGCGCTGGGATTTGGACAGCACCGGCGCAGCCACCGCATTGCCGCGCGCCAGCGGCACCGACGGCACATCGGTCAGGCCGTAAATCCGCACCACTTCTTCCACCAGGTCGGCGGGACCGTCCACGTCATGGCGCCAACTGGGCGGCACCACCAGCCAGTTGCTGTCCACCACAAAACCCAGCGCTTCCAGAATGCGCTTGATCTCGTCACGCGGTACCTGGATGCCGCCAAAGCTTTCCACCAGCGCGGGATCAAAGGCGATCGGCTTGTGCGGCGGCGGCAAGGCGCCGGCGATCACCACATCGGAGGCCTCGCCGCCGCACCATTCCAGGATCAACTGGGTGCAAAGCTCCAGTCCCGGCAGCACGAATTGCGGGTCCACGCCGCGCTCGAAGCGATAGCGGGCATCGGAGATGATCGCCTGCTTGCGGCCCGCCCGGGCGATGCGCGCCGGATCGAACCAGGCAGATTCCAAAAAGACGTTTTTGGTATCTTCAAAGCTGCCGGTATCCATGCCGCCCATGATGCCGGCGATGCCGCGGGCGAAACTGTCATCGGCGATGACGATGGTTTCGCTGTCCAGCACATAGGTCTTTTCGTCCAGCGCCAAGACCTGTTCGTGATCCTGGGCCATGCGGGCGTGCAGATTGCCGCTCAACTTGTCGGCGTCGAACACATGCAGCGGACGGCCGCGATCCTGGGCGATCAGGTTGGTGGCATCCACCAGCGCCGAGATGGACTTCATGCCCACGCTTTTCAGGCGATCCTGCACCCATTGCGGCGCAGGGCCGTTCTTGACGCCGCGGATCAGCCTTCCGGCGAAGATGGGGCAGGCGTCTTTATTTTCCGGCGTGAAATCCAGCGTGATCGTCTTGGGCGAGGGGAATTTTCCCGCCACCGGCTGAACCTTCTCGGTCTTGAGCTTGCCCAGCCCGCTGGCCGCCAGGTCGCGGGCGATGCCGAACACGGATGCCGCGTCGCCGCGATTGGGGGTGATGGAGACATCGAACAAAGGATCGCTGGAGAGCAGGCCCGCTTCCACCAGCGCCGACACCACCGTGGCGCCGGGTTTGGCGTTCGCTTTCAGCTCGATGATGCCGTTGTGATCTTCGCCCAGCAGCAATTCGCGCGCCGAACACATCATGCCGCGCGATTCCACGTCGCGAATCTTGCCGATCTTCAGGGCGTCGCCGGTGGCGGGGATAACGGTGCCCGGCCGCGCCAGTACCACCTTGATCCCGGCTCGCGCATTGGGCGCACCGCAGACGATTTGCAAGGTGTCCTTGCCATCGCTGACCGTGCAGAGCCGCAGCTTGTCGGCATTGGGATGCTTTTCGGCGGTGATGACTTCGCCGACGATGAAATCCTTCAGGCCCGCGCCCGGATCGGTGATGCTTTCCACTTCCAGGCCGATGGACGTCAGGCGATCGCCGATCTCGGCGGCGCTCGCCTCGGTGTCCAGATGTTCCTTGAGCCAGCTCAGGGTGAATTTCATCGGCTGAGCCCACCATCAAGCGTGGGAATATCCAGCGGCTGGAAGCCGTAATGCTTCAGCCAGCGCAGGTCCGATTCAAAGAAGCTGCGAATGTCGGGCATGCCGTATTTCAGCATCGCCATGCGGTCCAGGCCGAAGCCGAAGGCAAAGCCGGAATATTGGCCGGCATCGATGCCGCAATTCTCCAGCACCTTGCGATGGACCATGCCCGAGCCGCCCAGCTCCAGCCAGTCATTGCCGGTCCCGAAAGTGATCTTGCCCGGCACGCTGCGGTCGCAGCGCATGTCCCATTCCAGCGACGGCTCGGTGAATGGGAAAAAGCTGGGGCGGGCGCGCAGCTCGATCTGGTCGATCTCGAAGAAGGCTTTGCAGAACTGCTCCACCGTCCATTTCAGGTGGCCCAGGTGAATGCCCTTGTCCACCACCAGCGCTTCGACCTGGTGGAACATGGGCGAATGGGTGGCGTCGCTGTCCACGCGATAGGTGCGGCCCGGCGAGATGATGCGGATCGGCGGCTTGGTGTTCAGCATGGTGCGCACCTGCACCGGCGAGGTGTGGGTGCGCAGCACATGGCTCGAGCCGTCGGCCTGCGGCGCGACGTAGAACGTGTCCTGCATCTGGCGGGCAGGATGGTCGGGCGGAATGTTCAGTTTGGTGAAGTTGTAATCGTCGAACTCCACGTCCGGACCTTCGGCGACACCGAAGCCCAGCTCGGCGAAGATGGCGACGACTTCGTCCAGTACCTGGCTGATGGGATGGATGGTGCCGCTGTTTTCGGAACGCGCGGGCAGGGTGACGTCCAACGTCTCGCCCGCCAGCCGCGCATCCAGCTCCGCATCGCCCAACTGGCTTTTGCGGGCGGCGATGGCTTCGGTGACGGTATCGCGCAAGCCGTTGAACAGCGGGCCCTGGGTCTTGCGCTCTTCCGGCGTGAGCTTGCCCATGGTGGCCAGCAGCGCGCTGACCGAACCCTTCTTGCCAAGGGTGCCGACGCGCGCGGCTTCCAGCGCGGCTTCATCGGCCGCGGCAGAAATCTGCGCCAGTATGTCGGACTGAAGGGCGGCGATATCGGTCATGCAAACTCCGGAGAGAAGGCATCAGGGGCACCGCCCCTGATTCGCCCGGATGGAGTTTTGCTTAGGCTTTCGACGCCTGATCCACCAGAGCCTTGAACGCGGCGGGCTCGTGGATCGCCAGATCGGACAGGACCTTGCGGTCCACCACGATCCCGGCGCCGGCGAGCCCGGCGATAAATCGGCTGTAGGTGAGGCCATGCTCGCGCACGGCGGCGTTGATGCGCTGGATCCACAAGGCGCGGAAGTTACGCTTGCGCTCCTTGCGGCCGATATAGTTGTGCTGCAGCGCCTTATCGACCGCGGCATTGGCCGTGGTGATGTTGTTCTTGCGGCGGCCGCGCATGCCCTTGGCTTGCTTCAGGACCTTGTTGCGGCGGGCGCGTGACGGAACGGAACGGGGTGTACGGCTCATGGTTAGATTCCCCCGCCATACGGCATCCAGCGCTTTACGCGCCGGGTTTCCGACACGGACAGGGCGTCCATGCCGCGCAGATCGCGCGTACGCGCCGGCGAATTGTTGATCAACCGGTGGCGCTTGCCGACCTGGTGGGTCTTGATCTTGCCCTTGGCCGTGATTTTGAAGCGCTTCTTGGCGCCCGACTTGGTCTTCATCTTGGACATTTTGCTTTTCCTTAGAGGGCGTTACGCCCAGGTCGCGTTTGGAGCCGCCACGGCATGTCCGGCCGGGCCACTCGAAAGAGCGCGGTTTCTATAAGGGCAAACGGCCCGGCGCAAGCCCGAAAAGGGCTATTTGCCGGTCGCCTTGCCGTCGCGGCCGGGCGAGGAGGAGGAGGTGCCGGTGACGCCGAAATCCTCGGATTTGCTGCCGCCATCGGCCACCGCAAAGCCCTCGGCCGCCAGGCCCCGTTTGAGCAGCTCGCGCACAGCGGCGGCCCGGCTGGGCATGCGCTTGGCAAAGCGCCAATTGTCCAGGGCTTCCAGCTCCTCGCCGGTCAGCATGATCTGAAGGCGCTCACCGCGCGTCAAATCGTTCATGGCAGCAACCCCCTTTCAAATCAAAGTGTTAGCGAAAACAAACGAGTGAGTAAGTTACTCACTATGGGCCCTATACCCATAGAAGCGAATGTAGGGAGCTTTAGTTCCTGCCTGCAAGACCGTTCTTGGTACCAAAGTAGGCGATTACTAACTTAAGTCATTGATATCGCTAAAGAATTTAGTTGAATAGCTCTGTTGGAAGGCGCTAGAAGGACGCGAAAGGAGGGTCACCTCAATGGATGCCGCCCTCGCCCAAAGCCAGCACACCCTTCAGATGCCCCCGACCGACCTGGTCGCCGAAGCCAATCACCGCATCGCCAACAGCCTGACCCTGTTGGTCAGCATGATCCGCATGCAGGCCGTCGCGGTGAAAAAGGCCGATGAAAGCCTCAGCAGCGCCCAGGTGCGCCAGCTCCTGGACGGCGTGGCGGCCCGTATCAACACCATCAGCCAGCTTCACCGCATCCTGTCCCACACCGGCTCCGAAGGCGCGGTCAGCCTCAAGCCGCACCTGGAAGAAGTCACCCATGCGCTGGTCGCGGCGCTGTCCTCGCCGGAACAGGCGGTGCGGGTGGTTCATACCGGCGGCGACTGCATCGTCTTGATGCGCCAGATCCAGCCCATCATCCTCATCCTGTGCGAAGCCTTCATCAACGCCATGAAGCATGCCCATCCCGCGGGCGTGCCGCTGGTGATCACGGTGGATTGCAGCCCGGCCGCCGATGGCCGCCTGGCGCTGTCCATCAGCGATGACGGCGTTGGCCTGCCGGAAGGTTTCGATCCCGCCGGCGGCGGCATGGGCTTCAAGGTGATGCGCAGCCTGGCGGGGGAAATCGGCGCCGACCTGGAGATCGAGTCCACCCATTTCGGCCTCACCTTTCGCCTGCGGCTGCCGGCCGGCGCCATGGCGGGCGCCAAGCTGGCCTGACCCGCCTCGGACCTTGTTGAAGGCGCGCCGCGCGATTAGCTTCGCCGGACGCATTTCACAGGTGGGAGCCAGCCTTGTCCCTGATTACCGAATTCAAGAAATTCGCCATGCGCGGCAATGTCGTGGACCTGGCGGTCGGTGTGATCATCGGCGCCTCCTTCACCGGCATCGTCAATTCGCTGGTTACGGACGTCATCATGCCGCCGATCGGGCTGGCCCTGGGCGGGGTGGATTTCGCCAATTTCTTTGTCGTGCTCAAGGGCGATCACGCCCTGGACACGCTGGCCGCCGCCAAGGCCGCCAAGGCCGTGACCCTCAACTATGGCCTGTTCATCAATGCCTGCATCAATTTCCTGATCGTCGCCTTCGCCTTGTTCATGCTGCTGCGCCAGCTCAACAAGCTGGTGGCGCCCACGCCGGCCACCGATGCCGCGCCCGCGCCATCTGAAGAAGTGCTGTTGCTGCGCGAAATTCGCGACAGCCTGAAATCGCGATGATCAAACCCGTCCTGCTTGCCGCGCTGCTGTGGGCGGGGACGGCGCCCGCCTTCGCGCAAGCGCCAAATGATCCGGCGGCTGCGGTGGAAGCTTTTTACGCGGTCTATGATACCCAGCGCGCCCATGGCGGCATTCCCGGCGCCACGGCGCGGGTGCGTTATACGGCCGTGCTCAGTCCTCGCCTCAACAAGCAGTTGGTCCAGGCCGCCGCCGCCCAGGAGCGGCTGACCGCCAAGGCAAGGGGCGCTGCGCCGAACATGCTGGAAGGCGATATCTTCTCCTCGGGGTTTGAAGGGGCGACAAGCTGGAAAGTGGGCGGCTGCCAGGTCACTGCCCAAACCGCCCGCTGTCCGGTGGCGCTGAACTATGTTCCGTCCACCGTCGCCAACCGCAAGCCGGAAAAGCCCGCCAACTGGCACGACACGGTGCTGCTGGTGGCCACGCCGCTGGGCTGGAAGGTGGACGATGTGGTCTATGACACCGGCTTTGCCTCCGGCAATACCGGCCAGCTCAGCGGCATGCTGGCCATGGTCGCCGCGACCGGTCCTTGAAGCCCAGTCCTTGAAGCAAAGGCGCTGCGTAACCATTTGCCGCTTGCCGCGTATGGAAAAGATAAGGAAAGCGCCATGACGGATAGCAAGACAGAGCGCCAACTGACCCCGGAACAGCACCGGGTGCTGCGTGAGCGCGGCACCGAACGCCCCGGTTCCAGCCCCCTGAACAATGAAAAGCGTCCCGGCGAGTTCGAATGTGCCGGTTGCGGCGCCGAACTGTTCGACGCCCATACCAAGTTTGAAAGCGGCACCGGCTGGCCCAGCTTCTGGGACACCAAGCCCGGCGCGGTCACCACCACCACCGACACCAGCCACGGCATGGTGCGCACCGAGTTCAACTGCGCCAAGTGCGGCGGCCATCTGGGCCATGTCTTCAATGATGGCCCGGGACCCACGGGCCTGCGCTACTGCACGAACGGCTGCGCGCTGGATTTCAAGCCTAAAGTCTAGAAGCGAGCAGGCGCAGCCGTTATTTTGGTCGCTCCGGCTCGCGCCTACGCTCCGTGGCTGCGCCTTGGATTTCAAGCCTGCCGCCAAGTAAGCGCGCTGTATACAAACAAAAAGGCCGCGACTCGTGAGGGTCGCGGCCTTTTTCATTTTAGAATTGCTTAGAACGTGTCGCGGGAGCGCCCGGCAGCCTCGGCTTCGGCATCACGCAGCGCGTTGCCTTCGGGGCCGTCCAGCGCCTTTTCGGCGTCCCGGCCCATGGCCGGGATGTTGGCCCTGTTCTTTTCAACAAAGCTGGACTGGTCCTTGAGGAAGCTGCGCGAGGCGGCGTAATCGCCTTCGCCCACAATCTGCTTCTTCTTGGCGGTTTTCTTCTTGGCCTTCTTGACCGGCGCCTTCTTGGCGGCGGCCTTTACGGGTTTTTTGGGCGAAGACTTCTTGGCCTTCTTTTTTGTCGCTCCGGTCTTCCTGGCAGTCTTCTTTACCGCCTTCGATTTCTTCGCGGGGGCCTTTTTGGCCTTGGCGGGCTTCGCCGCCTTCTTCGCTTTCTTCTTTTTCTTCGCAGCCATGTCGTTCACTCCATGGTGATATGAGGGCGCAAAAACTCTACGCGTCTACGGGCCAATGCGCGAGCGCTGGCTTTGTTCCGAAAATCAATTCTTTTGTGACAGGCAGGCGGTGGCAAAAGCATCGGTCGCCGCCTAGCATGGGCGGATGAACGGGCTCCATCTCGAAGACTTCGCGGTAGGCCAGCGCTTCACCAGCGCCACCCATGCGCTGGACTCCGCCCAGATCAAGGCGTTCGCGGCGCGCTTCGATCCCCAGCCCTTCCATCTCAGCGAAGAGGATGCCGACAAGAGCTTCTTCCAGGGCCTGGCTGCCTCGGGCTGGCACACCGCCTCCATCACCATGGCGCTGCTGGTCAAAAGCGGCATGCCGATCGCCGGCGGACTGATCGGCGCCGGCGGGGAAATCACCTGGCCGCGTCCCACCCGTCCGGGCGACGTGCTGCAGGTGGAGAGTGAAATCCTGGCCGTGACGCCGTCCCGCTCCAAGCCGGGGCGCGGCATGATCACGGTTCGCAGCGAGACCAAGAACCAGCGCGGCGAAGTGGTGCAGATCCTTACCAGCAAGATGCTGGTTTGGCGGAAGCCCGCCTAAAGCGCCCGGGCGGCGCCACTTTCGGCGCTGTGGCGGATGCGGGAGTCTTCCAAATCCAGCTCCCGCTCGATCCGGCGGCGGGCATCGTCGCTGATCTCGCTGCGGTAATAGAGGTCGGCGATGCTGGCGCGCTCGGCATCCAGGAACTGAAGCTGCAGCGCTGCGCTGGCATTGCTGATATCGCCGGTGCCCAGGTCCTGGCAGGCGGCGACGAAATAGGCGCGGCGGTCTTCGTTGCGCCGCCGCAGCGCCGATACGGTTTCGGGCGCCGCCACCGCGCCTTCCAGCGAATCCAGCCGGGCCAGCGCCGCGTCTATGCTGGCCAGCCGGGCGCTGATCTCTTTTTTCTTGTCGCGGTCGGCTTCGCGCCGGCCATGCTCGGCAATCCCCAGCGCCCGGATAACCCAGGGCAGGGTGAAGCCCTGGCCCACCAGGATCACCGAAAAAGTGATCAGCAGCAGCAGGCCGCGATGGGGGAAGGGCGCGCCGTCCGCCATCAGGGGAATGGACAACGCCGCCGCCAGCGACACCACGCCCCGGATGCCGGTAAAGGCGACGATGAAAATGCCCTGCCATGGCGGCAAGGGATCGTGCCGCGCCAGGGCGGGGATCAGCCGCGTGACATAGGTCACCGTGAACACCCAGATGAATCGCACCACAATGATGAGAATGCAGATCAGGGCGCAGGCCAGCGCCAGGCTTTTCCATTGCGACAGCTCCAGCGTGTCGGCGATCACGCGCGCCTGCAGGCCGGTGATCAGGAACACCAGGCCCTCGATCAGGTAGATCACCAGGTCCCAGACGAAGAAGCCCTGCAGCCGCGTGGCCGGCGAGATGAAGCGCGGGCCGTTCCAACTGACGTAAAGGCCGCAGACCACGGTGGCCAGCACGCCTGAGCCGCCCAGGCTTTCGGGCACCCAGAAGGCGGCGAAGGGCGTCAGCAGCGCGAACACCATCTCCACCCGCGGTTCATTCGACCAGCGGCGCAGGACCAGGGCGCCCCAGCCGATCACCAGCCCCCAAAGAATTTCGGCCGCCACGATCACCAGAAATTCGCCGGTCGCCACCGGCAGCGAGAAGGTGCGTCCCATGGTGACCGCGCCGACCGCGAAGCTGAACAGGATCAGGGCGGTGGCGTCGTTCACCAGCCCTTCGCCTTCCAGGATGGTGAGGACGCGGCTTGGCAAGGCAAAGCGGCGGGCGATCGCCATGGGCGCTACCGCGTCTGGCGGCGACACCACCGCCCCCAGCACAAAGCCCACCGCCAGCGGCAGGCCGAGCAGGTAATAGGACACCCCCGCCACCGCCACGGCGGTGAAGATCACCGCGCCTACCGCCAGAAGCAGGATAGGCCGGAGGTTGTCCTTGAAGCCGCGCCAGCTCATCTGCACCCCGGCGCGATAAAGCAGGGGTGGCAACAGCAGGCTCAGCACCAGTTCGGGGCTCAGTTCGATGCGCGGCATGCCCGGCAGGAAGCTGATGCCCAGCCCCAACAGCACCAGGAAGATGGAAATCGGAATGTTCCAGCGCCGCGCCGCCAGGGCGGCGAAGCCGGTGATCGCGAGCAGGGCAAAGGTGAGGAGAAGTTCGGGCAGGATCATGAACGGATTGTGCGGTGCAGGCGGAAGCTGCGCAACCGGCTTGCCTGCGCCATTCCTTTGCGCCCGTGGGACTGTTTTGAGACTTGCGTTTGTTGCCGGCTGCGCCCGCCCTCAAGTCGCTGACGCGCGGGCGGGCTTGCGGCGCCATTTATTTGCCCCGGCAAATAAATGGCGCACCCGACAGGATTCGAACCTGTGACCTCTGCCTTCGGAGGGCAGCGCTCTATCCAGCTGAGCTACGGGTGCGGATGGGCTGGCTATAAAGAAAACGGGCTCGCCTTGCAAAGCGGGCCCGTTTTTTCCCGGTAAATCAGACGCTCCCGGCCTACAGCAAGGTGGCCACGCCGCCATGGCCTTAGCCGCGACCTGCCGCTTCTTCACTTGGCCGCGCCGCCGGCTTCGGCGGGCGCCGTCATCTTCATCGCGTTGGCGGCCGAGGCGGCGGGCTTGGCGGTCATCGTCATGCTGGCGCCCGGCGCAGGCGCCGTCATTTTCATGGCGTTGGCGGCGGTGCCTGCGGGCTTTGCGGTCATGGTCATGCTGGCGCCCGGCGCGGGCCCCTTCATGCAGCTGCTCATATAGTCGGTGTACTTGGTCTGGGCCTTGTTGGCGGCCGGCATGGTTTTCCAGGTGGCGGCGCAGCTTGTCATGGCGGCCTGCTGCGCGGTGTCGGCGGCCTGGGCGGGCGCAATGGCGGCGGCGGCGATGGCGGCGGCGAAAAGCAAACGCATGAAGACCTCCTGTTGGCTGGCGCCAATCATCCTCGCGCCTGCGCACAGCCGCAAGCCTGACCGCCGAAATTTTAGAATGCGGCGATGGCCGCGGCGGCAGCGGCGGCATTGGCTGCAACGGGCAGGGTCCTGATCCGGGCGGCGGGCAGGCTGGCCGCCAGCACCGGCTGGAGGTCCGGGGCCTGTTCCAGCGGCAGCACCACCAGATCGCGCACCTTGCGCAGATCCTCGGTCACTTCGGCCCCCAGCATGGCCGCCGGCCAGCCGGGATCGCCCGCCACCCCTGCAAAGGCGGCCGGGTCCAGGGCATGCACCAGGACCAGCCGCGCATCCGGCGGCGGGGTCAGGCCCTGCTGGAGCAGCGCCACCAGGATGGCCGATCCGGTTGCCCCGCGCGCCACCACCAGCACCGCCTTGGCGGCGTCGCGGGGGCCCAGCGCGGCACAGTCCATGAACAGCGGCTTGCCGTCCGGGCTTTTGGCCGGATGCAGCCGCGCCACCGTGTCCAGGTGCGCATGTTCGCATGCCGCGATGAAGGCGCGGCGGGCGTGGCGGTATGGGCTTTCGGCAAGGCCGTCCATCATCCTACTCTAGCGCAAATGTCCGTGTTCGGCGTCCTGGAAGAATTGCGTGGCCGCCCCATCGGCGAGCAGGCGGGGGCGCGCGCCGCCCGAAAGGGCTTTCGCCAGCGCATCCCCATCACCCGCGACAATGTCCTGTTCAGCGAGCCGGTGGTCGAGGCGCGCGATGCCGGCCTTGCGGGTGAGAATTTCTATGCCAGCGGCCGCAACCCGCCCTATTGGCACCGGGTGGAAGGCGCCACCGACAAATTGTGGCTGCGCAAAAGCGTGGCGGAAAAACTGGCGCGGGTGAATGGCCGCATCGCAGCGGCGGGGCTGGAGCTGTTTCTGTATGATGCCTGGCGGCCGCGCGCGGTGCAGGCCTATTTCCACGATGTGTGGATGCCGCGCGAATTGCAGCGCCGTGATCCGTCGCTGACGGGCGCGGCCCTGACCGAGGAAGTGGAACGCTATTGGGCGGCGCCGTCCGACAGCGCGGATTCGCCCGCGCCACACGCCACGGCGGCGGCGGTAGATCTCACGTTACGTTGGAAGGGCGGCGAGACGCTGTGGATGGGCTCGCTGTTCGATGACGTCACCGCGCTGGCCAATCGCGACCGCTTCGAGAATCTGGATGCGCAGAACTTTTCCTTCTCCGACCAGGAAGCGCGCGCCAACCGCCGCTTGCTGCACTGGCTGATGACGGAAGAAGGCTTTGCCGGCCATCCCGACGAATGGTGGCATTTTTCCTGGGGCGATCAGATGTGGGCGGCGCTGACTAGCGGAGCGAGCGCGCATTATGGAATGGCGACCATTCCGTAACTCTCGGTGTCATGGCCCGCAAATGCGGGCCATCCAGCTGATGCGCTACTGATTTCACAGAAGGGCCTCGGTCCTTCTGCTAAAGCAAGCTTGTCCTAAATGGATGGCCCGCACTCCGGCGGGCCATGACATTAAGGTTATGGGTGCAGAAGCCGGTAAAGCATTACGCCCATGCCCCAGACCATCCCAATAAGCCCTATCGTCACATAGATTATCGTTGCCCAGAACGCCTTGGGAGTATTTTGACGGGTAAACGGCGGGTGCGGCGGCTTTCGTTCGATCACCCCCTTTTTCAAGGTCGAATAGAGGGTTGAGATCATGAAAGGCATAATCACAATGCTGCCGAAAATCAGCACGAACGCATAAGTGGCGTGAGTAAGGCTATCCATCCCTGCAAATTTCCTCCGGCTATTCCAGTACTGGCCGGAACGCTCCATCCCACTTTTCACCCGGCGGATGCTTTTCGTAATAGGCGATGCGTGCCAGGTGCAGGTCGTACATTTTCCCGCTGGCGCCCGACAGGCGGCGGCATTGCGCGATCAGCTCGCGGGCCATCTGCCAATGCTGCTTGCGGATGGCCTGGAAGATGTGATCGTGGAACACGGTCAGGGCGCGGAACTTGGGCGAGGCGCGCGCCACCGGATTGCCCATGATGGCGTAGAGCGTAACGGGCGGATCGCTGGCGCCCGCCGCGATGGTGTCCACTTCCAGGAAGGCAAAGCCGCGATCGGCCAGCCGCCGCGTTTCATCGGCCACGATCAATGCGGGGCCATATTGATGCGACAGCGTCTGGATGCGCTGGGCCAGGGTCACCGCATCGCCATTGACGCTATAGACCATGCGGCCACAGCCGCCATAACCGCCGGCGATCACCGGGCCGGTGGCCACGCCGACGCCGATCTCCACCAAGGCGGGCGGGGCATCGCCGCGGTGCTGCTGCGCCAATTCCTCGGTAACGCGGGCCGACATGATGGCCATGCCGTTGGCCGCCTCGCAGGCATGCAGCGCATGATCGGCATCGTCCAGCGGCGCATTCCAGAAAGCGGCGAAGCCGTCGGCGGTCAGCCGGTCAATGGTGCCGCCATGCGCCAGCGCCTGATCTATCAGCGGTGACAACGCTTTTTGCATCAGGCTGGTGAAGCCCGCCGCATCGTCCTTGTAGGACGCCGCCACACCGGCCAGCCCGCGCACGCCGCACACCAGATAGGTGATGGTGCGGGTTTCGCCTTCCAGTTTCAGCAGGCTGGGACGGCGGGCGATTTTCTCGATGGTGGCGCGCGGCAGGGAATCCGAAAAGGCCATGCGCAGCCCGGCATAGGCCAGCCGCATCTCCTGGATCCAGGCCGCCGCGCCGGCACCGAAGGCCAGTGCCAGAAACAGCGACGGTGTCGCCGCGTCGATCAGCAGATTGTGCGAGGCATAGAGAGACCAGGAGGCCAGCCCCATCCCCGCCATTCCCGCCATCACCAGCGCCGCCGGCCAACCCAGTCCGAAGCGCAGCAATAAAATCATCGCCGTACCCAGCAGCAGCAACGCCAAGGCTTCCAGCGGCCGCGCCCAGGACGGCCGTGTCAGCATGCTGTGGCCCGCCAGGTTTTCGATGCTTTCGCTGATGACACCGGCCACGCTGGCGCTGCCCAAGGGTGTCCGGACCGTCTGGCCTTCGGCGCCGATCACCACCACCGCGCCTTTGACGGGCGCCGCCGTCAGCGCATTGGGATTGAGCATCCGCTCGGAAACATTGGCGGCATAGTGCAGCCGCATGCGGCCGCTGCCGTCGGTGAAGGCCGGGCCTGCAGCGGTTTGGAGCGATGCGATGCCGGTGCCGGTGAGGAAGGTGAGGGGATCGCGCTCATTGCTGGTGACGGTGATGTCTGCGGCGCCGCCGGCCACGCGCAACACTTCCGCCGCCATGCCCGGCACCAGGATGTTGCGCAACTGGAAGACCAGCGGCACGCGGCGCAGCACCCCGTCATGATCGGGGATCAGATTCACCGCCGCCGATCCGGCGGCATTGCTTTCCAGCACGGCTTGCGCACCCGCCGACGCGCCGAAGCGCGGCAGATGGCCAAAGGGATTGGCCGTGCCGCGATAGACAAAGCGCGCCTTGATGTGGGGCTCGCGCCCGGCCACGCCCAGTACCACCGGCACCACGGCCTTGGCCGGGGCAAGTTCCACCGCCAGGTCATGTCCCGGCTCGGGCAGCCTGTTCAGGACAGCGCGGGCGGCATCACTGCCCGGCGGCAGGCGTGCCGCCATGCTTTGCGGCGAGGCGGCGCCTTCCACCGGCGCGGTCAGCACGATCAGGCGCGCGCCTTGCGCCACCAGGGTGCGGGTTACTTTCACCAGGCTGTCTTCGTCCAGCGACGGCAGTTCCAGGGCGCGAACCGGCAAGCGCCCATCGACAAAGGGGCGGGCGGCATGGCGCTGGAAGGAATCGAACAGGGTGTTGCCGGCGGCCGCGCCGATCCCCAGGGCATCGAACAGGATCACGGCCACACCCAGCGCCAGCATCAGCGCAGGCGCCAGCCAAAGGCTGAGCGGCCGGGTCCAGGTCATCGGGGGCTTTGGGGAATCCATGCCCGGCGCAGACTATTGTCGTTAATGGCGCAGGGCTACTTGGTTGTGACCCGGATGGCGATCTGAGCCAAAAGAATCTTGGCGCCTTTTTTCTTCAGGGCGCGGTCGGTCACGCCCTGCAGCCGGTCGGCGATCGTGGACACATCGGGCTGGGCGTCGGTGCGCACCACATTGGCGGTGAAGGTCATCAGGTTGCGGATATAGGCGTCGCGCAGCACCGGCATGGAGCGGCTGACTTCCTCGTGCATGTGCTCGTTGGGCACGTCCAGGCCCACGCCCACCATCAGCATCCCGGCCGGGCGGTTGTCGGCCACGATGGTGGAATAGATCGGGTCCACCATGATGTAGCTCTTGGACTGGGTGGTTTTGTGCTCTGGCGCTTTTTGGGCTTTCTCGCCATGCTCCGCGGCGCGCGCCGGCAGGCTTGCCAGGGCAACAGCAAAGACGGCCAGGAGCGTGGAGCGCAGCATGGCGCCAGTAAGCGCCGGATTGGTAAACCGAATTTTAACGGGAGCGGCAAATGACCAAGGCTTTGATGATTTCCGCCTTTTCCGCGGGCCTGCTGGCGGCGGGGGCGGCCCCCTCGGCAACAATGGCCGCCGACCATCCGGGGCAGAAATTCCAGATTTCCCCCGCGTCCCTGGCCAAGCCCTATGCCACCCCCGCGGCGGGCAATGAGCCCAGCTCCATTCCCCGCCCGGCCGGAACCATGCCGGAAGTGGGCAAGGGCTTTGCCGTCTCGATCTTCGCCGAGAGTCTGAGTTCGCCCCGCTGGATGGCGGTGGCCCCCAATGGCGACATTTTCCTGGCCGAGCCGGGCTCTGATTACAAAGCCCGCCCCGGCGGCAAGATCACGGTGCTGCGCGACACCAACAATGACGGCAAGGCGGACCAGCGCTTCACCTTCCTGCCGGCCTCGGCGGGGTTTGTGTATCCGCATGGCCTGGCGTTCCGCGCCGGCTATCTTTATGTCGGCGACGTGCGGGGCATCTGGCGCTTTGCCTATACCGACGGCCAGACCAGCGCCGGCAAGGCGGAAAAAGTCACCACCAAGCTGGCGGACCTGGCCGCCAAGAATGGGCATGTGACGCGCAACATCGCCTTTGGCCCCGATGGCGGGCTCTATCTGGCGCTGGGCTCACGCGACAATATCTCGGCCTACAAGCCGGGCGCCCAGGTGTTCAAGATCAACGCCGACGGCAGCATGAGCGAATTCGCCAGCGGCATCCGCAATCCGGTGGGCATCGCCTTCGCGCCCGGCACCAACGATCTGTATGTCACCACCAATGAGCGTGACGGGCTGGGCGACGAGCTGCCGCCCGATTACATGACCAGCGTCAAGCAGGGCGGCTTCTACGGCTATCCTTATGCCTATATCGGCAAGAATCCCGATCCGGTGTGGGGCGCCAAGGACCGCGCCAAGGTCGCCTCCACCATCACGCCGGACGTGTTGTTCCACGCCCATAGCGCGCCCACCGGGCTGGCTTTCTATACCGGCAGCAATTTCCCGGCCGACTACAAAGGCGACGCCTTTGTCTCGCTGCACGGGTCGTGGAACGCGGGCAATCCCACCGGCTACAAGGTGGTGCGGGTGCATTTCGTCAACGGCAAGCCGGTGAACGGCTATGAGAACTTCGCCACCGGCTTCTGGAACGGCATGGGCAATGCCGGCCAACCGGCCAAGGTCTGGGGCCGGCCGGTAGGCCTGGCGGTGGCCAAGGACGGCAGCCTGCTGATCGCCGACGATGTGGCGAATGTGGTGTGGCGGGTGCGATATACGGGAAAGTAGCTTTGTTTGATTGCAGCGCATTCGCGCTGCGGGGCGGTTCGGAACACCCATCCCCGAAGGAATGGTGGAGCTGAGTGATCGAGGGCGGCGGCCAAGCCGCCCGAGCAACCGCTGACCTCCTCATTGCGAACGGTGAGGGCGATCAGCCAAAGGTCCAGTGGACCTTTGGCCGCCCGAACGCCGAGCGGACCCAAAGGGTCTGCGAGGCCGGGGCGCGGATAAGAAAAAGGAAGGTTTTCGGTTCGGAACACCCATCCCCGAAGGAATGGTGGAGCTGAGCGGAATCGAACCGCTGACCTCCTCATTGCGAACGAGGCGCTCTCCCAACTGAGCTACAGCCCCGAACCGGTCTTCCCGGCGCTGGCCGGGGAGGCGGGTTTGTAGGGATCAGGGCTTTCCCCTGTCAAGCGGCCCTGATTTTCGGGCTTTTCCGGTACGGTTCCCCCAGTTACAAGAGGCATATGCTGAACCCCATCGCCGCCCTGCTGATTCAAATCCTGGAAATCTACAAGTGGATCGTGATCGCCGCGGTGATCGTGAGCTGGCTGACCGCCTTCAATGTCATCAACCAGCACAACAATTTCGTGCGCACCCTGCTGCGCATCCTGATCGCCCTGACCGAGCCGGTGTTCCGTCCCATTCGCAAGGTGATCCCGTCCATCGGCGGCCTGGACCTGTCGCCCATCATCGTGTTCGTGATCATCTGGTTCCTGCAATACACCATCACCTGGGCCTCGTTCCGCTACGGGCTTTGAGACATGACGGGCAGGGTCATTGACGGCAAAGCCAGCGCCGCGGCGCTTCGCGAAAAGATTGCCGCCTACACCGCCGAACTAACATCCAAGCATGGCCTGCAACCAGGCCTCGCCACCGTGCTGGTGGGCAGCGATCCGGCCTCGGAAGTCTATGTCCGCAACAAGCGCAAGACGGCGGAGGCCATCGGCTTCAAGTCGGTGCATGTCGAACTGCCCGCCGATGTTGCCCAAGACGAATTGCTGTCGCATGTGAAGGCGCTGTCTGCCGATCCGTCGGTGCATGGCATCCTGGTGCAACTGCCGCTGCCCAAGCACCTGGACGAAAACGCAGTGCTGGATGCGCTGGACCCGGCCAAGGATGTGGATGCGCTGACGCCGAAAAATGCCGGCCTGCTGCTGTCGGGCCGCGCCCATCTGGTGAGCTGCACGCCGTCGGGCGTGATGCTGCTGCTGAAAGAATATATGGGCGACATCACCGGCAAGGAGGCGCTGGTGATCGGCCGCTCGCTGTTGTTCGGCAAGCCGGCGGCGCAACTCCTGCTGGCCGCCAACGCCACCGTCACCATGGCCCATTCGCGCTCCAAGGATCTGCCGGGCCTGGCGCGCCGGGCCGATATTCTGGTGGCCGCCATCGGCAAGCCGGAATTCGTCAAAGCCGACTGGGTCAAGCCCGGCGCGGTGGTGATTGATGTCGGCATCAACCGCGTCGAGACGAGCGACGGCAAATACAAGCTGGTCGGTGACGTGGATTATGACGCGGCGAAGGAAGTGGCGGGCGCCATCACCCCGGTACCCGGCGGCGTCGGCGCCATGACCATCGTGTGCCTGATGCACAACACCCTGATCGCCGCGTGCTCGCAGAATAATCTGCCGCTGCCGACAGCGCTTTAAATCTTCTGCCGCAATTCTTTTGCCAACTGGTCGGGCGAGATCGCTTCGTCATAGAAGCTGATCAGCCTGCCGTTGGGACCCATCAGGTACAGCACGCTGGAATGGTCCATGCCATAGCCGGCTTTCGGCTTGGCCGGGTCCAGCGGCTTCTTCACGGCATAGACGCGGTACTTTTTTTCGACGTCCTTGATCGCCGCGACACTGCCGGTCAGGCCGACAAAGCTAGGGCCGAAGGCTTTCATGTAATCGGCCAGCACTTCGGGCGTGTCGCGTTCCGGATCAATGGTGATCATGATGGGCGTCACCCGTCGCGCTTCGGATCCCAGCTTGTCCAGCGCCTGGGCCATCACCGCCAGGGTGGTGGGGCAGACATCGGGACAAAAGCTGAAGCCGAAATAGATCAGCATGTAGCGGCCGCGATAATCGGCATCGGTCACCGGCTTGCCGGTATGGTCGATCAGTTGAAACGGCCCGCCGACATCGGCGCGGCCAGTGATCACGCTTCTGCCCAGCCCCGGCACATTGTTGCTTTCATGCCAGAGCACGCCGCCGGCCAGCGCCGCAAACAGCAGCAGGTAAGGGATCAGGGCTTGCTTGTTGCGCAACATGGGCAATGCTCTAATCCCGATCTCGCTAGCAGGGAAGTGGGATTTGGCCCGCAAGGACATGGCACGGGGTTTCGCCCAAAGCGTGGGCGCGGGCGGCCGGGTGCGCCTGCGCACCCTGTCCAACCTGCGCTGGCTGGCGGTTGCCGGCCAATCCGCCGCCCTGTTCCTGGTCTATTTCGCGCTGGGCTATCCCCTGCCCATTCTGTATTGCGTCATCGCCATCGCGATCAGCGCCGCCCTCAATGTCGCGCTGGGCCTGCGCTATCCCCCGGCGCACCGCCTGACCAACCGCGAGGCGACCTTCTATCTTGCCTTTGACGTGCTGCAGCTTGCGGCGCTTCTGTACCTGACCGGCGGCATCGCCAATCCCTTTGCCCTGATGTTCCTGGCCCCGGTGGTGATCGCCGCCGCCACGCTCAATCTGGGCAATGTGCTGATCCTGGCGGGTATCGCCTTTGTCTCGGTGTCGGTGATCGCGGTGGTGCACAAGCCGCTGCCCTGGCCGGAGGGCGATGCCCTGTTGCTGCCCCAGCTCTACCAGGCCGGCATCTGGACCGCGCTGGTGATCGGCATCGGCTTTACCTCGGTCTATGCCTGGCGCATCGCATCGGAATCCTCGCGCATGTCGGCGGGCCTGGCCGCGACCCAGCTTGCCCTGTCGCGCGAACACCGGTTGGCGGCCTTGGGCGCGCTGGCCACCGCGGCGGCGCATGAACTGGGCACGCCTTTGGGCACCATCGCGGTGGTGGCGCGGGAGCTGGAACGCTCGCTGCCGGCAAACTCCACCGATGCGGAAGACGTAAAGCTCTTGCGCGAACAGGCCGAGCGTTGCCGCGCCATCATCGCCCGCCTCGCCAATCCGGAAGAGACCTTGCTGGGCGCCACGGCGGGGCTGCCGCTGGGCCCGTTCCTGGACGACCTGGTGGGCGCCCATCGCGGCGAGGATATCGAGATCCGCGTCACCGTCACGCCGTCTACCGATATCGCGGTGCCCCAGGTCTGGCGCGCGCCCGAGCTGCTGCATGGGCTGGGAAACATCATCGAGAATGCCGCCGACTTCGCCCATTCCCTGGTGGCGGTCGAGGCCGGCTGGGGCGAGCAGTTCCTCCATATTTCGGTGACCGATGACGGGCCGGGCTTTGCGCCGAAAATCTTCTCCACCCTGGGCGAGCCCTACATCACCTCGCGCCCCGGCCATAACGCCCTGGACGAAAATGACATGGGCCCGCAAGGCCCACTGGACGAGCATGAAGGCATGGGGCTGGGCTTTTTCATCGCCAAGATTCTGCTGGAACAGACCGGTGGCGTGGTTAAAGCGGAGAATCTGCCAGGCGGCGGGGCGCGGGTTTCCGTCCGCTGGGCGCGCGGGGTGATTGACGGACCCCAGCCCCCCACCCAGTCTGAGGCCGGTTGAAGTGTTTGACCCCCTGTCAAAAAAGACCTAAAGCGCGCCCCAATGAGCGACGACAAGACCCTGCTGCTGGTCGAAGACGACCGCCCACTGCGCGAGCGCCTCGCCCGCGCCATGGAAGCGCGCGGCTTTACCGTCACCCAGGCGGAATCAGTGGCCGAGGGCAAGGCCCGCGCCAAGGAAGCGCCGCCGGCTTACGCCGTGGTGGACCTGAAGCTGGATGACGGCAACGGCCTGGATGTGGTGGAGACCTTGCACACCATCCGCCCCGAAAGCCGGGTGGTGGTGCTGACCGGCTTCGGCAATATCGCCACCGCCGTGGCTGCCGTGAAATATGGCGCGATCGATTACCTGCCCAAGCCCGCCGATGCCGATGACATTCTGGCGGCGCTGATGGCGACGCCGGGCTCCAAGCCCAAGCCGCCGGAAAATCCCATGTCAGCCGACCGGGTGCGCTGGGAACATATCCAGCGCGTCTATGAATTATGCGGGCACAATGTTTCGGAAACGGCGCGCCGGCTTAATATGCACCGCCGGACGCTGCAGCGGATTCTGGCGAAGCGCTCGCCGCGATAGGCTTGCGGGCCAGCAATGGCGCGCATCTGAGAATTGCCAGTGCCAGCAGCATCGCCGCCGCGCCGGCCACCATATCCACCAGATAATGCCCGCCGAAAAAGGGCACGGCGCACAGCATGATGATGTTCAACGTCATGATCGCGGCGCTGATGATCCCGGTTTTGCGGAAGGCCCAGCAATAGGCCAGCGCCATGGCCGTGTGGAAGGAGGGAAAGCTCACCACGCCCGTCATGCCGCTGAGCGAGAAGTTGAGGCCTCGGCCGGACAGCAGATGCTGCATCACCGGCACAAAGCCGGTATCGGTCTGGATATTGTAGAAGTGCGACGGCCCCAGCGCGGGAAGCAGCAAGGCGCCGGCGCAGGCCATGATGCCGGTGAGCAGGAACAGCCAGAACATGTCGCGCAGTTGCTGCTTGGCGTTCATCAGTCCCAGCAGCAGGCAGAAATAAAGCCCCTGATAGACCAGGCTGCCATAGGCGAGGCCCAGCAGCGCGCTCAGCGCGGGATGGTCCTGAACGAAGCGGTAACCGGCCAGCCAGTCGAAGCCCAACGCCTGGTCCATCGCCATCAAATGCGCGTCCACCAAGGGACCGGCCGACGCGAGGCACAGGTAAGAGAGAGCGCAGATTGCGGTGGAGCCCGCCAAAGTCAGGGCGAAATATTCCGCCATCAGCCCGCCGCGCCGCAATGTGGTGGCGCGCAGCAGGATGGCGACGCCCAGCGCCAGCGCCAGGATCAGGAAATCCTTGGCCGCTGCCGTGAAGGTCAGATGGATATGGGCCGCCCAGGCGGCATCCAGCAGCGCCAGCGCGCCCAAAGCGCACCATTCTGGCACAAAATCGCTGCTCAACCGGTGTTTTAGCCCCGTCATAGCTGAGGCATTGCAAGCCCGTCACCAGCGGCTCAGCGCTTAACCGTCTTCGCAGATTTCTTTTTGGATGTCTGGGCGATCTTCTTTTTTGCCGCCTTGGGCGCGCGCTTGATCGGCTTCATCGCCGCCAGTTGCGCCGCCCGGCCCAGCAGCAAATCTTTCAGCACTGGCTTGGTCAGAGCCGACAGACGCACCAGCACAAAAGGGAATTTGCGGTAATGGTCGGTGATGTAGAAAAGCTTGGGTTCGGCCTCCAGCATCATGTCGCGCATTTCCATCGAGCCGACCTGAAGCGTGACGGCGTCTTCTTTGTGATGGGTCTTGGCCAGGAAACGGTCATGGATGAAGACCGAAGGCTGATTGAACCAGGGCCGTTCGTCGGTGCCGGGGATCGCCAGCATGATTTTGTGCGCTTCGGCTTTACTCAACATCGGGGATCACCAGGCCGGGCATCTGTGCCGCGGCGATGGCCTCCAGGTTGCGCGACAGCCGTTCGGCGGCGCAGCGCGCAAAGCTGACGGTGACGGCCTTGCGCCGGCTGGCGTGTAGCGATTGGGCTTCGGCTTCCTTGATGACGGCGCCGCCATAGCGGTCGGCCACGATCAATCCGGTCTGGTGCGGCACATGCTCGTGCGGAAAATCCGGCGGAATGGCGAAATAGAACAGGTCGCAGTAATCCAGATATTCCGGCCATTTGCCGTCGCCCCGCAAATCCGCCAGCGCCACTTTGATTTCCACCCCCAGCATCTCGCCACCCGGGCCTATCGCCGCAACGTCAAGACGGCGGCCGTTGGGCAAGGTGAATTCCAGGATGGGCGAGTAGCCTTCTTCCAACAGAAGGCGGCTCACCCCGCGCGCAACCTCGGCGGCGGTGGAAGAACTGATCATGCGGCGATTGTAATTACAGACTGCCCTTACTGGAAGGCGATGCGCCGTCCAGCCTGTCATCCACCGTGATCGCCTGGCGCAGCGCCCGCGCCAGGCCCTTGAAGCAGGTCTCGACGATGTGGTGGCTGTTGTCGGCGTACAGGTTCTCGATATGCAGGCAGGCGCCGGCATTCTGGGCGAAGGCCTGGAACCATTCCTTGAACAGCTCGGTGTCCATCTCCCCCAGCTTGGGCTTGGGGATGGTCACCTTCCAGATGAGATAAGGCCGGTTGGACAGGTCCAGCGCCACGCGGGTCAGGGCCTCGTCCATCGGGATCAGGGCCGAGCCGAAACGGGTGATGCCGGAAAAATCGCCCAGCGCCTGTTTGATGGCCTGGCCGATGACGATGGCGGTGTCTTCGGTGGTGTGGTGATAGTCGACATGCAGGTCGCCCGAGGCGCGCACTTTCAGGTCGATCATCGAGTGGCGCGAGAAGCTTTCCAGCATGTGATCCAGGAAGCCGATGCCGGTATCGATGTCGCTGTCCCCGGTCCCGTCCAGGTCCAAGGAGACGGCGATCTCGGTCTCGCGGGTCTTGCGTTCGACAGTGGCGGTGCGCATGGCGGGCTTTCAGCGGTTTTGGGCTGTATAGCACGTGTTCCGCGGTGGGGAATCCCCTGCGGCAACACAGGATATGTCATTTTTGACATATCCTGTTGACCCAACCGCCTAACCCTGCAAGAAAGCGCCTCCTTAAAAGACTGAAGGGACCCAATGGCGCGCTCCGATTATCTGTTTACCTCCGAAAGCGTTTCGGAAGGCCATCCCGACAAGGTCGCTGACCGCATCTCCGACGAGGTGGTGGACCTGTTCTTCCGCGAAGGCCCCAAGGAAGGCATGAGCCCCTGGGACATCCGCGCTGCCTGCGAAACCCTGTGCACCACCAACCGCGTGGTGATCGCCGGCGAAACCCGCGGCCCCAAGAAGGTCGGCGCCAAGGAAGTCGAAGAAGTGGCGCGCGCCGCCATCAAGGACATTGGCTACGAACAGGATGGTTTCCACTGGAAGAATGCGCAGGTCGAAGTCCTGCTGCACGCCCAGTCGGCGCACATCGCCCAGGGCGTTGACGCGTCCGGCAACAAGGATGAAGGCGCGGGCGACCAGGGCATCATGTTCGGTTATGCCTGCCGCGAAACCCCGGCGCTGATGCCGGCGCCGTTGTTCTACAGCCATAAAATCCTGGAATTACTGGCCAAGGTGCGCAAGTCGGGCAAGGAAAACACCTTGCTGCCCGATGCGAAATCGCAAGTGACCCTGCGTTACGCCAACGGCAAGCCGGTGGAAGCCACCCAGATCGTGCTCTCCACCCAGCATGCCCATGAAAGCCAGACCAGCGCCGATATCCGCAAGATCGTGGAGCCCTACATCCGCGAAACGCTGCCCAAGGAATGGATCAACGAAAAGACCGTGTGGCACATCAATCCCACCGGCTCCTTCGTGATCGGCGGTCCGGACGGCGACTGCGGCCTGACCGGGCGCAAGATCATCGTGGACACTTACGGCGGCGCGGCCCCGCATGGCGGCGGCGCGTTCAGCGGCAAGGACTCCACCAAGGTGGACCGTTCGGCGGCCTATGCCGCGCGCTACCTGGCCAAGAATGTGGTGGCGGCCGGTCTTGCTGACCGCTGCACCATCCAGCTCGCCTATGCCATCGGCGTGGCCGAGCCGCTGTCGGTCTATGTTGACCTGCACGGCACCGGCAATGTGGACGAAGCCAAGCTGGAAAAGATCCTGCCCCAGGTGATGAACCTGAAGCCCCGCGGCATCCGCGAGCATCTGGATCTCAACAAGCCGATCTTCGCCCGCACCTCGGCCTATGGCCATTTCGGCCGCGAGCCCGATGCGGATGGCGGCTTCTCCTGGGAGAAGACGGACCTGGCCGCCCAGATCAAGGCGGCGCTGTCCTAAGCCTGGTTTTTTGAATACCCAACCGCCGTCCCGAACCCTCGGGGCGGCGGTTGTGCTTTAAAGGGCCCGATGACCGAGCCAGTTCACCCTGACCGCAATCGCCGCAAGCTGTATGGCCGGCGCAAGGGACCCAAGCTGTCGGCGCGGCAGGCGGGACTTTGCCAAACACTGTTAGGCGAGTTGGCCTATGTCCCCGGCGGCGATCCCTTGGCCCAGTTCCCGAACAGCGTTCGGGAGGTCTGGCTGGAGGTCGGTTTTGGCGCCGGTGAGCATCTTGTCTGGCAAGCCGCACAGCATCCCCATGCCGGCCTGATCGGTGCCGAGCCCTACCAGATGGGTATGGCCAAGCTGCTGACAAAGCTGGAAGAAAGCACCCTGAACAATGTTCGGCTTTACGAGGGGGATGGCCTGGATATCGTCCAGGCTTTGCCCGATGCCAGCCTGAGCCGCTTCTTCCTCCTGTTCCCCGATCCTTGGCCCAAGACCCGGCATCACAAACGCCGTTTTTTGCAGATGGAGACACTGGATAGCCTGGCGCGGGTGCTGAAGCCGGGGGCGGAACTGCGCTTTGCCACCGACGATAAAAGCTATCTCCCCTATGCCCTGGAGCGGCTTATGGCCCATCCGGGCTTCGACTGGCTGGCCCAAGGGCCGGAAGGCTGGAAAAGCCGGCCCGCCGACTGGCCGCCAACCCGTTATGAAACCAAGGCGATCAAGGGCCCCCCGACCTTTCTCCGCTTCGCGCAAAAGGCTAAAATGCCCGCATGAGCAAAAACCCCGATGACGACGACTATGTCCGCCCCATCTACCGCACCAGCATGGGCGAGATCGGGATTATCGCCATTGCAGCCATCTGCACCCTGGCCCTTGCCCTGATGATGGTCCTGCCCTCGCCCTTCGCCAAATATGAACGGGCCCAGAAGCAACAGGCCCTGGAAGCCCGCGAAAAAGCCCTCGCCGCCCCCATTCCGGGCGGGGAAGTCAGCGTCGGCATAGTCCCCGCCCCCAAGCGTTGACCCTTGTAATTGCAGGGTCCGGGGCGTAAAGAACCGGCCATCCCGAACAACAAAACGTCGTTGTGTGGCAGTCCGAAAGGGCCGCCGCGGGGGAAAGCCTTTGCCGTTGGAGCCGCTCATCATCATTGCCGCGACAAATCTGGAGCCTGTGTTTGAACCCGTTATTGAAAAAGCGGGTTTCAAGCTGGTGCGCCTGCGCATCATGGGCGGCGCCGCCAAGACCTTGCAGGTGATGGCCGAGCGTCCCGACGGCACCATGGATGTGCAGGGCTGCACGGCGCTCAGCCACGCCATCCTGGATTTCATCGAGGCCGAAGACCCGATCGAAGGCGAATATGAGATCGAAGTGTCCTCGCCCGGCATCGACCGGCCGCTGACCCGCCCGATGGATTTCTCGCGCTGGAGCGGCCACGAAGCCAAGATCGAACTCACCGCCCCGCATGAAGGCAAGAAGCGCTTCCGCGCCACCCTGCTGGGCCTGGATGGCCAGGATGTCCGCATCCGTGACACCAGCCTGGGCATTGATGAAATCCGTTTTCCGTTTCGCGCCATAGCCAACGCCAAACTCGTACTCACCGACAAGCTCATCAACGAACATTCAAAGACGCGCACACCAGCGCAACAGGAGAAGTAAAATGGCAGGTATCGTAGCCGCCAACCGGCTGGAACTTTTGCAGATTGCCGACGCCGTCGCGCGCGACAAGTCCATCGACAAGCAGGTGGTGCTGACCGCGATGGAAGAGGCGATGCAGCGCGCCGCCAAGGCCCATTACGGAACCGAGAACGACATCAAGGTCGATATCGACCCCAAGACGGGCGAGACCCATGTCTCGCGCTACCTGCATGTCGTGGAGATGGTCGAGAACGACAAGACCGAGATTTCCCTGGTCGATGCGCGCAAGCGCAATCCCGACGCCCAGATCAGCGACATCATCGCCGAGACCCTGCCGCCGGTGGATTTCAACCGCATCAATGCCCAGAACGCCAAGCAGGTGATCGTGCAGAAGGTGCGCGACGCCGAGCGTGAGCG
>CANJJD010000022.1 GCA_947474645.1 Alphaproteobacteria bacterium | reverse complement strand
CAGGCCTGGGCCGCGCCCTACGAGGTGGCGGAAAAGGATATCGCCGCCTTGCAGGCCGACATGGCGGCGGGCCGGGTCAGCGCCGCTGAACTGGTGCGGGCCTATATTGCGCGTATCGAGACGCTGGACCGCAGCGGGCCGCAGCTGCGTGCGGTGATCGCCGTCAATCCCAATGCCATTGCTGACGCCGCCACGCTGGATGCCGAGCGCAAGGCCAAAGGCGTGCGTGGACCGCTGCACGGCATTCCCATATTAGTGAAGGACAATATCGAGACCGCCGACCCCATGCCCACCACGGCCGGGTCGCTGGCGCTGGCGGGCAATGTCACCCACCGCGACGCCCCGCTGGTGGCGCGGCTCCGGGCGGCGGGCGCGGTGATCCTGGGCAAAACCAATTTGAGCGAATGGGCAAACTTCCGCTCCGACTATTCCATCTGGGGCTGGTCCGGGGTGGGCGGGCTGGTGAAAAATCCCTATGTGCTGGACCGCAATCCGTGCGGCTCCTCGTCCGGCAGCGGCGTCGCGGCCGCCGCCAGCCTGGCCGCCGCCGCCATCGGCACCGAAACCAATGGCTCGCTGGTCTGCCCCGGCTCCTTCAACGGCATTGTGTCCTTCAAGCCGACGGTGGGTCTGGTGTCGCGCACCCATGTGATCCCGATCTCCGTCACCCAGGACACGGCCGGGCCGATGACGCGCAATGTCGCCGATGCCGCCCTGGTGTTGAACGCCATCGCCGGCAGCGACCCAGCCGACGCGGCAACCCGGGATGCCGACGCGAAGAAATCCGATTTCGCGGCGCTGTCCGGCGCATCGCTGCGAGGCAAAAGACTGGGCGTGTTGCTGCCTGCGCCCGGCGCGCTGCCGGCGCAGACGGAGACACGGCTGGGCGAGGCGCTGGCCGCCTTGACGGCGCAAGGCGCCCAGATTGTCGAGATCCGGGATTTCGTGACCCCGCCGGAAATCGCCGCGGATGAGAAAGTGGTTCTGCAATATGAATTCAGGAGCGGCCTCAATGCCTATCTGGCCAGCCTGCCTGCCGGTTCGGTCCGCAGCCTGTCAGACCTCATCGCCTTCAATGCCGGGTCCGCGCGCGAAACCGTGTTGTTCGGCCAGAACATCCTGATCGAATCGCAAGCCCGGGGCGATCTCGGCGATCCCACTTACGTCCGCGCCCGTGACGAACTGAAAAGTCTCACCACAGGGGCGCTGGACGGTCTGTTTGGGCCGCTGCGCCTGGATGCGGTGATCCGCGTCACACAAGGACCGGCGGTCATCACCGACATCATCCGCAGCGCCGGTTACGGCAGCCCCGATTCCGCCAGCCTGCCATCGGAAGCCGGCTATCCGCACCTGACCGTGCCGATGGGTTACGATCACGGCCTGCCGGTGGGGCTGTCCTTCATCGGTCCGGCCTGGTCGGATGCCGCCATGCTGGCGCTGGGCCATGCCTTCGAACAGGCCACCCATGCGCGAAAGCCGCCTACCTTCCTGCCGTCATTGGAAGGCGGCAGCGGATTTTCGCCCGCGCGCTGAAATTCACGCCGGCCGTCTGAACAGCACCGACGAAATCCAGCCCAGCAGCATAGCCATGAACACGCAAGACAGGCCGTAAACAAGCGGCGAGTCATGCGCCAGGTTGAACAGCCGCCGCTCCAGCCCGGTGGCGTCCACGAACAAAGGCGTGGACTGGGCGCTCACCACATCGCCGCCGCGGAACAGATAGACCTCGACATTATACTGGCCGCGCGTCACCCCCGCCGGCACCGGCACGCGGGTGCGGAACAGGGTCTCGGACAAAAAATCAATGCTGCCGGGATTTTCCGCATAAAGCCCCATGCGCTGGTGGTAGCGGATCGCTGCCTGGCGGAAGGGCTCGGGATCGTGATGGCTGCCGATGGCGGTGGGGGTGAGGGCCTGCAGGCCGATCCCGTAGCGTTGCAGCGCCTCGCGCGGGGCGATGCGCGCCACCGGCTCGGTCGAGGCCAGGTAGTAATAGGCCGGCAGCCCCTCGAAGCGGGCAGCGTCGCGGTTGACCCACACTCCCGCCACCCGGTCGCGGCGGCGCACCGTCATGGGTTCGTCGGGACCGCGCACCACCACCACAATGCTGCGTCCCTGGGGGCTCAGCGCCCGCTCGATGGCGCCGAACACCACAATGTCGGTGCCGGTATAGTTGGAGGTGATCTGGATCGTGTCCTGGCTGATACCCGACACCAGTTCCTCGGCGCGCGCCGGCGCGGCCATCAGCAAAAGTGCGGCGATCAGGGCGCGCCTCATGGCATGCCCTCGGACAGCGAATAGACGTCAAGTGGCCGGGCAATTAACTGATAGAAAAGCCCCGCCGCCACCACCAGCACCAGGCAGGCCAAGAGCAGGCGCAATTGCTCGCCGCGCAACTTGGCGCCGGCGCGCACGCCAAGCTGCGCCCCCACCACGCCGCCCGAGACCAGGAGTCCCGCCAGCACGATGTCCACGGAATAGTTGTTGGTGGCCTGCAGGATCGTGGTGATGGCGGTGACGGCGATGATCTGCACCAGCGAGGTGCCCATCACCACATTGGTGGGCATGCGCAGGATGTAGATCATGGCGGGCACGATGATGAAGCCACCGCCGATGCCCATGATGGCGCTGAGCGATCCCACCACGAAGCCGATACCGATGGGCGGGATGACGCTGATATAGAGGCGCGACTGGCGGAAGCGCATCTTGAAGGGCAGGGCCTGGATCCAGCCGCGATTAACCGGCCGGCGGCTGGCGGTGACGCCGCTGCGATAGGCTTTGAGGGTGGCCAGGCTCTCGCGCAGCATGATGAAGCCGATGCCGCCCAGCATGATCACATAGGTGAGGGCCACGATCAGGTCCATCTGGCCCTGGCGGCGCATCAGTGCGAACAGCCACACCCCGAACAGGGTGCCCAAGATGCCGCCGCCCAGCATCACGCCGGCCATGGTGAAGTCGATCGCGCGCTTGCGCCATTGCGCCAGCGCGCCGGACATGGACGAGGCGGTGACGTGGGACAGGGTGGTGGCGACCGCCACGGTGGAGGGGATGTCGGTGAAGACCAGAAGCGGCGTCATCAGGAAGCCGCCGCCCACCCCGAACATGCCGGAGAGGAAACCCACCCCCGTGCCCAGCGCGATCAACATCAACCAGTTGACCGACATCTCTGCGACGGGAAGATATAATTCCATCGGCTGCGAACATGCGCGCCGAAGCGCGGAGGGTCAACGCAAAAAACCTTACGGAATCAGGCGAAATCGGCCCAACGGCCAGCGGGGAGATCAGCCGAGATCGGCGGGCTCGGGCGGCACATTGGCGCTGCGGTTCAGCGGCGCGGCATGGAAGGTCGCCGCCGACTTGTTGGCCGCAGCCTTGTCGGTATCACTGAGCAGTGTAAAGGAATGTTGACGATACGACCGGCAGTCCGGGTGTCCTGTGCCCAATCATGCACAGATAGTTGAACCCGTTGACTTAATGCGGTGTGAATCGGACGCCCGAAGGGCCGTTATTGGGCGCCCACCGTACCCCGGAGCCGCATGGGATCGACCGCCGCCGGCGGGGGCGCCGCCGCGGCCGCGGCCGGGCTTTCAAAGGCGGTGACGGCATTGGCCGGGCCTTCCGGCGGCCTCGGCTTCAGCCCCATATCGGTGGAAAACAGCAGGGCGACATAGACCGTATCGCTGTTCACCGCCGCGCCCACCCCGGCATGGTCGTAATTGACGAAGGCCATGTTCTCCCGGTGGGGCGTGCTTTTCATCCATTCGTCCAGGAAACGCTGGGCGAACTCGTTGACCGTGACGCCGCTGCGCTTGGTGTAATGCTGGGCCGCAAGGTTTTCGCCCAAAAGGCCCTGCCACTGCTCATCCTGCTTCATCAGCAGCGAGGCGGAGGTGTCGCCATTGGGCGCGGCATGGGCCAGGTAATTCTTGGACGCCATGTCGGCGGCGCGGGCGCGGGCGATCTTGGAAAGTTCCGGGTCGATCGCCAGGTTGCGGGCCTTGGGGTCCAGTCTGTGGCGCTGTTCCTCCACCAGGATGGCGATGCGGGTCTCCAGTGCGCCCATCAGGGTCTTGGGATCGGGCGGCGGCGGCGGGCCCGGCGGAGCCGTGGCACAGGCGCAAAGCGCCAGCGCGGCCAAAACAAGGAGGGCGGGGCGAATCATGGTCAGGCGCATAATATCTCGAACAGGCCAGCCGCGCCCATGCCGCCGCCGATGCACATGGTGACCACGCCGTACCGGACGCCGCGCCGACGGCCTTCCAGGAGAATGTGGCCGGTCAGGCGCGCGCCCGTCATGCCATAGGGGTGTCCGATGGAAATGGCGCCGCCATTCACGTTGGTTTTCGCCGGATCGAGACCCAGCTTGTCCATGCAATACAGGGTCTGGCTGGCGAAGGCCTCGTTCAGTTCCCACAGATCGATGTCGCTGACCTTGAGGCCGTGGCGCGCGAGCAATTTGGGCACTGCCAGCACCGGTCCGATGCCCATTTCATCAGGCTCCACGCCCGCCACGGTGAAGCCCTTGAAGATGCCCAGCGGCTTCAAATTCTTTTTCGCCGCCGCTTCGTCGCTCATCACCACGCAGGCGCTGGCGCCGTCGGCGAATTGCGAGGCGTTGCCGGCGGTGATGAACTTGCCTTCCGCCACCTGCTGGCCGCCGGCATGGACGGGCTTGAGACTGCTCAGCCCTTCCAGGGTGGTATCGGGACGGTTGCATTCATCGCGGTCCACCGTCACCTCCACCAGGCTTTCGGCGCCCGTGGCCTTGTCGATTTTTTTCATCTTGGTCGCCAAGGGCACGATCTCGTCGGCGAACTTGCCGCTCGCCTGCGCGGCGGCGGTGCGCTGTTGGCTTTGCAGGGCATATTCATCCTGGCGCGCGCGGCTGATGCCATAGCGCTCGGCCACGATCTCGGCGGTTTCGATCATGGTCATCCACAGTGCCGGCCTGGTTTTCAGCAGGTGCTCTTCGGTGAAGTGCTTGAGGTTGATGCCGCCCATCTGGACCAGCGAGATGGATTCCACGCCCGCGCCCACCATCACATCGCCGCCGCCGGTCATGATGGCTTGCGCGGCGATGGCGATGGCGTTCAATCCCGAGGAGCAATAGCGGTTGACGGTAACGCCGGCGGTGGAGACGGGACAGCCCGCCCACAGCGCGCTTTCGCGCGCGATATTGTTGCCGGTGGCGCCTTCGGGAAAGCCGCAGCCCATGATGACATCTTCGACGTCGCCCGGATCGATGCCGGCGCGCGCGATGGCGCGGCTGACGGCATGGCCGCCCATCACCGCGCCATGGGTGTCGTTGAAGCCGCCGCGCACCGACTTGGCCAGGCCGGTTCGCGCAGTCGAAACGATGACGGCCTGTTTCATGAGCAAGGTCCTTTAAGCCCGCAGAACCTAGCCGTTTTGGCTACTGCTGCGAAGCGGCCTTTTTGGCGGCGTGCCCCGGGCGCGGATGCGCCCCTTAGATAAACAGGCGCACGCCAGGCTCATACTTGTCCGGTCGAGGCGCTCTTTTTCGCGGCGTGCGCCGGATAACGCAGGGTGAAAGTGACGGCGCCCGCCAGCACGACCACGCTGACAGCGATGCTGGCATAGAGCGGCAATTCGGCATCGAACGCCACCGCGCCATCGGCGGCCGCCATGATGGCGAACGCACCCGTCCAGACACCAGACACCAGATAATTCACCCGCAGGAACAGGGAAGGCGGCCAGTCGGCCTCGCGCGGATCCAGCCGCGCATAATCCACCGAAAAGGGACGCCCCAGCGCCAGCGGCAATCCCAGCAGCAGCAGAAGCGACAAGGCGGCGATGAAGCGCACCGCCACCAGCGACAAGGTGGGATCCAGGAAGCCGCGGCCCAGCGCCAGCAGTGCGAACAAAAGGAAACTGCCGGCATCCAGCAGCCGCAGGCTGGGGCTTTCGACAAAGTCGCGGATGGTGACGACAAAGGCGGCGGCGAAGGCCATCCACAGCGCCAGATCCACCGACAGGCGCGACAGGATGGTGAACAGGATGAACGGGGCAAAGCCCACGATCAGATTCATGCTCCCCCCTTAAAAGAAACGGGGCGCGGGAGATTCCCGCGCCCCGGCAGGATGGTACGCGGGTTACTGCGCGGTGGCGGTGGCCGGACTGGCCTTTGCCTTGACGTAATAGCTCCACAGGCGCACGACGCGCGCGCTGGCGGGATTGGCGGGCTTGAGGCTGTCGAAGATCGGCACGGCCTCGGCATACTTGCCCTGAGCGGCCAGCGACATGGCGATCACCATGTCCGGCTCGGTGGGATCCTTGACACCAGGCTTGGTCTTGGAGGCGCGCGCCAGCCTTTCGGCGTCGGCATACTGGCCATAGCCATAGACAGCTTCCGCGGTCTTGATGCCATATTCGCCGTCATTCTTGGGAAGGGCGGCGTCGGCAATCTGCTTGGGCAGGCTCGCCTTGTCCGCCGCGGCGCGCGGGTCAACCGCCGGACCGCCGAACTTCTGCATTGTGGCGGCGTCGCCATAAAGGCCCAGCTTGTTGCTGTTCGCCGCCGAGCCCACCAGTTGGGCGTCGGTGGGTTTCACCTTGCCCGCCTGCAGAACGATCAGGCGGCCCATATAGACATAGTCGATGTCGCGCATGCCCTTGGTGGTCAGCGCCACGCTGGAGAGCTGGTCCCAGTCTTCCTGCGCACCGTAATTGGCGGTCAGGGATTCCAGCGTCTTTTCGGCGCCGGCCTGGTCCTTGAGATTGACCTGGGCATTCATGATGATGAGCAGGTCGTTGCGGTTCGGCTTCTTGCCGGCGGCGGCGGCGGCGTCAATGTTCTTCTGCGCCAAGGCGGTGGCGCCGGCATAATCGCCGCCCCGGAAAAGGGCGCCCACGATCAGCGCCTGGGTTTCCGCGTCGGGCGGCGGGGTGGTGGTTTGCAGCACCTTGGCATAGGCCAGCGCCTTGTCATTGTGCTTCTGCATGGAGGCGAGCTGCAGCGCCGTCTTGTACATAGAGGCTCGGTCGGCCTCCGGCACCACGGAGGGGTCCGCATCCAGCGCGGTTTCGATCTCGGTCGCGGCGCCCGGCATGTCCTGCATGCCGATATGCACCGACATGGCGAAGCGGTGGATCATGTAATTGTCGTAGGGCGTGCGGTCGGACACGGCCTTGGCCTGTTCGACGGCGGCCAGTGCCGCGGGATAATCCTTCTTGTTGTTCGCGGCCTGGGCGGCTTGCAGGGGCTTGAGCACCGCGGTCGAAACCTTGGGCGCCACCGGCTTGCTCTGCGCCATCGCGCCATGGCTCGCGCCAAGCAGGAGGCTCGCCGAAAAGGCGGCGAGAATAAATTTGCTGGTCATGGAAAGTCGTCCCTTTGTGATGCCGCCCCATCTCGGAGATGGCGGCCGGCGAAGAAGCCCCTGCTGGTGTCCCATTGTGCGGGAATTTGCAACTTTACTGTGGCGGCGGGCTGTTTCCAATAAGGCGGCCGGAACCTCCATGTTGCGGTGCAGCAAGTTCCCGGACGCCGCCGTCGCATCGTAAATACTTGTTTACCCTCGCGCTGGCAGGTTGAACGGCGATTCTGGCAATTGGTGGCATGGCGCAGACTCTCTTCCGGCTGGACGGCAAAACTGCCTTTGTTTCGGGCAGCCGCGGCCATCTGGGCGCGGCCATGGTCAGGGCCCTGGCCGAAGCCGGCGCCCATGTCATCGTCAATGGCCGCGACGCGGCGGCACTGGACGGCTTCGCCGCCGGCCTCAAGGCCCAGGGCTTTTCGATCGAAACCGCCGCCTTCGACGCCCATGACGTGGCGAAAATTCGCGGCTTTTTCGGCGGCCTGAAACGGCTGGACGTGCTGGTCAACAATATCGGCTTCATGCAGGGCAAGTCCTTTGATGCGCTGACACCCGACGATTTCGCCGCCACCTATGCCGCCACTGTCACCACCGCCTTTGAGAGTGTGCGCGCTGCTTTGCCGGCCCTGCGCGCCGCCGTGGCGGCATCCGGGGATGCCAGCGTCATCAACATCGCCTCGATGTATGGCCAGGTTGCGCCGGATGCGCGCCTGTATGACAGCAGCGCGCAACAAAGCCCGTTCCATTACGGCCCCGCCAAGGCGGGACTGATCCAGCTCAGCCGCCATCTGGCCGCCGAACTGGGGCCTTCGAAAATCCGCGTCAATGCTTTGGTGCCTGGCGCCTTTCCCCAGCCCGGCAAGATGCCGGCGGGGCTGGAAGAGCGTCTTGCGGGCAAGACCATGCTGGGCCGCATCGGCGTGCCTGCCGAAATCGGCGGGCCGCTGCTGTTCCTGGCTGGTCCGGCCGCGCGGTATGTGACAGGCGCCAGCCTGAATGTGGATGGCGGCTGGACGGCCTGGTGAGGTAAAGAAGGATGATGACGTTCCTGTCCTCCTTTCGTATCGGCCAGCAGACCGTCTATCCCCAGGACCTGTACGAAAGGCTGCAGAGCTTCGCGCTGCTGGAAGATGTCGGCGACACGGCGCTGCGCAACCTGCTGGCCGAGGCCAACTGGTTCGGGCTGCCGGGCGGCACGCTTCTGGATCGCGGCGGCGAGAACAACGCCGCCTTGTTCCTGGTGGTGACGGGAAGCCTGGGCGTCTTCGTCTCCGACGAGCAGGGCCAGCGCCGGATGGTGGCGCATGTCCCGGCCGGCGAGACGGTGGGCGAGATGTCGCTGATCGGCGGCTCCAGCAACCATGCCGCCCAATTGGTGGCGCTGCGCGATACCGAGCTGCTGCGCATTTCGCCCGACGGCTTCGAGGCGCTGATCGCCCGCCATCCCCGGGTGATGATGAACCTGATGCAGATGCTGATAAAGCGGCTGAAGGACGCCAATCGCGGCCGCTCCGGCACGCTGCGGCCCAAGACCTTCGCCATCGTGCCGCTGCAGGAAGGCCTGTCGGAGGTGCCCATCGCCCAGCGCCTGGCCGGCGCCCTGGCCGTCATCGGCTGCCGCGCCGCGGTGCTGGACGCCACCGCCTCCGACCAGACCGCCGAATGGTTCAACACTTTCGAGCAGGCGCATGACATCGTGTTTTATCGCGGCGATGCGCCCGACAGTCCCTGGACGCATCTGTGCCTGCGCCAGGCCGACCGCATCTTCCTCCTGGCCCGCGCCAACCAGCCCTTGCCGCTGGCGCCGCTGAGCCTGCCGGCCTTCAAGGAGCGGGCTTCGGGCGCCCCCGATCTTCTGTTGCTGCATCCGGACGGCGCCAGCGCGGTGCTGCCGGATCATTTTTCGGTGCGCAGCGGCTTGTTCCGCAGCCATCATCATTTGCGCGCCGGCCACCAGGCGGATGTGGCGCGGGTGGCGCGCTTCATTGCGGGGCGCGCCGTGGGCCTGGTGCTGGCGGGCGGCGGCGCGCGCGGCTTTGCCCATATCGGCATCATCAAGGCGCTGAAGGAAGCGGGCGTACCCTTCGACCAGTTGGGCGGCACCTCCATGGGCGCCATCATCGCCGCCGGGCTGGCGCGCGAATGGGGGGTGGAGGAAATGCGCGAGCGCATGCGCGCGGTGTTCGTGGACGGCAACCCGCTGTCGGATTTCACCCTGCCGCTGATCGCCCTGGTGCGCGGCAAGAAGGTGAGCGCAAGGCTGCGCGAGCATTTCGACGAGGTGGCAATCGAGGAATTGCCGCTGCCTTTCTTCTGCGTGTCCTCCGACCTGACAACGGGGCGTATCCATGTCCATCGCGACGGCAAGTTGTGGCGGGCGCTGCGCGCCAGTGTGGCGCTGCCGGGAATCCTGCCGCCCGTCACCCATCACGGCCATCTGCTGGTGGATGGCGGGGTGATGAACAATTTGCCGGTGGATGTGATGCGCGAACAGGCGGGCGGGGCAGGGCCCATCATCGCTTGCGACATCACCGGCGAGGTGGATTTGCAGGTCCAGGACAGCCGTTATGGCGAGCGGCCCTGGTGGTGGCTGATCGGCCAGCGCATGCGCGGCAATCCCAGCATCATCTCGATCCTGATGCGTTCCGGCACCGTCGGCTCGGAAGCCCAGCGGCGCGTGGTGCGCGAGCAATGCGATTACCTGATCGAACCGCCCATGCCCGACATCCAGTTGCGCGACTGGAAGAAGTTCGACCAGGCGATCCAGGAAGGCTATGACGCCGCGCGCACCTGCATCGACAAGAACGGCATTCCGCTCACCAACGTGATGGGCGATGGGCCGGGCATGCCACTGCCGCATATTGTCGTGGCTTAAATCGAGGTATCCGGCTTTGTGATGCCGTCGGATGGCAACTCTTGGTGCTTGAGCAGATCATAGCGCCGCCCATCCGGCCCGGTGAGAATGGCGCTGTCCAGCTTCAAACCGTTGATGCCGGTATGGGAGGTCACCGCCAGGTGGCCTTCGCCCTTGGGCCCTTCCAATGTGACTTCATAGGCATGGCTGGTCTTGCCCGGCATCCAGGAAAACATGTTGCCGTCCACGCTGGTCACCACCGCGTCTTCGCCCAACGCCTGGCGCGCCATGCCGTCCTCGCGCACCAGCTCGTTCACCACAACCAGCACGGGGCTGCGGCGGAATCCGTCATACAGGAACCATGCGCCATAGCCGCCCAGCAGGGCCGGCGGCAATATCACGATCAGCGCCAGGATCAGGCAACCCCACAGGCAGCCATTGGAGCGGCGCGGAGGATAATAAGGCTGGCCGGAGGAGGGGGCGGGCATGGACATGGCAGTATTCCATCACAAGGCTTAGATTAGAGCCAGAGGTGCACGATGCCGATTGATTATGACGACATGATGCAGTCGGGCGCGACCGGGTTGTCGGCGCGCTATGACGAAAAGGACGTGATGCTCTATGCCCTGGGCGTGGGCATGGGCCGCGATCCGCTGGACGAAAAGGAACTGCCCTTCGTCTATGAGAATAACGGGCTGAAGGTGGTGCCGACCTTTGCCAGCGTGATCGGCCGCGGCGAGGCGCCGCCCGCCTCCCAGCGCATGCCGCAAAAATCCTCCATCAACTTCGCCATGGTGGTGGATGGCGAGCGGCGCATCACCGTCCACAAGCCGCTGCCGCCCAAATGCGATGTGATCGCCGACGAACGCTATCTCGATATTCTCGACAAGGGCGCGGGCAAGGGCGCGGTGCTGATCCAGGAGCGCAAGGTGCGTGAGGCCGCCAGTGGTGAGGCGCTGTTCACCATCGTCTCGTCCATCTTCGCGCGCGGCGATGGCGGCTTCGGCGGCAAGCCGCAAGGCGGCCCGGCGCTGCACGAAATCCCCGAGCGTGCGCCCGACCTGGTGACGGAAGCGGATACCCGCCCCGACCAGGCGTTTCTGTATGCCCTGTCGGGCGACCGCAATCCGCTGCACCGCGATCCGGCCTTCGCCAAGATGGTCGGCTTCCCGCGGCCCATCCTGCACGGGCTGTGTTCCTATGGCACCGCCTGCCGCGCCGTACTGTCCACGCTTGCGCAATACCAGCCTGAACGGATCAAGCAGTTCGATGTGCGTTTCTCCAAGCCGGTATTTCCCGGCGAAACCCTGGTGGTGGAGTTGTGGCAGGATGGCGGGACGATTTCCTATCGCGCCTCGGTGAAGGAACGGCCCGGCACCGTGGTTCTCAACAACGGCCTTTGCCAGCTTGCTTGACGGTGACCCGATCGAGGCCGCCGAAGCGCTCATTGCTTCGGGAAAGGCGGACGAGGCGGCACGCGACCTGCGGGCGCGGCTGGCGGCGGGGCGCGGCGGCCTGCTGGCGCGGCTGACCCTGATCAAGGCGCTGCTGGCTTCGGGCGCCAAACAGGATGCGCTTGCCGAAGCGCGTGAAGCCGTATCGCTCAATCCCGATATCGCCGTGGCGGTGATGGCGCTGGGCGAAACACTGGTGGCGGTGGAGGCGCTGCCCACCGCCATCGCCGAATTGCAGCGGGCGCTGCGGCTCGACCCCGGCCTGAGCCGCGCCCGCGAATTGATCGCTGGAGCCTGGCTGGCGGCCGGCGAAGCGGACAAGGCGCTGGAGAATCTGCGCGAACTGGACGATCCACCCGCCGCCATGATCGCCGCCGCCGAAGCGATCAAGGCAAGTTCGCGCTCCGATCCCGGCTATGTGCGTCACCTGTTCGACCAGTTCAGCGCCGATTACGACAGCCGCATGATCGGCCAATTATCCTATGCCGCGCCGCAGATTCTTCTGGATCTGGCCAGGATGGTGATGCCGGGGCGCGATGAACTTGCCATTTTGGATCTGGGCTGCGGCACGGGCCTGGCCGGGGCGGCCTTCAAGCCCCTGGCGGCGCGGCTGGACGGAGTGGACCTGTCGCCGGCCATGATCGAAAAGGCCCGGGCGCGGCAGATCTACGATTCCCTGGACGTGGCCGATTTGGAAACCGCGCTTGGGTTCCCGGAACCCTGTTACGACCTGATCCTGGCGGCCGATACGCTCGTATATCTTGGCGACCTCAAGCCGGTGTTCGATGCCGCCTCTGCCCGCCTCAATCCGGATGGTTATTTTCTTTTCACCGTGGAAAAGGCGCAAGGCGGCGATTTCGAACTCGGCCCCAAGCGCCGCTGGCGGCACAGCGAAACCTATCTGCGCCGCCTCGCCGAAGATTCCAGCCTCGCCGTGGCCGGACTTGTGGCCGCCGCGCCACGCAGCGAGGCAAACCAGCCGGTTGCGGGCTTCGCCGTCGCCCTTTCCAGGCCGTAAACCGCATCTTTTCGCCAGATGGTGCGTTGCATTCCTCGAGAAGGTTCACGGGGTTCCCGCAAGCATGGTTGCGCTCGATAATTCTGCCTTGTTTGGCCACGGCAACCGGTTTGGCCGTTTTCGCATCACCCTGGCGCCCCTGGTCGGCGCCATCGCGGTGGCGGCGGCGGTGCTGGTGGTGGGCGCCATCCTGGCGCGCGGCTTTTCTGAAAACGGTTTCCGCCTGGGCAGCCAACTGGCCTGGCGCTATGCCTCCTTCGTGTTCTTCGCCGCCCTGGTGGCGGGGCCGGCCTTGCGGATCGCGGCGCGCTTTTTACCCCATGCGCCGATGTCCGAAAGCCTGAGCCGCCGGCTGGTGTGGGGTTTCTGCGCCAGCTACGGCGTCTATCTTTTGTCGGTGTTCCTGCCCAGCGTGATCCAGCCTTCGGCCGGCGCCACTCTGATGGTGCTGTTCGGAGCCGGTGTGGCGCTGGTGATGGCGGCGGCGGTGGCCCCCCTCAAGCGGCTGGGCGGCAAGCCGATCATTTCCGACAAGGTGCGCCGCGTCCTGCTGGGTGGTGCCGCGATCTATTTCTGGCTGTGCTACTGCCTGATGGCGCTGGCGCGGATTTCCGGCCCCCATCGCCCCGACGCCTTTTACGAAATCAGCCTGTCCTTGATGGTGATCGCCCTCCTGGTGCGCTATGCCGACCGCTGGCTGGCGCTGCGCGGCCAGAACTAGTCGCCAGCGGCCGCCTGACACTTCTAGACATTTTCTTGACAGATTTGCGGCGCGTTTCTGTACCAAAGTGATGCGCTTTCCCGCCTAGCGCGGCTCCCACAGAACATGCGAAACTGGCGCATCCAAAAGGACGCGCGCGTGCGGTTTGTCTTGCTGATCCCGATCCTGTTGTTTGCCGGCCCCGCGCTGGCCGACAGTGCTTGCCTGGAGCCGCAGGCGCCGGCGCCGGTGAAGCGCACCGGGGTCAGTGCCGACCAGATGCGTGCCGCCATGGCGCAGGCCCATGCCTTCATCGCCCAGTCCAGCGTCTATCAGGACTGCCTGCTCAAGGAGCTCGACGCCGCCAAGACCCAGGCGGCCACGGCGGGCGAGCCCTTCGAGCCCATGCTCGAGACCAGCGCCCGCTACAAGGTGGAAGCCAGCAAGAAGGCCCAGGAACGGGTGGGCGCTGCCGCCAACGGGGCGCTGACGGCCTTCAAGAACCCGAGCCCCTGATTCCTTTTGCCGCGCCCCGCCGCCGGGACAGAATCACCTATCATCGCGCGCATGGGACAAGTGGGTCGAATTCCTAAGGAACGTCGGCAACGCGATGTCAGCAAGGCCGCCTCGCGGATGGCCATCCTGGATGCAGCGCGCCGGGTGGCGGACCGCGACGGGGCGCGCGACATGTCCCTGCGCGGCGTCGCCGTGGAAGCCGGCTTCGCCCCGGCTGCCCTTTACGGATATTTCAGCAGCAAGGACGATCTGCTGCTGGCGCTGGCGGCCGATGATCTCACCAGCCTGGCGCGGGCGATGCGCGGCACCGGCGGCCTTGCCGGCGCGGGCGCAGCAGCCCTGGACCTGCTGCGCGGGGCCGAAACCATGGCGGCGGCGTCTGCTGCCCTGCCGGGCGCGGGCGGCGGCGATGCCGAACGGCTGTTCAACGGCCGGCTGATCGCGGCGCTGAAAGCCTTGTCCGATGCCAGCGGCTTGCCGGGCGACAGCCGTGAAAGCCAGTGCGACGTGGTGCTGGTGGCGGCGGCGCTGGCGGGTCTTGCGCTGCTGGCGCGTTCCGGCCGGCTGGAGGCGCTGGGCTTTACCCCCGCCGAAATGATCGCCCGCCTGGATGGGCGCTTCAAACCGTAACCTGCGTCAGGCGCCTTTATAATACTGGAAGACCGTCCAGGCGCCGATCACCATGAATCCGATTCCGGCAATCAGCTTGAACGGCACGCCCGCCAGGTAACGGCTGGCCACGGTGCCCAGGAACGTGGCGATGGCCGCGCTGCAAAGCAGCGCCCCGCCCGAGGCGACGAACACCATCAAGGGCGACATCTTGCGCTCCGACGCAAAGAGCACGGTGGCGAGCTGGGTCTTGTCGCCGAACTCCGCCAGGAACACGGTGATAAACACGGCAATCAGGTCATGCATGTTTTTTTCCTCCGGCGGCCATGATCGCCCGATCCAGTATGAAAAGCGCAATCAGCGAAAGGCCAAACAGCGGCAACAATATTCCCGCGATGCCCACAATGACGAGCGCGCCGAGAACCGGGGCGCCTGGAACCTTCGGCGGCGCGGCGAGCCTGCCCGCGGGCCTGCGCTTCCACCACATGATGACGCCGCTGAGGATCAGCAGCACGATGCCGATGCAGGGTATCAGCATGAGGATCTGGTTGGCGCGTCCGAAGTAATTGCCCATGTGAAGCTGCACGCCCAGCTCGATCGCCCTGGCGCCCCAGCCATAATCGGCATAGCGCGTTTCGCGGATCAGCTTGCCGCTGTAGCGGTCGAAATAAAGCGTGCGCTGGCCCTGGGGCTGGTCGGGATAGATGGAAGCCGTATAGACCCCCTTCGGTCCGGCCGGCAGCGTCAGGCGATAGCCGCCGGTGATCCCGCCTACCCGCAACGCTTCCACGATCCCGTCCACGCCCGCAATGCCCGCCGCGTCCCCGCCTGTTGCGGATTGGCCATGTCCGGCATGTTCGGTCGAGGATTGCGGCATGGGAGCGTCCGCAAGGGTCCAGGGTGCATCCTTGACCACGGACTTCATCGGCACGCTTTCGGCGCCGCGTGACGGATAGCCGATCCCGGCCCAGGTGACGCCCTGGCGCATGATGGCGCCTTGCACCCCCGCCCAGGGAAGCCCGGTCAGTATTTGAAAGACGATCAGTGCTGCCACCCAAACACCGGTCACGGCATGGATGTCCTTCCACAGCAACCGTCCGCGTAGGCGAAAGCGGGGCACGATCACGCCGCCCAGATCGAACGTCATCCCACGCGGCCACCACAGGTAAAGGCCGGTGGCGATCATCACCAGGGTCCAGCAGGCCACCAGCTCGACAATCCTCCTGCCCAGCGTTCCCATGGTCAGCGATCGGTGAATTTCACGGGCCATGCCGACAAGCGTGTCCGCGCCCACCGTGGAGCCGAGCGCATGCATGGTTGCGGGCTCTACCGCGACCTCCACCGGCTCGCCTTTGGCCGGTGCAATGGACACGATGCCGGGACGGTCGGGCGTGGCCGGAAGATCCACGCTTGCGACCATGCCGGGCTGCGCTGCTTGCGCCGCAGCGATCCAGTGCGATACCGGCATGGCCGGACCTTGCGCCGTTACGAAGCGGGTATCGCGGTTCAGCCAGTCGTCGATCTCGGTGTTGAAGAGATAGATCGAACCGGTGATCGCCATCACCAGCAGCACGGGCGCCACGATCAGGCCGGCATAGAAATGCCAGCGCCAGATCGCGCGATAAAGGGCGCTAGCGGCATGCTTTGTGGGCGCCGTGTCGGGGCTGGTCATGAGGCGTACCTATACATGATGCCTCACAGATTGTACCGCACGCCGCCATAGACGGCCCGGCCGATGCCCGGATTGAAAATTTCCGACGCCGCGTTGGCAAAGCCCGTTACCGCGACTGTAGCGATATAACGCTTGTCCGCCAGGTTGCGGCCTTCGACATAGGCGGACCAACCGCTGCCGGTGTCGTACCCGGCCTTGAAATTGACCAGCGCGTAAGGGTCGACCGTCAGGCTGTTGGCATTGTCCGCGAAATAGTGGCCCGGCGCCCATTCGATGTTCGGCCCGGCATAAAATCCGCTGGGATGCTTGTAGATCATCTCGGCGCGCAGAAAATGCTTGGGAATGCCGGGCAGTTCGTTGTTGCCGAAAGTCGCGTCCCGCCGGAAGTAGAAATCGCTGTACGTGTAAGCGGCCAAAAACGCCAGGCTATCGTCGGGCGCGAAAACAGATACCGGGAAGGTAGCGTCCATGCCCGCTTCCACGCCCCGGTGCACGGTATTGCCCGCATTGGAAATGGCGCAGGTGGACGGCCCAGTCGCCAGGCACTGGAGTTCACCCTTGATGTCAGAGTGATAGAGGGACAGGTCCCAGCCGAAAATACCCTCGCGCCCGCGCGTGCCGATCTCGTAGGTGGTGGCGCGCTGCGCCCTCAGGCTCGAATTGGCAGGTGTGGAGAAGGGGTTGGTGTCATAGGTCGGAATTTCGGCGCTGCGCGAAACATTGGCGAACACCTGCCAGTCCGGCCGGACATCCCACAACAGTCCCAGATGCGGGCTCCACAAGCCGTAGCTCTTGTTGCCCGACTGGTTGCCGTTGGCGAGAAAGCGGTCGCGGCGGTCACGGCTCGCGTCGAGATATTGCATGCCCAGGATCAAGGCCAGGTTGGGCTGCAGATACAGCGAATCTTCCGCGTAGAGCGAGACATTGGTCGAGGTATCGACCATGGACGAGGCCAGCGCGCCCTTGACCGCGCCCGGCAGGTTCGCGAACTGGTCGGTATCCAGCACGCCATTATGGATGTTGGCGCCAACGACCAGGTTGTTGCGCAAGCCGCCGATCTGCCGGTCATCCACGGCGCGCATGAAGCCGCCATAATCATCCACCGTGTAGTCGAGATACTGGAAGATCGGGTGGTCAACATGCCGGTAAGTATAGAAAGCGCCGAACTCCACTTCGGTGTTTTCAAGGTGCAGCACGGACTTGTTGGAAATCCGGAAGGCGTCGACGTTACGCTGCTGGTCCCCGAACACCCAGAATGCGTTGGCCGCCGTCGGCGTGTTCAACGCCTGTGCCTTGGTGATTTCGCCGGGGATGCGCTGGTTGGTGGATGTTGCGGCAAGGTAGAAGCGGGTCTCGATGTCCGGTGAGAACTGATAGCCGATATTCGCATTGGCCCGGATGGCGTCGCCATTGCTGTGCTGGCGATAGCCGTCGATCTGCGACAGCGACAGGGTGCCGAAATAATCGAACGCGCCGGAGACGCCGGCCGTGCTGGCCTGGCCTTTCATATAGCCGAAGCTGCCGAAATCCAGGCGTGCGTCCAGCGGGGAGGCGTCACGTCCTGTCGGCGTGACCAGATTGATCGCCCCGCCCAGCGCATTGGAGCCGTAACGCAGGGCGTTGGCGCCCTTGAAGACTTCGGCATAGCGGTAGGCGCTGGGGTCAACCTCGAAAAGATCGTAAAGCCCGTCCGAAGTGTTCAGCGGCACGCCATCGTAATACAGCGACACACCGCGGCCGCCATAATTGCGCGACAGCCCCGAGCCGCGGATCGAGATGCGGGCATCGTCGCCCATGCGGGGTTGTGTGATCACGCCGGGCACATAGCCCAGAATATCCTTGATGTTCTGGACCGGCCCATTCTTGAACACGGTGTCCGGCACCACGTCCACGCCGCCCGCTATGCGGTGGATTTCGGTGATGGCCTGGGCGGTTTCGCGCGTGCCGGTGACGGTGACGTTGTCCGCGGCTGCGCGAACGGGCTGGGCCTGGGCGGCGCTGAAGCCGCAAAGGACGGCCAGAATGGAGGTGGTGGCGCAGAGGCGCGAAGTCATGGACATGGAATTCCCCGAAAAAGGCTGAATGAACGCGCGCGCCCGGTGGGCGCGGCCTGAATAAGGCTCAGGCGTTCAGCGGCGGGGCGCGGGGCGATCCGGGGGAGAAGCGGGATGCTATGACGGCCGCGTGGGCATCATCGCTGCGGGCGGCAAAAGCATGGAAGGCGGGCAGGGCAAGCTGGGCTGCGTCCGGGGCCGCGGCCAGTTGCGGCGCGGTGGCAAAGGCGCATTCCTGATGGGCCGCTTTGCCGGGGGCCTTGGTGTCGCCGTCGTGATGGATGGTGCCCAGGGTGTCGATGGAACAGATAATCAGGCCATTGGCGTCGGGCATCCAGCCGGCAGGCAGCATCGCGCGCACCAGAAGCGCGATGATGGCCAGATGGCGAAGGCCGCGAGAAATCCCCTGCATGGCTGGCTTTTTGGACCCAAGGCCGACGGCCGGTCAAGATGTCCGGTGTCGCAGATGGTCATCCCAAAGGGAGCGGCAGCTTAATTTGGTCGAAAACGTGACCTGCGCGTTAGGTACGGCGAGATAGCCAACTTTCCGGCAGCGGCCCCGGCTGGCAATAAAAATCTCCCCTGACCGCTGCTAAGGACCATTCCATGATGATGATTACCAAACGGATACTGATGGCGGCTGCGCTGGTCGCTGCTGCCCCGCTTGCGTTGCCCGAGGCCGCGGTTGTTGCCCCGGCCAATGCCCAGGTGGGCGTGACTTTTGACCTCGGTAATGTTGGTTACGGATATCGTGACGGCTATATGGGCCGTGACAACCGTTACTATCGCTGGCGCAACGCGGATGAGGCGCGCAGCTATCGTAGCCGGTACAACGACTATTATGCGTACGAAAACTATGATCGCGGCCGTCATCACCATCGCTATCGCGACCGGTAACGTCGGCATCTAAGCCAAATTGAAACGACCCTGTCGGCGAAAGCCGCCGGGGTCTTTTCATTTTTCCGGCATCAGATGGTGATGCCGCCGTCCACGATGAAGTTCTGGCCGGTGGCATACTGGGAATCGTCGCTGGCCAGCCACAGCACGATGCTGGCGATTTCCTCGGCGGTGCCGATGCGGCCCAGGGGCTGGCGGGCGGTGAAGGCCTTGCGCGCGGCTTCATAGTCGCCGGTGTCCTTCAGCCGCTGCTGCAGCGAGGGCGAATCCACCGTGCCGGGGCAGATGGTGTTGCAGCGGATGCCCCTGGTGACGAAATCGGCGGCCACTGACTTGCTCAAGCCGATCACGGCGGCCTTGCTGGCGCCATAGATGCAGCGGTTGGGAATGCCCTTGATGGAGCCGGCCACCGAGGCGACGTTGATGATCGACCCGCCGCCGCCTTCCAGCATGGCGGGCAGGAACGCCTTGATCATGCGCGCCATGGCATAGACGTTGATCTGGAACGACTTCTCCCACTGGGAATCGTCATTGTCCAAAATCGTGCCGCCCTCGACAAAGCCGGCGCAGTTGAACAGCACGTCCACCCTGCCGGTCTTCTCGGCCAGCGCGGCGATGGCGGCGGCGTCCGTGACGTCGAGCTGCGACTTTTCGCAATTGACCCCGTCCAGCCCTTTCAGGTCGCGGTCGGTGGCAATGACCTTGGCGCCTTCGGCCAGGAACAGTTTGGTGGTGGCAAGGCCGATGCCGGCCGCGGCGCCGGTGATCAGCGCGGTCTTTCCGTCAAGCTTCCTGGACATGTGTTTCCCGCAAGTTTTGAAGCGCTCTCTTCAGGAGCATGGGGCATAATGAGGCATCGGCCGGCCCAATTCCAGTGCGCCCAGGTCGGGCGCATTGCCGCTATGGCCGAGGCAATGAAAGCCCCCAAGTTCCGATACGTCTTTTGCGGCGCACTATCGGCAACTTTGACGAACGGCGCGAACTAGGCTTGGATGCCGCAAAACCGCGGCCACGCGGATACATAAGCCGCAGCGCCCCGGGGACACGCCATGATGAAATCCAGAGTCCGTTATCTGCTGATCATCCTGATCTTCTTCGTCAGCGCGGTCGTTTATATCGACCGCAGCAACATCTCCATCGCCGGGGCCTATCTCGCCCAGGACTTCAACATCGACAAGGTTCAGCTCGGCTGGGTCTTCTCGGCTTTCCTTTTGGGCTATGCCGCGTTCCAGATTCCCGCCGGCTGGGTGGTGGGCAAGCTGGGGCCGCGCAAGACCCTGACCTATGGCCTGATCTGGTGGAGCGTGCTCAGCATCGCCACCGCCCTGGTGCCGTCCAACATGGCCCATTCGCTGTGGATACTGATCGCGGTGCGCTTCATCCTGGGCATGGGTGAAGCGGTCGCCTATCCGTCTTCCAACCAGTTCATCGCCGCCTGGTTTCCCGCCCATGAGCGCGGCAAGGCCAATGGCTGGGTGTTTGGTGGAGTCGGCCTGGGTTCGGGCACCGCGCCTCCGCTGGTCGCCTTCATCATCTACAATTGGGGCTGGCACGCGGTCTTCTATGTCTCGGCCGTGATCGGCCTGGCAATGGCCGTGGTCTGGTACAAGGCCGCGCGCAACACCCCGGCCGAACATCCCAAGGTTACGCCGGCGGAACTGGCGCATATCCAGGCCGACATGCCGGTGCCGGTGAAGGGCAAGATGCCGCCCGTGCCGTGGGCGCGCATCTTCACCAGCGCCGATGTCTGGGGCTGCGCTATCGCCTATATCGCCTTCTGTTACGTGGCCTTCATCTTCCACACCTGGTTCTTCATCTACCTGCGCGATGCGCGCGGGCTGGACCTGAAGCAGAGCGCCATCCTGGGCGTGTTGCCGTTCATCGCCATGACAACCTGCTGCCTGGCGGGCGGCTTCATCAGCGACTGGCTGGTCAAGCGTTATGGCCAGTATGTCGGCCGCAGCCTGTTCGGCGCCTTCGCGCTGTTCCTGACCGGCATCTTCCTGATCATCGGCAGCCGGGCACAGGACACGACCCTGGCGGTGCTGGTGCTGGCCGGCGGTGCCGGTGTCTGCTACCTCGGCCAAGCCACCTATTGGGCCTTTGCCGCCGATTATGGCGGGCCCTACACGGGCGTGATCTCGGGCCTGATCAACATGCTGGGGCAGATCGCCGGCGCGGTGACGGCAACGGCCACCCCCTGGTTCGCGGTCCATTACAATTGGGAAACCGCCTTCTATGTCGCGGCGGGCATCTGCTTCGTCTGCATGTTCCCCTGGTTCATCGTCAATCCAAACCGGCGATTGCAGGTACCTGAACAGGTCATCGCGTGAAGAAAACGGCGCTGGCCTGTGGCTTGTCGCTGCTGGCCGGCGCCGCGCTGGCGCAAGACACTGCGCGGCCGGTGGGGGATGATTTCGTCGCGCTGTTCTCGTCCTATTGCCTGCAGAAATTTCCCGATGATGGCGCGCTGGTCGCCCAGGCGGCGCAGGACAAGCTCGAGCCGCTGAGTGCGGCCCAGGTCAAGGTCCTGGAGCACAAGGATAATGGTCTGGGCTGGATGGTGTCGCGCGCCGGCGTGCCGTACCTGCTGACCGTCGAGCAGGCGTCGCTGCACTCCTGCGCCCTGCGCCGCACATCCGACGAAGTGATGAACGGCGATGCGCTGATCGCGGCCGCACGGCATTTCGTGGAAGCAGGCGGCCACAAGCTGATGCCGCCGGCGGTGTTTGCCCGTCCCCTGGCGGGCGGCGGGGTGAGCCATTCCATGACCCTGCAGGAGCTGGACGAGAAGGACCAGCCCTTGCCCCAGGCTTACATGTTCTTCGTGGTCAGCTATCCGGCGAAGCCGCGCGCCGACGGCACATTAGCCAAGCCCTTTTACGAAATCCGCTTCATGCGGCAGATGTTCCGCCAGCAAACCTAAGCAGTGAGCCCCGCCGCCGCGATGCCGGCCAGCGCCGCCACTTCGTCATTGTCCGAGGTGTCGCCGGTGACGCCCACGGCGCCGATGGACAGACCGTCCGGTCCCTTGACGATCACGCCGCCCGCTACGGGCACCAGGCCGCCTGGCGTGAGATGCGCCGCGGCGCCGATGAAGTGGGGCCGGTCCTTGGCCATGACTTCGAGCTGCCGGGAATTGACACCCATGGCCAGGGCGCCCGCCGCCTTGCCCCGGGCGATGTCCAGCCGCAGGAAGCTGGTGCCATCCTGGCGCTGGAAGGCGATGACATGGCCGCCCGCATCCACCACCACACAGGACAGGGGCTTCATCCCCACTTCCTTGCCCTTGGCAAAGGTGGCCGAAATGATGATGTTGGCTTTGTCCAGGCTGATGCGAAAATCGCTCATGGGCGGGCTTTCTTGTTGATGCGGGCCGCAGACTGACTGAAAAAACGCAAAGCCGAAAGGCGCGTCTCATGCTATCTGTCGTCGCATGACAAAACCGCGCAAAACGCAAATTGTCGTGGTCGGCGGCGGCGCCGGCGGGCTGGAGCTGGCCACCAGGCTGGGCGCCCGCTTCGGGCGCGACGCTTTCGACATCATCCTGGTGGAGAAAAACCGTACCCATATCTGGAAGCCGCTGCTGCACGAGGTGGCCGCCGGTTCGCTGGACGCCAACCTGGACGAGGTGGGCTATCGCAGCCACGGTCATGCCTGGGGCTATCGCTTCTTCTATGGCGCCATGGAGGGCGTGGACCGGGACAGCGGCCATGTGGTGATCGCGCCCATCAAGGATGAGGACGGCCGCGAGATCATGGGCCGTCACCGCATCCGTTTCGATTACCTGGTGCTGGCGGTAGGTTCGGTCAGCAACGACTTCGGCACCCAGGGCGTCGCCCAGCACTGCATCTTCCTGGACAGCAGGCTGCAGGCCGATCGCTTTCGCTCCAAGCTGCTGGATCATTGCCTGCGGGTGTCGCGCACCTTGAGCCAGGATGGAAGCGCTGACGCGGTGGTGCGGGTGGATATCGTGGGCGGCGGCGCCACCGGCGTGGAGCTGGCGGCCGAGCTTTACAATTCCGCCGCCGAGTTGCGCCATTACGGCCTGGAAGTGTTCGACGAGTCCCGGCTGAAAGTGACCTTGATCGAGGCGGGGCCGCGCATCCTGCCGGCGCTGCCGGAGGATCTCGCCAAGGCGGCGCACCAGGAACTGGAAGCGCTGGGCGTGCGCATCGTCACCGGCGAGCAGGTGGTGGAAGCCACCGCCGAAGGCATGATCACCAAGTCGGGCGAGATGATCAAAGCGGATTTGCGGGTGTGGGCGGCGGGTGTGAAAGGCCCGGACATGCTGGCCCATCTGGGATTGGAAGCCACCCGCAGCAACCAGTTGGTGGTGAAACCGACGCTGCAAACCACGCAGGACGACCGCATCTTCGCCATCGGCGACTGCGCCTGGTTCGTGCCGCAAGGCCAGACGCGGCCGGTGCCGCCGCGCGCGCAAGCCGCGCACCAGATGGCGGCCACCGCCTTTCGCAACATCTCGGCCTTGATCGCGGGCAAGAAATTGCGCGACTTCGCCTATCGCGACCACGGCTCGCTGGTGTCGCTCAGCCATTATTCCACCGTGGGCTCGCTGATGGGCAACCTGATCGGCGGACGCATGGCGATCGAGGGGCGGTTGGCGCGCTTTGTCTATGTCTCGCTCTACCGCATGCATCTGATCGCCATTCACGGCTGGCTCAAGGGCCTGGCGATGATCGCGGTGGGGCATGTCAACCACATCATCCGGCCCAAGCTGAAGCTGCACTGATCGATGGCGGCGGATATTCCCAGCGACTTGATCGAGGCCGGCAATGCGCTGAGCGGGCAGGACCGCTTTGCCGAGGCGCTGGCCTGTTACGATCGTGCCGCGCTGCTGGACCCGCGCGATCCCTTCATCCACCTCAATCGCGGCATCACCTTGCAGTTGTTGCTGCGCTATGGCGAGGCGGTGGCGGCTTGTGACCGGGCACTGGCCCTGGCGCCGCACTTCGCGCCGGGCTGGAGCGATCGCGGCCTGGCATTGCAGAATTTGGGACGCTTGGAAGACGCGCTGGAATCCTTTCGCCGTGCCGAGGTGCTGGATCCGGTTTTGGCGGTCGCGCCGCTCAATCGCGGCCTGTGTCATCTGCTGATGCAGGACTTCGCCGCCGGGCTGCCGCTCTATGAATGGCGCAAGCAGATGCCGAACCCGATGGAGGCGCGGGTCTATCCCCAGCCGCTATGGACCGGCGCCGAAGACATTCGCGGCAAGACCTTGTTCGCCTATATCGAGCAGGGGATGGGCGATACCCTCCAGTATTATCGCTATGTGCGCTTTGCCCTGGAACGCGGCGCGCGCGTCGTGCTTTCCGTGCCGGCGCAGTTGGTCGCATTGCTCAAACGCGCCACGCCGGCGGTGGAGTTGATCGGCTGGGGCGAAGTACCCGCCACCTTCGATTTTCACATTCCGCTGGCCAGCATTCCGTTGGCGGTGGCGATGCGGGTGGAGACGATTCCTGCTGCGGACCATTATCTGACGGCCGATCCGGCGCGGGTGGCGCTATGGAAAGACAAGATCGGCAGCAACGGCTTTCGCATCGGCATTGCATGGCAGGGTCTCAATCTGGTGATGGGATTGGAAGGCAAGTCCTTTCCGGTCGCGGCGCTGGAGCCCATTGCGAAGATGCCCGGCGTGCGGCTGATCGGCTTGCAGAAGAATGCCGGCAGCGAACAGCTTGCATCTCTGCCGCCAGGCATGACGGTGGAGCGCTACGAGTTCGACAATGGTCCGGATGCTTTTCTCGACACCGCGGCGATGATGATGGCGTGCGATCTTGTCATCAGTGCCGACACCGGGCCGGCGCATCTGGCAGGCGCCCTGGGCGTGCCCACCTGGGTCGGCTTGAAGCATGTGCCGGACTGGCGCTGGTTTCTGGATCGCGCCGACAGCCCCTGGTATCCCAGCCTGCGCCTGTTCCGCCAGCCGGTGCTGGGCGACTGGGCCGGGGTGTTCGCGGCGATGAAGCGCGAGCTTACTTCGCGTAGATATTGATCAGATCGTAGAGATAGTCGCGCGCGTCATACAGCACCTGGGCGCGGATGCGCTCATTCAACCCATGCAGCCGGCTGCCGTCCGGTTCGAAGAACATGCCGGTGAAACCGTAGGTGGGAATGCCCACCGGGGTCATGAAGGAAGCGTCGGTGGCGCCGATTTCCAACTGGGGAATGACCGGCACCCCGGGCCAGCGCTTGGCCGCCTCGCTGATGATCGGCTTCAGGATGGCGGGGGTCAGCGGCGGCGCGGACGAGGTCTCGCTCCGCGCGGCCTGGGCGGTGACCTTCACTTGCGGGTCAGCAACCAGTTCCTGCAGCTTGTCGCGCACCGTCTCGATGGTGGTGCCGGGGAAGATGCGGCAATTGACATTGGCGGTGACGCGCTGGGGCAGGGCATTGGTCGCATGCCCGCCGTTTATCAAGGTGGTGACGCAGGTGGTGCGCATGGCGGCATTGAAGCGCGGATCACCGGCCAGCACGGCCGCGGCCTTGGCATCCTTGTCGTTGCGGGAAAAAGCCGTCATGGCCGCGCCCATCTCGCCGCCGGTCAGCGGCGCCAGCTTGGCAAAATATTCGCGGCTGGCGTCGGTGGACTGGGTGGGAAAGTCATGGGCGCCGATTTTCAAAAGCCCGGCCGACAAATGATAGATGGCATTGTCCTTCACCGGCCGCATGGAATGGCCGCCGGGATTGGTCACTTCCAGCACGTAATTCTGCGACGTCTTTTCGCCGGCATTGATGCCCAGTGCGATGCGCTTGCCGCCATTTTCCGCCATCGTGCCCCAGCCGCCTTCGGTAAGGCCGAATTCGGCGTCAATCAGCGCGCGCTCATGGGTCGCCAGCCATTTGGCGCCGTTGAAGGCGCCGTTGGTTTCCTCGCCGCAGGTCAGCGCCAGTTTCAGGGTGCGGCCGTGGCCGACCTTGTCCTGTTTGAAGCGGACCATGGTGTCCACCCAGATGGCGGCCACCGATTTGTCGTCGGCGGTGCCGCGGCCATAGAAATAGCCGTCTTCTTCCACAAGCGTGAAAGGATCGCGGGTCCAGTCCTCGCGCTTGGCTTCCACCACGTCCAGATGCGCCAGCAGCAGGATGGCTTTGGCCTTTGGATCGCTGCCCGGCAGGATCGCCACCAGGCTGCCTTCCTTGGGGTGATCGGGCGCGATGATGATGTGCAGGTCGGCGTCCGGATAGCCCACCGCCTTCAGCCGCGCCGCCATCTTCCGCGCCAGCAGGGTGCAGTCGCCGGAGGACAGGGTGGTGTTGGTCTCCACCATCTCCTGATAGGTGGCGCGGAAACGCTGCTGGCCGGGATTCAAGTTCTGGCCGGCAGCGGGAAGGATCAGGCAGGCGGCCAGGGCCGCGCCCCCCACCAGGAAGAAGAATTTGCGCATGGGTTCGCTCTATCTCTGGTTGGCGTAGATCTTGACCGCTTCATACAGGAAGTCGCGGCCCTGATAGACCGACTTCACCCGCATCCGCTCATTCAGGCCATGCGCGCCATTGCCGTCCGGATCGCCGAACATGCCCGACACGCCATAGGTGGGAATGCCCGCCGGCGTCAGGAAAGCGCCGTCGGTGGCGCCGGCCGACATGGCGGGTGTCACCGGAATGCCGGGCCACATTTTCGCGACCAGCCTTTCGACGGGGCCGAAGACTTTCGGATTGAGGGGCTGCGGTCCCTTGGGCACTTCGCTGCGCTTGTCCACCAGGGTCACCTTGATCTGGGGATCGGCCACAACCTCTTGCAGCGTAGCGCGCACCTGGTCGGGCGTGGTGCCGGGGAAGATGCGGCAATTGATGTTGGCGCCGGCGCGCTGGGGCAGGGCGTTATTGGCATGGCCCGCATTCAGCAAGGTGGCGACACAGGTGGTGTGCAGGATGGCGTTGGAATTGGGATCGGTCTGCAGAAGCGCCGCCGCCTTCTGGTCGCTGGGGTCCTTGGCGAAGGCGGCCATGGCCGCGCCGATTTCGCCGCCGCGCTGCGGCGCCATCTTGGCGAAATACTGGCGGGTGATGTCGCTGGCCTGGACCGGGAAGGCATAGGCGCTGATTTTCGTCAGCCCCGCCGCCAGCCGGTAGATGGCATTGTCCGGCATCGGGCGCGAGGAATGGCCGCCCGGATTGGTGACTTCCAGCTTGTAGTTCTGGGGAAATTTCTCCGCCGCCTGGATGGTCATCATCAGCGGCTTGCCGTTGGCATCCAGCCGTCCGCCGCCGCCTTCGTTCAGCGCGAATTCCGCATCGATCAGGTCGCGTTCATGGGTGGAAAGCCAGCTTGCGCCATTGAATGCGGTGGAGGTTTCCTCGCCGCAGGTCAGCGCCATCTTGACAGTGCGGCGGTTCTTGAAGCCTTCCTCCTTGAACCGCATCATGGTGTCCACCCAGGCCGCGACCTGGGCCTTCATGTCGGCGGTGCCGCGGCCGTAGAAATAGCCGTCTTCCTCGATCAGGGTGAAGGGATCGCGGGTCCAGTCCTCGCGCCGGGCTTCCACCACATCAATATGACCCAGCAGCAGCACGGCCTTCAGGTGCGGATCGCTGCCCGGCAGCATCGCCACCAGCCCGCCTTCCTTGGGAAGGCCGGGCGCGGTGAACAGATGCAGGTTGGCATCGGGATAACCGGCGGTCTTCAGATGCGCCGCGATCTTCCCGGCGAGCAGGGTGCAGTCGCCCGCAGACAGGGTGGTGTTGGTTTCCACCAGCTCCTTATAGAGAGCGCGAAAGCGCGCCTGGCCGGGCCCGGTCTGCGCCGCCGCCGGCAAGGTCAAAGCCACGGCCAAAGCCGTACCGATCAAGATCTTCATGAAATCCCCCGTCAGCCCGGGGCAAGCGTAGCAGCGGCGCGGCCTAAGTCCACTTGTTGAAGGAAAAAAACGCCGCTCCGCACAGAAAAAGGAACGCCACCATGTGGTTCCATTTCAGGGTCTCGCCCAGGTACAGGACCGAAAAAACGCCGAACACCAACAGGGTGATGATCTCCTGCAAGGTCTTGAGTTGGGCGGCGGAATAGACCTGGTGGCCAATGCGGTTGGCGGGCACCGCCAGGCAATATTCAAAAAAGGCGATGCCCCAACTGACCAGCACAACCTGCCACAGGATGGCATTGGGAAACTTGAACTGGCCGTACCAGGCGAAGGTCATAAAGATGTTGGAGACGAAGAGGAGCGCGATGGGCGCCAGTAAAAGCACCAAGGAATTCATAAAAGGTCAGCCCCCGTTGCAGTGGATGGTGTAGCGCAGTGCGTTGCTGTGCTTGCCGTCGGCATCGATGACATAGCTGCGCATGGTGATGAAATATTTGGCCGTCCCGCATTCCCAGCCGCCCGAGGCGATCACGCCGTTCGTGAGCGTGCCGGCCGGAATATCCACGGCATAGCTGGCGGCCTGGGTGTCCTTGAAGGCGCCGTCGGAATTGACCAGTTCGCGCCGGCGCATCACCACGGGATTGCGCGCCGTGACGCGGAAATCGGGGATCACATCCATGGGCGCGCCATTGGGGCCGGTGACCGGGCCGGTGTCGCGCATCCATTCCAGCAGCGGCGAGCCGGCGCCGCTGTTGGCGTCCTCGGCGGTCTGTTCGGCATTGACCAGGCGCAGGACCGGAATCGGGGGCGGCGCGGGCGGCGGTTTCTTGGCGCGCTTGGCGGCGTGGGCGTCGCTTGCGATGGCGAGCAGGACTGCGAGGATCAGGGTTTTGCGCATCGGTACCTCTTTGGCCCAATCAGACCGGAATAAGGGCAGGCTAGAACAGCTTGTCCCACGCTGATAGCCTTGAACGAACAGGGGCGTGCTTGGATGCCGGAAATTCGCGGGAATGAACCGGTCTTCGCCAAATGCGCCTGGCGGCTGATTCCCTTCATCACGCTGCTGTATGTGATCGGCTTCATCGACCGCTCCAATGTCGGCTTCGCGGCCCTGGCCATGAACCGGGACCTGGGCTTTTCGCCCGCCGTGTTCGGCCTGGGCGCCGGCATGTTCTTCCTGGGCTATCTCACCTTCCAGATTCCCACCGCCTTGCTGCTGGCGCGGCTGGGCGCCCGGCGGGTGATCTTCTGCGTCATGCTGGCATGGGGCCTGGTGTCGGCCTCCAACGCCTTCATGCGGGACGCCAATGGTTTTTACGCGCTGCGCTTTTTCCTGGGCGTGGCCGAAGGCGGCTTCACCCCCAGCATGATCTATTACCTGACCCTGTGGTTTCCGCTGTCCTATCGCGGCCGCTTCACCGCCATCTTCTGCACCGCCATTCCCATGGCCGGGATCATCAGCGGGCCGCTGTCCGGATTGTTGCTGGGGATGGAGGGCATTGGCGGCCTGCATGGCTGGCAATGGCTGTTCGTGATCCAGGGCCTGCCGGCGGTGCTGCTGGCTTTCACGGTCCTGGCCTTTCTGCCGGACGGCCCGGCGCAGGCCAAATGGCTGAATGAGGCGGAGCGCGGCACCATCGCCGCCCGCCTGGATGCCGGCGCGGCGCCGCCGGAGCGCGGGCTGCTCAGGGCGCTCAGCGATCCGCGTCTGCTGTTGCTGGGTCTTTCTACATTGGGATCGGCCTGCGCCCTGTACGGCATCAATCTGTGGCTGCCGCAGATGATCCACGCCATGGGCTATTCCACCCGCGCCACCGGCTTTGTCGCGGCCATTCCCTATCTTGTCAGCATGGTGGCAATGGTGTTGTGGGCCAAGCGCAGCGATGCGCGGGGCGAGCGCATCTGGCACACCGCCCTGACCATGTTCCTGGCGGCGGCGGCGCTGGCGGTGGCCGCGATTTCTTCCAATCACCTGGTGGTGCTGGTGGCGCTCAGCTTGGCCATGGCCGGCGGGCTTTCGGGCATCGGGCCTTTTCAGAGTCTTCTGACGTCCTTTTCCCGTGGGCCCGCGACCGCGGGCGGGCTGGCGCTGGTCAATACCATCGGCACCTTGGGTGGATTCTTCGGTCCGGTGATCGTGGGCCAGCTCAAGGGATGGACCGGCGGCTATGGCGCGGCGATGGCGGCGCTGGGCATCGCCCAGGCCGTGTCGGCGCTGATCGTGCTGGCGGCGGGCCGGCTGATCAAACAGCGTTGACTATTACAGTTCGAGGATCGCGTCCTTCGCCATCTTGGTGACCCGCGCCAGCGCGTCCGGCTTATAAAAGGCGATGCGCGCCTGGTAGACGTCGCGGCCGAAGCTTTCGGGCAGCGGGAGATAGGTGGTGGTGCCGTCCGACAGGTTGAGCACCGCCACGGTGGTGTCGGGAAATTCGCGGCGCAAATCCATCTGGAACTTGCTGTAGGATTCCGCCGGAGTGGAAACCAGGAAAGCCTCGCCGATCCGCCACACGGTGAAATGGAACGGGCTGTTGGGGCCATCGCCCACCTGGTCGCGGCGCTTGAGGCTGCGTTCGATCCGCTCGATGGCAAAGCGTTCGGTGGCGGTGGCGAGCTGGGCTTGAAGTTCTTCGCGGGACGGGAAAGGCAGCAGCGGAAACTCGGTACTGACGAAACGGCCCGACAATTCGGTGCTGATATTCTCGCGCGGCGTCAGGCGCCAGATGCCCAGCGGTGTGCCGGATTCCTCGATGCCCTGATATTCCAGTTGCTGGCCGGGCGGGAACATGCCGCTGACAATGGACAACACGGCATAGCCAAGCTCGCGGCCATTCTGGTCGGCGACTTCCGCCTTGGCTTCATAACTGCGCCGCGGCGTCAGGTCGCCCGAAGCGCCGTGCATGAACACGCATATGGCGCCATCGGTATCGCGCTCCACCACTTCGCGCATGGCGCCGATATAGTCCGGCGACAACAGACGATTGCCGCCGCCCAGCGACACCGGATGACAGGCATAGTTGACGATGGTGGCGCGGGTCTTGCCGTCCATGCCGGAAACGCGCCCGATCAGCAAGGTATCGTCGGCCTGTTCGGCCAGGTTCAATCCGCAAATGTCGCGGCCGGTGGCCGGATCCACCGCGTCGCGGTTGAAGGCCAGGCCGCAGCGGCCATAGGCCCAACTGACGATGCCTTCCGCCAGCGAGGCGCGCGCCTGTTCGACCAGGCCGAAACAGACTGCGGTCAGGCCGTCCAGATAGGCGGTCAGCTTGTCGCCGCCGGGCCGTCCCGTCATGCGCCGGTTCAGCACCGGCAGGCTGTGGGAATGAGAAGGATGGAACATCAACTGTTCCGGCTTCAGGTTGAAGCGTTTCAGAATCGCGGCGCGAAGCGCGGCGACATCCTTATCGTCGGTGCAGCAGGAATCCAAAGTCAGGAACACCAGCTCGCTCTTGGCGTCCAAGGTCTGGAAGATCAGGCAACTGGCCAGCGCCGGGCGGTGCACGCCTTCGGCGATATCATGCTTGGCGCTGCCCCAGGTGCGCGAATAGATGCCGACCGGCGGGGTCACATCGGTTCGCGCCGTGCCGATCCGGCCGTGAAATTCCGCATGCTTCAAGCGAGGTGCCATGTCGGCCTCCTAACGGGGTTGCAGTCCGGGTTGCCAGGACCGGATGCAGAGAATCCGCGATTTCGTGTTCGCCGCGCTGTAATAACCGACCGTGGCATTGGCGCGGTAGTAATAAGCATCGCCCGCCTTGGCGGGAAAGCGGCCGGCGATCCCGTCCAGGCCGCTGCCGGCGACCTGATCGCCATGGCCGTCCAGCACCAGATAGATTTCCTCCTCGCGGGGATGATGGTGCGGGAAATTGGTGCCGCCCGCGTCGATCTCCATCACGAACAGGCTGGTGACGATGTTGCCGATGTCGATGCGGTCGCGCTTTTGCGTGATGTCGCCGACCAGCAGGCGGTAATGCGTCGATGTCGGATGGCTGCCCACCAGCTCCAGCGGCACATTGGCGATATTGTCTTTCAAGGCATGGGGCGGCAGCGGCGTGGGCGCAAAGCCCTTGGTGGCGTAGCCCATGATGGCGACGGTGAGGGGCGCAGAGCCGTCATTGCGCAAGGCATGCGGCACGGTGGCGGGGATATAGAGAAAATCCTCGCGTCCCAGGGCGACAGTCTCGGCGCCATAGCTGGTGCTGCCGCTGCCGTTCAGCACGACATAAATCTGGTCTTCGCCGTCATAGGCGGCGGACTTGCAACTGCCCTTGGGATCGATGGTCACGGCGCCGAAGCGGGCGATGCCGCTGGTGGGCGACGCATCACGGTCCCCGGCGCCAAACAAAGGCTTGTAGTGACAGGTGGCGGTGGTGATGTCGGACACTGCCTCGCTTGCGCTGTCCAGGCTGCGATGCAGGAAGGTGGGATCGATCTTGCGCTCCGGCTGGGCCTGCGCGGCCGTTCCGGTCATGACCAGTGCAACAAGACCTGCGCGCCAGAACGCCATGATGTTCTCTCTGTCCAAAACAGTCCGGCCGGCGCCGTTTGAAGACGCCGGCCGCTGCTGTTTTTACTTCTTGACCGCGATCAGTTCGATCTCGACCAGGGGGCCCTGCGTGGCCAGCCGGACCTCAACGGTGGAGCGCGCCGGCTTGTTGGGCTGTGTCGCCGAACCGAAGCGCTTGTTCCATTCCGCGTTCATGGCGGGGAAGTTGATCTTGTTGCCGTTGGCCGGATCGGCCACCAGGAACACGGTGCCCTTGACCACGTCGCCGAAGGTCAGGCCCAGCTTGGTGAGGACGCCTTCCAGCTTGTTGAGCACGTCATTGGTCTGCTGGGTGGTGTCGCCCCAGCGGCCGGGCTGGCCGTCCGGGATGGCGGGATTCATCGGGCCGCCCGGAATGCCGCTGATGTAATGGGTGGTGTAGCCGGCCGGCACGGTGACCGCCGAAGCGATGACGGGGCTGCCCCCATCCAGGCGCGTCACCTGCGCGTTGGCGGGCGCGGCGAAAGCGCAAAGCGCCAGGGCCGTTCCCAGGAAAGCAAGTTTCTTTGAACCGTTCATCTTGAAGTCCCCTTGTTGGAAAAATATCCGAAGCCAGCGTAGCGCGGAGCAACCGAACGCGCATGTCCTAATTTGCGCCGCGGCCGATCCGCCGCGGCGCGCATCAAAGCGCTGATTCGACAGTCAATTCGCCCGTCAGGCGTGGGACTTGCGCGCCTTGTTCAGCACTTCGCGGATGCGGCGGCCCACAATCAGGTCCTCGCCCGGTTGCAAGGTCATGGAGACGACCTCCAGCTTGTTGACGACGCCGGGCTTGGGCTTGCGCAGCGGCGGGATCAGGCTGCGGTTGCCAAGCGTGGACAGGGCCTCGATGCGCGGCGTGCCCGCGGCCAGTTCCTCGACGCATTGCGCCACGGTCATGCCGAACGCCGCTTCGTCCCAATTCACCGTCAGGGTGGGATAGGAGTTGCTGCCCACCGGGGTGTGGATAACGGTTGTCACGCCCGGCACGGTTTCCGCCAGCTTGGCGACGCGCTCGACGCGGCCGCGCCATACCACGTTGAGGGCATTGAGATCGGCCTTGGCCCAATATTCCACGGCGGCCAGGATGCCCATGATCTCTTCCTTGCCCACCTTCATGGCGCGGCACACCGCCCCTTCCCAGGGCGCGCTATTGGCCATGCCGGCTTCGATCAGATCCTTGCGGCCCAGCAGCAGGCCGGAACATTGCGGTCCGCCCAACCCCTTGCCGCCGCTGATGCAGTAAAGATCCACGCCCCATTTGGCGAACTTGGTGAAGTTCTCGAACGGCGGCACCGAGGAGGAGGCGTCCACCAGCAGCGGCACGCCCTTGGCCTTGGTGACTTTCAAAGCTTCCTGAACCCGCTCATCGCGGTAGGTGGTGTAAACCAGGCACGTGTTGGGGCCGATGGCGCCCGCCAGGTCGGCTTGCGTCGGGGCCAGCACCAGCTTGCCGCCGGCCAGCCGCAGCGCGTTGTCGAAGGCATTGCGCCCGCCCAGCATCACCACTTCATTCTTCATGCCGGTGGTGTCGGGCAGTTGCCAGATCTTGTCGGGATCGGTGCCGGCGAGGACTGCCGCCACCGCCGTGGACATGGCGGCCGCGGCGCCTGACGTGACCATGCCGTATTCGGCGCCGGAAATTTCCGCCAGCCTGCGTCCCGCCGCCTGCTGCAGCTCGAACATGTCCACGAACTGGTGCGAGGCCAGTTCCACCGCGCGGCGCACTTCGGGCAGCTCCAGCGCGCCGCCAACATAAGTATAGGTGCCGCGCGCATTGATCAGCGGGCGGATGCCCAATTTCTCGTAGGGATTGCCCGCCGCCTTGCCGATGCCGGCCGCGAAGCTGCGCGTCGCCATGGTGGCGAACAGCGGCGTGGCGGCCAGGAGCTTGAGGAAAGCGCGCCGGGCAGGGGCGCCGTTGCGGACAGAGACGATGGAGGACATGGGAACCTTTCGGCGATGGGCGAGGGGAAAAAAGCGCGCAGAGCCTATCCCAAAGCGGGGTCATTGCAATTCCCAGCAAAAACCCGCCGGAATGAACCGGCGGGTCTTTTTGAAAAATTTACACGCCGCTTAGCGGGGTGTGCCGGCGATGGATTTCTGGATCAGGTCCACCGTGCGGGCGACGGTCCGCCCGACCAGCACGCCGCCGATTTCAGCCGAGGCACGGCGGGGATCGCCTTCCACCCCGTTCTTGCTGTTGCCCGCTTCCAGCCGTTCCACATGAACCATGCTGGGATCGATGAAGATCATCTGCGAGGTATCGCGGACGTCGGCGTGATTGCCCATTTCTTCCTTCTTGATGCCGCGCTTGGTCATTTCGGCGGCATCGCCCACCACATCGCCGCGGTAATAGCCGGTGATGGCATGCACCCGAACCTTGGTGGCGGACCATTCGGCATTGAGCTTGGCGGCAACGCTGTCCTGGCCGGCAATGTCGGAGCCGTGATCGCCGATCAGCACGATATCGCGGAAGCCATGCAGTTTCAGGCTGCGCACGACGCCTTCCACCACGCCGGCATAGACGTCTTCCGGCACGCCGATGGTGCCGGGATGGCGCAGATGCCCGGTGGGCGGATCGTATTTGCCTTCGGGAGTATAGACGATGACGGGCGCGACCAGCGCATTGCCCAGGCGCCGGGCGATGGTCTGGGCATTGGCGAGGACGCGGAAATTGTGCTTGCCGATCACCATGCCGGGGCCGTTCTGTTCGGTGCCGCCCGACGGCAGGATGACGGTGGTCTTGCCGGCCGCGACGGCGTCGCGGATTTCGTAGGAGGTCATCCTTTCCATCAGGACATTGGCGGGCTGCGCGCTGGCGGCGGTGCTTCCCAGGCAAAGAAGTGCGATCAGAGCCAAGTAATTCTTCATCGGGGCCTCCCAGCCATTTTTATTTTTGTCAGTGCCGGCGCGTCAGTGGATGCGGTGGACCTTGTAGATCTTGCCGTCGTCCTTCACCGTCATGATAAACACATGTCCCATGTCCGGCGTGATGGTGGCTTCCATCTCTTCGGCCGGCCTGCGCCAACGGGCGGGATGATAGACGGCGTCTTCCACCGATTGCTCCCAGACCTGGCCGTCCATCAGCGTGACGACGACGGCGCCGTACTTGTCCAGCACATAGGACTTCATCGGCATGTTCTTCACGATGGCCTTGGGGGTGGTGAACAGTCCCGAAAACATGCCGGTGCGGCGCGGCATGGGCGGCGGGCCGGGCGGTGGGCCCGGAGGCGGCGGCGCCGCGGATGCAAATTGCTGTGGCGGCGGCACCGGCATGGGCGCGGGCACAGGAGCGGCCGCGGCTCCCGCCAGCCCGAGCTGCGAGCGCATGGGGTTGGCGGCGGCGTAATAGCAATCCAGCCAGGCACGGTCGGCGGGTTGGCGCATGCAGGCGGCCGAGGCCGAAACGACTTCGTCGCGCACCGCTTCATCGCGCGGAGCCCCGCCCGGCGGCGGCGCGGAGGCAAGCTGGACCTGTGCGGCGAGGGCGGGCGCGAGGCCCAACGCGGCGCGCACCGGCTGGGCGGCGCCGTAATAGCAATCGAGCCACTGGCGGGAATCGGCAACCACGCCGCAGCGGATCGCACCCGTCAGGGCGTCGTCGCGCGGACGCGCCTCGGCCCCACCCGTCAGGCTCAGCAGGACAGGCACCAGAAACAACCAAGTATGACGCATACGCTTTCCCCTGCCGGCGGCATGAACCGCCACATATTGATCCGGGATTGAAACAAAATCATGGGGCGGGGGCAACCCGACCGCCCCGCCTCATTGCCCATCCGCCCGTTTGGCCGCGGTTTGGCTGAATCAAAGTTAATGGAGTTCCCGCCTCAGATCCGATGGGAGGGAAAGCGTGAGAACAGTTCTTCCATAACCCTGACCGCCCGCTCGGCTTCGGCGCGGTCGGGCACCTCGTTGCTCATGCCATAGCCCTTGGGCATGCCGCCGCGCGCGCCGATGTCGATCATCATGACGCCGTCGCTCTTGGAAAGAGCCTCGACGTTGCGATAGGTCAGGCCGTAATTGACCTCCGGTTGCGGGATCAGCCATTCGGTCTGGCCGCGATGGGGCACCATCGCCTTGTCCTGCCACCAGTCATGCGCCGCATAGCCGGGGCAGTTGATGATGACCTTTTCGGGCAAGTGCGCCAGTTCGCCCGGCGAATGGAAATTGCGCATCACCATCTTGCCGCCGGCGGCGTAGAAATCGCTGATCAGCAGGTGGCCATATTCGCTGAAGTTGAAGAACAGCCTCGTGGTGCGCCGGGCGTAAGGGACCGGGAAAGGGTGCAGCTCCGCGCTCAGCGTCTGCATCTTGGGCGTGATGTCGCCGAGGCGATTGCCCAGTTCGTAATATTCCGGAACCGGCACCGGGCTGGGCGGCGGCGGGGCCACGGGCGCATCGAACGGGGTGTCGGACAGGTAATAATGGTCGGCGAAAGCCACCGGGTTGCCGGCCATGCCGATATAGGGCCGCAAATTCTTCCAGGAAATGCGGGTCATCCGCTCCCAGGTGTCGCCCAGGTCGGACGGCGCGTCCGAGGCCAGCGCCATGTGCGAAGCCGGCGTCCAACTGCCATTGGCGCGCACCGAGCGGGTGCGCTGGAAAAGCTCCTTGGTATAAATGGTGACCTGCGCGCCGGCCCGTTGCGCCATCAGCGCCGTGGTCAGGCCGATGATGCCGCAGCCGATCACCGCGATCTTCTTGGGGCTGCGCGACATGGCCTTTTGCACCTGCATGTCGGCCGAACCCCAGGACAGGGACCAGCCCGCGCCGCTATGGCCGTAATTGTGCACCACCATGGCGTTGCCGATCTGTTCCACGTCCAGGCGGGGCCCCTTGGTGCGAAAGGGGCGGATGCAGGATTTGATGTCGGTGATGCGGTCCACATGCGCCCGGATCGGCGCGATGTTGAACGGCCGGTCCATCAGCGGCACGGTCTGGGCTGCCGCCATCCGCGCCGTGGCGCTCAGGCCGGCCAGGCCGGCCAGCGAATTCTTCAGAAGATCCCGGCGATCCATGTTCCACCCGTTTTTTCCGATCGCCCTTCCCGTATCACCCGGGACCGGGCCGCTCAAGCACGCACCGGCGGTGGCGTGGGCGGCAAAATAAGAGCAGGATTGCCTTTGGCGATTTTCCTTCCCAAACTCGAAGGACGCCGGCGACAGGGGACGTACATGATCATGCAATCCAAAAGATTTTCCACTTCCGCAGTGGCCGCTTTGACGCTTCTGCTGCTGGCTGGCGCGGCCAGCGTCCAGGCGCAGAGCCCGCCCGCGGCCGAGGCCGACATCCTGATCCAGAACGGCCATGTCGTGGACGGCACCGGCGGTCCCTGGATGCAGGGCAATGTCGCCATCACCGGCGATAAGATCACCTATGTCGGACGCGCCCCTGTGAAAGCCAAGCGGGTGATCGACGCCACCGGCAAGGTGGTGTCGCCCGGCTTCATCGACATGCATTCCCATTCCGAATTCGGCCTGGTCCTGGACGGGCGCGGCCTCAGCAAGGTCACGCAAGGCGTGACCACCGAAGTGATGGGCGAGCATCTGTCGGCCGGCCCGGTGCTGGGCCCCGCAGTGGACGATCCCATGATGGTGACGCCGCCGGTCAAGCGCACCTGGACCACTCTAGGCGGGTTTTTCTCCTACCTGCAGAACAAGGGCATCGGCCCCAACGTCGCCTCTTATGTCGGCGCCGGCCAGGTGCGCGCCTCGGCGATGGGTTACCAGAACCGCGAGCCCACAACGTCTGAAATGGACCGGATCAAGCAGTTGATCCGCCAGGCCATGGAAGAAGGCGCCTTCGGCCTTTCCAACGGCATGTCCTATGTCCCCAACATGTTCTTCTCGACCGCCCAGTTGATCGAATTGTGCAAGGTCGCCGGGGAGTATGGCGGCATCTTCACCATCCATATCCGCAATGTCGCGCCGGGCGATCCGCGCGACGCGGGCCTGAAGGAAGCCATCGCCATCGCCAAGGGCGCCCATATTCCGGTGGAGATTTTCCACCTGGGCGCCAGCGCCGGCATGGAACCCGACCTCTTCATCAAGGACGTGGAGCAGGGGCGCGCCGACGGCGTGGACATCACCGGCAATTCCTACACTTACGAAACCGGCTGGACCTATCTGACGCAATCGCTGCCGGCCTGGGCGCAGGAAGGCAACAGCGCCGACATCGTGGCGCGGCTGCAAAAGCCCGATACCCGCGCCCGCATCCTGGCCGAAATGAAGGACCGCAGTTTCGCGGGCCTGAAAGTGGCCTCGGTCAATCCGGAGTTCGATGGCAAGCTGTTGCCGCAGATCGCGTCGGAGATGCGCGTGACGCCGTCAGAGGCGATGCTCAATATCCTGGTCAAGCAGAAGGGCGAAGGATTCCAGATCGGAATGCCCACCGGCGCCCGCGCCAAGATCGTCGCCCAGATGCTGAACAATCCCTGGATGGACATCGGCTCGGACGGCATCGCGCTGCCGGCCGATGCGCGCACCTCCTTCGGCAGCCCGCATCCGCGCTCCTTCGGCACCAGCACAAGGCTGCTCTCGGAGTATGTGCGCAACCAGCATGTCTTCAGCATGGAGGAAGCGGTGCGCAAGATGACGTCCTTGCCCGCCAACCGTCTGGGATTGGCCGACCGTGGCATCCTGCGTCAGGGCATGAAGGCCGATGTGGTGGTGTTCGATCCTGCCACCGTCAAGGACATGGCGACCTATGAAAATCCGGCGCAATATTCCACGGGAATCGCCTGGGTGCTGGTCAACGGCAAGGCGGTGGTCGCGGACGGCAAGCCGACCAATGCCACGCCGGGACGGGTTCTGCGCGGTCCGGGCTACAAGCCGGGCACGCCGTAACGGGAGCAAGGCCATGATCCTCAGGCCCAAGAATCTGAAAGATGTTCTTCTGATTTCCGCCATGGCGGCGGCGATGGCGGGTACCATGAGCCAGCCCGCATCGGCGGCGGCCTGGACCCGCGGCTTTGTGATCAGCGCCCATGAATATGCCTTCCGCTATGGCGGCCGCTCCGACTTTGCCCGCGATGGGGAAATCGAGCCGGGCGTGGATTGCCCGCATGGCAGCGGCACCCATTTCGCCGACGACCAGAAGACCTTCAAGGCGCTGGCGCGGCAGAAATGGCGCGACGCCGACCAGGTTCAGAAAATCTCCGCGCCGCCGGGACTGGACCAGGTGCGCGCCCCGAACCTGACGCGCTTCTATATCTGGGACCGGGCGCTTTCCTATCGCGGCTACGCCAACAAGATCGAGACCTATGTGAATCCGTTTGCCGCGGAAGATCCGGGCCAGCCGCAGGTCAACAGCCGCATCGGCGACGGCTTCAACCTGGACGGCAAGATCAAGGCCAACGACTTCGTCAGTCCCGATGGCGAGAAGGGCATCGACAACGCCCTGTACCGCGCCTGGGGTTGCGATGCGCCCTGGCGCGGCGACGGCAACGCCACGCTCGACCTGCGCGCCAACGACAAGATGCAGGAAGGCCTCTACACCATGGTCATCCGCCTCTCGGGCAACAAGGACCCGATGAACGATGATGAAGCGGTGGTCGAAGTCGGCTATTCGCCGGACAAGATCGTCAAGGATGCGCGCAACGCCGTGGCGGTGGATTATTCCTACCGGATCCTCAAAACAGCCCAATATACAAGGCTAAAAGCCACCATAAAAAATGGCGTGGTGGAAAGTGAACAGGTCGAACACCTGCACTCACCGCGCATCGCCTGGTTCTATGACCAGACCGGGGACACCAATTTCACCAAGGGCAAATTGCGCCTGACCATCGCGCCCGATGGGCTTTCCGCCAGCGGCATGATCGGCGGCTATCGCAACTGGCACGATCTGTATGCCGAGAACACGTTCGCCCAGGATGGCGGCCAGCAGGGCATCCGCGAGCATGAAGATCATGTCGCGCTGTATTACGCCTTGCGCCGCAATGCCGACGGCATGTTCAACCCCGCCACCGGCAAGTATGACGGCATCTCGTCGATCTATCGCCTGCGCATGTCGTCGGCCTATGTGGTGGATCCGGAAAATTCGAAGATGGAAGTGCCCAAGCTGGCGCTGGAAGTCGAACGCAAGGAAGCCTTCGACGCCATCAGACTGGCGACCATCACGGGGGTGCGCACACGTATTCCCCAACTGGTGCCGCCGGGGACATCGGAAGCCGGCGTCGGAATCACCGAGCGTTTGATGGTCGATCTGCCCAGCAAGGATTATTTCCTGACAACCCTCTACCGTCAGCATTATCCGGGCGAGGACGAATTCGGCGATCCGCCCTGGGCGCAGCGGGAGCGCGGCACCCTGCCGGCGCCGCCAAAGCCGGAGCCGCAGGCGCCCAAAAAGCCGCGGCAGGAAGCCAATGCGGCCGGCCTGCGGTCAGAGGCAAATCTTTCGAAAGATTGAGCAAGCCGGCGCCGGGAATCGCGCGCCGTCCCCTTCGCGGTCTTGCTCATCGTGTGCCGCAAAATCGGTATGATGGCTAACGCCGGTGGGGATGCCGGCCTGAAAATCCGGCGACATAGTCTTCACCCAGCGTTCCCGCGGATTTTTCAACACATTGGAATTGTTACGTGATTTTTTTTTGCTGCGCTGCGGAATAATCACATGGTCACCCGGGCGCAACACTCGCCAACTTCCTTAGTCCTGCTGGCTTTTTGTCCAATGCCGCTCTTGCGGTCAAAGACGATGTCGGCTCAACTCCGGCACTAATAAAGATTCCATCTGAGGGGGCACTCCATGAATTACGGTCTTACGAAGACTCGCGTTCGTCTTGCAGGCGGCGCAGCCATTTTGGCGCTTAGCGCCGGCGGCGCGCTTGCGCAGGAAGGCGTTGAACAAGTCGTCGTTTCGTCGACGCGCCTTCAGGCGGCGGGCTTTGACGCTCCGACCCCCACGACGGT
>CANJJD010000021.1 GCA_947474645.1 Alphaproteobacteria bacterium | reverse complement strand
TACCGTCAGGCCGCACTCATCGCTGGGATATCGTCCGCCAGCACCAGAAGCAATCTGTTGGCCGCCGGGACAGTCCGCAGACGGCCAGCTAGCGCAAACCCCGTCACTAAACTAACATTGAAACTGGACCACTCAGTGGGGGCCGGTCACCCCGGCAAGCAAGTACCGCAGCGTCTTAACCTATGGTTGTATTTCTGAGGAAATACCCGTTTAACGGTTAAAACGGCTAGGGCAGTTTAAACGCCACCAACTGCCCCGGTTCACCCGGCCCCGACACCGGCACCACGACATATTGGGCGCCCGCCGACTCGTAACTCATCGGCGATCCCGTCACACGGGCGGGCAGCGGCACGGCGCCGACCTCACGGCCGCTGCGCTTGTCATAGGCGCGCAGCCATCCGCCCTTCTTGCCATCGTCGCCGGTGGTCGCGGTGCCATCGCCGGCGATGACCAGCGTTTTTGTCACCAGCACGCCGACTTTTCCACGCGATCCAGTCCGGGGAATGGCCAGGCCCTTCAGCGCCGGGTTGTTTCGCACCTCGTCCGGGGTTTCGCCATGCGGCACCTGCCAGGCGATCGTGCCCCGGTTCATGTCGATGGCGGTGATCTGGCCATAGGGCGGCTTCATCAGCGGCATGCCCTGCACCGTCAACGGCGCGACGGCCTTGGGCGCACCGCTATTGTCATCCGCCGGCGGCGTGGCGCGGCCCAGCATCATCCGCGCATCGGTGACCTTGGGATCGGCCGGCACCTCGCCGGTCGGGTTGTAGGAGATGTTGGAAAAAATATAGAAGGTCTGCGTTGCAGGATCGTAGGCGCCGCCGGGCCACTGGCCGGCGCCGTCGCCATTGGGATTCATGATCGTGCCCAGGGGCGAGGGCCATTTGCTGGCCGAAGGCGGCGTGAACAGCGGGCCGATGCGATAATGCGAGACCAGCGCTTCGGCTTCCTTGCGCAAGGCCGGGGTGAAATCGATCAGGTCTTCAACAAACAGTCCTTGCCGGTCGAACGGCGGCGGCTTTGTCACCATCGGCTGGGTGGGCGGATACCATTCGCCGGGCACATCGCCCGCGGGCACGGGACGTTCGGGAATCGGCCAGACCGGCTTGCCCGTCACGCGATCCAGCACATAAAGCCAGGCCTGCTTGGTGGGCTGCGCCAGCGCCTTGATCTTCCGGCCATCCACCGTGATGTCGCAAAGGGTCGGCGCGCAGGGAATGTCGCGGTCCTGGATGCCATGATGCACCGTCTGGTAGTGCCAGCGGCGTTTGCCGGTCAGGATATCCAGCGCGACGATGCATTCGCCGAACAGCCCATCGCCCGGCCGTTCGCCGCCATACCAGTCGCCGGTCGGCATCTCGATCCCGACATAAACAAGCCCCAATTCGGGGTCGGCGCTGTTCTGGCACCAGTTGCCGGCATTGCCGGTATATTCGGCGGACCCGTTCAGCCAGGTATCGTAGCCGAACTCGCCCTTTTGCGGGATGGTATGGAAAATCCAGAGGCGCTTGCCGGTGCGCGCGTCATAGCCACGGACATAGCCTTTGACGTGACGCTTGAAGGGGGACTGGCCGGGCGCATGCGCCGCGCCGATGACGATGACATTGCCCACCACCAGGGGCGCCGCGTGATAGCCGATGTCATCGCCCACCCGGTCGCCGTCCAGGTCAATGTCCTGGTCCATCTCCTTCTTGAGATCGACCACGCCGTTATTGCCGAAGTCCGCCATCGGTTGGCCGGTAGCGGCATCCAGGCACACCAGTTGATAGCCGATGGTGACGTATAAAATCCGTTCCGCCGTCCCGTCCGTCCAATAGGCAAGCCCCCTGCCCGTGCCGGGGCGCGGTGATTTCGCGGCCCGGCGGCCTTCGTCCAGGTGATATTCCCATTTCAGCTTGCCGGTGGTGGCGCTGATCGCAATCGCAGAGCGGCGGGGGCCCGCGGTCAGATACAGCACGTCATTGATCATCAGTGGCGTGGCTTGCAGGTTGGAATTGAAAACGCCGCCCACGCTGTCGCTGCGAAAGGTCCAGGCCGGCTGAAGGCTGTTGAAGTTGCCTGCGGTTATCCGATCCAGCGCGGTGTAGCGCCAGCTTCCAAGATTGCCGCCATAAGTCCGCCATTGCCCGCCGGCGGTATCATAGGGCCGCGAGGAAACGCGTGCGCCCCACACTGGGGCCGGCAACAGGGCCGCGGCCCCCGACAGGCAGATGGCGCGCCGCGAAAGAAAACCAACCATTGTGACGTCTATCCCTGCTTGCCCTGCAGCGTCCCCATAGACCTCCCGGCTGTCAACCAAGCCTCAGGCTCGCTAAGCTGGCGCAAAACGGGGGAAAGAATGGGCGTTCCGATCAAGCGCGGCATCGAGCGCATTCCCGGCGGCATGGTGATCGTGCCGCTCACCATCGGCGCCCTGATCGCCACCTTCGCGCCCGGCGCGGGGCAGTTCTTCGGCTCCTTCACCGGCGCCCTGTTCACCGGCGCCCTGCCCATCCTGGCGGTGTTCTATGTCTGCATGGGCGCCACCATCCCGTTCGAGACCTTGCCGCAAGTGGCGGGCAAGGGCGGCGTGCTGCTGGCCGCCAAGGTGGGCATGGGCGTGGCGGCGGCGCTGGTGCTGGGGCATTTCCTGGGCACCCAGCCGATCCAGACCGGACTGCTGGCGGGGCTTTCCACCCTGGCGGTGGTGGTGGCGATCAACGACACCAATGGCGGGCTCTATATGGCGCTGATGGGCCGCTACGGCACGCCCAAGGATGTCGGCGCCTATTCGCTGATGTCGCTGGAGTCGGGGCCCTTCATCACCATGATGACGCTCGGCGGATTGCTGGCCTTTCCCTGGCAGACCTTGCTGGGCGCCATCCTGCCGCTGAGCATCGGCATCCTCCTGGGCAACCTCGACCGCGAGATGCGCGAGTTTTTGGGAAAAGCCGCGCCGGCGCTGATCCCCTTCTTTGCCTTCGCCATCGGCGCAGGCCTCAATCTCACCGCCGTGTGGCGCGCTGGGCTATTGGGTCTGGCGCTTGGCGTGGTGGTGCTGGTGGTGTCCTGCACCGTGATGTTCCTGGCCGACCGCATCAGCGGCGGCAAAGGTTTGGCGGGGTTAGCTGCCGCCGCAACCGCCGGCAATGCCGCGGCAGTGCCCGCCTTGGTCGCCGCCGCCAATCCTGCTTATGCGGCAGCCGCGCCCGCCGCCACCGTGCTGGTAGCCGCCAGTGTGGTGGTGACCATGCTGACGGTGCCGATCATCACGGCCTGGTGGGCGAAGAAGCTCAGTCCTTAGGATAGTCGCGCCACAGCCATTCCAGCGCCGCCGGCAGGGTGTTGCGGATCACCTGTGGCTGGGTATGGGTCCCCTCCATGGCGAAGACATACTTGTAGTCATAGCCCTTCTTCTTCAGCACCGCCGCCATGCGGTTGTTGGCCAGCGGCCAGTTGTGCCAGGTGCTTTCGGGATTATCGAAGCGGTTGTCCTTCTCGCCCACATGCATCCAGATGCGGATGGGCTTTTTCGCCGCCTTGGGAATCAGGGTGGCGTGATACTCCCAGGCGCCGCGCGGCGTCTTGGGGTCCACCGGCCAGGCCTGGTTCACGAACGTGCCCGAATAGCTCAGCACCTTGTGATAACGCTCGGGATGATACCAGGCCATGGTGAAGGCCGCCGCCGCGCCCGAGGAGCCGCCCATGGCGGCGCGGCCTTCCGGATCGGTCGTGAAAGTAACGCCATAATTTTTCGTCACCGCCGGCAGCAGTTCGCTTTCCACCCAGTTGGAATAACGGTCTGACAAGGTGTCGTATTCCAGACCGCGCTGGGAGCCCTGCGCGTCGCTGCCGCCGGAATCCGGCGCCACCACGATCATCGCCGGCACGCGGTGCTGCGCGATCATGTTGTCCAGCACCGGCGCCAGGCGGTTGATGTAGGAATGGCCGTCCTGCACCACCATGAAGGGCGCATTGGGCTTCACCTGCTTGGGGATATAGACCCAGACATGGCGTTCATAACGGCCAGGCCCGGAAATCGTGTCTCCCGGCACGATGGCGTTGTTGTCGTGCTGGTCGCGCTTCAGCTCACGGATGCGCACAATGCCGGGATAGATCTTGCTGTCCTCGGAATACATTATGAATTCGCGGATATCGCCCTGCGGCACCGCGGAATTGATGGCGTATTCCGGTGCGTCGGTATAGGGCGGCCTGATGATGCCATTCTCGGCCGTCACGGCGGGCGGCGGTATGGGCTGCGCCAGCACGGGAAGCGCACCCAAAAGCAAACACGCCGCAAGCATCTTTCGCATTGTCGTGCCTTTCTGAAACCTACGGCGCCGGAACCAGGGAGCGGGCGGCCTGGGCCAGCAGCGCCGGCACGGTATGGGAAATGTCCAGGATCACCGCGTCTTCTTCCGCCGTGGGTTTTTCCAGGGTGGCGAATTGGCTGTCCAGCAGCGCCGGCGGCATGAAGTGGCCCTTGCGCTTTTGCATGCGGCCCGAGATCAGCTCGCGCGAGCCGTCCAACAGGATGAAGTGCACCTTGCCGTGCACTTGCTTGCGCAGGCAGTCGCGATAGACCTGGCGCAGCGCCGAACAGGACACCACCACGCCATGGCCGGTGTCGCGTTCCACTTCCATGCGCTCACCGATGGCTTCCAGCCATGGCCAGCGATCCTCGTCGGTCAGCGGCGTGCCGCTGGCCATCTTTTTCACATTGGCGATGGGATGCAGGGAATCGCCCTCGACAAAGGGCACGCCCAGCCGCTCGGCCAACCCGCTGGCGATGGTGGTCTTGCCCGAACCGGCCACGCCCATCACCACAATCAAAGGCTTCTCAACGCTCGTCATGCAATCCTCGGAAAACATCCCCGGCGCCGCAACGCACGGCCGCCAAACCCCAGCTTTGACCCCTTCAGAATCGCTCCGAAGAGGCGCTTTTTTGTGGGCGCGATACTATAGTGCCCGGCGACAAAGCCCAGCCGGAACCGGGCGGAAACGGGGGAAAAATGCGTGTACAAATGGTCCTGGCCGCGGTTTTGCTGGGCATGGCGGCGCCCGCCCAGGCCGGCACGGTGAACAGCGCCCTGTTCGGCACCACCAAGGACGGCGCCGCGGTCCATGTCTTCACCCTGACCAACAATCAGGGCATGAGCGCCCAGGTGCTGGATTATGGCGGCACGGTCTGCGCCGTGGAGGCGCCGGGCCGCGACGGCAAGCTGGCGAATGTGATCCTGTGTCAGAAGGATTTGGCCGGTATCGAGGCCACAGGCCCGATGAGCGCGCTGACCGGGCGCTATGCCAACCGCATCGGCCATGGCGTGACCATTGAGGGCAAGCATTATGACCTCGCGCAAAATCCCAATGGCGTCACCCTGCATGGCGGGCCGCCGCCCTATAACCGGCGCATCCTTCAGACGGTGGGCAACTTCAGTCATGCGAACGATGCCGGCGTCAGCTTCCGGCTCAACTCGCCCGATGGCGACCAGGGCTTTCCCGGCGCCGTGACCCTGGATGTCACCTACACCCTGACCGACAACAATGATTTCCGGATGGACTATAAGGCGACCACCGACAAGACCACGGTGGTGAACTTCACCAACCACACCTATTACAATCTGGCGGGCAACGGCTCGGGCAATGTCGAGAACCAGGTGATGACCCTGTTCGCCGACCAGGTGACACCCACCGACGCCTTCCAGGTGCCGACCGGCGAATTCACCGCTGTGGCGGGCACGCCGTTCGACTTCCGCGAGCCCACCCCCATCGGCAAGAATATCCGTTCCACCGAGCCTCAGATGCTGATCGGCCGCGGCTTCGACCATAATTATGTGCTGCGCAAGTCAAAGCCCGGCGCGCTGGAGCTGGCGGCGCGGATCACCGATCCGGTCAGCGGCCGTACCCTGGAGCTGCTCACCACCGAGCCGGGGGTGCAGGTCTATTCGGCGAACAATTTCAACGGCAGCATCGTCAGCGCGGCGGGCACCACCTTGCGCGCGGCGGACGGGCTGGCGCTGGAGACCCAGCATTATCCCGACAGTCCCAACAAGCCGAACTTCCCCTCCACCCTGCTGCGGCCGGGCGAGACCTTCACATCCTCGACGGTGATGCACTTCTCCGTGCGCTAAACCAGCGCTTTCCTGGCCCATTCGAAGCAGCGGATGTTGTTGCTTTCCTCCGCCTGGAACTGCGCTTCCTGCGACAGGGTGCTGACCATAGGCAGCGGCTTCTTGCTGGCATTTGTGTTCACCAGCCGGAGCGTGTCGGCGAGATATTTGGCCGGACGGTCCGGCCAGGTGACCCAGTATTTGTCGGTCAGCACCGGCACCTTGAGCGGATCGCGGGTGATCAGCTCATGGGTTGCCAGCACCTTGGGATTGGATTTCTTCACCACCGCCCACAGCGCGGGAATGTCGAGAAAGCCGTCCTCGAACAGCACTTCCGACAATAAGAAGCCATCGGCATAATTCTGCACCGCCATGTTCTTGATGTGACAAGACTTCGCATAAGGCGCCAGCTTGGTGATGACCTCTACCGGGTCGTCGCACATGGAAATGTTGTTGCCGAAATCCACCAGGGCGCCGAAATTGGCGCTGGAGAATTTCTTCAGCACCTCGACCTCTTCATCCACCACCCGGTCCTTGTGGTTTTCCATGGCCAGCGGAATGCCAACCTTGTCGGCGATCGGCACGCAAACCTCCAGCACCGCCAGGGAATTGGCCTTCCAGTCCTTGTATTGCTGCAGGCTGGTGAAATTCTCGTAGCGGCGGCCGACAAAGCAGACGGTGCGCACGCAGGGCGCGCCCAGTTCCTTGAACATGCGCAGGCCTTTTTCAAAACCCGCGGTGTCGTCGCCCGGCTTGTCGAGCAGGCGGATATCGCCCTCGAAGAACATCTTGTGATGCTCCAGCCGCCGGCGCAGCTTCTTGACGTCGGTATCCAGCGGCAGCGCCATCTGCACCCCGCCCGCGCCGAGGGAGCGGACATAATCCAGGGTGGCGAAGGGATCGGCGGGGCCGCGCAGATTGGGATTGTCGCCGCGCTGCTTGCGGAAATAATGCCCCAGCGCGGTCTGGGCCACGCCCAGCACCGATTGCGGGCGATCGGCGGCCATCGCCGGCAGCGCGGAAGCCGCCGCCAGCGCGGCGCCTCCCAGCATCACGTCACGCCGCGTCGTCATGCGTTTCTCCGCTTTAGGCGCCCACTAGGCGGCGGTCCAGCCGCCGTCGATCAGGATGTCGGTGCCGGTGACAAAGCCCGCCAGGTCGCTGCACAAATAGCAGGCCAGGGCGCCGATTTCTTCCACCTTGCCCCAGCGGCCCACCGGCAGCTTGGACAGGAACAGCTTGTTGGCTTCCGGATCATTGACCACGGGAAGGTTCATCTCGGTCAGGAAGGGTCCGGGCGAAATGCAGTTGGCGGTGATGCCTTCCGCCGCCAGTTCCAGCGCCAGCGACTTGGTGAAGCCCAGCAGCCCCGCCTTGCCGCCGGAATAAGCGGTGCGGTTGGGCAGCGAGATATGCGCCATCATCGAGCTGAGGTTGATGATGCGGCCATAGCCGGTGCCCTTCATGCCGGGCACGAAGACGTTGCAGGCCAGGAACGTGGTGACCAGGCTGGAATCCACCACGCTCTGGAATTCCTTGAGGGTGAAATCGGTCACCGACTTGCGGATATTGATGCCGGCGCTATTGATCAGGATCTGCGGGTTCTTGAACTTGGCGTTCACCTCCACGCCCAGCCGCTTGACGTCGCTTTCGCTGGTCATGTCGGCATTGAAGCTTTCCACCGTGGCGCCCTTGGCCTTGAGCTCGCCCGCCACCTTGTCCAGCTTGGACTGGTTGCGGCCGACCAGCGCGATCTTGGCGCCGGCGCCCGACAGGGTATGCGCCATGGCTTCGCCCAGGCCGCCCGAGCCGCCCACGATCACCGCCGTCTTGCCAGTCAGATCAATCTTCACGGTTCAAACCTTCTTGCTTTGGAGAAAAAATCAGGCGCGCGACTTGTCCGGATCGATGAACAGCCAGCAGATGCCGGCCAGCACCGCGGCGCCGGCCATGGTGTACATCACCATGCTGTAGTCGCTGTTGGTGGCCTGCAGGATGAAGCCGAACACCACCGGCGCCACGAAGCCGGCAAAGTTGCCCAGCATGTTCATGGTCGAGGACACGGTGGCGGTATACTGCTTGCCGATCTCCACGCAGGTGTTCCAACTGATCGGCATGGTCAGGTCGGACGAGAAGCTCGCCGCCGCCATCAGCAGCATGGCCGTCGTCACGCTGGGCACATTGGGAATGATGCAGATCAGCACCGCGGTGGTGAAGAAGCCCAGGATCGCCACCCACTTGCGCGGAATGGAGAGCGGCAGGAAGCCCGACACGATGGAGCCGAAGCCGCCCGCCGCCAGCGGCAGGGTGGCATAGCCCGCCGCTTCCAGCGCGCTGAGGCCACGCGCCTGCTGCAGCCAGGTGGGCAGCCAGGTGACGTAGAAGTACCAGGTGTAGGAGAAGCAGAAATATTGCAGCCCCAGGAACGCGATGTCGCGCTGGAACAGGAGTTTGTACCAGGGCATGCCATGGTCGTGCAGCACCAGCTTGCGGCTGCCTTCCAGCATCTCCAGCTCGGCGGCGTTGACCGCCTTGTGCTGGGCCGGATCGTCGCGGAACCAGGGCACGAACACCGCCACCCAGGCCACGCCCAACAGGGCCAGGCAGACAAAGCCCCAGCGCCAGCCGACATGGGAGATCACGAAATAGGCCACCGGTGGAGCCAGCGCACCGCCCCAGCGGCCGAACGCCCACATGATGGCCTGGGCCTTGATGCGTTCGCCCACCGGCAGCCAGGCCGACAGCATGCGGGTCAGGTTGGGGAAACAGCCGGCTTCGCCGGCGCCGAAGACAAAGCGCGCGATCCACAGCGACACCATGTTCCAGGCAGCCCCCGTCAGGGCGGTGAACAGCGACCAGAACAGCACCAGGAAGCCCAGCACCCGGCGCACGCCCAGCTTGTCGCCGAGCAGGCCCATGGGAATTTCAAACAGCGCATAGGAAAGACCGAAGGCGCCCAGCACCAGGCCCTTCTGCGCCTGGTCCAGGTTCAGTTCGGCGGCGATGGGCACCATCGCCTGACCGATGGCCACGCGCTGGATGTACATGATCATGGCCAGGGAGAGCGCGAAGGCCACGACCCAGTAACGTGTGCGTGTCGCTTGCATGGTCCGCCCCTGTTTCCTGACCCTTTATTGGGGCATGGGAAGCCGGATTGCGCCCCGTAAGGCTTCACATCGGCTTGCGTTTTGTATACTAAATTCGGGCAGCGGGAAGTCAATGGATCGGGCCCGTTCGCGCCTCGCGAGGGGCGAATTCGCCAATAAAAAACAAGGGTTTTCAGGCCAACCCCTGCCCGATCGTCCTGCAGCGGAGTGTCCGGATTGAGCATCCCCAAAACCTTCAATTTCGACGGCGCCGTGGCGCTGGTGACGGGATCGGGCCGGGGCCTGGGACGCATGATCGCCGAGACCCTTTTGGCCGGCGGCGCCCATGTCGCCCTGCATGACATCAGCGAAGATGCGCCCGCCGCCTTTGGCGAAAGCGAAAGCCTGACGGCGCTGGCCAAGGAGTTGTCGGCGCGCGGTCCGGGCAAGGTCGTGTCGGTGCTGGGCGACATCTCGAAGGAAAGCGACGTCGCGGCGCTGGTCAAGAAAGTGGAAGACACGCTCGGCCCCGTCTCGATTTTGGTGAATTGCGCCGGCGGCGACATCGCCGCCAAGGGCGGCAAGCCCAATCCCAATGACGCGCTGAACATTTCGCTGGAAGACATGCAGGCGGTGATGAACCGCAATTTCGTCGGCACCATGCTGATGTGCCGCGCCGTGGTGCCCGGCATGGCCAAGCGCAATGCGGGCGCGGTGATCAATTTCGGCTCGCTCAACGGCCATATCGGCGTGGTGTCGGAAGTGGTCTATGGCTGCGCCAAGGCGGCCATTCTGCATTACACGCGCTGCCTGGCATTGGAGATGAAGCCCAACGGCGTGCGCGTCAACGCCATCAGCCCCGGCCCCACCACCACCGCCCGCTTCCTGGCCACCCGCACCACCGATCCGCGGCTGATGGATGGCGTGTCGCTGGAGCGTTACGCCAAGCCGCAGGAGATCGCCGACGCGGTCGCCTTCCTGGCCTCCGGCCAGGCCGGTTTCGTCAATGGACAAGTGCTGCGCGTCGATGGCGGCATGACTCTGTTCAGCTAATTTTTCACCACAGGATTTCACCATGGCAGACGACAAGAAATATGACGGCAAGACTCCCCAGACCCTGAGGAGCCGCGCCTGGTTCGACAATCCCTCCAACCCGGACATGACGGCGCTGTATCTGGAGCGCTATCTCAATTACGGGCTGACGCGCGAGGAATTGCAGTCGGGCAAGCCGATCATCGGCATCGCCCAGACCGGCAGCGACCTGTCGCCCTGCAACCGCCATCACCTGGAACTGGCCAAGCGCGTGCGCGAAGGCATCCGCGAAGCCGGCGGCATCGCCATGGAATTTCCGGTGCACCCGATTCAGGAAACCGGCAAGCGCCCCACCGCGGGTCTGGATCGCAATCTCGCCTATCTCGGCCTGGTGGATCTGCTCTACGGCTATCCGCTGGACGGCGTGGTGCTGACCATCGGCTGTGACAAGACCACGCCCGCCTGCCTGATGGCGGCGGCGACGGTGGACATTCCCGCCATTGCCCTGTCGGTCGGCCCCATGCTGAACGGCTGGCATGAAGGCGAACGCACCGGTTCGGGCACCATCGTGTGGAAGGCGCGCGAGATGATGGCGCGCGGCGAGCTGGATTATACCGGCTTTATGGAGCTGGTATCGTCGTCGGCGCCGTCGGTGGGCTATTGCAACACCATGGGCACCGCCAGCACCATGAACAGCCTGGCCGAAGCGCTGGGCATGCAGCTTCCAGGTTCCGCTTCCATCCCCGCGCCGTACCGCGAACGCGCGCAAATGGCCTACCTGACCGGCAAGCGTATCGTGGACATGGTGCATGAAGACCTCCGTCCGTCGAAGATCCTGACCAAGGAAGCCTTCCACAACGCCATCGTGGTCAACTCGGCCATCGGCGGGTCGACCAACGCGCCCATCCATATCTGCGCCATCGCCCGCCATATCGGCGTGGATTCGCCGCTGCAGGACTGGCAGACCATCGGCCACAAGGTGCCGCTGCTGGTGAACCTGCAGCCGGCCGGCGAATATCTGGGCGAGGATTACCACCATGCCGGCGGCGTGCCCGCCGTGGTGAACATCCTGATGGAAAAGGGCCTGATCAAGGAAAAGGCGCTGACCGTCAACGGCAAGACCATGGGCGAGAATTGCAAGGGCAAGAAGGTGCTGCTGCCCGAAGTGATCTGGCCGTTCGACAAGCCGATGAAGAAGGAAGCCGGGTTCATCGTGTTGTCGGGCAACCTGTTCGACAGCGCCATCATGAAGACCAGCGTCATCAGCGACGAGTTCCGCAAGCGCTACCTGTCCAACCCCAAGGACCCGGAAGCCTTTGAAGGCAAGGTCGTGGTGTTCGACGGGCCGGAGGATTACCACAAGCGCCTGGATGATCCGTCGCTGAACATTGACGAGAACACCCTGCTGATCATGCGCGGCGCCGGTCCCATCGGCTACCCGGGCGCCGCCGAGGTGGTGAACATGCATCCGCCCGCCGCATTGCTGAAGGCCGGGGTCAATGCCCTGCCCTGCATCGGCGACGGCCGCCAGTCGGGCACTTCGGGCTCGCCCTCCATCCTCAATGCTTCGCCCGAAGCCGCCGCCGGTGGCGGGCTGGGCTTGCTCCAGACGGGCGACCGGGTGCGCGTCGATCTCAACAAGGGCACGGCCAACATGCTGCTGTCCGAAGACGAGATCGCCAAGCGCCGCAAGGATCTGGAGGCGCGCGGCGGCTTTGCCTATCCCGCCTCCCAGACCCCGTGGCAGGAAATCCAGCGCGCCTTCCAGGGCCAGATGGGTACCGGCATGGTTCTGGAGAATGCGGTCAAGTATCAGAAGATCGATCAAAGCAAGGGCATTCCGCGCGACAATCACTAGCAACTTGTCATGGCCCGGCTTGACCGGGCCATCCAGTGCGCGAAGCGACATTAAAGTTGGATTTCCGCTTTCGCGGGAATGACACATAAACAAAAAAGGCGCCGGAGAAATCCGGCGCCTTTTTCTTTGACTGTCGTGGCGATCAGATCTTGGTGCGATAGACCGTCTGCTTCTGGCTGCCGAGCTTGTCGATGCCCAGTTCCATCACATCGCCTTCCTTGAGAAACACTGGCGGCTTCATGCCCAGGCCGACGCCCGGCGGGGTGCCGGTGGAGATCACGTCGCCCGGCTGCAGGCTCATGAACTGGCTGACGTAAGAGATCAGGGTCGGCACGTCGAAGATCAGGGTGGAGGTGTTGCCGGTCTGGACGCGCTTGCCGTTCAGGTCCAGCCACAGGCCGAGCGTGTTGAGGTCGCCGACTTCATCCAGGGTAACCAGATAAGGACCGAACGGGCCGAAGGTGTCGCAGCCCTTGCCCTTGTCCCAGGTGCCCAGGCGCTCGAGCTGGAATTCGCGCTCGGACAGGTCGTTCACCACCACGGCGCCCGCGACATAATCCAGCGCCTTTTCCTTAGGTACATAGCGCGCTTCCTTGCCGATCACGACGCCCAGTTCCACTTCCCAGTCGCCCTTCTTGGCGGTGGGCGGCAGATAGACGTCGTCGTTGGGGCCGATGATGGCGCTGGTCGCCTTCATGAAAATGATCGGCTCGGCCGGCTCGGGCATATTGGATTCCTTGGCATGGTCCGCATAGTTCAGGCCGATGCAAATGAACTTGCCGACGCGTGCGACCGGCTCGGCGATACGCACGCCCTTGGCCACCACCGGCAGGCTGTCCACCTTGGCGGCGCGGATGGCCGACAGGTCCGACAGCACCTTGCCGTCAATGTCCTTGACGATGCCGGACAGGTCGCGGATCTGGCCGCTATCGTCCATCAGGCCCGGCTTCTCCTGGCCCTTGGGCCCATAGCGCAGCAGTTTCATCGTGCTTTTCCCTGTCTCAGATACGAAAAATCCCGCCGGGTTTTAGCCCGGCGGGATGTTTTATGACAGGGGCTTTTTCGGGGCCTATTTGGCCGGAAAAGCGACCGTCAGATACTTGGTAATGGTGTCGAATTCGGCGTCCGTGCCATTGGCGCCATTGTTGGCCATCTGGTCCACCAGGGCCTTCCAGCCCGCGGCGTCCAGGCTCTGCTGGGCGGCGATTTCCGGGGAATGGCACTGGGCGCAGACCCGCACCGTTACGTCGCGGCCGGGGCCTTCGGGCAACAGCTTGAAATCGTCGGCCAAAGCGGGGCCGGCCAGGACGGACAGGCTGAGCGCGGATGCAAGAATAAGTTTCACGTCTTTCACTCCTTCTACTTCGGCAATGCGAAGGCGACGACTTCATCGCCTTCAAGTTTGGCGCCAATAAGACCGCCGCCCGTCGCGGTGATGGCCACGAACTGGCGGCCGTCCGAACCCTGGTAACTGATAGGTGTGGATTGCGCCGACGCGTTCAAGGTCGTGGTCCACAGATTCTTGCCGGTGGCGGTCTCGAAGGCGCGGAACCGGCGGTCGTCGGTGGCGCCTACAAAAGTGACGCCGCTGGCGGTGACGGTGGTTCCACCCAGGCCGGGACGGCCGGTTTCCTGCTGGCCTTGCGGGAACTGCTCGGTGATGCCCAAGGTCTTGCGATAGACGACATCGCCGGTGTTCACGTCCACCGCCACAAGCTGGCCCCAGGGCGTCTGGTTGCACGGCAAATGCTTGTCATTGTCCCAGAAGCGGCGAATGGCGGGGCGCGCATTGTTCACGAACTCGCCGTCGGCGGTCTTCACCACCTTCATCGGCTGGAACAGGTTGTTGACGTTGACGATATAGAGATGGCGCTTGGGATCGAAGCTGCCGCCATAATAGTTGACGCCGCCCTGGGTTCCCGGTGGCGCCACCACCCACTGGTCGTAGCCTGGCGGCGTATAGGTCGCGCCCAGCTTGAACTGGTTGTCGGCGACGTATTTTTCGCAGAAGGCCTGATGCTCCGGCACGCCCTTGTAGAGGGTCTCGTGCGTGATCGCGCCCACGCTGAGCTGCTCCGGCTTGACCGGGAAAGGCTGGGTGGGCGAGGTCTTTTCGCCGGGCACGTCGCTCTGGGGAACCGGGCGTTCCTCGACGCCGAAGATCGGCTTGCCGTTGGTGCGGTCCAGGATGAACATCAGCGCGTTCTTGTTGACCGTGATGACGGCGGGGATGGTGTGGCCGTCCTTCTTGACGTCGATCAGCATCGGCGCGGTCTGGGTGTCCATGTCCCAGATGTCGTGATGGGTGACCTGGAAGTGCCAGAGATACTTGCCGGTGCTGGCTTGCACCGCCACCAGGGATGAGCTGAACAGGTTGTTGCCGGGACGGTCGGTGCCGACCATGTCGTTGTTGGGCGCGCCCAGCGGCATGAAGAGGATGTCGCGCTTGGCATCCACCGTCATATAGCCCCAGACATTGACGCCGGAGCGGTTCTTGGCGCCTTCCGGCGTCCAGGTGTCGTAACCGAACTCGCCCGGGCGCGGGATGGTGTGGAAGGTCCAGACCAGCTTGCCGGTGCGCAGATCCCAGGCGCGGGTATCGCCCGCCGGACCGGTGCCGTGCTTGGAGCCGCCGGGGCCTTCGCCGGGACCGGCGCCGGTGATCACCAGGTTCTTAAAAATCACCGGCGGCGACGGCAGAATATAGCCGTCCTGCATGCCGGTCTGCATGACTTCGGGGGTCTTGAGATTGACGATGCCGTTCTCGCCAAAGGCGGTGTTGGGCTTGCCGTCCGAGGCGCGCAACGAATAAAGCCGGCCCTTGACGCTGCCGAAGATGATCGAGGCGGGCACGCCGTCGGCGCCCGGCCAATAGGCGGCGCCGCGCGCCTGGGCGGAGGGAATGTCACTGTCGGGAATGTCGTAGGTCCAGATCACCGCGCCGGTGGTGGCGTTCAGGGCGATCGCCTGGCTGTATGGGGAAACGATGTACATGACGTTGCCAATCACCAGCGGAATGTCCTGGGACATGCGCAGACGGGCATCGGCGGGCAAGTTGGCGGGCTTGAGATGGAAGGTCCAGGCCTTTTCCAGCTTGCTCACATTGGCGGGCGTGATCTGGGTGAGCGTGACATAGCGGTTGGCGCCCTGGTCCTGGCCCACCATCGGCCAGTCGGTGCCGGCAGCCATAGCGGCCGTCGCGCCCAACGCCAGCGCAGCGCATCCCAACAGCCATTTTCCCGAAGTCTTCATCGCACTCCTCGCCCCGTTCTAGGCCTTGCAGCCTGTATGGAAGATGAACGGCCACCGCCTCGGCGGTGGCCTTTGTTCTGCCTTGATTACTGTGCCGGGATCGAGGGGCGGGGCGGCGGCGCCACATAGTCGGTCAGCTCGGTGGTCGGTTTCTTGCCGGCCCAGGCGATGCCGCGCAGCATCACCTTCTGGATGGCGGGGTCCTGCAGGCTGTCGATCATGTGGCCCTGCATCCAGACAAAGGCGCGCGCCGGCGCACCGCCCGGCAAGGTGTGCTCATAGGTCCACATTTGCGGGATGGTCTGGCCGACGCCGCCGCCGCGCCGGGCGGCGGGCGTGTCGGGCATGGTGACGGTGAGGATGGGCTTCACCTCGGGGGCGAAGTTCAGCTTGTAGAAAGCTTCGTCATAGATCTGGGCCGGCATGCCGGCGGCGATGGGATTGTCCTTGTCCACGACATTGTAATCGAGCGTGGCGGTCCAGGTGTAATTGACCTCGCCATGCTTCTTGCCGGCGCCCACCAACGTGGCCATGTCGGCCGGGTCGGGACCGCACAGCGAGTCGTGGAAGGTCACCAACCCGCCGCCGCGCTTCACATAGGCCTGCAGCCGGGCGCGCTGTTCAGGCGTCATGTAGCCGGCATCGCCGCGATAGATGATCACCACATCGGAATTTTCGAGCTGCTCCTGGCTGGGGAAGGAGAAGCTGCCATCCACCACCGCGCCATGGGCGGTGAGCATCTTGCTCCAGGTGTCCATGAAATAAGGATAGTCATGCGCGCCCGGGCCATGGCTCTTGAGGCCGCCCAGGATGAAGACGCGCAAGCCCCCGACATGCTGGCCTTGCGCGTGCGGCGCGGCGTAGCTGTTGTAGCGGGCATAGTCCTTTGCCGTCTGCGCGGTCGCACCGGCGATGCAGGCCAGCGCCACGGCACTAACAAGCAAAATACTCTTGATGGTCATGGTAACCTTCCTGTTGGTGGCCGCCCCAGCTGGAGGTCTTGTGAACCGCCCCCGCCCTGCAGATGCCGTATATTATGTGTTGGGCCGCTTTATTGCCAAGCGACAAGGCCGCACAGCCTTCGCAATTGCGAGATTATTTCGCTTTTATGAGGGTTTCCTGGGCAGGTTGGAATAGCGCTCCGGCTCGGTATGGGCCATGCGCATATGGGTCTGCAGCACGGCCTGCGGGTCCTCACCCGAGGTTCCCATCACCGCGTCCAGCAGGATGCGGTGATGGCTGAGGCGCCAGCGCCGCACGTCATGGGTGACATGGTCCAGGGTCTTGTGGGCGAACAGGGTCACCATCACCGAATTCAGCGCCCGCTCCAGATAGGGATTGGCGCAGGCCTTCCACAGGGTGCGGTGAAACGACAAATCCAGGGCGGCGGATTCCAGCAGGTTGCCGTCCCAGGCTTCCATCCGGGCGATGATGGCTTCCAACTCCGCCAGGATGTCCGGCGTCATGTTGATGCGCGCCAGCCGCAGCGCCTCGCCTTCCAGCAGGAAACGCAGGGCGAAGATCTGGTCCACTTCCCGCGGCCCGATATGGGTGACGAACATGCCGCGGCGTTCGCGGTTCTGCACCAGGCCCTGTTCCTGAAGCTGCGACAGCGCTTCGCGCACCGGAATGCGGCTGATACTCAACTCGCGCGCGATCTGGCTTTCGTTCAGCCGCATGCCGGGCTTGTATTTGCCCGTGAGGATGCCGTGGCTGAGCACCTGCACCACCTGGGCGCGCAGGCTGGTGGGGACAGGTTTGCCGGGAATCGTGGCGGGCTGTTGTTCCAGATTTTCCACTTTGCCCTCTATGGCAGCGCATAGGCGATGACGTAATCGCCCTGCTTGTTGTGAAGCGCGCTGTGGCCGCCGGCCGACAGCACGACATATTGCTTGCCGTTGGCGTCCATGCGGTAGGTCATCGGCATGGACTGGCCCGCCGCCGGCAGCGACACCCGCCACAACTCCTTGCCGGTCTCGGTTTCAAAGGCGCGGAAATAGCGGTCGGTGGTGGCGGCAATGAAGGTCAGGCCGGACGCGGTGGTAATGGCGCCGCCCTGGTTGGGCACGCCCAGATGAAACCATAACGGCCAGGGCGCCTCGTCGCGGCTGGTGCCCAGCGGCACTTCCCACACTTTCTTGCCGGTCGTCATGTTGATGCCGGTGAGCCGGCCCCAGGGCGGCGCGTTACAGGGCGCGCCGAACATGGACATCATGTTGTCATAGACCTGGCGGTAGGGCGTGCCGATCAGCGGCGAATAGCCGTCCGTGCCCGCATGCGGCGCCAGGTGATGGGCCCCGAGTATATTGTTGGAATTAACGATCAGGATGTTGCGGCCCGGATCGAAGGCCAGCCCGCCCCAGTCCATGCCGCCCACGCTGACCGGATAATCCACCGAGGACTCCGCATAGAAGGGCGTGAAGATGCCGTCATTCTTGAGCTTGCGGAAACGCTTCTGGCAATCCCACTTGTCGATCAGCGCGAAGCCGAACATGTCGGATTCCTGCATTTTCGTGATCTGGATTTCGTGTTCGGGCAGTTCTGGGATCGGCTGGGTGGGCGACAGGCCCTTTTGCAGGCCGCCGGTGGAAACCGGGGTTTCCTTCACCGGAAAGATCGGCACGCCGGTCTCGCGGTTGAGGACGAAGATGTAGCCCATCTTGGTGGCCTGGGCGAGCGCCGGCGTCACCGTGCCGTCCGGCGCCTTGTAGTCAAACAGCATGGGCTGGGCGGGAGTGTCGTAATCCCAGATATCCTTGCGCACGAACTGGTAATGCCACACCGGCGTGCCGGTATCGGTGTTCAGCGCCACCACGGCGGAGCCGTAATGATCCCAGTCGCCCTTGCCCAGCACCGCATCGATCTGCGGCGTGCCGGTGGGCAGGAAGATCAGCTTGCGCTGCGCATCCACCGACATGGGGGCCCAGACATTGGGGGTGCTGCGCGGATAGGTCTTGCCATCTCCCGGCGGCAGGCTGGGCGGCGCGGCGGTGAAGGCCCACACCACCTTGCCGGTGCGTGCATCCAGGGCACGCACCACGCCGCCGGGCATGTCGGTATTGTGGAAGTCGATGATCTTGGAGCCGGTGATCACCATGTCGCCCACGATGGTGGGCGCCGAGGACACGCCATACAGCGCCGGCTTTGCGATGAAGCCCAGATTGTCGTGCAGATCGACGCGCCCATTCTCGCCGAAACCGGTGCAGGGCTTGCCGGTATCGGCATCCAGCGCCCACATCTTGCCGTCAATGGTGCCGGCAAAGATGCGCTGGGAACAGAAGCCGCTGGCTTGGCTATCCTTCCAGTAGGACACGCCGCGGCAGACAATGACGGTGCCGCCATTGATGTCGGGCTTGAGGTCGCGCATCCACTTTTCCTTGCCCGTGACGGGATCGAGCGCGGCAATGCGGTTGCGCGGCGAGCAAAGATAAAGCGTGTTGTTGGCCAGGATGGGCGTGGCTTCGAAGGCCAGGGTCGCCTTTTCGTTCGGGGCCGACAGGTCGCCGGTGCGATAGGTCCAGGCGACTTTCAGGTTCTTGACGTTCTGGGGCGTGATCTGGGTGTTGGCGCTGTAGCGCTGGCCCAGGTGATTGTGACCCCAGACCGGCCAGCCATCCACCGCCCCGCCGGCGTGACGGGTGGGCGAGCCTTCATCGCAGCCGGCCAGGGTCAGCGCGGCGATGGCCGCAAAGACCGCAAGCCAACCGGCGCGATTTTCGGTTTTCGCCATTCTGCACTATCCTTCCCACCCGGGTGGTTGCCCGCCCTGTATTATTTGTAGGACTATATTGGCGGGGGGACCCGCGCCCGTCTATAGGCTTTCCCCGGCCCGAAAACCTCATGAAAACAAGAATAAGCAAGGGGAGCAGGACATGAAATTCTTCGTTCCGAAAATCAGCCGCCGCGCGGCTTTGGCGGGCGCCGCCGCCGCCGCGATCCCGGCCGCAACCGCATCCCGGGCCGCCACCAAGGCGCGTCCCCGCGCCCTCGCCCTGATCGGCGACCGCTATCACAATCCCGATTATATCCGTGTCAGTCTGGACAAGGTGTTCCATGAGATGGACATCGCCATCGACTACACCATGGATTACGCCAGCCTGTCGGCGGCTTCGATCAAGCCCTATCAGCTTCTGCTTATCCTGCGCGACGGCATGATCTGGCCCGGCGGCTATTCCGGCCCCAACGCCTATAGCGCCTATGAAATGATGCTGGAGGATGCCGACAAATTCCCCGCCGCCAAGGCGGTGACTTGGATGACCGAGGAACAGGGCATGGCGGTCAGGAATTTCGTCAATGCCGGCGGCGGCTTTTATCCGCTGCACAATTCCAGCCATATCTCGCTGTCATCGAAGAATTACCGCGAGGTGATGGGCGGCGCCTATTTCGGCCATCCGCCGCTGCGTCCCTTCCAGGTGCACGCCACCGCCAACGCCCATCCCATCACCGCGGGCATGCAGCCCTTTGTCGTCAATGACGAGCAGCACTACGTGGATTACGACAAGGATCCCAAATACGTGATCCTGGAGTCGGAAAATCTGGACGGGCTTACCTATGAAGGCCGCGGCACCAAGTCGCCCGCCGGCTGGGCTTATGATTATGGCAAGGGCCGGGTGGTATTCACCGCCGTGGGCCACACCATCCATGCCATGTGGAATCCGCAGTATGTCGAATTGCAGAAGCGCTCCATTCGCTGGTTGCTGAAGGAAATCTAGGTCCGGATGGAGTTGCGTGAGCTATTCGAACAGGGCGTGGCGGCGCAGCGCGCCGGCCGGCTGGACCAGGCGGAGGCCGCCTACCGCCAGATGCTGCGCGCCGATCCCGGCAATTTTCCCGCGCTGCACATGCTGGGTTTTCTCAAGGGCCAGCAGGGCCGCTATGAGGAAGCCATCACCCTTCTGAACAAGGCGGTGAAGAAGAACGGGGGCGATCCCGCCCTGCTGGGCCATTACGCCTATGTCCTGATGGCGTCGCAGCGCCATGACCAGGCGCTGGAGGCCTATGACCGGCTGCTGGCGCTGCAGCCCAATAATGTCGAAGCGCTGTACAATCGCGGCGTCATCCTGTCCCAGCAGGGAAAACCCGCCGAAGCGATCGAAGCACTGGACCGCGCCCTGGCCGCGGCGCCCAATGTGGCGGCGTTGCATTTCAATCGCGGCGTGGTGCTGACCGCGCTGGAACGCTTTTCCGAGGCGCTGGAAAGCTACGACCGCGCCCTGGGCCTGGAGCCGGGCCATGCCCCCGCCATGTCCAACCGTTTCATGGCGGCGCTGAACTTGTGCGACTGGGCGCGCATGGCCGCGATGCCGATCGAGCAGGCGGTGATGCTGGCGCCGCCCCTCACCTTCCTGGGTTACAGCGGCGACAAGGCGCTGCAGCGGGCTTGCGCCGCCAATGCCGTCCGCGCCCTGGCGCCCCGGCCGGTGGCCCCGCTCTGGACCGGCGAGGCCTATCGCCATGACCGCATCCGCATCGCCTATATCTCGGCGGATTTTCGCGAACATGCCGTGGCGTTCCAGCTTTCGCCGGTGATCGAACACCATGACCGGACGCGTTTCCAGGTGATCGGCATTTCCACCGGTCTCAGAGACGACAGCGCCATCCGCGCCCGGCTGATCAAGGGCTTTGACCGGTTCCACGATTTTGCCGGCCTCAATAGCGACGAGATCGCCCGCCGGCTGCGGGAAATGGAAATCGACATCGCCATCGACCTGGGCGGGCATACCGGCCTCACCCGGTTGCAGATCTTCTCCCATCGTTTTGCCCCGGTGCAGGCGGCCTGGCTGGGCTATGCCGGCACCACGGGGGCGCCTTTCATCGATTATCTGATCGGCGACGCGGTGGTGACGCCGTTCGAGCACCAGCCCTTCTTCAGCGAAAAGCTGGTGCACCTGCCCGGCAGCTTCTTTCCCGGCGATCCGCAGCGCCCTTCCGGCGCCGCACCCAGCCGCGCGGAAGCCGGCCTGCCGGAGAACGGATTTGTCTTCTGCTGCTTCAATGCTGCTTTCAAAATCACCGCGCCGGTGTTCGATGTCTGGATGCGGCTGTTGGCGCAAGTGCCGGGCAGCGTGTTGTGGCTCAAGCGTCCCGCCCCCGATGTGCGCCAAAATCTGGAGCGCGAGGCGCGGGCGCGCGGCATTGATCCGGCGCGTTTCGTCTATGCCGAAGATGTGGCGCTGGAGGTTCACCTGGCGCGCCATGCCTGCGCGGACCTGTTCCTCGATACCCTGCCCTACAACGCCCATGCCACCGCCGCCGATGCGCTGGGCGCGGGCCTGCCGGTCCTGACCTGCCTGGGCGAAGCCTTTGCCGGGCGGGTGGCCGCCAGCCTGCTGCATGCGGTGGGGATGGACGAACTGGTGACGAAAAACCTGGCCGATTACGAAGCCCGCGCCCTGGAGCTGGCGCGCGATCCGGCGCAGATGAAGCTGCTGAAAGACAAGCTGGTGCAAAACCTGGCGACCGCCCCGCTGTTCGACGTGGGCGCTTTCACGCGCAACCTGGAAACGGCTTATCTCGGCATGGCGGGACAAGCGTCCTAACAAAAATGGCCCGGACACCAGGTCCGGACCATTCCTGTAACTGCCTAGAGGCGACCCTGCATCTTAGCGGTCGCGATAGGGACGGCCGCAACGGCGTTCATACGAACCGCGATCGTTCCGCCAGGCGGGATCGCCCAGGTTCAGGTCGCAAGGGTCGGTGGCCGCGCCGACCACGCCGCCGGCCACGGCGCCGGCCGCGGCGCCAAGGGCCGGATTGCCGGCCGCAGCGCCGATGGCCGCACCGCCGGCCGCGCCGATCAAGGCACCGCTCACGGCCCGGTCGCCCGGATTGGTACCGCAACCCGACAGCACAAGGGCCGCCGCAAATCCAACAATCATCATCTGGGTGCGCATGGTTCTGCTCCTATTGCCAATGTCTAATCGAAGCCAGAACGCATAACCGATGCGCAACGTTCCCGACCGGTGACAACATAGTTTTCGCCACCAACATTAAAGTCACATCGGGCTGTGCCGCGCGGGCGCACCGCGAAGCTTTGCGACATTTGGGCAAAATCGCGGCAAGCGCGGCAAAGCCAAATTCTGTAGTCCTTTGCGACAGTATTCGGGAATGGCTTTTGATGTCGGTTGCGTCGCGTGCGCCTGTCACCTGGTTGGCCTCCTATCCCCGTTCCGGCAACACCTTGCTGCGCACCATCCTGAAGCGCTGCTTCGACCAGCCCAGCCAGTCCATCTATGACGATGCCGAAATTGCGGACCCGGAAGTGGCCCGCCTGGTGGGGCATGAAGCGGTGGGGGCCAATGCGCCGGCATTCATCGCCGGCGCGGCCCAGGCCGGCCGCAGTCTATATGTGAAAACCCATGAAATGCCGCCGGCCGACAAGCATCCGGCCATCCATGTGGTGCGCGACGGCCGCTCGGCGGTGGTCAGCCACGCCCATTATCTCCGCGAGATCCTGGGGCGCGACATCACCCTGGCCGAAGTGAGCGAAGGCAAGGCGGGGCTTTCCTGGTCGCATCATGTGCGGGCCTGGGGCCCGCGTCCGCATACCCTGACAGTCCGCTATGAGGATCTGGCGGCGGGAGACGCCGCGACCTTGAAGAAGATCTCAGCCTTTATCGGCAAGCCGCTGCTGCACGGTTTCGACATTTCCTTCGAGACCCTGCATGCCTTGAGCCCGGTCTTTTTCCGCAGCGGTTCGGATTCCGCCAATATCCTGGAAATGGACGGCGAGACGCAGCGGCTGTTCGAGCGGCTGCATGGCGAGACCTTGCGCGCGCTGGGTTATGGCGGAGCCGGGCGCGGCCACGGCGCCGGCGCCCGTCCCAACGCCTGACCGTCCCTAGATGCCCTGCAGGCGCGTCGAGGAATCGCCGAACTGGTCCAGCTTCATGTCGAAACGATCCATCAACGACAGGTAAAGGCTGCACATCTTGCGGTTGTCTTCACTCTCCTTGGTGAAGTCGAGCGAACGGCCGGTCTTGAGGGTGCCGCCCAGCCCGCCCGCCAGGATCAGCGGCAGGTGCGAATTGTCGTGCTTGCGGCCCACGAACATGTTGGACATGAACATCAGGCAGCTATTGTCCAGCACGGTGCCGTTGCCTTCCTTCATGCTGTCCAGCTTGGACGCGAGGTACGCGTACTGGCTGACATGGAAGTTGGCGATGCGCTCGTAACTGTCGGATGAATTGTCGTGGCTGGCGGCATGATGACCTTCCTTCACGTCCAGGAAGGGATAATACATCGCCGACAGGTCGCGGGAGATGATCAGCGAGGCAACGCGGGTCTTGTTGGTCTGGAAGGCGATGGCGACGATGTCGCACATCAGCCTGGCATGCTCGCGCAGGTCTTCCGGCAACCCGTTGCTGGGCCGGTCCATGGCGGCCAGCACGGTGTTCTTGGCCTTGGCGGTTTCGTTGGCCGTTTCCCCGGCCTTGCGCATCAGTTCGACGCGCTTTTCCACTTCGCGCACGCTGGTGAGATATTCGTCCAGCTTGCCGCGGTCGGTGCTGCTGATCTTGCGCGACAGGTCCTGGGCGCGGTCCTTGACCCGGTCCAGCACGCTGACATTCAGCAGGCTGCCGCGATTGTCGAACAGATTGTCCCAGGCCTGGGCGGGATAGACTTCCACCGGCACGGGGGAATCCGCCGTCTGCCACGACAGGTGCGAAGAGTAGGCCAGCGAAAAATTGGTCTCGTGGAAGCCGGTCATGGGCTGTTCGCAGGCCAGCACCATGGAGGATTGCGGCGTGTCCTGGCCGACATGGTTGGCGATCATCTGGTCGACGCTGATGCCCGAATGGATGATGGCGCCCTTGGTGATCGGCACGCCCGACAGCAGGCTGCCGGTCTGGGCGGGATGGATGCCCTGGTTGGTCAGCGCCTTCACATAAAGGCCGTCCACCACATTGATCTTCTGCTTGATGGGCTCCAGCGACTGGAGCGTCTTGCCCAGCTTCATGTCCGCGCCGTTGCCCGAGGCGGTCCAATGATTCTCATTGACGCCGCAGCCCAGGAACACCACGCCGAAGCGCTTGGGAAAATCACCAGAAGAAGGATCGGCCAGGGCGCTGACCGATTCCAGCCAGGGCAGCGCCATGGCGCAGCCCGTGCCGCGCAGCACGGCGCGGCGGGAGAAAGCGCGGGACCTAAAGGGATTGGATGTCTTGTCCTTGGACATGATCATTGCTCCTTCCGGAAATCGATTTTGAGGAATTTGCCGGCCGGCTTCTGCGGCGCGGCCGGGTTGTTGACAGGCGTTTCGACAATGCGGCGGTTGAGAAATTGCGGGCTGAGCACGATGGTCTCGACCAGGATGCGGAACTTGTAGCCGCCCGCGGCCAGGTCCGTGGTCATCTTCTCGACCAGGGATTCATCCGACAATTGCAGCGAACGGTTCAAGGCATAGGACAAAAGCTTGCGGCTGAGATTCTCCAGATACTTGTCCTGGCGATGGTCCTTGATGAAGGACTGCAGGCCCGCCAGGCCGTTGCCGTCCACGCCGCCCGGATAGGTGGCGGCGGCGTCGATCGGCCGGCCCGCCAGGTCCTTGTCGCGGACATTGCCGACCGGGCCATAGCCCTCGAAGGCCAGGCCGAAGGAATCGAAGCGCTGGTGGCAGCCGGCGCAGAACGGGTTTTGGCGATGCTGTGCCAGCATTTCGCGGATCGGCTTGTCGGTCTTGGATTCGTCGGACGGCAGTTCGGGCACCACCGGCGGCGGCGGGGGCACGCGAATGCCCAGCACCTTCTGCACCACCCAGTTGCCGCGCTTGACCGGGCTGGTGCGCAGGCCAGGGGAATATTGGGTCATGAACACGGCCATGGGCAGGATGCCGCCCCGGCCATACTTGTCGGCATTGTCCACTCGCACCCAATTGTCCTTGCCGCCTTCGACCACGGGCATGCCGTAATGACGGGCCAGCGGCGGATTGACGAAGGTGGTCTTGCCATAGAGCAGGTCCAGCACCGAGGCATCGCGCTGGATGGTGTCCTGCATCAAATGGATGGGTTCCTGGAACATGGCTTCGCGCAGATCGTCATCGAAGGTCGGGAAGCGCATGCGGTCGACCGAATTGTTGGTCTCGAACTGGCGGAACACCAGCCAGTTGCCTGTGAACTCGGTAGCCAGGCCCTTGACGCGGCTGTCCTTCAGCATGCGGCGCGCCTGGCCCAGCATCACGGCGGGCTTGTGCAGGTCACCGGCGGCGGCATGCTTCAACAGCTCGGCGTCAGGCATGCTGGCCCAGAGGAAATAGCTCAGCCGGTTGGCCAGGCTGAAGTCCGATAGCGGTTCGCTGGCATAAGCCTTGGCGGTCTTCAGGCCGGCCTTGGACAAGCCGGCTTGCGCGTTGCGCGCCACCGACAGGTCGAAGCGATACAGGAAGTCCGGCGCCATCAGCACGCTGACGATGGAGTCGCGCACGGCGTCTTCGTGGGTCAGCGCATTTTTGGTGCGCAGCTTCTTGTAGTAAGCGAGCAGATCGGTGCGCTCGCTCGCCGTCAGCGGGCGGCGATAGGCGCGCTCGGCAAAGCGCACCAGGGCGGCAAGCTGTTTCGGCTCGGCGGCGGCGCGCTGTTTTTCCTGATCGCGAAGAGTGGCGTTGACCAGGCCGAAATGCCACTTGAAGGCCTTCGGCGCGATGGGGTCATTGCTCTTCTCCAGCGCCCAGCGCGCCAGATACTTGCCCTGCATCTGGTTGATGACGAACGCATCCGTCACGGCATGGCCGACGGGACGCTTGGAGCCGGATTCCGACGACAGCGGGCCGTTGATGTTGCCGTCCACCTCGCCCGACTGGTTGAAGAAATACTGCACCCAGGTGTGTTCGGTCTGGCGGCCGACGAAATCAAACTCGTTCCACAAGGCGTTGAGCCGGTCGGTGCCCTTCTTGTCCAGGATCAGTTCGCGCAAGGCGGTGTCGTCGCGGTAATAGCCGCCGGTATTGTGATAGCCGGCGCTGAGCAAGCGGCCATTGTCGGTGCCCTGGTCGGGCCAGTAGCGGCCGCGCTCGCTGACCACGAAACTGTCAGGGAAAACCGAAGCGAAGCGGGCGAAGGCCGCCTGGTATTGGGCCTTCTGGCCGGCCGGATAAACCAGATCGGCATCGCCATGGCGGGCATGGGCCATCAAGGCGGCCCAGCGCGGCGAGGCGTCTTCATGCAGCGGCGGATATTTGGGGATTTCGGGAAGGGCCCCTTGCGGCTCGCCCGAGGCGCGCAGCGCGTTCGGATCGCTCTTGCGATGGTTCTGGGCGTATTGCTCCAGGCGCCAATTGTGCAGCGGCTCGGACTGGCCCGGCAGGCCCTTCACGATCGGCGCCGCAAACTGCATGGCGGTATGGGCGCGGATGCGGGTGACGAAATTTTCCATCGCCGCCGTCTTCACCGCCAGCGGGCCGGCGCCATTCTTGGAATCAGGCTTGGGCAGCGCATTGAACATCGCCTGCAGCTTGGCGACGGGACCGATGGCGTCCTTGTCATGCAGGATCGCCCACACCATCGGCAGATACTTGGCGCTGATCTTCATCTCGGCGGCGGTGGAGGCAAGCGTCGCGGCGGGCTTGCCCAGCTCGGCGCGATAGCGATAGCGCCAGGCGGCTTCGAAATATTGCGAGATGTCGGTGGGCTGCGCCTGATAGAAGGCGATGATCCGCTGCAGGGAATATTTCTCGCGGTCGGTTTCCACCCGCATGGCATGGGGCGCAAAATCAATGCCGCCGGTGGTCAGCACCATGCGGTCGGCGATGGTGCGCGCGCCCTGCAGATACTTGCCCAGCAGCGCCGGCGACATGGTCAGGGTCTCGCCGGAATTGTCGAATCCGCTCGTGTTGGCCGGATCCACCGGGAAGGTGCGGGCGATGCCCATGTTCTGGCCGGTCAGGTCGCGAATGGTGTTGTCATATTCGGCATTGGACAGGCGACGCGCCAGCACCACGCCGGGATCGCCGCCCAGCCGCTTGATTTCCTCGCCGCGCACGTCATGCACAAAGGCGACGATCTGGTCGATCAAGGGTTGCGGCGGCTGCGGCATCTGCTTGGGCGGCATCTCATGCGCCGTCAGGCGGTCGGCCAGCAGCGACCAGCGGGGAAAATCCTCCTTCACCTGGTCGACGGATGTGTAGGACTTCAGATCGAACTGTGCCTGGGGCTGGGTGCCCGAATGGCAAGCCACGCAATATTTGCCGACAAAGGGTTTGACCGTCGCGTCGAACTGTTTTTGCAAACCGTCCTGGGCGAATGCCGGGGCGGCGATGCAAGTGGCCAAAAGCACGATAAGCGGCAGTCTCATGCGGCAAAACTCTGTTGTGTTTTTGTTTTGGCCCCAGCCCGCATGCGCGGACTGCCGCCTCCCCCGAAGTGCCGAAAAACCCCGGCAATTCGAGGAGAAATAATCAGAATTTGCCCATGGAGTAAAACATTGCGGGCGGGCCCATGACGCCGGACTGCCGCCTGGCGGATTTTGCCCGGAACGCCGCCCTTCTGCCCATTGTGCGACGCAACAAAGAAGGTTGGGTTGGAGACGCCTTGGGCGGAACTGCCGCCGAGTCGCGGGAACTTTAAATTCGGCGCCATCTGTGTTCTAGCCGTCTGATGGCCGATCCCGCGCTATTGCCCTTCGCCATCCGCGCCCTGAAGACCAAAGATGTGGCGGGCGCCGAGATCGCCGCGCGGCTGATACTGGACGATGCACCGGACGACGCGGCGGCGCTGCACCTGCTGGGCGTGATCGCGGCCAAGGCGCATGCCTTCGACCAGGCCGAGGAATATTTCACCCGCGCGCTGGCGTCCGAGCCCGGCAACGCCCAGATCGCGCAGAACCTGGCGGCGGTGCGCGATGCGCCGCGGCCGCAACTTTCGTCCGGCGACCGCTTTCTGCTGATCCGCGAATGGGGCTTCGGGCTGTGGTCCGATGTCAGCCATGTCGTGGGCGCGTTGCTGCTGGCGGAAGTGACGGGCCGCGTTCCCGTCACCTGGTGGGGAAGCCAAAGCCTGTTCAGCGACGGCGCCGATCGCGATGCGTTCCAGAATTATTTCCGGCCGGTCTCGGATGTGCGTTTGCAGGATCTTCCCGACAGTTTCTTCCCGCCGCGCTGGAACGCCGGCAACCTGAAGACGATAACCGACGCCAAATGGCAGGGCCGTACCGGCCCGGTCTATTTCCTGAACCGCCCCGAGCGCGTGGCGGTGTGCGATTTCTTCGCGGCCGTGCCCAATGTCCTGCCCTGGTTGCCGTCCGGTCATCCGTTGCACGGCAAGTCGGTGGCGGCGGCCTATCGATACCTGGCGGACAAGTATCTGCGCCCGCGCGCCGATATCGTGGCCGCCTGCGATGCGTTCCTGGAAAAGGAATTGAACGGCGCATCCTTCGTGGCGGCGCACCTGCGCGGCGGCGACAAATTCCTCGAAGATGAAAGCATCGGTATCGCCAACGCGCAGATCCTGTCATCCCTGGAACAGGTGGACCCGCGGCAGCGCATCCTGATCCTGACCGACGATACACGCTGCCTGGCGATGGCGAAGGACAAGTTCGGCAGCCGCATCGCAGCCACCGATTGCCGGCGTAGCGATGACGGCACGGGGGTGCATCACTTGCCCGCCACAGATCCCTTACAGACCGGGCGCGAAGCGATGATTGACGCCTATCTCGCCTTGCGGGCGCAGCGTTTCACCGGCAACGGCCTGTCCAATGTCTCGGCGATGATTGCCATGCTGAAGGATTGGCCTGCGGGCACCTGCACCCTGATCGGACGCTCGATCCTGGAAGACCGCAGCTTCGCGCTTTACCAGAAGAAGACGATTTGAAACGAAAACGCCGGGCCTGGTTTCCCAGGCCCGGCGTTCGCAAAGATGAAGACTTCTACTTCGGCGTGACGCGCCACAGCCCGCCGGTGGTGCTGTCTTCCAGCATCCACAGCGAACCATCGGGCGCGACTTCGATGTCGCGGATGCGCTTGCCGACATTCCAGCGCTCGGCCATCGTGGCCTTGGCGCCATCAATGATGATCCGGTTGACGGTCATGCTGGCCATGCCGCCGACCAGGGCATTGCCGTTCCATTGCGGGAAGACACTGCCCTTGTAGAAGGTCAGGCTGCCCGGCGCGATGATGGGATTCCAGTAGATCACCGGCTTGGTCAGGTCGGGGCGGGTATCGGGCTGCGGGATCGGCACGCCGTTATAATTCTCGGCATATCCCACCAGCGGCCAGCCGTAATTCTTGCCCTTTTCGATCAGGTTCAGCTCGTCGCCGCCCTTGGGGCCATGCTCCATTTCCCACAACCGGCCGTCGGGCGCGAAGGCCAGGCCGTAGGGCGTACGATGCCCGGTGGTCCACACTTCCGACGGCGTCTTGTTGCCGCCGGGGAAGGTGTAGGTGTAGGCCGCCGGCGCGGTCTTGGCCGCTTCGGTATCGGACGGCGGATTGATGATGTTGACGGTCTGCGCGCCCATCTTGCCGGCATAAGGATTGCCCGCGGCGGGCTTGCCGTCCAACGTCAGGTGCAGAATCTTGCCCAGCGGCTGGTTGGGATCCTGGGCCGGAGTAAAGCGCTGACGCTCGCCGACCGTCAGGAACATCGACTTGCCGTCGGGCGCGAAAGCGATATTGGCGCCGAACTGGCCGCCGCGGCCGCGCGCGCCGTCGCGCCAGATCACATTCACATCCTGCAGCGAGACCGAGGGCGGGGCGCCGTCATTGATCACCAGCTTGGCCTTGGCCACCGCCAGGCTGGAGCCGTTGATGCCGCCCAAGGTGCCGGGCTCGCAATAGGTGATGTAGACGCTCTGGTCGGTGGCGTAGGTGGGCGAGACATAGATGCCCAGCATGCCGCCCTGCCCGCCATATTGCGCGGCCGGCACATTCAGCACCGGGCGCTTCATGCCGGTGGGGGTGACCAGCCAGATGGGACCGACCTTTTCGGTCACCAGCATGCGGCCATCGGGCAGGAAGGCGATGCGCCAGGGCAGGTTGAAGGTGGCGACGGACGCCATGTTGAAGGGCAAGGCCGCTTCGGGCTTCTGGCTGCCCTGGTTGACCTGGGCGGAGGCGGCCGTGGAAAGCAGCGCCAGCGCCAGAACCGTCTTCAAGAATTTCATGTGTCCGTTCTCCCTATGCGCGCAAATGCGCGCCCAATAATGGGCGTACTTTTATAGGCGGAACCGGCCAGAGGCAACCGGCGGTAGGTTCGCCGCGCCTGACAAAACGGTCCAGTGGACCGTTTTGCGCGGCGAACGCCAAGGGCTTAGCGCAGCGAAGCCCGCAGGCCGTTGGTGCAGGCAGGCCGCCACAGGCGGTATGGACGCCTAGTTACCAGGCGGCTGGTCGGTCTGGAAATAGTGGACCTGGCCTTCCTTGCTGCGGGGGGTGATCGCCATGCGGATGCTGCGGCCGGTGTTGGGGCAGCTCGTGGCACGGTGCCAGCGTTCCTCATTGGCATTCAGCAGGTCGCCATACTGGCCATGGACGACGCCGACGCCCGAGATCAGGGCGCAGACCTCGCCATACACGTTCAGCCAGACTTCCTGCATGTTCTCGTGGAAATGGCCCCAGCTTGTGTCGGGCGGCAGCGCCGTGATGTTGTTGCCGATGTTCAGGTTGGACGAGGTGTGGCCGTCATACAGGAAGCGCTCGCCCCTGCGGTCGGAGGCGCCATATTCGTCCACATTGAAGAAGGGCACATTGAAGCTGTCATAGCCGCCGGTGGAGGTGATCCGGGTCTTGATATACTTCCAGCCCTTGATGGGTGTCGGCGTTTCACTTTCCGGATAGGACGGCACCTGGCCCGCCGGCGTGGTGCGGTAATAGATCACCGGCGTGGCTCCCACCGTCTCCAGGCAATAGGACAGGCGCGGCGCCACGTTGAACACCCATCCCTTGGGCAGCACCTTGGGCTCCTGCCCGTCAATGGTGACTTTCAACTGGCCGCTATAGACCCAGCCCCAGGCGCGGTCATCGGCATAGAACTGGCACTTGGACTTGTCGCCCGGCGCCATCTGCACATAGCGGCCGTCGAAATCGCGGTTCAGCAGGATCTGCTGTTCCCAGCGTGCCTGGCCCTTATGGTCCTTGATCACATCGGCAATGCGCCAGAGCGGCCGGTTGATCTTGCCATAGGCGGTTTCGGGCGTCTTCACCGCCGCCCAGACCGTGCGCTGGGGACCGGCCTCGCCGCCGGCCTGGGACCAATGGTTGGTGGGCGGGGCCTTGGCGTCCTGCGCCAGGGCGGGCACGGCGCCCAGGATCAAAGCCAATGCCGCAAAGGTGGATGATCTCATGGCGCGCCTCCCCATTTTTCTTCTTTTATATGGAGCGGGTGATGGGAATCGAACCCACGTATGCAGCTTGGGAAGCTGCCGTTCTACCATTGAACTACACCCGCATTTGGCAGGGTTATATCGCGCCGTTAGTCGATTAGGGAAGCTGCCGTTCGGAGTGCCGGGCACTAAGTAGCCCCCCTCGCCCTCAGGCGAAGGTATCCAGCAGCCTGCCAATGCCGTGGGCGGCGGCCGGAGCCACCTGCTGGATGGCGGTCTTTTCGATCTGGGCGGCGGATTGCTGAACCTTCTGCGCCAGCTCAGCTTGCGGCATCGCCCGCGCCGCGCGGCGCAGCTCGCCGGCATAGGACATCATATCGGTGGCGGAGGTGATGGCTTGACCCATGCGGCAAGCCTCGCACGGACCGCGGGGGCCGGGAAGCAAAAGCCCGCAACAGGCCTAAGGCCTTGCTAACGCAAAAACCCGCGGCCCCAAAAAGGGGCGCAAGAAGCGACGGATCAGCGTTAACAACAGTGGCCTTTGCCCGCGATCCGGACAAAAATGGATCATTCAGGGGAGAGCAAAATGTCCGAACATGAACTGCAGGTATTCGACTCCAAGACGATTCCCTGGGAGGAACGCTTTGTCCCCCAACTGGGCAAGGCGCTGTTCGCCAAGGCCTTCCTGGAAGATCCCGATACCGGTGTCACGGTGCGGATGGTGAAATATCCCGCCGGCTTCATGAATGAATGGCACACCCATCCCTGCGCCCACGGCATGTTTGTGCTGGAAGGCACGCTGGTCACCCACAAGGGATCGTTCGCGCCCGGCAACTTTGTCTGGTTTCCCCAAGGCATGCGGATGGAGCATGGCGCGACGCAGACCGAAGACGTCACCGTGCTGTTCATCACCAACAAGAAGTTTGAAATATGGTACGAAAAGACCTAGACGCCTGCCCCTCGCTTAAGCTCGGGGCGTTCGCCGCGCAAAACGGTCCACTGGACCGTTTTGTAAAACGCGGCGAACGGTACGAGAAGTCCGCCGGCGCATGAGCCGCCGCTTCTCCCTCGCCCATCTCAGCCTGATCGAAAGCCCGCCGGCCGAGCTGGTGCGGATCGCGGTGGCAGCCGGTTTTGATCTTGTGGATCTGCGCCTGGCACCCGCCACGCAAACCGATGCGGTTTACAGCGCCGGCGAACTGGCGGGGCTGGCGCGCGACCTGGCGCCGATGGTGCGGGGTGCGGGCCTGAAGGTGTGGGACGTGGAGATCATCCGCCTGAACGACCGCACCCGGCCGCGCGATTATCTGCCATTGATGGAAGCGGCTGCCACGCTGGGCGCGTCACGCATGAAGCTGGTGTGCGACACGGACGATCATGCGTACGCTTGCGCATTGCTACATGAACTGGCTGGGCTGGCGGCGCCGTTCGGCCTGACCCTGGACCTGGAATATATGGTGTTCTCCGGCGTGAAGTCCCTGAAGGCGGCGCTGGCCGTGGTGGCTGCGGCGGGAGCGCTCAATCTCAAGGTGCTGGTGGACGCGCTGCATTGGGCGCGCGCCGGCGATAGAGCGGAAGGCATTCGCGCCGCCGGGCCGGCATTATTGAACTATGTGCAACTATGCGATGCGCCCGCCACAGCCCCGGTGGGACGCGAAGCGCTGATTGCGGAAGCGCGCACCAACCGCTTGCCGCCCGGCGAAGGCGCGCTGGCGTTGGGCGACTTGCTGGAGGCGATGCCGCCCGATTGCGTCACCAGCCTGGAAGTGCCGCTGCCGCCGGGTGATGATCCCCTCATCCATGCGCGCGCGATTCTGGCGGCGGCGCGCACCGTCTGCGCGCGGCTGGAGACCGTGTCATGAAACCGCTGCGTATCGCCGTGCTGGGCGCCGGCCTGATCGGCAAGCGCCATATCCAGACCATTCTGGCCGCGCCGCATGCGGGCGAGCTGGTTGCGGTGGCCGATCCAGTGGCGAACGCGCACGATTTCGACTTGGACGGCGCGGCCTGGTTTGCCGATGAAAAAGAGATGCTGGACCGGGCCAAACCCGAAGCCGTCATCATCGCCACCCCCAATGCCTTGCATGCTGGGCACGGCAAGCTGGCGTGCGAACGCGGCATCCATTTCCTGGTGGAAAAGCCCGTGACGGCGACATTGGCCGAAGCCGCGACACTGGTGAGGCAAGTCGCGGATAGCGGGGTGAAGACCCTGGTCGGGCATCACCGTCGTTACCTGGCGGCGATCCAGGAAGCCAAAAGGCGCCTCGCCAGCGGCGCGCTGGGCGATCTGGTCGCCGCGTCGGTGGTGTGGGCCACACGCAAGCCCGACCGTTATTTCGACACCGCCTGGCGCATCCAGCCGGGCGGCGGTCCGATCCTGATCAACGCCATCCATGAAATCGACATGCTGCGCCATCTGTGCGGTGAAATCCGCAGCATCGGCGGCGTCACCAGCAATGCGCGGCGCGGCTTTGCGGTGGAAGACAGCGCGGCCGCGACCTTCGCTTTTGAAAATGGCTGCCTGGGCACCCTGATCTGCACCGATGCCGGATTTTCCCCCTGGACCATCGAACAGGGCACAAAGGAAAATCCCAACTTCGCTTTCACCGGGCAGAGCGCCTATCGGCTGGTGGGCACGCAAGGCAGCCTGGAGCTGCCGGTGCTGCGCCATTGGTCGGCGAAAAATCCCGGCGAAGTGGGTTGGGACCGCCCCATCATCGCCACCGACATCAACGTGCCTTGGCACGATCCCTATGTGGCGCAACTGGAGCATTTCCAGCGCCTGGTGCGGAAGAATGAAGCCGCGCTCGTATCGGTGCTGGACGGCGCCAACACCCTGGCCGCCACTCTGGCGGTGGCGGAGTCGGCCGCCAAGGGCCGCCCCTGCGCGCCGAAGACATTTTGAGCAGCAAGATTTCTTCAAACTGGATTCAAACCGCGAAATGTCCGGTTTTTAGAGATTGCGGAAATATAAGCGCAAACTGTGTCCGCTAGCCTCACAGCGTTTTTGGAAAGGGGCTTATTATGAAGACCATTATTTCGAACTTCCTGAAGAACAATGCCGGGGCCACGGCGATCGAATACGGCCTGCTCGCCGCCCTGATCGCGGTGGTGATCATCACTGGCGTGACCGCGGTGGGCACCCAGCTCAGCACCACCTTCAGCAACCTGTCCGGCAATCTGAAGTAACTGGCGTCCCGCCTCGCCCGCCGCTAGCATCGCGGCAAAATGGGGCGGAACATGGCGCAGAAACTTCTGGTCTATCAATCGCTATGGGCGATGGAACGGCGCCGGCCCGACGGCCAGGAGTGGGAGCTTTCCGAAAAGCTGTCCATGATCCGGGACGCAGGCTTTGACGGCTGCGGCGTGCGCTTCATCGATCCGCCTTTCGCGCGCGAAGTCACCAGCTTTTTGCGCAAGCACGGCATGACCTGGCAGGCGCAATGCTATCCGCAGAGCGTGGACGATTTGAAGCCGGTGCTGGCGCTGGTCAACGAGCTGGGCGCCGATCACCTGAACCTGCAGGCGGATGTGCGGCCCTATACGCTGGAAGACTGCGTTCCCTACATCAACGGCTGGCGCAAGCTGGCGGCGGATGCGGGGGTGGAGCTGCATATCGAAACCCACCGCGACCGCATGACCACAGACCTGTTCTTCACCCTGCATCTGCTGGATCGCTTCCCGGACCTGCGCTTCACCGCCGACCTGTCGCATTACCTGGTGGGGCGCGAATTCGCCGGACCGCCCATCGCGCCTGAGAACCACGCCATGATCCACCGCATCCTGGACAATAGCTGGGGCCTGCATGGCCGCGTCGCCAGCCGCGAACAGATCCAGGTGCAATTCAATTTCCCGCAGCACAAGGACTGGCTGGACCTGTTCATGGGCTGGTGGGAATACGGCATCCGCTCGTGGAAGAAACGCGCCGGACCGGACGAAATCTTCACCTTCCTGTGCGAGTTCGGCCCTTCGCCCTACGCCATCACCGGCGCCGACGGCTATGAATTGTCGGACCGCTGGGCCGAGGCAGGCCAGATGAAAGACATGATCCGGGCCCTGTGGCAGAGGATCGAGCAGGACGGCTAGCGGTCCTGGACGTCGTCCTGGCGGATGTCGTTCTTGTAAGTTTCGGGGCCGCACCAAACCGCGAATGCGGTGACCAGCGAGATCGCTATGATGTAGATGCACACACCCCAGGGGGCGCCCGACATGCTCGCCACCAGCAAGCCCGCGATCAGCGGGGCGGGGCCGCCGGCGATGATCGAACCAAGCTCGCGCGCGAAGGCAAAGCCGGAATAGCGCAGCCGCGGGCCGAACAGTTCGGCGAAGTAGACCGCCTGCGGGCCGAACATGGCGGCGCTGCCGATTCCCATCTCGATGACGAAGGCCAGGATGATCAGCCCGGAATCGCCGGTTTGCGCCAGCAGGAAAAAGGGAAAGGCGCAGGCCGCCGAGAACAGTGCGCCGAAAATATAGACCGGACGCCGGCCGATGCGGTCAGACAGAGCGGCAAAGCCCAGCGCCCCGATCACCAGCGCGAAGCTGCCCGCGATGGTGCCCATGACCGCGACCTCGCGCGCCACATGCAGGTTGTTGATCAGGTAGCTGACGCCGAACACCGGATAGAGATAGCCCAGCGCATTTTCCGCCAGCCGCGCCCCCACCACCACGAAGAAGTTGCGCGGGCTGCGCCGCACGGCTTCGAAGGCGGGCAGCTTCAGCGGCGGATACTTGGCACGTGCGGCCTGGAATACCGGCGTCTCGCTCACCCTGGCGCGGATATAAACACCGAGTCCCAGGAGCGCGATCGAGACCAGAAAGGGGATGCGCCAGCCCCAGCTCATCATCGAATCCTTGGCCATCATGCCGACCAGCCAGAAGCCGCCGCCCGCCAATATGCTGCCGATCTGGGTGCCCATGGGCGCGAAAGCGCCATACAGGCCGCGCTTGCCGGGCGGCGCAAACTCCACCGCCATCACCACCGCGCCGCCATATTCCGCGCCGGCGCCGAAGCCCTGGATCAGGCGCATCAGCAGCAACAGGATCGGGGCCCATATGCCGATCTGCGCGTAAGTCGGCAACAGGCCGATGGCGAAGGTGCTGCCGCCCACCAGCAGCAGAGTCGCCACCAGCACAGGCTTGCGGCCCCAGCGGTCGCCGAAATGGCCGAAGAACAAGCCGCCGAACGGGCGCGCCAGGAAACCCACCGCGAAGGTGGCAAAAGACGCCAGCGTTCCGGTCGTGGCATCAAAGCTGGGGAAGAACAGCGGCCCGAACACCAGCGCGGACGCCAGGCTGAAAATATAGAAATCGTACCATTCCAGCGCCGAGCCGATGCCGGCAGACAGCAGCACATGGCGCAGCCGGGTTGGCGAAGGGGCGTCGGCGTCCGTCACACATTCCCCCAGCACGGCACTAGATGCGCCGCTGATGTCAGACCTTGGCGGGTTCTTTCCGCTCGAAATACTTGTTTTCCAGGGTCGTCTGGTTTTCGTAGATCGAGCCCTGGAACGGCGATGGCGGCAACGGTATGCGCACCGGCGCCGGCACGATGCGCGGCGTGACGATGGGCGTGCCGGACACCAGGTAGCGGTTGTACTTCTCCCAGTCCTTGATCCCCATCAGCGGGAAGGCGTCGCCGGCGGAGAATTCATACAACAGCAACCGGCGCGGCTTGTCGGACACATTCTGGGCCGAGCCATGCACCATCCGCACATGATGAAAGCTCATCGAGCCGGCCTTGCCGACCAGCGGCACGGCGGATTCAAAATCCACTTCCTTGCGCGTCGGGTCCATGGCGCCGCAGAAATGGCCGTTCGAATGGTGATTCCAGGTCGGCCCCTTGTGCGAGCCCGGCACCACCATCAGCGGCCCGTTCTCCAGGAAGGCATCGTCCAGCATCACGCCCACCGCCAGCATGTCGTCATTGGTGTGGGGATAGAAGGCCCAGTCCTGGTGCCACTCCACCGGCGAGCCGTAGTGCGGCGCCTTCAGGTTGATCTTGGAGCTTTGCAGCCGCACGCCCGACGGGCCCAACAACTGCTCCAGGATTTCGACCATGGGACGATACTTGGCCAGTTCCCAGAATACCGGGGTGTGGGTGTCGGGAAACTTGATACGCCGCACCTTGGGGGCCTCGGGCGTATGTCCGGGTTCCAGGTCATAGACGTCGGTGTGTTCACGGACCGAACCAGCATCGGCAACGAGCTTGTCCAAAGCGGCGCGGCAGCGGCCCAGCAGGTCTGCATCGATCACATCCGGCACCACCAGATAGCCGGTTTCCCGATAGCGCGCGATGTCCTGTTCCGAGATCATGCGCCGATGCTAGGACCGGGACCCGCGCCCGTCAAAAGAAAACGGCGCCCGCGGGGGCGCCGTTTCCCTGAGTATTACGGACATCAGATGGTGACGTTGCCCGTCTTGGCCGCCTTCACCAGATGATCGGCGCAGCGATAGGCCAGCGCCGAGATGGTCATGGTGGGATGGTTGCGCCCGCCGGTGACCAGGCTGGAGCCGTCCACGATGAACAGGTTGGGCACGTCATGGGCGCGGTGATACTTGTTGGCCACGCTGGACCGGGGATCATTGCCGATGCGGCAGGTGCCGCGGGCATGCGCCCCGCCCTTGCTGTCATTGACCTGGTCGGCCCAGACTTGGGTGGCGCCCGCCGCCTTGAGAATGTCCACCGACCGGTCGATGAAGAACCGCATCGCCTTGAAGTCATTCTCATGGCTGGTGGAGGTGATGCGCAAAGCGGGCAGGCCCCAGGCGTCCTTCACGTCCGGATCCAGGTCCACCATGTTGGTCTCGATCGGCAACTGGGAGATGAAGTTCACCATGGTGAGGCGGCGATTGGCCTGCTCCATCAGCGCCTTCTTGTAGCCGGCGCCCCAGCTCGGCGCGCCATGCGGGCCCGCCAGGCCGTATTGCATCGGCGACATCTGGCCGCGCGCCGTCATGCGGCCGCCGCCATAAAAGCCGCGATTTTTCACGTCATTGGGCACATAGGACAGCACCGCCGCGCCCGTCACCGCGCCCTTGTATTCGTTCAGGGGCTGGTCGAAGAGGCCGGACGCGCCGCCGCCATTACCGGTCATCAGATACTTGCCGACAATGCCGCTGGAATTGGCCAGCCCGTTCTGGAAGCGATTGGACTTGGACATCAGCAACAGGCGCGGGGTTTCCGTGCCGTTGGCCGACAGCACCACGCACTTGGCCTTCTGGAAGACCTCCTGGTTGTCGTTGGACTTGTCGAAGTAGGTGACGCCGGTGGCGCGGCCAGACGCATCCACATTGATCTCGCGCACATAGGAGTTAACGCGGATTTCGCAATTGCCGGTCGCCACCGCGATGGGCAGCAACGCCACCGCCGAAGAGGACCGCGCCTTGGTCTGGCAGCCATAACCGGAGCAGGCGCCGCAATTGATGCAGCCCGGGCGTCCGTTATAGGGCTCGGTGATGATGGCCGCGACGTTCGGCGTCACCACAAGGTTCAGCTTGGCGGCGGCTTTCTGCACCAGCGCGCCGGAGCTTTTCAGCGGCAGCGGCCGGCAGGGATAGGGCTTGGACATGGGCGCGATCAGCGGCGTCTTGACGTTGGGGCCGCTGATGCCGATTTCCCATTCGGCCTGGGTGTAATAGGGCTCGATCTCGGCATAGCTGACGGGCCAATCGGCGATGCCGGTGCCCTTCATGGTGCCGAAACGGCTGGCCTCGTCGAACTCGTACGGCAGGTGCCGCCAGCTCGAGGCGCCATAGGTGACGGTGCCGCCGCCGACCACGCAACCAAAGCTGTGATTGCCCGCCACCGCCTTTTCACTGGCGTTGCGGCGGAAGGTGCTGCGGTGAAGCTTGGGGTCGCTGATCATCGTGTCTTCCGGCGAGGGGAAGCGGTTGATCAGCTCGTCCTTGTTGTAATCCTGCTCATGGCCATAGGCGCCCCAGGGGCCCTGCTCCATCACCACGACAGAGAAGCCGGCCTGGGCCAGCTGCTTGGCCATCACGCCGCCGGCCGCGCCGGAGCCGATGACGACGAAATCCACTTCCTCGGAGGGCTTGAACTTTTTCATTACCAGGTCCCCTCAGCAGTGTCATAGGCCCCAAACGGGGTACGGAAATTCAGGCTATCGTCAAAGCCGATCTGGGTCCAACCGACTTTCTTGAAGTTGCCGCCATGCTGGGGCGAGGCGAACATGCCCATGATGGTGTGATCGCGCACGGTCTTGAAGAAGGGCGTGGTCTCAATCGCGGTCAGCGCCTGGATCTGCTGCTCGGCCGACAAGGTGCCGAACGGCCGACCGCCGGTATGGCTGGAAAGCTCCGCCAGGCCCTTGGTGTAGATGTCCTGCTTGTCCTGGGCGAAGGTCACCAGCGCCAGGTCGATGAAATAGATCACCTGGGCTTCGCGCGCGCCGGGCGTGTCGGTGGTGGGATAAATCTGGGCCGCCATGGCATCCACCACGCCCGCCTGCTCGCGGGTGAAGAAAGTGAAGTTGCCCATCGCCTGGGCCTTTTCCGCCGCCGCGACCTGGGCCGGCCAGTTGGCCGCCAGCCAGGCGGCGCTGGTTGCCGAAAAGGATTTCAGAAGAAATTTCCGTCTGCTGTCGCTCATGGCGAACCTCCGGTACTAGTGTTTGGGATATTTGGTAATGCCGCGCGGCACCACATTCACCGCGCCGAACATGTTGCCATCGGGCGCAACCACCACGCCTTCGCCGGCCTGTTCGTCGGGCACAAAGGCTTCGGCCTTGGCGCTGGAAATGCTGCCGATCCACACGCCCTTCTTCCAGCCGGGATGAATCGCCTCGGTGGAATCGGCATCAATGGCGTAAAGCCTGTCGCCGGTGATGTAGAAGCCGGAGGGGCGGCCGAACTGCTTCCATTCATTGAGCAGCTTGCCGTCCTGGTTGAAGATCTGGATGCGGTTGTTGCCGCGGTCGGCCAGATAGAGCCGGCCCTTATTGTCCAGTCCCAGCGCATGGGGATTGCTGAACTCGCCGGCCTTGGCGCCCGCCTTGCCCCATTGCTTGATGAACTTGCCTTGGGAATCGAACTTCATAACCCGCATGTTCAGGCCCGCCGGAATGATCGGGGCGATGGGGGCGTGGCCGTCGGTGACAAAGATGTCGCCATTGGGGGCGGTGATCACGTCGCTGGGCGAATTGAAATGACTTTCGTCGTCGCCGCGCTGGCCCGGTACGCCAAGCGTCTGCAGCACCTTGCCGTCGGGCGACAGCTTGGTGACGGTCAGGCCTTTGCTGCCGTCCTTGCTGATGGCGCCGTCGGTGACCCAGACATTGCCGCCCCGGTCCACATGCAGGCCGTGTGGAAACACGAACAGGCCGGCGCCGATGCTCTTGACCGCCTTGCCGGTCGCGGTGTCGAGCTGGACGATAGGCGCCTTGTCGGAGCCGTCGCAGCTATTGGCGCCGCAGCGATCGATCGCCCAGATCTCGCCATGGGGGCCGCGCTCGATGCCGGCGCTGGAGCCCCATTTTGTTTCAGGCGCGCCGGCGGGCGGCGTTGCCCATTGGTGCTCAGGCGCACCATAGGGGCTGGTCAGGCCTTGCGCCAAAGCGGCGAAAGGAAAAAAGACCAGACCCAGCGCGATACGGATTTTCAAGTTGTACTTCCTTCCCCAGCGGACCGATTCCAGCCCGATTTTGAGGGACGCTAGCCCCCGGTTACTGGCGCGTCAAAGGCGCGAAAACTGCGACAAACTCGCATCTGAAGTTGCGCCGCAGCATGGCACCTATTTCTTCCGCTTCTGCCGCGGGCGGGCTCAAGGCGCTGTCGCGCGCCCGCCCTTGGCATTTCTTTCGGTCGCAGTGCGCCCGAAAGAAATTGGGATAATGTCGCATCGAAATCACGCGGAAACACGGACATGAAAATTCTGATTACCGGCGCGGGCGGCATGATCGGCCGCAAGCTGGTGGAGCGCCTGGTGGCGGACAAGAACCTTGGCGGCAAGCCGATCACCGGCCTGACCCTGGTGGATGTGGTGGAATCGCCGGTTCCCACCGGCGCGCCGAAAGACACCAAGCCGATCGTCACTGACTTTTCCGAAAAGGGCGTGGCCGAGACGCTGATCGCCGAGCGCCCCGACGTGATCTTCCATCTCGCCGCCATCGTGTCAGGCGATGCGGAGGCCAATTTCGAGATGGGCTACAAGATCAACTTCAACGGCAGTTGGGCGCTGCTGGAAGCGGTGCGGATCGAAGGCCAAAAGTCGCCCTACAAGCCGCGCTTTGTCTTCGCTTCCACCCTGGCGGTGTTCGGCCCGCCCTTCCCCGATTCCATCCCGGATGATTTCGCCCCCACGCCCAGCACCAGCTATGGCACCCAGAAGGCGATGACCGAGCTGATGCTGGCCGATTACAGCCGCAAGGGCTTCGTGGACGGCGTGGGCGTGCGCCTGCCCACCATCTGCATCCGCCCGGGCAAGCCCAACAAGGCGGCGTCCAGCTTCTTCTCCGGCATCCTGCGCGAACCGCTGGCCGGCCAGGAAGCGCCGCTGCCGGTGGGCGACGAAGTGCGGCACTGGTTCGCCTCCCCGCGCGCCGCGGTGGGCTTCTTCCTCACCGCCGCCACCATTGATACGTCGCCGCTGGGCACGCAGCGCTCCATGACCATGCCGGGTGTTTCGGCCACGGTGGGCGAACAGATCGCGGCCCTGAAGAAGGCGGCGGGCGACAAGGCCGTGGCGCTGATCAAGCGGGTCGATGATCCCTTCGTCGCCAAGATCGTGCAGGGCTGGGCCGGGCGCTATGACGCCAAGCTCGCGGGCAAGATGGGTTTCAAGGCCGAGAAGAATTTCGACGAGATCATCAAGGTCTATCAGGAAGACGAGATGAACCAGTGACGCTTTCGCGCCGCCGCAGTCTTTCCTTGCTGCCGGCGCTGATGGCAAGCGGGGCCGCGGCGCAGCCTGTGGACAGCGCATCTGCATTGGCGCTGAAGCTGGTGGTGCTGGATATCGGCGGCACTCTGATTGGCGATCATGGCGAAGTACCTGATGCGATGCTGGGCGCCTTTGCGCGCAAGGGCATCACCGTCACGCCGCAGGAGTTCAGCGGCTGGCGGGGCGCCGCCAAGCGCGGCATGGTCAAGCACTTTGTCGAGGCGCGCGGGCCGGCGACTGGCCGGGCGGCGCTGGAAGAAGCAATCTATGCCGACTTCACCGCCACGGTTTCCAAAGCCTACGCGAATGTGCAGCCGATCCCGGGCGCGGAAAAAGCGCTGCAGGAACTGGCCGCCATGAAGCTGTTGCTGGCCACCACCACCGGCTTCGACCGCCCACTCACCAGTCAGGTGCTATCTCACTTGGGCTGGCAGAAATATTTCGTCACCAGCATCACCAGCGATGATGTGGTGGATGGCAGGCCGGCGCCCTACATGCTGTTCCGCGCCATGGAAGCGGCGCATGTCAACGACACGGCGCAAGTGCTGGCGGTGGGCGATACGGTGCTGGATCTGCAGGCCGGCAACAATGGCGGCATGGGCGCGGTGGTCGGAGTCTATACCGGGGCGGCGCCGGAAAGCCGGTTGCGGCAGGAAAAGAGCAACGCGATCCTGCCCAGCGTGGCGGAGCTGCCGGGCCTGATCCGGCGCGGCCTGCCGCTACGCAATTGCCGCTGAAGGGCGATTAAGAGAAGAGCTGGACCACGCCATAGACGATCCCGACCAGGATCGCGAACAGGCCGCCGACGATGACCACCGACACCCAGAAGGGGAAAGCCCCGCCGCCATTGGCCAGCTTGGTTTCTTCCGTGCCCTGAACGTCCTGGGTAGCCATGAAAAGTCTCCTTGAAGCGGTCTTTTAAGCCCCGCCCCGGCTTTGTCAAATCCCGAGGATTAAACGGCGATCGGCGCCTTGATCCCGGCATGAGACTGGTAATTTTCCAGGGTGAAATCCTCATACTGGAAGGCGAAAATATCCTTCACCGCCGGATTCAACCGCATCACCGGCAAAGGATAAGGCTTGCGCGCCAGTTGCTCGTTCGCCTGGTCGAGATGGTTCAAATAAAGATGCGCATCGCCGAAACTGTGCACGAACTCGCCAGGCTTCAGCCCCGTCACCTGCGCCACCATCATGGTCAGCAGCGCATAAGAGGCGATGTTGAACGGCACCCCCAAAAAGATGTCCGCGGAGCGCTGGTAAAGCTGGCACGACAGCTTGCCGTCCGCGACATAGAACTGGAACAGGCAGTGACAAGGCGGCAGCGCCATCTTGGGCACATCCGCCGGATTCCAGGCGGTGACGATCAGGCGGCGTGAGTCCGGATTTTTCTTTATGTCCGCGATGACGTTCGCGATCTGGTCAATCGTGCCATCGCTCTGGCTGGGCCAACTGCGCCACTGATAGCCATAGACCGGGCCCAGCTCGCCATTGGCATCGGCCCATTCGTCCCAGATGGTGACGCCATGCTCCTGCAGCCAATGGACATTGGTCTCGCCGCGCAGGAACCAGAGCAGTTCATAGATGATGGATTTCAGATGCACCTTCTTGGTGGTGACCAGCGGAAAACCATCGGCCAGATTGAAGCGCATCTGGTGGCCGAAGATCGAGCGTGTGCCGGTGCCGGTGCGGTCGCGCTTTTCCACGCCCGTATCGCGCGCCAGCCGGAGAAGATCGAGATATTGCCGCATGGGGAGATTTTACCGGATTCGGCTCAGAATGGCAGGGCCTTCAAGTCCGGTTCCAGCCAGCCGCGCCGGGCTTCCACAGACATCAGCCGGTCCCGCGACCAGTATTCCAGCAGCCAGTTGGGATTGGCGAAGTTGGTCCCCATCAAGGCATTGACGATGCGGTAAACCGGCACGTCGGCCGGGAAGCTGTCGAACACGCCCCGCGCCGCCCGCAGCGAAGCCAGCGTAATGGTGTGATGATAGCCGCTGGAGTCGCTGTTCACCGTGCCCACCGCGTCATTGAAGGCGCGGATCAGGTCGGGCATGGCGGCCGCCGGCTCCAGTTCAGGGCGATAGCGCATCAGCCACAGCGCCGCGGCGAAATGGGCGCCATGGGTCCATTCTTCACGTTGCAGGCTGCACGCCATCAGCCCTTCGCCGACACGAACAATCTCGGCTTCGCTGGCGTAAATCACCTTCATTTGAGGCGGATGCCCGCCCGGACACGGAGAGTCAAGTTCCGCCCTTCAATTCTTAACTCCCAGCACCTATATTACGAGGGCTCGCCGGGTTCGCCCGGCAGACTATGGCGATAAACGACTGTGTAATAAGCAGGCCGGACCCGGGGGCGGTACCCGGCGCCTCCACCATAAGCCCTTCGGCCTTTTGGCTCGGAGGGTTTTTGTGGGGGCGAAACAGGATCGACGGATGTGTAAAGGCAGTTCTTTTGCCCGGTATGGTTCCGCCGTCATCGGACTATTGTTTAGGTGCCAACGATAATGAAATGGCCCTCGCTGCCTAACTT